>NZ_JAQITA010000022.1 GCF_028618575.1 Bartonella sp. ML70XJBT.G | reverse complement strand
GATGATGTCGCGTCTCATGAAGTGGATAGCATTTTTTCTTTTTTTGCTGATCCTTGATTTTGCTCGCCTTATGGACGCCATAGATAATGTTATTGCACATCTCAAACAATGGTTTTCAAAACATTGATGAACAACCGCTTGCTTGGAAAGTGATATGGTATGAATATTATTCTCAAAGCTGCTTGTTTCTCATGTAGGAACTTTCTACGAGAGAACAACAATTTATAAGGGGAGTAAAGATGTTAAAATATTTGTTGTTGTTGCTCTTGTCTTGACAGCTTGTTGCGCATCTGTAAGCATTTATCAAATGATGTTGATCGAAATGTTACAAAGGGTGATGCACAATTCATTGCCAACGATTTTGTGCGCACTCTTAAAAATTCTTTACCACCAGCGACAACAACACTCATTGGAAAAGAAAGAGCACAGAAGACAACTTTACTCCTTTATTTATCAATCTGTTGCAACGAAATGGATATGATGTAGTCTCTACAAATCAACCTAAAAAGCATCAAAACACAGCTATCAATGTGACTTATAGAATAACGCCAATGGATAAAGGTATCATGTCTGTTGTTGCTTATGATTTGGTTGGAGCAACACATTATGATATACATACTTATAAGAGATAAACCCTCTTGCCGGTTCATCAAAAAAGAATAAACAATGGGAAAGTATTGGGATTGAACAAACCGGTTTGCATATTCAGCCAACAATAACCATTCCCCGAGGTTGTACCTTCAATCTATGATGACAAAAAATATCGTTTTTTCTCTTTTTATAAATCCTGTATTTTGTCCACTTCATGAAGGTGATAAAGAATGTTTTTTAAAACAGTGCTTCTTGGAACAACCTTTTTAAAGCATGGAGATAGCCTCATGTTTTTGTTTGTCACCTTCGCGAAGGGAATCACGTCCTTCACACAAAAAACACCATTGTAAAAATGCTATTGTATTGCCAATTCGCGTGCTTGTTAAAAAACTCTCTTAACGTATCCAAGCACATTTCATGCTCCCAAGCCCATTTTGCCACAGCACCCATAAATGCTATACTGTAAAATCTATGGAGCACCATCATCGTTACGCTCATGCAGGAGCCAGCTTACACTATCACACTCTTTATCAGCGCCCAATTACGATACCTCCTAGCACTTGAGAGTTTTTAGTAAGAGAAGCTTTAAGCCCTTTTATATAGTTGTGCATCATCGTTACGCTTATAAAAATGCTATAACACCCTTAAATGCTATACTGTAAAATCCGTGGAACATCATCATTATGCTTATGAAGGACCAGCTAGCACTATATGCTTTATCAGCGCCCAATGTTACGATAGCCTTTACATTTTGTCTCTCTATGTTGCTGGTTTGATGAAAAAGTTGCATGGGAACTTCAAAAAAGGATTTGTCCAATGACCTTGTGAGGTGTTGGCATCAATGGTAAGCAGGTTTGCTTTCATGGAGCATGTTATGGTGGTATGCTTCTCGTGCCATAAAATACTGCAAAACAGCACCGTGCTCTGAATTCTCATGCCTATTTTCACGCAACATAAAGCCATGTTCAATAGTATCTGTGGATGGAGTGCCTGTGGAAAAGTATCAATCTTCCCGTGAAAATGATACAATCTATTAAGCCTTATCAATCTTTACACTTAAAGTGGTAAACCAATTCATACTCTTTTACTATTGCCCAATGCTTTAGCAACCCTTAACACTTGCGAGCGTTCATAAGAGACATTTTATTCCTTTTTTGAATGTTTTTATGCACACACCAATCCTTCTTATGACGTGAAAACAAAAGATTTTGATTCATTCACATTGTTTTCATATGAGAGAGATTGGAAAAGAGAGAAGCTTTGGATATTGGAAACTCTCCTTCAAGATGCAAAACGATGAATAAGCATTATAAATCAAACTGTGATTCAAGGAATAAGAAAGACATGATGGGATGGTCAAGAGTATTCTTTAAAACGAGCAAAACATTCAGCACAGAATTTAGCACAATGCTCGATAAAGCGTAACGCATTGATTACTATCCACTCATTCACAAATCAGCTTAAGGAAATTTTAAACTGTTTGCATATATAAAACTTGTATAGTATTTTATTTTTATGCATATATGGATTTTTATATTTATTATGTATATATCATATCTTTCATCTTGAAATAAACTAGGGGTTTTTATGAAAAGAAAACATTTAATATCAGTATCTCTAGCCGCTTTAATGGCAACTTCTACAGTTCAAGCAGCTGATACCGCGACTTTTCCAGAAATAAAATCAAATATTATCAAACCGAATGTTCCAGCGGTTATTGTTGCTCCACCTTATTCTTGGACAGGCTTGTATTTTGGAGGTCAGTTTGGTGGTTTTTCCAGCAAAAGCGTCTTTAATTACTCTGAAGATGCAACGACTGGAAAATGGTATTGGATTGATAAAAAATTATTACCTAAACCATCAGGTTTTATGGGAGGGGGGTATTTAGGCTCGAATATTGATCTTGGCAACAATTTTGTGCTCGGTGTTGATACAGATTTCATGTGGTCTGGTAAAAAGGATACCAGAACGGGTGAAGAAAGAAAGATTCTAGATGATGATGAACTCGATTCCATTAACGAAGTTTTTGAAGAAGCTGGTATTCGCGTTGTAAAACCTGCAGCTCCAGATGAAACGATCCCCAATTATGGTGATCTTGTTATAAGCAGTGTCACTTTGAAAGAGAAATGGGCTGGTGCTACGCGCGTGCGTATAGGTTTTGCTTCTGATCGCGTTATGCCCTATATCTCTGGCGGTATTGCCTATGCACAAATGCAATATATTATGTCCATTTTATCAAAATCCCAAGAAGACTCGTTTGTCTTTGCCTCTGGCAATGTACTCGATGAAACAAAAACAATGATTGGTTATACAGTTGGTGCTGGTCTTGATTTTGCAATGACCAATAATATTATTCTGCGTACAGAATATCGCTATGCGGATTTTGGTAAAAAGAAATTTGGAGAAGACAAGCTTGAAATTGGCTACAACACGAATGATTTCCGCATTGGTGTTGCTTATAAATTTTAATTGATGACAAAATTAAATTGCCAAAAACCCTGCCAAAAGCAGGGTTTTTATTTTTATCAGCTAGATATGAGATAATACATTGATTTATAAGACCGATAGAGCGTTCCCCATCTTGAATAAGAAACCCCAATATCGGAAAATCCCATCCTTTCAAATCTCTCCCATGTTCAATCAATCACCATCACATGCTCACATATTAAGAGGATAAGTATAGGGATAAAGACATTCAAAAAAGGACTAAAACGCCCCTTCCTAAACACTCTCAACTACCAAGAGCTATCGCAAAATTGGGTGCTGAAAAAGAGTATAGTGACCCGCTGGTTTCTTCCTAAGCGTACAGATGATGATGATGTATCAACTATACAAAAAAGGTTAAAGTTCCTCTTCTTAAAACATTCTCAACTGCCAAGGGCTGCTGTAGCATTGGCGCTGGTAAAGAGTATGAACTGGTTTACCACTTTATAAGTGTAAAGATGGTGATACTCTCCATGGATTTTACAGTATAGCATTTATAGGCGCCGTTGCAAAATAGGCTTAACAATATTAAGAGAGTTTTTTAAAATACGCGCGTGAATAGGCAACGCAAGAGCGTTCTGTTTTGCGTGAGGAACGTACTCATGCCCCCTAAGGAGTAAAATCAAGCAAATTTTTACGGTTTTACGAGAATGCTTTATTCTGTAAAAAATTTTTACCAATCTGTTCTTTATAAAAAACATAATGCATATATAAAAAGCATATTATTATTTTTAAAAATCTATTTATATAATAACTTTTGGCATAAAATGATCCATTGAATAAAAAAGAATTTCAGCCATTCTACATGGGTGAGATATTCTTTCTGCTTTTTACTGATAGTTTTGAGCAAAATCTTCCAAACAATCAGCAAAATGCCCCAATTTGCTTATTGCTCTGATTTTTTCAAAAATCCCTGTTCCATAGCTTTGCATCAATCAAAGCCTGCGCCGACACTCTAACAGCAGCCTTATATGAGACATATAAATTGAGACGGCAGATTGCTCATTTCGAGCTTTTTTCTCCTTGCTTGGAAAACGAAGCTCTCACAAAACGATAATAAGATTGCTCTCACCACAAACCAACATATTGCTTTATAAAAATAATTCATCATTTTACACTCTGTATAAGAAACTCTCACACGGGCAGCTATTCTCATTTGCGCCCCTGTTCTATGAAAGCAATCAAAACCATTCGCTCTTATAAGCAGGTTCAGCTTATAGATAACAGCAAAAAATAAAAATACCTCTAGAAACACTCTCAGACATACCGTCTCCATGCCACGATTTTTGATAGCATTGGGGGTTAGTAAATATCTGCTTTACCACTTCATCAATGGATAGATGAGGGATGCCTATACCTTCTCTCACGGAAGGATTTACCCCCATCCACAGACAGCATCAAAAATGGCTTCATATTTACTTGACAACAAGCATGGGCATTTACAGCACGGTGCTGTTTTGCGGTATTTTGGGGAAGAAAAGCGCTACCCCCAATGACATGCCACAAGCCCCCTCTCCCCCTATTGATGCCATCCCCTCACAAAATCACTGGACAACTTCTGTATTGAAGTTCCCACACACCTTTTCCACCAAAGCAAGCAGCATGGAGAGAGTAATAGTGCTCATCGGATATTTTAGAGGCATAGAGCATATTTTGCTAGCACAGCAGATGAGTCTTTCAACAATTATCATTTTTCGGATTTAATATGCTTCAAAAGAAAAGAACGCACAAGCAAAAACAACCCAAAGCGACAGAATATTGCACTTATCTCTATGAATAGAGCGTATAACCCTATCTTGAAGAGACACCATTTTATAGAATGATGATAAGATTTACAAAATCGATAAATCATGCACTGGAAACAAGGGGCAGCCGATAAAATGGTGCAGTTTTGATAAGCCAGAGTCGAGCTCCATCAGCATATTTCCCTAAAAACAAAATTTTTACAATTAAAACGGACAAAATCTACCCCGCATTTTTGTCTTCCTCATGACTTTAAAAACCACCTTTTGAATTGCGCTTTTAACGCATTGATCAAACATCAAAATCGTATAAAAAAGATAATTATGGAAACAAAAACAGTAAATTATCAATGATAATAAGATAAAAAACGATATCAAGTGATACAGAATTTATAAAGTGGTGCGGGTGGTCGGACTCGAACCGACACTCCTCTCGGAACCAGATTTTGAGTCTGGCGCGTCTACCAGTTCCACCACACCCGCACGCTGTTATAAAGAACAGATCTGTTCATTATCCTTCTGCACTATATGAAGAAGGACAGATTCGTCAACAACAGATTTTTTGTTTTTGCACAATCGGTATGATTTTTGTTTCATAAGTTATCAAGAATATTTTTCTGAAGAGAATTTTTTAACGCGTGAATTTCAAAAATATTTGTTTGGCCATCTTTATGGCGCATAATTTGTAAAGTCTTTACCTATTAGGCTTATGAAATCCCTGATGATATTAAACAGATTAAAGCTTTGGACGATTTCTTTAGCAAATCGGGGCACAGCGCCCCATTGGCTTGGTTTCATTGCCTTTATTGAAAGTTCTGTTTTTCCCATTCCGGTAGATGTATTATATATACCGATGGCTCTTGTTCATCCCAAGCGGGTTTATCGCTATGCCTTTATTGCTACGATGTGTTCTGTTTTGGGCGGCATTGCTGGTTGGTTTATTGGGCATTTTGCCTATGACGCGCTTGCCAAACCGATTTTAGAATTTTACGGTAAAGTTGAAAGTTTTGAAGCTCTCAAAAACCATGCAACGCTGCAATTTCTGGTGATTTTACTGATCACATCAGGTTTTTTTCATCTTCCTCCTATCAAGATTGTCACAATTTTGGCGGGTGTCATGGGTGTGCATATTGGGCTTTTCATTCTCACCTGTATTTTTGCTAGGGGTGCTCGTTTTTATCTTCTTGCTTGGCTTATTCAGCGTTTTGGCCAACAAGCCATGAATTTTCTTTCCCGTCATTTCAAATGGATTGTCTTGATTGGTTGTGTTAGTGTCCTAATTGCTTATGGAATTTTCATAGCTTTTGTGAACAAGCAGCTTTGACTTTAAGGAACCTGCTCCATGTCCAGCAATTTTTCTTCTCGCTCTATTTTCCACAAGCACCTTCACCTTGAACCAAGCCGCAAAGAGCAAAGTTTATGGGCTTTTTCCCTTGCTTTTTGCCTAACAAGCACAATAGGTCTCGCCCTTGGTTTTGAATATATTGGAGGCTATCTTCCTTGTGATTTATGCCTTATTGAGCGTTTTCCCTATTACAGTGCACTGCCCTTTTTGCTTTTAGCAGGTTTTGGAGCATGGTTTTTTCGCATTTCTTCTTGGGTACAACTTTCATTTTTTTGTGTTTTTGTCTTAATGTTCATCAGCCTTGTCTTAGCAGTATACCATGCGGGTATTGAATATGGTTTTTGGCCAGCCCCCCCCAGCTGTGGATTAAGTGCCATGAGAAGAACAACAGACGTCTCTCAGCTTTTTAACCAATTAAACACCATCCACCCGCCTTCTTGTTCTGAAGCCCCCATACGCTTTCTTTTTCTCTCATTTGCTGGCTGGAATGTGGTTGCCAGCCTCTTTTACATGCTTGCCAGTTTTTATATTGCTTCAAAAGGTCTGTTGAGTTCTAAAAAATAACAACCAAAGAGCATGGAGCATGCTCTCCACCGCCCTCTAAAACACAGCAGTCCTCCCACGAACCTTGCCATATTGCTCTCCCCACACCAACATGCCTGCCTCTCAGCTACCAGTCATCGTTTCAATGCAATAAGCAGAACAACAGATAAGACTCAGCTCTTTAACCAATTGAACATCCCCTCCTTCTTGTTCTAAAATCCCTATATGCTTTCGCTCATTTGCCAGTTGGAATGTCTTTACCAGCCTGTTTCATATGCTTGCCTGCTTTTATATTGCAGCAAAAAGCGTCGCTCAGTTTCTAAAAAAGATTAACAATCACATGCTTTCTCCACAACCCAACAGCAACAAAACTTCCCCACAGCACACCCCATAGCCTTAAATCTGCCCACCCCCCATCATCTCCAAAAGCCAACACGGACATCTCCCCCAGCCGCTCTCACCTCCATCTCTCCTCATTCATGACCACAATTCCTTGGTAAAATCGCCAGTCTTTCTCTTTTCTGCATTTTTCTAGCATCGTTTTATAGAATCACGTTTTTTTGCTGGCTTATTTTGTTTTCTAAGCAAATTTTATTTTTTTAACACTGCAACCTTTACATCTCTCGGCTGTTCTTTTCATCACACTGACTTTTTACAATTTTTTAATTTTAGATTGACTTTGCTCTTTTTTCTCTTATAACTTTAGAACTATTCTAAAGTGCAAAGGAACAGGAAATGTTGAGATCGTTTTTTTCATTTGTACAACGTAAAGCTCTGTCCTTTCGTTCAGCACAACAAGTGATGCTTCGAGCGCTGAAAGCCAAAGAACAAAATGCCGCTCTTTATTTAAAATATGCCAAAGCTTTAGAGCCTTATTCTTCAAAGCACGCAGAAATTTTTGCGGCAATGGGCATGCGAGAGCTTGAAAATTATAAGGAGCTTCTGTGCCTTTCTTGTAACAATCGCGCAAGCACGATGGCTTCAACGATAGATTCACCGTGTAATCGCACAACTCTTGTAACGGCTAAGAAGCATCATAAAAGCTCCCGAAGAAAAACGGTAAGTCAAGAAACAAAAAAGCCATCAAAAACGCACAGACAGCTGCTTTTGACATGGATTCAACCTGGTCTTGCTGGTCTCATGGATGGGTCAGTTTCTACTCTTGCGCCCATTTTTGCCGCGGCTTTTGCCACAGGAGATACGCATCAAACCTTCTTGATAGGGCTGTCTGCTTCGGTTGGAGCAGGTCTTTCAATGGGGTTTACAGAAGCAGCCCATGATGATGGGAAATTATCAGGTCGTGGTTCTCCGCTTAAAAGAGGTCTTGCCAGCGGTATTATGACAACGTTAGGAGGATTAGGTCACACGCTTCCTTATTTGATTAACTCTTTTTATATGGCGACAGTGATTGCCTTTATCATTGTTTTTTTCGAACTAGGAGCTATTGTTTGGGTACAAAATAAGTTCATGTCGACTCCCTTTTGGCGTGCATCTTTACAAGTTATTATTGGTGGTGCTCTCGTTTTTGCCACGGGGATTCTTATTGGGAGTATATGAAGTAATCACTATGGGAAAGAATCATTTACGATACAAAACAAGCAGAGAAAGCTGTTATCCCCAAGGATCTTTAGCTGCTTGTTTCAAATACCATCTTTTGTTAGAGTTGTGTTGCTTGTTTTCATTTTGGAGATGCTTTAACCATGCCCTATACGCACCTGAACAACCAAAAGAGCCCCTCTTCGTCGAATGCATCCCCTCATCTAACCCAAACGGTAACCTTATCAATTGAGCGCCTTGAGCATGGACAAGGCTTAGAACTTCCGCACTATGCCACAGCGGGTTCTTCTGGTCTTGATCTAAGGGCCGCGCTTGGTGAAGAAGAAACACTCACGCTTGCACCTGGACAGCGCGCTCTTATTCCAACGGGTCTCATCTTTCACTTGTCTCCTGGGTTTGAAGCACAAATACGACCGCGCTCAGGCTTAGCCTTAAAACACGGCATCACATGCCTCAATACGCCTGGAACCATTGACAGCGATTACCGCGGTGAAGTTAAAGTTCTGCTCATCAATTGCGGACAAGAAGACTTTATCATTGAACGAGGTATGCGCATTGCCCAAACAGTTATTGCACCGGTTCTTCAGGTCAATGTTCGTGCCCTAGAACAGCATGAACTGGAAGCAAATACAAGCGAAAACAGCCATACAGAAAGCCGAGGCACAGGTGGTTTTGGTTCCACAGGTCACGACTAAACAGCACATTGCGTGAGAAAAAACGCACATCCTTGCAAGCTGACAGTACAATGATTACCATGGCTGTTATTTTGCAACGAGTCCTCTTGGCTTGAAACACAAAGGCATCCATGCTCTGGATAAGCCACGCATCTTCCCTATGCACAAACACTAAGAAGCATAGAGGACAATGCACCCGTTGTGGAATTCTACTCATTAATTGCGGACAAGAAGACTTTACCATTGAACGAGGCATGCACATTGCCCAAACGGTCATTGCACTGATTCTCCAAGGTGGTGTTTGCGCCCTTACACTAAATGAACTTGCACCAAATAAAAAAGACAATAGCAATGCGAGAGGCCGAAACACGGAGAACTTGATTGCCCAAAATAGACTTCAGCAGAATTCCCTCTTGACAGTTTCTACTCTACAGGAGCCACATCTCCCATTACAGCTGGCTTGGCGTTTACCACATTGCTGACTGGCGGTGCAATGACACCGACGTTTCCTGCTGCATCTTCTGCCGCCCCTATAGCACTTACTGTTCCATCACTTGCTATCCCTTTTGCCCTCAGATTGGTAGATTTCTGCAATCCCATAAGTCCGACTTTGCTATATCCAGCAGTGCGTATTTGATTGAGTAAATCCACCACAGCACCATAATCGATTTCACTATCGGCTTTGATCAAAATCTTTGTTTCTCGATTTTGCTTTGTTTCCTTCAATAAGGATTCCACAAAAGTCGTTTGGTTAACAAGATGCTCACCCACATAAAGGGCATGATCTTTTTGCAAAGTCACATAAAGAGGCTCTTCTGGTTGAACTGGGAGAGGCGTTTGCGTTATGGAAGGAAGTTGAACAGGAATAACCGATGTCGCCAAAGGCGCAGCCACCATAAAAACAATAAGCAACACGAGAACAACATCAATAAAAGGGGTTACATTGATTTCGCTATGTAATCCACTCTCATCGAAATCCCAATGATCATTAAAATCTGCTTTCATTTTTTATGACTTTTCTGTTGTCTGCGCCTATCAAGTTCACGACTTAACAGTCTTTCAAGTGCGGCAGCAATATCGCCTAAATCATTGCGATAACCACTCAAAGCACGCATCAAACTATTATACATAACCACAGCAGGAATAGCCACAAAAAGCCCGATAGCTGTTGCCAGCAGGGCTTCGGCAATTCCAGGAGCCACCACATCAAGCCTCGTTGTTTGAGACTGTGCAATACCGATAAAAGAATTCATAATTCCCCAAACGGTAGCAAACAACCCCACAAAAGGGGCAATAGCACCAATGGTTGCAAGAACAGCGCTACCACATGCAACACGCCGCACAGCAGTAAGCAAGCAACGTGACAAAAGCGAATGAACCCTCTCCTTTACGCCCTCATTCATATCGCGCACATCCTCGTCATACTGATTGAGCTCCTCATAAAAGAGGGGATGTTCACCAGTAATGGCGAGGGCTTCTTGTTGTATTTCCCGTTGCATCTCTTGTCTTGCCGTGTTTTTTTCATGAGAGCCTCCACTGGTTCCCTCATGACCGCCAAAATGGATCTGCTGTGTAGAAAGATACACTTCTTTAAGAACTTCTTTCAAAAAGAGCACACCAGCTCCTTTGCTTTCTTTCAAGCTCGCAGCCAAACGCGTGAGGGTCTGAGCATTAAGGGTCAATTGAAGTTCATGACGCGCTCTTCGTTTTGCCACAGTAATCTCAACAATTTTAACAAAAGTAATTGTCCAAGATGCAAGAGAAGCAAGCAACAAAAGAACGATCACGGCTTTTACAACAAAATCAGCCGCCATAAACATAGCAAAAGGAGAAAGATCATGCGTTGCCAATACAGCAGACGCGCTCTCTAAGGGTACTGTCTCAGATTCCATTTTTGTCTCACACGGTTGTGGTTGTCACTTTTTAATCTTACAGCTGTGTCACCAGCCCCCGTAGCATCACTCTTCGACAACGCTGCGTCCCTGTTAACGTCACTCTGTATTCGTCTTAAAAAATAAAACTTGATAAATCAAGTATAGTTTTATTTCAGAAAATGTCTCTTTCAAGAGGAATTTTTAAAAGAATTTTTCTCTCATAAATTTAAGACAATTTATTGGATAAAGCAGTTTATGGAGGGACAAACAACTTGAAGAACAAACTGTATATCAAATACAGATTTGGTGTATCATGACACTCTCTCAAAGAACAGAAATCTTTTTCACTTCAATACTGCTGGCACAAACAAAGAGATTTCCTTTGCACAGCACAAGAAGAAAGAATAAAGAACATCACTAAACAAGACCCCATACCCACCACGCTGATAACAAGAGACAGACCAACATGGAGTGTGGAGCATCTACGGGTTTGCCGCTTGCGCACTTCATAAGTATAAAACTTGCTAATACCAAATAAACTCTATAGTTTTCACGAAGAATTTTTACACAATCCACAAACACCGTTGTAAAATGGCCGAAGACTTCTTTAAAACAAGCATGTGAATTCACAATACGCTGGTGTTCTGTTTGAAAATATTTTGCATAAACTGCATATCCCCACTCATTAACAGAACTCCCTGCTCGCTATTGATGTCGTCACTTCACAAGCCTCACGGAACAAATTCTGTTTTAAAAAGTTGCCATACAAATTTTTCATCAAGAAAACAGAAGGCTATCGATGCCATGAGGAGCGAGCAAAACATCACAATAGTGTCGATCTTCTTACAGAAGCGTAAAGATAGTGCTATTTTATGGATTTTTATCCCCTTCGATAAGCAAAACGGCTCTCCTCCTCATCCCTCAAAGAACAAAGATTTTTAAACCTACTCGTCTGTAAACAATCCAGTTTCTCTCCTTTTCCCCCTGCTGAACATTTGTATGGTCCACTTATTATGAAGGCTTACCAAAAAAGCCCCGCCTTGAAATACGCGAACCACACTTGAGAAAGACTAAAAATGTAAATCTTCTATGGTTTATATTCCATACCTAGACACTGTTTAGGACATAATATGATCATCCAACAAGATCCATTCTATCTAAAAACATTTTTAAATTGCCAAAGAAGAGGGAACTAAAAAAATCCTTTAGCGTTACAAAAACAGTGAAAATTTTTACTCCAAAGCAAATAATCACTATGAACACACAAAAGAGACAAATACTGAATAATGATAAATCAAGAGAGGGAAAAAGCATCATGGCAAACCATAAAAAAACACAAAACAATAAGACGACAGCAGAAAAAGAACTCCAAGGACAGGCCGAGAAGTTACGTAGTGAAATTTCAGGAATAACTTCAACTCTGACAGAACTTGGTGCCAGCAAATTGAGCGCTGCCAAAAATAAAGCTGAAGAACTGTATCATTCGGCAAAAGAAAATAGTGAAGACATGATGTCTCAAGCGAAAGAAAAAATCAGCGAACTTGAACAAACCATGAACGATCATGTTCGTAAAAATCCTGGCAAAAGCGTTTTGTTTGCAGCAGGTGTTGGTTTTATTCTTTCTCAATTATTGCGTCGTTAAACAATGCATAAGTTCATTGCTCCTCTTTTCAATCACCTCATTGGTGGAGGGCTAAAAAACACTGTTAAGCAAGTACGCCTTCAAGCAATTTGCTACGGGTTTATTGGCATTTCACTGTTTATATCGCTGCTTTTTTTATGTATCATCGGTTTTCTTGCCCTCTGTTGGGTCATGACGCCTCTTAGAGCAGCCAGCACGATGTTTTTGATTTGGCTTTTCCTTGCAGGTATCGCTATTTTCATTGTCCGCATTTTGAAAGCTTATCAAAACTACGATCAACAAAAGAAATCGGAAGAGAGACGCCATCAGCTTATGACAGATGCCACACTTTCCAGCCTTGCACTTTTAAGCAAACACTTGCCTTTTGCCAAATTGAGTATTCCAGTGCTTGGTCTTGCAACTTATTTTCTGTGGAAAAGAGATAAAAAAGACCGCTTTTCAAATTAAGATATGCAATTGTGCAATTCTAACCCCCGCGGTGTTTTCTCTCAATAGAGAAAACACCCTTTCTTTTCCTCTGCTGATATTATCGCACCATAAATCTCTAAAGATTCCTTTTTGGTTCTCGAGCAATAAAGAACAAACTCACATCATTCTCCTTGTGGGGAGTAAAACAGCTATGATCATTCTCTGCATGATAAAGTCATGAAGATGTTCGCAAAAACACGCTCTAGCAAGCCAAAATCTCTGACTGTTTTTCAAGAGCGATAATCATCAACAGCCCAACTGCTTCCCCTATCTCCTTATCCACCATGTGAGAGAACATTGTGCTGATAAACATCTCCCCTCTTTTCGCGGTCCACATCCAAAACTTCGCACGCATCACTCTCAAGCATAATACAGATAACCAGAGTGAGGTCAAAAAAACAGACCACCTACCCTGTTTTTCACCAATATCCTCCCTATAAGCTTTTCTTTTCACCCTCTCCACAACCAATCAATTTAACAAATTTCAATCAAAGCAAAATATTGATTTATAATGATAGTCTAGCGTATTCATATTGAATGAGACCCTCAAATACCGTAAGATTCTCTCATTTCAAATCTCTTTATCTTGAATCAATCAATATCATTCGCTTGCACGTCAAAAGTGAGGCTGGCGTGTAGGTAAAACTGTTAAAGAAAGGACTAAAAATGGCTCTTATGAATCGTCTTAGATGCCAAGGGCTGTCACAACATTGGGAGCTGGCAAAGTGAATGATGGTGCTGACTTGCTTCTTCACAAGCGGGATTGACATACGAATAAAAACATTTAAAGAAAAAACTGAAAATACCTTTTATGCATGCTCTCCAATGCAGAAGCTATCACAACATTGGAACTGATGAATAGAATAGTGGTGCCTCGGATCGCTCTTTCATAAGCATGAAGATGGTGGTGCTCAATGAAAGCTACCCTCCAAGCACATGATCCTATCTTTCCTGAACTTCATCCCCCCCCAAGTCCCACATACAGCTGTACCTGTAAAAATCTAAATAGCTTCGGAACAATTTTAATTTGTTTTGTTGTCATGAAGCAAAAGGGACGTTTCCACACGCCCTATCATTCGTTCCTCATTCTCCCCTATCACTTGCAAAGGCAACATCTTGGCAAAACACATGCCAAATAAGCCGTGGAACAATCCACATTGCTTGTTGCTTTTCTCAATAAGAAGTCAACTCCTCATGAGCATATTTACCGCCTGCTCGTCCGTCCGCTTTATAACTGCCTTCTTTAACACGCGAGCTATTTTGTTAGGAATAGCCTCTACCCACTCTTGGTAGAATTTATTTTTTATCATGTGTGGAGCCTTCTGTGTATTTTTAAATATTATAAAGCTCACCAGAGAATAAAAAACGCATCTATAGGGATTTCAAAATATACTTCATCCTCATATACCTAACACAACAATGTTATTAAATACGATTTACTACACTTTATCCACATAAATAACACATATTGATATATTCAAAGAGAATCGATTAAACAATACTCCAAAAATAAAAACAATACACAACTGGTAGTATGTAATGATAGCAAATGAAGATGACTATTATGGAATTCTTGGTGTAAGTTGCGAATGCAATAATAAGCAGCTAAAATCTGCTTTTCGTAAGTTAGCGATGCAATACCATCCTGATCATAATCCTAGTAATAAAGAAGCGGAACAAAAATTTAGAAAAATTTGCGAAGCCTATGAAGTTCTTAAAGATCCTCAAAAAAGAGCTATTTACAATCAATTTTATCATAAAACTCTTAAAGATAATGACGCAACTTTTGAAAATAGTATAAGCCAACAGAATAGCAGAGAAAAGACTAGTATCAGCAAATTTGCAGCATATAGACCCACAATTTTCTTGATAGTATTGATCATTGTTCTTATTGTTGTCAAAACTCCACCAGAATTATTACCATTCATATCAATTCACTGTCTTTTTTATATGAGTTTGAGATTCTGGGGATTCTTAAAAGCTTTGCTTATTACAATAACCGCATTAGTAATAACTTTCATTTTTTTCTCCTTAAGTATCATCCCAACAATGATCGTAATCTTTTTTTATGCTGCTGTAAATTTCTATGGAGTCAAGAAATTGAAAAAACTTGGTATAGTTGAAGAATGATTTTTAACCTGTGTATGTTCTTATACAAAATGTTTCTAAAACATATTAAGCACTCTCTCTCATGAATTTACAAGATACAATCATTATTGAATTTATAATGAGATATTCCCTCGCGTAGAGATTATACCGTCTGTAGAGGCATTGTACTTCCTTTATTGATTCAATAGCACACATTGATATATTCAGTGTGAATCAACGAGACAGCCTTATTGTCATAATGACGGTTCAAATGATGAAATCCTTATCTGTAACACATGCTATCACATTTATAACTATAACCTTGTTTTCTGTATTAGTGTTATTAGGATGTGCGAGTGTAGAGAGTTTAGAACAATATGATAAACTTTACGAAGAATATGTAAATGAAAAATACGAACCTTTTGAACATTCTCAAAAGCAAGAAAAAGCAAAAAAATTTGTATACAGCCATGGCTATCAAAATATAACTCAAAGATTTGACGTTATACAGCACCGTCACATACTTATTGTTTTATGTGGACGTTTTGTTAATTTGTTGCGCGGTGATTATAATGAAGGGGTATCATCAGACATGTTACTTAATGTCATAAGTAGTTTACATAATGACTATAATTGGAGAGAAAGCGATTTTATTTGGGCATATAATATGTCTATGAACTCTACAGATCCTATGATTGATTATGCAAAAAAATTTCTAAATTCTTCAAGTGGAAATGGCATTAGTCCCAAAACACAAATTATTGATCTCGTGTCTAGTATGAGAAACAGCGATGACAAAAACACTAAACAAATAGCTCGATTTTGTATAAAACTGAACACAATATATGATATGATGAAACCAAGAAGAAGTTATAAATAATATTTAACGATCAAAATGCTTTTGAAGAACGTTAAAAGCAACCCTCAGAGGTTCATAAAATACGGGAATTTCTTATCTTCTATAACAAAATATTATAGCGCAACGTAAAATTATATTGTCTATAGAGCACTATATTCCTTTTATTGCCTCTTGCATAGATTGATAATAACGCCTTGCTTTTTTACCCCACTGTTAAAACTATTTTGGTCTGAATGTGTCTACACATCATCACAAAGAGCGCTAAGGCAATCCTAAAGCCTTATCGCAGATCCTATATAAACACCCTCTTACAAAAGAGTATCATGATGGGTGATAACTTCCATCATCTCGGCCACGAGCCACATCCAAAATGTCCCGAGCGTCACCTTCCGCCATAATGCGAATGACCGGCTCAGTTCCAGAAGCGCGGATCACCAATCGCGCTGCTTTTCCCAAACGCTCTGCAGCTTGATCTATTGCCGTTTTGAC
>NZ_JAQITA010000021.1 GCF_028618575.1 Bartonella sp. ML70XJBT.G | reverse complement strand
GCCCATCAGAACAAATCGAAGCGGGTGTAGAAAACCAACCTCCCATTCACGAGCAAGAAAGCGTTCCCAAAAAACCAAAACGTTCAAAAGCTCATCGAGGCTGTCGCTTGCCTGCGGATTTCGAACCCGATTACGATTTTGCACTTGCAGAGGGCTTGCCTCCAGAGCGTATCAAAATCGAAATTGCGAAATTTCGAGATTACTGGCGTTCAAAAGCTGGAGCAAACGCTACCAAAATCGATTGGCAAGCAACATGGCGCAACTGGGTAAGGAATTCAAAAGATCATAAAATCAATCAACAAGGTGGAAACTATGGAAAAACAAGCACTAAACACACAGAACAGCAGCGTGGCTGGAGTTATCGAGTTGCACAGCACATGTCCAATATCAAAAATTCAGACAGTGTTTACAAATTTTTATTCGAGGATGACAACAGAACCACCATTCCTTTGGAAAACGGGGCAAAAGCCATTGAGTGCAGAAGTGGAGAGAGTTACTTCATTGGTTGATGATGCGTTGCAAAAGCTTGAAAGAAAAGCAACGGAAGAAGAAATCCAAACAACGTTTCTTGTCCTTTCCAATGGTCTCAAAAGCCCATTAGGATCAGATGAGAAAGCAACAGCGCTTGCGTACTTTTACGCTCTTGAAGGCATAAGCAGCTGGGCATTGCAGACAGCAACAAAGGACGCTTTGAAAGGCAAAGCAGAGGGATTAAATACAACATTTATGCCATCAACAGCAGATTTTTATCGCTACTGCGAAAAGCTTGAAAGCGATATTCGTTGGAGTGCAAATTATATTTTGAAGGTTCTTGAGAAGGCAGAAATCAAGAGCCAAGATCAAGATGCAGTGATAGCATCAGAGCGCGTTGAAAAGCTTCAAAAAGGACTTGAAGAAGTTTTAAAGGGCATTGAAGATTAGACAGCAAAATGGTGCAAAGTAGAAAACCTATTTGATTAGATATGCGTTTAAATCGATAAAAAGGCACCGTACAAAGCGATTGGATAGTTTTTTGATAATTACCACGTTGGAAATTAAAACTGCTCTGTATGGTCCATTTTTAGGCAAATAAATCCATTGGTAAAATTATAGATTTAGATAAGGGATATTAAATCAGATGTTCTTAAGAAACCGTAAAAGACAGCAAAAAAAATTTATTGCAACGGCGGTTGGATATGCACCATGGGGAATGGGGGTATCAGAGCATTTTTACAACCTTTACGAATATGATGATGGAATGAGGGAATATGAGGAATTCGATGGTGGACAGTATCATGAGATACCTATTGAAGTTGATTACAGTACCAAGGCACAAGTGAAAGCGTGGATATATGGTGGTGATTTGCCAAGGAGCGTATTGAGTTATGAGGCGTTGATAGACGAGGTGAATGAGAAGATCAAACAACGCACAAAAGATGATCAGTTGATTTGTGAGATTAGAGATGATGGTGAGAGAGGTTATTCACAAGCTTATGATGATGATTATATAGACCGTGAGCTAGAAAAAGCGCTTGATATTCAACTAGGTATTTATCAAAATGAAAAAAAGTGAAAAAAAATAAAAAATACGTATTGACTTTAAAGAAAAGGTCGTTTAGAAAGGTCGACAAGTGCTTAAAAACCACGAATCCAATAGCGGATAAACCACGATAAGGTTTCTCCCATTCTTTAAAATACTGACTTTCTTTTATGCTGTCATTAGCATATAACGATTTATGTCGGGTGTAGCTATACCATACAAGACCCTTCGCGAGGGAAAAGTATAGCGGCGGACTATTGGCCGTGTTTTTAGCACCCGGCGCCCTTATGGGCTGTCAATTAAAAACTTCTAACCAATAGAAAGAATTTCAAATGGAAAAAAACGAAATAAAAATAACCACCGATTTCTTATGTGATTTGTAGATGGCAGTGTGTAAAGAAGTTAATACAGATTATACTGAAGATGAATATAGTGAATCTTTAGTGGAACTGATGGCTGATCTAGAAAAAGTTTTAGTTTTAAAATTACAAAACGAAATTCCAAATTTTACAAAAATTTTAGCAATTATTACAGAGTTTGGCTGTTCTGAGCCAATTCATTCAATAGCGCCTCTTTTGAAAGCTTATAGACCTGATTTTGATAATGTGCATAGCATCAATGAGGCTGCTTAAATAACGCAAGGGTGCGGCGGGGGCGCCTGATTTTTAACTTTAGATTCAATTAGATAAGTATCAAAATGAAAAAAGTTAAAAAAGAATAAAATTCATATTGACAATAACCGAATCACTCTGTTAAACGAATCAGTAAGTGCTAGAAACGCTAAAGCAACAAGCGGATGGTTTTTATAATCAATCTCTCCATTGTAAAGTTTTGACTTAAGTATACTTTATAGCATATAAAGGGGATTGTCGGGTGTGGTTACGCTATACAATACCCTTATGAGGGGAAAGCGTAACAACGGGCTTGTTGCCGTGTTTCTAGCGCCCGGCATTCTTTATTAGAGTGTCAATGGAAACGTATTATCAACAAGGAGATAAAGATGTCTCAACACTTAATAGATATAAATCAAACAAATTTAAAAAACGTAAATCAAATCAACATAGATGATAGCATTCAAACTATGTCTAGTGTTGAAATTGCTGAGTTGTGTGGTAAGCAACATAAGAATGTTATGCGTGATATTAAGCAAATATTTAACGAGCTCAAATTTGAGCCGGTTCATTTTATTGGTACTTACATTGATGCAAAAGGTGAAAGCCGCCCTTGCTACAACCTCCCTAAACGTGAATGCTTAATCTTAGTTTCAGGATATAGCACTGCTTTGCGTGCAAAAATTATAGATCGTTGGCAGGAATTAGAAAAGCAAGTAGCAATACCACAAATAAATTTGGCCAATGCTTTGGAAAATCCTCTTACGATTAAACAACTCCTTTTAGAAAGTATCAATCAATTAGAAGACTTAAGAAATGAAGTGAGTACACTCAAACCAAAAGCAATAGCTCTTGATGGTCTAAAGCGCTCGGATGGCTTGTTTGGTATTATAGATGCTGCGAAAATCTTAGAAGTAAGACCTAAGGATTTATCAGATTACTTACGAAGATATGGTTGGGTTTACAAAAGAGTACCAAGTGGTCCATTATTACCATATCAAGATAAAATACAAAAAGGTTTAATGGATTGCACGACCATTACTATTCAAAAAAATGATGGTACAGAAAAGACAGTCCCGTCAACAAAAATAACAACAAAAGGATTGGCTTTATTAAGAGAGCAAATCCACGGAAATATGCAATAATTAAAAAAAGCCGTGTCTTTAAGGGACGCGGCTTTTATTACAAGGATGTACTATATATCATTTCCAAATGCAAATTGCAGAATAAATATCGCATATTTTGTGTATAAACGCAATGGCGTTTTTATCAAATTGCATCATAAAACAGATCATGCTATACTTAATCCGCAACGTTATTCTAGCGTTGTTTTTTAACCGTTCTATAGATTAAAAACATTTCTTAAGTATCATAAAAAAAGCCGTGGCAATTGATTTTGACACGGCTTTCATTTTGTTGTTTTGCAATGCATATTAGCATCAAATAAAATACTACATATTGTGTATAAAGACAAATTTATTTTAATTCTATTTGCATCATAAAGCAGGCGATGCTAATATAGAAATCGATTTAAGAAACTGAAAACCTTGTCCCTCTTTTTGAGATGGCAAGGTTTTTTTATTACCTTATCATAATCTTGCTTTTGAATGCTCTAATCTTAAGAAAAGCAAAGAATAGCCAATAAAAAAACCGCGTCAAAATTAATCGACACGGCTTTTTTACACGCTTTCTGTTATTCCATTATCCAAGAGTGGACGAATATCTTTATATTAAACAATCTGTGTAAAAAGGCAAGCCATTTAAAAAATAAAAAATAGGATTCACATTGTAGATTCAATAGGTTACAATAATTTGCGTTTGTAAATACAACCCGTAATGTGTTATACTATTGTCAGTTGTAAATTTGTTTTGTTGTTACGTGTCATTTCCCCCATAAAAGGATATAAACCGCATGTTAAATAAAGTGATTTTAATTGGCTATTTAGGGGCTAATCCCGAAAGCAAAACAATGCCATCGGGTGGTGAGGTGGTCAATTTTCGTGTAGCAACTTCTGAGAGCTATACAGAGAAGGCAACCAATAAGAAAATCCAAAAAACAGAATGGCATTCTATTGTTGTCTTTAATCCACATTTGGCAAAAATAGCACTTCAGTATCTTCATAAAGGCAGCAAAGTCTATATAGAGGGGCAGTTACAAACCCGTAAATGGCAAGATAAAAACGGTGTTGAACGTTTTGTAACAGAGATTGTCTTGCCACAATACAAGGGCGATTTGAAGCTGTTAGATGGCAAAAATGATGATGATCAAGAGCAGTCGTCCCCTTATGACAGAAGCTTTCACAGACCTCTTGATATGTCCACAAGCCCTTTAAATGATGATGTTCCTTTTTAAGAGGGTATGAGTGAAAAAAAATAAAAAGAGGGGACGCCCTAAGATTAAAGGGAAGATAAGAGAAGCCAATGGACGTATATCGCGTGCAAAAGCACCTCGTGAAGCTGTCGATAAATTGGCAATAGAAATGCGTGCAAAGCGCTTCTCTTTAAGCTTACAAGAGGCAAAAAATCCGCTTTCTGGTACTTATATAGGGCGGCTTTGTTTGCAAGGGGTGCTTACACAAGAGCAATATGACGCCGCACAACAGTATCTACAGATAAGAAACGACTATCTATGTGCAAAGGGCTTGCCTAATGCGATTTATGACGAAATGCCGTCATCAGCTGATGATAAAGCAAGGGACAAATGGGTAGAATTTGCAACAGAGAAGTTTTTAAACACGCAAGAGGCAATAAAAGAAGCGCAACATCTCTATAGACAATACAATCTTTACGCTGCACTACAGTACCTTGTTATAGAGGATCAAGAATTACCGCATCTTGTAAGTTCACTACGTGTCGTTCTTAATGCGCTTTATAAATATTGGAAATAACGGCGCTGTAACAAAACAGTGACCGCTCCCTTGTAAAAGGGGTCAGGTGCGAAGGGGTGGCTTGCTGCCTCTTTCGCTTTTTATAGATCATTGCATATCGCTCTTAATGCGATTCAGAAGTGTTTTTCATTAGACAATTCTCCAAATAAATTTAATCAACGCTATAGTTAATATTAATCCCAATATTACTCCACAAATTCCTAACAAATATTTTCTTATAGAGATTAGAACTAATAACCCTATAATTATTATTCCTATTGTTATATTCCACATAAAAAGTGTAATTATACCACCAATGACACCAGCAAATAGAAGCGGTAATCCACAAGTCATAAAAGCTATATCTTGGATATTATATTTGTCTCCATCATCACGCATCGTTTTTATTATTATACATGACATAACAAAACTCACGACAGATATAGCGAACAATAGAGCTCCCACTTTGTCTTGTATATCATTTCCTACATTAGAATTAAGTATTACAGCAAAAGGAAGCCATGGAACAAACGTTGGCAAAAATAGTACAGTGCAGTATGCAACTATTTCATTTCCTTTTTTCCCTTCTTTTTTTATGGCACGTATTGCATGGAATAGCATTAATAAAAAAAATGCTATCAATGCTCCAATAAAGCATAAGTTTTCTATAATCATTATCTTTCTCTTTTTGATGATTCACTGTTAAAAATGCAAGCTAACAGATTCCCTTTGAAATTATCAATATGTGTTATTTTTGTGTTGACAAAGTGATGCAAATCGTATTTAATGACATTGCTGTACTTAGGCGTATTGTGTCTAAATGAGGGTAAGATACAGTTTAAAGCCCCGCAAATGCGGGGTTTTTTATTATCTGGAGGGAGGAATTTATGACATCCGAAAACACACAACAGGTTTTACAACCGACCAAAAAGCCTCTACCTCCTAATGCTGGTCAAGGACGGGTTAAAGGGGTGCCGAATAAAAATACACGTCTTCTTAAAGAGGCAATTATTAAAGCTGCTGAATTGGCAGGCAGCAAATATGGTAAGGAAGGGCTCATCTCTTATCTGGAAAAGCAAGCGATTAAATGCCCAGCTGCTTATTTAGCGTTGCTTGGTAAGATTTTGCCCTTACAAGTGACAGGTGAGGATGGGGGAGCCATTAAGATGATAGGGCGCGTGGAAATTGTTCCTTTAACAATGAATGACGACAAGACAGATTAAGATTGTACCAAAACTTCTACCTATTTTTGATGGGGATGCTTTGGTACGAGTGGCTTGGGGTGGACGAGGGTCAGGAAAGACAAGATCTTTTGCCTTGATGGCGGCTTTAAAGGGCTATCAATTTGGTATGGGGGGAATATCAGGCACTATCCTTTGTGCACGTCAGTTTCAAAATTCGCTCGCAGAAAGTTCTTTAGAGGAGATTAAGCGTGCTATTGAAGCCCATGACTTTTTAAAGGACTATTATAAGGTTGGGGAGTCTTCGATTAAGTCAAATGATGGTCGTATAGGCTTTCAGTTTTGTGGTCTGGATAGGAATATTGCCAGTATAAAATCCATGGGGCGTATTTTGCTTTGTTGGGTTGATGAAGCAGAGCCAGTCACAGAGACAGCTTGGCAGACGCTTATACCGACGTTGCGTGAAGAAGGAGAGGGGTGGCGTGCAGAATTATGGGTAACATGGAACCCATTACGGGACAATGCACCGGTTGAGAAGCGGTTTCGCTTTTCAGATAATGAAACGATTAAGCGTGTAGAGATCAATTGGTCCGATAATCCGAAGTTTCCCAAGATCTTGAATGAAGCACGGCTTGATGATCTGAGAAACCGTCCAGAGACCTATAAGCATATATGGGAGGGTGCTTATCTTACCGCTGTTCAGGGTGCTTACTATCAAAAAGAGATGTTGGCAGCTGAGGAGGAGGGGCGGATAGGGCGTGTTGCACGTGACCCTTTAATGCAGATACGCGCCTTTTGGGATATTGGTGGCACAGGAGCCAAGGCAGATGCAACAGCTATATGGATAGCTCAGTTTGTAGGTAGAGAGATAAGGGTGCTTGATTATTACGAGGCACAAGGGCAGCCCTTATCAGAGCATATCGGTTGGTTGCGTCAAAATGGTTATGAGAAGGCATTAATGGTTCTCCCCCATGATGGTGCAACCAGAGACCGTGTGCACAATGTGAGTTTTGAGAGTGCCTTGAATGATGCGGGTTTTGAAACGCAAGTGATCCCTAATCAAGGAGCAGGTGCTGTTAAGATGCGGATAGAGGCAGTGCGGCGTATTTTACCCTCAGTTTGGTTCAATGAAGAGACGACGGTAGCGGGTCGTAAAGCCCTCAATTGGTATCACGAGAAATGGGATGAGAAGCGGAATATAGGGTTAGGCGCCGAGCATGATTGGTCGAGTCATGCAGCCGATGCCTTTGGCTTAATGTGTGTGGGCTACGAAAAGCCGGTGCAGAAACATAAGAGACAAGCTTATAGCGGTAGAGACGCTTATGAGAGTACGTCATGGATGGCAGAATGATGCATGATGAAGAGCATTTAGAAGAAAAAGGTAAGGCATCAGATTTGTCGACAGAAGGTTTGTTTCGCAAACTTATCAGCTGGTACAAAGAAGATGTTGAGCATGTGAACAAATGGCGTGAGCAAGCGCGTGAAGATTTTTGTTTTTACAATGGGGATCAGTGGAATGAAGCCGATTTAGCGGCATTAAAAGAACAGCGCCGCCCCGTTATGACCTTTAATCGCATTGCCCCGCTTGTGAATGCCGTTGTGGGTTCAGAACGTAATAATAAGCGAGAGGTACAATTTATTCCGCGTCAAATAGGCAAGGCATTACCAAGCGAATTGCTCACCGGAGCAGCAGAATGGTTTCGCGATATGGCACATGCGGAATACGCGGACTCTGATGCTTTCCAAGATGCTGTCATCTGTGGCATGGGCTGGACTGATACCAGACTTGATTACGAAAACAGTATAGATGGTGAGCCGGTTATTACACGTTTAGACCCGTTAAAGATGGTTTGGGACAGTGCAGCGGTGCAACCGAATTTAACCGATGCGCAACGTTTGTGGTATGTGGACCGCAAGCCCTTGGAAGTTGCCAAGCGGATGTTTCCAACAGCCCATTGGAGTGAACTGAGTGCGGATTGGGCGAGGGATGGGAGTGCTTATGAGGGGATTCATCACAATGATCTAGATAGTTATGGTCATGATGAAAGCGTGGAGGGAGTTGAAAACGGTCGACGGATGGTCACCCTTGTTGAATGCCGTTGGTTTGAAAGCGAGAGATATTACAAAGCGCCCGATTTAGAAACGGGTGAACTTCGTGACTATAGTGAAGAGGAGTTTAAACAGCTCCAATGCATGATGCCTCAGATACAAGGAGCGGCTTTTAACAAAAAGGTTGTAAAGCGTGCTTTTTTAGGCAGGAAAGTTTTGCTTGAACCAGATCAACCTTTGGTTCCTTCAGGTCAATTAGGTTGGGAATGTATCACGGGTTATTTTGACAAGATAGAACGGCAATTTTATGGGGTCGTGCGTCCTACAAAAGACCCACAACGATGGGCGAATAAATATTTTAGTCAAGTGATGCACATTCTCAATAGCCAATCCAAGGGCGGGATAATGGCAGAGAGGGGCGCCTTTGAAGATGAGAGAGATGCGGTAAAAAGTCTTAATAGAGCAGATAGTATTACGTGGGTAAAACCCAATGTTTTCGCTAAGGGACAGATCCAACCCAAACCCGTAGCGCAATTTCCGCAAGGGTTTTTCCAACTGTTTAATGAAGCGAAAGAAGCGATTAATCAAGTGACCGGCTTATCACCAGAGTTCATAGGAACGAGAGAAGTATCGCAAGCAGGGGTTTTAGAGGCACAAAGGCGCCAATCCAGTCTTAACTTGCTTGCTTGTCTGTTTGATGGTTTGCGTTTGTATCGCAAAAGGCAAGGTAAGCTTATTTTGCACTTGATACAAAATTATCTCTCTGATGGTCGTTTGGTACGGATTTCAGGGGAGGAGAATGCACAATATATCCCCTTAACCCGTGAAGCAGTGATGAGTGTTGATTATGATATTGTGGTTGATGATGCGCCCACCAGCCCGAATGAGAAAGAGCGTACCTTTGGCATCATTACCCAGCTGCTCCCGTTGCTTCAAAATGCTGTGACACCAGATATCATGCTTGATTTGCTGCGTTACTCCCCATTGCCTGCATCTCTGCTTAATCGTGTGAGTATTCGGCATAATATCAAAAAACTAAATAAAGTCAATATGTTGAGTGAAACTATTTTATATGAATCCACTTAAGAATCCACACTTTTATATGTATTTAAATTGACCATTTTTTATAAACAATTGCCACGTATGAACAGAGCATAAAAAGCAAATCATGATGTAAATATTATAACGCATGTGTCATTCAAATGAAATGAAAAGCAGTTATCATTCGTAACAATTCATAAATTTTATGGTACGTTTTTATCATTCAAAAATCGCATGCGTTTAGAGAATGGTATGAGTTTTGCTCTTTTTTGAGCGAAACCTTAAAAGGAAAATAATCGTTTAAAACTTTTATAAGCTTATAGGTTTTAATTCATTAAAGGTGCATAAAGGATTTCAATATCACTTTTAAAGCGTTTTCTAGAAGTTTAGAAAGTGATAGGCAGGCATTATACAGACATATCATCACAACAGATATGAAATTCACAATGTTATGTCTTAGTTATGTCTTATGATGCGAAAACCTTTTAATGAATACAGTGCAGTTTTGTTTGAAGAAGGGAACTCTATTCGCTTCCACAAAAAAATGGAGGCGAATAATGCCGTAAAAGTAGAATACTATATACCTTAGACATGGTAATAAAAAACGCTTTAAGAGTTATAGCTTGAAAATATGAAACCAAAAGGGGGCACTTCAAGATTGGGGGCACCTATTGAAGCAAAGATAAGCAAGCAAAATTCAAAACCATTGTAAAATCTAAACGCATAGGGTTTTACTAAATTTTTAGTAAAATAATGCTGTTAAAAAAATGCTCTCTTTTAAAGATAACAAACTCAAAATTGAGCCAGCTAATTTTTAAAGAAATTAGGTTTTAAAGAAAAATAAAAATACGCTTATAAGAACCTCTTTAAGGAAACGTTTAAACGTTTCAAACTGATGTTTTATATATTAACAGTTATAAACTTAGTTATCATTTTCTCTTAAGAACGTTTCATTTACGAAAAAACAAAGATCTAGATTTTACAGCAGAGCAAATAGAGCAAATCTTGAAACCCTTACATTCTATAAAAACGTTTGTTTATTTGTCTTATGAAAAGCTGCTTTTAAAAACCAATGCGCATAAATAGAAAAACGGTTTTATGACAGATATTCCCTTAATAGGCACTTCTCTTGATAGGTTTTAAAGAAGCATTTTGATTATGTACTTTATTTCAAATGACTCCCTTTAAATATGAGAGCGTTTTATGGATACGTTTATAAAAATCAAAAGCGTTTAGAACCTCTCTTATTCAAATGAGTGATTAAAATCATACCCATCATTTACGTTCCTTTTGATAAGTTTTCATCAAGAGAAAAGAGCACTTGCAATATGATACGTTTTGTATATATGCATTTATCACTCCATTGTGGATGATTATTAGATCATTAGAAACGTTATGAGAAAGCCGCGTCATATTACTTGATACGGCTTTCTTTTTGAATTCTCTCTTTTATGATGCGTTTATAGCTGCCAAAACAGACGCCCCTCCACACACGCCGTTCTTTATTCTGTTTTATCAACAATCTTTACGATATGATCATTGTCATAAACTTCACAATTTTTGGGGACCAACCTTACTTTGCTTTGCTTGATTAATTTTGCATTGCCATAGACCTTACCCCACACCTTAGTATAATATGAGACCTTTGCATTGCCATACACAGAGCCATAGACTTCAGAAGAGCCACCAACACTAGCATTGCCATAGACCTTGCCATAAATTTTGGCACGACCATTGATAACTGCATAATTATAGACTTTTGCATGGCTATGAATGCGTGCAAAGCCAGAAACCTTGGCACGCCCATAAATCCTTGCATAACTAAAAACCACAGCATCATAAGAAACATGGGCATGGTCATAAATATGGGCATCAGCATGAACGCGGGCCCCCCCACTCACATGGGCATTGCCATACACATTCCCATAAACATGAGCATTGCCGTAGACACAAGCATTGTCAGAAACTCTTGCATATTGAGAGATAAACGCCCTTCCATAGATCTCACAATTCCCATGCACTTGACCACAGATTTGAGAATAATGACGTATTTTTGCATTGTCAGAAACGCGCGCATAACCATAGGCACAAGCATTATCATAGACCCAGCAATTGCCATCATGAGAGAGGTTGCTTTCCTTTTCAATAAAACCACCAAGGTCACCTTCCTTGACATCATCGAAATCTCTTAAAGCACAAATGCGATAAAGATTGATAGTTTCTCTAGTAAGAGCATGTTTGATTTTTTTAATTTCTCTAGTTAATTCATATTTTTTGCACATAAGAAGACCCCACACAATTGAATGTGTTAAACATTTGCTAAAATTTGGAATGGAAAATTTGAAAGAGGGGCGCCCCCCGCAACGCCCGCATGTTTATTTATTGCTTCTTTATTATGGGTCTACACATCACAAATGAGATTTCACCATAAGGAGAAAGGCGTTCTGTATAAACATTCTCTCTTGTATCACCAAAGGCATTTTTAGTGACAATAGCCATGCCATAAGCACAAGCATTTTCATAAATATGCACATGACTGATAATTTTTGCACTGTCAAAAACCTGTGCATTATCATAAACATGAGCATGAGCAAAAACCTTGGCAAAATCATAAACCTTTGCATTGCCATATACATAGCCACCAACACCAGCATTGCCATAAACCCGCGCATTATCATAAACACGACCAGTTTTTACAACATAAGCATTATCACCAACCCAGCAATTGCCATCATGAGAGAGGTTGCTTTCATTCTCAATAAAACCACCTAAATCGCCAGCCTTTACATCAGCAAAGTCTTTTAATGCTTTAATGCGATAAAGAGTATGTTGACCAAATACACGTGTCTCATTTGTGAGTGCAAACTTTTTTTGCATGGCACAATTCCTTTATAAGAAGATAAAATTTTTGAATGAAAGAATTTGGTTAGAAAGCAGGCGCCCCCGCACCGCCCGCGCTTTATTTAAGCAGCGTCTTTTAGAGACTGATCATTATAGACAATTTCTTTATTACAGACTTCAATATTATTGCGAACCCAAGTATCACCTTTAATGACCGCATTGCGAAAAATCTTTACATTTGCAAAAATACAAGCATATCCAGAAATTTTCGCATTGCCATAAATTTTTGTATCATTAAAGACACAAGCGTAATAATGAACGCGAGCATTTTCAAAAATATGAGCATCGGGATAAATGCGTGCAAAACCATAGACCTCTGCATTGCCATAAACTTGACCAGCCACCACAGCCTTGCCATAAACACGGGCGTTTTCATAAATGCAAGCAACATTGTTCACATGGGCATAACCACTTACAACGGCATTATCGTAAACGCGTGCATTATGATAAACCTTTGCTTTACCCCCGACCCAGCAATTGCCATCATGTGATAAGTTGCTTTCACCTTGTATAAAACCACCGAGGTCGCCTTTTTTTACATCACCAAAATCTCTTAAAGCTCTAATTCTATGCAGCGTTTTAAAGCCAACCTCTATTGTTTCACCTGTAAATTCGTATTTTTTTGCAGGCTCTTGTTTATTATTAGATGCGGTTTCATTTGAAATAGAAGAAATAACGGGGGTATTTTTTGAGATATTTGTCATAATTAAAACCTAATCGTAATGAAGTTTTCAATTGACAACCCATAAGGGCGCCGGGTGTTGAAAACACGGCGATTAGTCCGTCGTCACACCTTCCCCACAAGGGTATTGTATAGTGTAACCACACCCGACAAAATCGTTATATGCCAATGACAGCATAAAAGAAAGTCAGTATTTTAAAGACATGGGAGAGGTTGTTTCGTAACCTATCCGCTAATCGTTAAGTGTTTTCAGCACTTGATTATTTATATAACAAAATACGTATTTATTGTCAATTATTATTTTATCTTTTTTGATATTTTTTATGTTTTTTAAATGCATTATGTGTATATATATATCATATGCTTATTAATTGCTTCTTTTGTATTATATGCTTTTAAAGCTATATTATTGGCTTTCTTAAACGATTGTGTTATTTTTTGAATCTATACATTTATAATATTTAGAAACGCTCTCATAATGCGTATTTTTAACTTTATAACGTATCTATTTTTTACTAAATGTTTTTTAAAGATTTCTGTTAATTTCTTTTATAACACATTTGCAACTTAATAGCTTTTATAGGGACTGTCTTTATAAGCAATGCTTTCATTTGCATTGTGATTATAAGACCTTGCTGTTTTCACGCATTCTTTATAGCCACCGCATCATTTTTCATTTTCATAAGAGAAACGATAAATAGAATAATTGTGATTTATTGCTTTTTATGAAAACCTCTAAAGAGAGATTGATAACTATAGAGATTAGCAAAATCCCTTTTAATAGACTTTTGTCATTTTTGTCAGTTTAGTCAGTTGTTTTTAGACTCTAGAGTATTTTTTTCAAATAAGAGAAAATTAAAAACATTATATTTCAATATGTTAAGTTTTATTGATTTTTCAAAATACAACTTATTAAAACAACCATAACAAATAAATACAACTGTAAATATATATTTGTCAGTTTGTGTCAGTAAATTGAACCGACAAAAGTAATCATTTTAGTGAGTGATTAAAACGTGCTTTATGAAAAGCGTATGAAAATGAAAACTGATTACTTTATCCAAATCCCTTTAATGAATTTTATCAGTTCACTTAAATGGATAAATTTATAATTTTAGAGAATGATAAAAACACATCTTAAAAAAGCATGTGATCCTTTAAAGCCTTTCAAAAGACAGTTTATAATCATAAGAAATGCTATCAAGATCATTATGGTTATGAGTTTAGGGGGGGTAGGAGGGTTTTGGGTGTTCTTTTTACACCCCCTTTATATATTTTTTAGTCAAAAATAAAAGTTATTATATTTCAATATGTTAATGTTTTAAATAAACAACCTATATTAAACACAACACATAAATACAATCTTTAATATATATTTAAGAGGGTTTTGTAGGTGTTTTGGGGGTTTTAAAAACAGACAAAACCTATAAGCAAAATGAAAATATAAAACTCTCTTTCAAGAGATTTTTTGAAAGCTATAAAGCTATCATTTGAGATTACGGTATAATCTCTTAAAGGCAATCCAAATAAATCTTATCTTATTTAAGAGTGGATTTCTTATAAGTCTTAAAGCAATCCAAATGACAGTGTTTAAAAGTGCAAATGATTTCTTTTTAGAATAACGCATATAAACACTCCTTTTAAGATTGTAGATAATCAACTTACAAGAGAGGTATAGATTATAATTAAAGACTCTATACCCCTTATGCGTTTATCATACCCATCATGTAAGCATGGCAAGTCTATTCAATTTCTTTAATTTCTAGTTTTGGTAAGTTCTTAACAATTTTCATTGTCTCTAAACTTACGGTAATAACCCTTTGAAACAATTCTAATGGATAAGCAGGATTACCCATTGTCTCAACAGCATAGCGATTGGCATCATTCACAATACCACTTTTTTTATCAGTTTTCACGCATTGCCGTTCCATAACCCATTCAAGAGCGGGCTTGCCATTGACGATATAGTCATAAGCTTCCTTGGGTATATCTGTCATGATGATATTGCTGTTATAAATAACAGTCGATTTATCCTTTTCCTTGCTATTCTTAATTTTTGCGAATTTCATTTCAGTCACATAATAAAACTTTTCGGGATTAGGAATATCAGTCTGTTTTGGATTGCCTTTTTTAAATGTGACTGGATAAGGTTTCACATCTTCATAATTTACATGCAAATGACTGAGTTTACGTCCTGCTGTTACAAATTTCCAAAAATCATCAGCAGTTTTTACGCAAGGGATACGAGGCAATTCTTTAGAGAGGTTATCAGCATAACGAGTACGATAATCTTCTGAATGTAAGATTCCATAAACGTAATAGAATAAATCATCTTTAGTTATGGTTTCATTCGGATAAGCCGCTTTAAAATGGGCTAGTCCTTCATCCGTAATGGCATCACGCCTCTGTAAACCAGCTGTTTTGCTTTCTTCTGTAGAGTTCGTAAATAGATGAGACTGATTATCGTCTTTATCTTCTAAAGATTCAATATTCTCATAAAGATACCTTGGAAAGCATTGGCTTTTTTCTATTGAATCCAAGTTAGGCACATCCTTAGTCATAAGTACAGAAAATCCCTTCATTGCTCCTGTACCTGTAATTTGTATGACTTTATTTTCAACCGCTTGTCCTATAGGAAATATGCGCGGCATTTGATAAACCATTTCATTGAAGGTACGATTATAATAGAGCCACTGTTGTGTAAAAGGACGATAAAAACCTAGAGTAAAGCATGTCTCTTCAAATTCAAAAATTTTTTCTCTAACTAATTGTTGTTTGATAGCACGGCTCCAACTGATTTTTTTTGCATCTGAATTGACAAAATTATTTACAGCCTTTGTACGTATTTTATGATCAGCATGTGGATAGATCTCATTAAAACGTTCTACTTCACGGTTATAGAAAGTAATCATATTACTCATGTTGTTAGCTAAAGCTTTACGGCTCGAATTGTACGCCCAAGCATCACGGCTGGTTGTAATACCGCAAGAAAAATTTTCAAAAAGCTTTTTATTATTTCCCTTCTTATCACCTAATGCTAGAAATGTTTTAAAGTCGTCATCACGTTGTCCAAGCCAATCACCATGTTTATCTGGTATAATTATTTGCCAACTTTGTTCACTTCGTGTAATACCATCAATACTACCAAGGGATTCAATTATCGTAAGCTTTTTCTGTCTCGTGAGATAATCTCCAATATCACGGAAATATATTTTCCCACACTGTTGAGATTCTGGATTTTTCACGAGAATAGAAATCGCTATAGGGGCCCGTGACCCAGAACCAAAAATCTTACCACCTTCTTGTCGAGATAGTTCTCCAGACGTTCGTTGATTACCCCGTAAATGGAAAATATAAAGGCTGCTAAATTCTTCAACGAGACACTTGCGTAAACCGGTCATAGAATTTGCATCTATAAAACTTGCATTTGTAACAAAACCAATAACACCACGCTCTTTTATACGGTCACTAGCCCAACGGATAGCGCGGATATAACTGTCATAAAGATTTCGCATATTGGTTGCCTTAGATTGAGCAGCATAAGTTTCGCGAATACGGTTATCTAGTATGGGATAAGGACTATTCTTTGCATTGTCGTTTTCATTCTTTTGTCCTACCGAATAAGGAGGATTGCCAAAGATAACTTTGATATCCAGTTTTTTTTGAAGTTCTAAATATTCGCTGTTTTCTTTGAGTATACCTTCCATAAGGTCTTTTTCTTTAAGCGTCTGGAACGTATCAGCCAAACCAATATGTTTGAAAGGAATGTAATCTCCTTGCATAAGACTATGATAGGTCGTTTCAATATTAATGGCTGCTATATAATAAGCAAGTAAGACAATCTCATTGGCATGGATATCATGACGGAATTTATATTCCATATCCTCTAGTTTGATGAGATTGGATTGTAAAAGTCTTGTGATAAAGGTCCCAGTTCCCGTGAAAGGGTCAAGAATAGAAACACCACGTGATCCCAAGCTTTTTCCAAATTCACTTCGCAAAACATCATCAACAGAATAAATGATAAAATCAACAACCTCAACGGGGGTATAAACAATCCCAAGCCTATCGGTGGTTTTCTTAAATGCCTTGGCAAAAAAACTTTCATAAAGCTTGATAATAAGATTCTGTTTTGCGTGAGTTTCAGTAATCCCTGCTGTACAGAACGTGACACTTTTGTAGAATTTATCAAGATCTTTGGTTTTTTCTTCAATATTCGTTTTATCCAGTTCTCTTAAGATCTTGTCCATGGCTTGCGAAATGGCATTGTTTTGCACAAATTCATTGCCCTCAAACAAAGCTTCAAACACGGGACGCGTGACAAGATGTTGAGCTAACATCTCAATGGCTTCCTCTTGCTTTATTTCACTGTTGACGTTGTTCTTTAATTCCTTATGGAATGCATCAAAGGCATGAAAGGCTTCACTTTTTTCATCAGCAAGCAGGTTGTGAAGATGCGTGATATGGTTTTGAGCAATCTCAGCAACATTGTTCGCCCATGTGCCCCAATAATCCGTGATTTTAAAACTATCCAGAAAAATGGCTTTGACAAAATCAAAAAAATCAGAATGGGGGAATAAGTCTCCTTGTCCTCCAGATACCGATTGAGATGTGCTTTCTGCTGTTCCAATGCTATGTCTAGAACTTTCTGCTTTTGATGATATCGAGATTTCATCAACCGTTGTGGTGAGTTCTTTTAATTCATCGGCACGTTTAACCTCTATAATCTCAATCGTATGACTGCTATCTTGTCCTAGCGACATTTGATTAATCGTCCGTGCAAGCCTTTCATCATGGGAATGTAAAGCATGCAAAACTTGCCAAACAACACGATACTTCTTATTGTTTCGTAAAGCTTTTTTGGCTTCTAAGTGCGAAGGAATGATAACCGGTAAAATGATATAGCCTGTCTTTTTTCCCTTGGCACGACGCATCACACGCCCCACCGCCTGTATTACATCCACTTGGCTATTGCGCGGGTGTAAAAACATGATCGCATCAAGAGCAGGAACATCAATCCCTTCTGAAAGACACCTTACATTGCTTAAGATCCGACAAACATTGTGACTCGCATCTTGTCTTAGCCAATCCAACTCTTCATTGCGTTTTTTGACACTTTGTTTTCCGTCAATATGTCTTACTTCACAGTTGAGAAAAGGAACGTTTTTAAGGAAATCATTGATATGAGATTTGATAATTTTATTGAAGAGCTTTGTAACATATTGAGAGGTGTTGATATCTTTGCAAAAAGCTAAAGCAGACTGCATAGGCTCTGTATCATCATCATCAACAGCTGCTTCCTTATCTATTTTAGTCAGAGCTCTATAACAGCCAATAATTTTTGCCGCATCATCTAAATCAATTTCATAGTCTTCATTGGCAATAATCTCCTGTATGGCTGATGTGATATAGGTTTCATCAATACCTAAGACCACAATCTTGTAAGGGGTTAAAAGTTCATTATCGACAGCTTCTGCGAAGCTATAATGATGGAGTTGTTTGCCAAAAAGCACCTCATCATCCATGGACGCCAAAACGGCATTAATCTCATCAGCCCGTCTTTTGGCAGTCTCACTAAAGATACGAGGTGTTGCTGTCATATACAGACGTTTTTTACCGCGAATAATACTGTTGTCATGAACTTTGACAAACTCAGATTCATTGTCATCAGATCCCAATGAAGCTCCAGTCGTTCTATGAGCTTCATCGCAAATAATCAGATCAAATTCGGGTAAATCATATTCCTTTTGTGCATCGGAAATCACTTGAATAGAATGATAGGTTGAAAAGATGACCGTCATTGCCTCTGCGAAGCTTTCACAAGCTTCTTTGGCAAGTACCTTCGCGTCCGTGGTAGCAGGCAGTACAAGATCTGATGTTTCTATGCCAACAATATCATCTTGGTTTTTACGACGCTTGCCAACTTTTGTATCAGAACACACCGCAAAAGAACGCAAGGGAATTTCTGTATCTAGTGTCCATTCACGGATTGTTTGTGAGACTAAGGCAAGAGAGGGCACCAAAAACAACACACGCTTGCCTTTTCCAGCGAGAGTTTCTGCTATCTTAAGACTTGTGAAAGTCTTGCCTGTACCACATGCCATAATCAGCTTGCCACGGCCTGCTTCTTTTAAGCCTTCACAAACTTTCTTGATGGCTTCCTCTTGATGGGGGCGAGGCTCTTTTGTTGATTTCAGAACAACTTCTTGTTTTGTTGCAAATATTTGCCAGTCTATACGACTGTTTTCCATATGACGAAGGTCAATACGATAAACGGGTATCGCTTGTCCTTTAATCATTGCATTCACATTGTCACTTAATTCTACTTCCGTGCTATCAACGAGAAGACGATATTTAAAGATGTCTTTTCCAGAGGTAGCGATAAAGCTATCAATATTTTTTTTACTGATCTGATGATCTGCTTTATAAAACTTACATTGAATAGCAACATACCCTTCTTGATTGCGAAGCTTTGCAACCAAATCAATGCCGATATCATTTTTATTCCAATCTTTACGCTCTTTAGCCCATTCAAAATAGCTTTCAACCTTTTCATATCGTCCATAATGCAAGGGGTCATGCATAAGATATTTGGTAACAAAAGCTTCAAAAATTTTTCCCCGTTGAGCTTTTGAAGTTGTCTGTTCACGATAGGATTCTAAGAGAGAGCGTAAAGTGACTTGTTTATTATCAGACTTAAGAGATTGCAGCATATTATAACAGAGCTCCGTTTTGGTATGAGAGGGTTAATTCTCTTCAAAAGAATCGAAATGAAGCTTATTAAATCCATTTTGGACGAATTGAGAAAAAATGCAGAAAAATGCATAAAAACGGATAAATTTTTTCAAAAGAGGTTTTAAAAGGCTATTTATCCACAGCCTATGATGCATGGTTAGATCAGCACAATAGTGAAATTTGCTATTTATTTGATGTGTTAATTAACGTGTTAATCAAAACAAATGCACTATGTGTTTAAAACATCATAATGAGTATTTTGATAGGTTTTATGTGTCATTGAAATGATCACTTTTGTTAGTTCAATTTACAGACACAAACTGACAAATATATATTATTGATTGAATTTATGGGTTGTGTTTTAATAAGGGCTGTACCATTAAAATGCTAACATATTGAAATATAATGTTTTTATTTTTTACCATTTGAAAAAAATGCTATAGGGTCTAGAGTGCACTGACAAGACTGACAAAACTCTTTTTACAAAGTCACTCAGATCATTTGCTTTTGGAGAAAAGTTCCTTGATGAGAAGGCCATAAAAAGAGTTTTGCGTGGTTGTCTTAAAACTTCAAAAGAGGTTTCTTTATTCTTTGCTATGATAACTTTTGACTAAGCGATGCAAATGAAGAGCATGATCTGTAGTTTATTTATGCGCGTTATAAAGTGCAGGATAGGGGGATGAGCAGAGAATTTATTCTCTCTTATTGATGGATGTCTTAAGGCATTAACTGGGAATATTGTGGCCATAAACATTGACTTAGGAAACAGTTTTGGTTATATGGTTAACGATATATGTATGGGGGAGAAATCTTCACACAATTTAAATCAAGCAGGATTTTGGTGCAATTTGTATTGGGTTGCAGAGATATGTGCTGTTATTCAAAATCGTCATAGGATAATATTGGTTTGAGTGGTATTGTTAAAAGTTCATGAGGCGCTTTTTTAGCAAAGCTTTATGAATGACCAAAGCGGGGGAAGTCTTTAGTGTTTTTTCTCTTTTTGCGCCAAGAGAGCTTTTTAAGGCTTTTTCTAGTTATTGTTGTGTTGTTTGGCATGTTTCATGGCGCAACGGTTTATGCCCATTCTCCGGCTGTTTTACCTCCCCGTTCGCCAACAGATAATTTTTCTCGCGGCTATTCTGAGCAACAAAGATTAGAGAGAATTGAGAATTTACGGGCATTAACGCCTAAAAGAATAATGACGCCTTCAGAAGAAAACCATAGTCCATTTTTAGGTGGTGGATACTGCTTTTCTATTCATCATATTGTTGTTGATGGGGTCCGGCATATAAAGAAGAGCTCGATAGCAGCGGTAACAGATGCTTATGTTGGAAGATGTATAGGTCTTGGGGATATTCAGCTCTTGATCAAGCAATTAACCAAGGTTTATTTAGATAAAGGCTATGTAACGGCGCGTTTTTATATTCCTGATCAAGATATCAAAAACAGCAAGATATTAAAGTTTGTTGTCGTTGAGGGGAAGCTTTCGGATATTTATTACAATGGTTTTCCGGCTTCTGCTTACAATCATGTTGTGTGGAGTGCTTTTCCGGGGCTTAAAGGCCATATTCTCAATATGCGGGATATTGAACAGGGGC
>NZ_JAQITA010000020.1 GCF_028618575.1 Bartonella sp. ML70XJBT.G | reverse complement strand
ATGAAGTGGATTGCCCTTATTGTCTTCATGTTTGTAATCGATTTAGCTCGTTTTATGGAGGCGCTAGAAAATAGTCTCTCCCACGTGAAAAAATGGCTCACGAAGAGTTAGAGAAATAGCAAAAAAAAGACCTTGAAAAGAAGTTCTAATTCGCAATAATTGAGAGGCTTTTTGGAAAATCCTATTCCCTCATTTTTATTTTAGCTTCCCTCACTTTTAAAAAATATATGTAAACACAGTAAGTTACATAGATAAAAAAGAAGCTTTATCACTCTCATGAAGAGGGTGAAATGCAGATTTATAAAGAGCATTCTTACAGTTTGAACTCTGTCATTGATGCGTATAATCTTTTGTGATAAGAGAGGGTTTCGTTGTTTTTCTGCGGGGGGTGAGTTTGTGTATGGAACAGATCTCCAATAAATGCAGGAAGATCAATCGGCCATATACTGAGGAAAATGGGATAAGCAATGAAAAAACATGCAATCAAAATATTGCCGGCAAGCATTTTGAGTATATGCTTTGTGTTAACAGGATGTGGTGTATCCGGTCCTACTTATGGGACAGATAAACCGGTTTCATTACAGTTTTTTGAAGATGTTGCTAACATTGCCTCACTAACACCAACAAATGATAATAGCCAGCTTGTTATGAGGCCTCATCCAAAACTTGTGATGCCGAAGTCTGGTTCGCGCTTAGTTTTGCCAGTGCCGCAGCAAGATACAGCAGCATCAAAGCAATCTTCTGGTAATGGAAAAGTTTCTGTTCTTCCCAAAAAACAATTGTCTGTTAATGAGTATACCAATGCTGCTGATTCAGAAAATATTTCACAGTTGAGAGCAAAGCAACGGCAAGAATATTTACGCCGTCAAAGAGCACGTGTGGGAAGTGCGAAGCATCGTCGCTATCTCACGGAGCCACCTTTGAGTTATCGTCAACCGGCGAAGATTGCACCTGTTGGTAAATAACAGTCGAAGAATTGCAAGAATATTAAACAAAATGCTCTGAAAACGAGTTTGGATAAAAAGAAGAGCTGTTAAGCTTTTTAGAGAGTTCTCATTTTTTGAAGAGAGAGGTGTTAGAAGTCCGGAGAGGAATTTTTTAACACCGTTTTTGTGCAAAAAAATCTTTAAGAAGTTGGGATGCTTCTTTTTCCTTAAAGCCAGAATAGATCTCTGGTTTGTGATGACAGGTTGGCTGTTGATAAAAGCGTGGACCATGTTCAATAGCGCCTCCTTTGGGGTCGTTTGTTGCATAGTAAAGGCGTCGTATGCGTGCAAATGAAATAGCCGCAGCACACATTGCACAAGGTTCAAGGGTGACATACAGGTCGCAATCAGGCAGTCTTTCGCTTTGGAATGTTTCGCAGGCCATACGGATGACACGCATTTCTGCGTGTCCTGTAGGATCATATGCGGCTTTGGTGTAATTACCAGCGCGTGCAATGATTGTTTTGCCGTGTGTGATAACGGCACCTACAGGGACTTCTTCTTTTTTTTTTGCCCATTGTGCTTCTAAGAGGGCTATTTCCATAGGAGTTAAAGTCATAGAGTTCTTTCGGCTAAAAGTGTAGAAATAATAAGATTCTCCATAGAGAAGAGTACTAAATGAGTGAGTTATAATCCTTTTATCACGAAGTGGTATTATTTTTAAATGTTTGAATCAACTTGTAAGGAAATAGGTACATTCTTATTGCTAAAGGATAGAAAATGATAAGTGATTGTGTTACTCCCCCTTATCAGGATAAGCAGTATGGTGCTGGGTGACGATTTTTAAACGTATTGGAAGAGGTTGGTGTAAAGAGCAAATGAATGAAAACAATGAGAGTGAGCGGATTGCTAAAAGATTAGCACGTGCAGGTGTTGCTTCGCGTCGCGATGCAGAAATGATGATTGTTGCAGGTCGTATTGTTGTTAATGGGAAAGTTGTGACAACACCTGCTTTTAATGTTGCTCGCTCTGATATTATTAAAGTGGATGGTAAACCTTTGTCTCCTATAGAACGAACGCGGTTATGGCTTTACCACAAGCCGGCGGGGCTTGTCACCACGAACCGTGATCCTGAAGGGAGACCAACAGTATTTAGCAATTTGCCAAAAGGAATGCCTCGTGTTCTTTCGGTAGGAAGGTTGGACATTAATACAGAAGGTCTTTTATTGTTAACCAATGATGGTGGACTATCGCGTGTATTAGAGTTACCCTTAACGGGTTGGGTGCGCAAATATAGGGTTCGTGCTCATGGGAGAGTACAACAGAGTGCACTTGATAACCTTAAAAATGGTATAGCCATTGATGGTATTTTCTATGGTTCGATTGAAGCATCAATTGAACGTGAACAAGGATCAAATATATGGCTTTCTGTAGCGTTGCGTGAAGGAAAAAATCGTGAAATAAAGAAGGTTCTTGGTGCATTAGGATTATCGGTTAATCGTTTAATTCGTGTCTCTTATGGTCCATTTCAGCTTGCTGATTTGGAAGAGGGAGGTGTGCGTGAGATAAAAGGTCGTACGTTGCGTGAGCAATTAGGTGAACGTTTAATTATGCAAGCCAATGCAAATTTTGATGCTCCTATTCTGAAACCCTTTTCAAATTCTGTAATTGTTGCAGAAAAACGAAGCGATAAAGATCTTGTTCATAACAATGACGGTTGGATTTTCTCAAGTGGGAAAGAAATACAGCGCAGACAACAAGGCGGATCTGCAAAACATCATCAATCACGATTAGGTACAAAATCTGATGCCAAATTGATGCGCAAGGATAAGAGTGAGGAGGGAAAAGGAGAGCGTTTTTTGCCTCGTTCGCGTCGTTCTAATGTTTGGATGGCTCCTGGAGCACGGCCACAGAGTACACTCAAAAAGTCTTTCTATAGTGAAAAGTCTTCTTATGAACATAAAAACAATTTAGCAGATCAAAGATCTTTCCGTAAATCGAAAGAAAAGCTTTCAGATGTTCCATTGCAGAAAGAGAGGGATGCTCGTTTTGATCAAAAACATGGTAAAAAATCTTTTGCTGAAATGCGTTTTGTTGGCAAGAAAGAGCGTTTTTTGAAGAAAAAAGAAAAGGTTATGGAAGGCAATAATGATAAACGTTCTTTTGAGGATAAGAAAAGGGCGGAATCATTTACGGGTGTCATGAAAAAATCTAAAACATATAGGGGAGAGACAAAAACAGTGAAGAGATCTGGAGGACTAGGTGCGGATCGTCGGCGGTAAATTTGCAGGGCGTGTTTTGTGTGCACCCATGGGGCAGTCAATTCGTCCAACAAGTGATCGTACGCGCGAAAGCCTTTTTAATATTCTTGCCAGCCGAGAAGAGCAATTTTGGACCAACAAACGTGTTTTGGATCTTTTTGCTGGTACTGGTGCTTTGGGTCTAGAGGCTCTATCGCGGGGTGCAAAAGCGGCTGTTTTTGTTGAAAACTCTGTTGAGGGGCGTGCACTCATACAGAAAAATATTGAAGCTTTTGAATTGCAAGCAACAGGGCGCATTTTGCGTCGTGATGCAACAAAACTTGGCAATATTGGCACGATGCTTCCCTTTGATGTCGTTTTTGCCGATCCTCCCTATGGTTATTGTTTAGGTGAGCGTGCTTTTGTAGAGGTATTACAAGGGGGGTGGGCAAAAGCACAGACACTCTTTGTGCTTGAAGAAGAAAAAGAGGCAATGATTCATTTACCTGAGATTTTTTATCTCGATGATGAGCGTTTTTATGGTGAGACAGCAATACGTCTTTATAAACTACGATCATAGATTTAGGCTTGAGGAAGTCCTCACTTTTATCTCAGAGAGTAAGAAAAATTATTCTATATTACTTTTTTATGAAATAATTGCTATTTTAGTCAAAAGTGGCTTTTCTCTTGTTCAAGAGATGCGAAAGCTTTATACTTCTTTATTTTATTCACCCGTATATAATTAGATATATTTTTCTATACGATCAGCTAAAGATAGAGAACATGATATAAATGCTTTGACTAATACAAGATTTTAATGTCAGTCAAGTTATACCAAGAGAAAGTATTATGACTCTTTGTTTTTGGCGGTCGTGATAATATATTGATTTATAATAATAAATAATCATTCATAGTGAATAATAACTCTGAATACAGTAAATTGTTCTCATCTCAATCTCATATTGCATCAATGAAAATCACTTCCTTGCATCCTATAGTCGGGAAGCGTGGGGATAAAAACACTTCAAGAGAAGAGTAAAAATATCTTTTATGAACACTCTCAGGTGCCAAGAGCTGTTGCGACTGGGAACAGGCGAATAAGCCAGATGGCGATAGTTCGTATTATCATAAGCATAAAGAGAGTGATGCATTATGGCTTTTTCTTACACCATTCATGGGACTATTGCGAAATGGGTTTAAGTAAATTGAGAAATTTTGAAAAAAGCGTATGAATTGGTAAGATGATGGCGTTTTGTGGTGTTCTGTTTTGCATGGGGGTGTGACTCCATGAAAGAGCGTGCTAAACAACAGCACGAGGTAATGTATAATTTCCACATAATAAAACTTTTGATAATATGATATCAGGATGCAATTTTAAAAATCGATGTTTTAATAATTTTCTATATTTTTATATCTGCACAAATTTTATCACATTTAAATCCTCTTTATCATGGGATAATGAATCTTACATGTTTAAAATAAAAGGTAAGGAGTATATAAAATCACAATTTGAGGTGGTTTTTATAAATCTTTTAAGGGGGGAGAAGATATGGCTTATGCAACCAATAAAGCAGATATTGATGATGCGATTTATGCTCTTCGTTTACGCCTTAAAATACTTGATCTCATTAGAAAAGCAAAATCTGGTCACACGGCTGGGAGCCTTTCCTGTATTGATTTTATTTATATCTTATACAAACATATTCTTCAAATAAATCCAAAGCGCATTCATGATCCCAATCGTGATCGATATGTCCAAAGTAAGGGACACGCGGTTGAAGCGTTGTATATTGTGTTATCAGAAATGGGGTATTTTGACCCTCAACTTCTTGATACTTATTTAGACTTTGGTTCGGATTTTATTGGTCATGTCACTAAAAAAATCTCTGGTATAGAACAAAGTACAGGTTCTCTTGGGCATGGCTTATCTCTTGGCGCAGGAATGGCTCTTTCTGGACAGCTTAATTCTCAATCTTATCGTGTTTTTGTGCTTCTTGGTGATGGCGAAATGACGGAGGGCTCTGTTTGGGAAGCAGCCCTTTTTTCAGCACATTATAAACTGGGCAATCTCATCGTCGTTGTTGATAGAAATCGATTGCAAATTACAGGTACAACGGATGTCTTAATGAAAACAGAGCCCTTGGCAGATAAATTTACAAGTTTTGGCTGGCATGTTGTAGAAATTGATGGTCACAATATGACTCAACTGAAAACATCATTAGGATTACTTCCATTCCATAAGGATAAACCAACAGCAATCATGATGAATACCATAAAGGGCTCTGGAATTTCCATCATGGAAGATGACATAAGCTGGCACCATAAAGTTCCAACAGATAAGGAATATAAGCTTGCTGTTAAGGAAATTGAGACAAAAATTCAATTAATGGGAGTATGAGTGTGGATCATCTTCATCAAAAAACACAAAATGCCGTGAAGTTTTCAAACCTCGAAATTTTAAATAAGACTCTTATAAAAATAGCGAAATTTGATAAAGATATTGTCGTTTTAACAGCTGATTCACGCTTATCTGGAAAGATTGATCAATTTGCAAAGCTCTATCCGGAACGTATTATAGAAGTTGGAATTGCTGAACAAAATTTGGTAGGCGTTGCTGCTGGTCTTGCCTCATGTGGAAAAAAGCCCTTTGTTGTTTCGCAAGCTTGTTTTTTGACAACACGTGCCCTTGAACAAATAAAGGTGGATGTCGCTTATTGTGAAAATCCTGTCCGATTAATTGGCATGAGTGCTGGTATTAGCTATGGGCCACTTGGGGCAACCCATCATGCTATTGCTGACTTTGCTTCGCTTCGCGCTATTCCTAATATACGTATTATTGCTCCTGCAGATAATAAAGAAACAGAAGCTGCAATTCTCTCGACACTAAGCGATTCTACGCCTGCTTATATACGTTTAGGAAAGCATGCTGTGACAAATATTCATAAAGATGTTGCAAAAATTGATATCAATAAAGCTTCTGTTATAAAAAAGGGAAAAGATATTCTCTTACTTGCCACTGGTGAGACGGTTCAGATTTGTCTTGATGCTGCTGAAGAACTGCAAAAATACGAAATTATACCAACGGTTGTCAGTATACCAACAATTCGGCCCTTAGATAATGCGTCTGTGCTAGAATTATGCAAATCCCACCGATCTGTCATTGTTTGTGAAGAGCATAGCGTAAATGGAGGGCTTGGAGAAGCGATTGCGAGATTACTCATGGAACAGAACATTGCCTGTAAATTTATATCATTAGGAATACCAGATGAACCAATCTGTAACGGAAGCCAATTAGGTGTTCTAGCACATTATGGAATCAGTAGAGATGGTATAATGAAAAAAGTGTTAGCAATGACATAATATACACAAAACATGAAACTGCTTGCGCATGTGTTTTCCAGCTTAAACAATAACGTATTGAGAATGCAAAAAATGAGATAAATAGGCATATTGAATTAAATTGCGCTTTTTAAGTTTGATAAAAGAGCTTTTTTAAAGACAGTACAGTGCGATTTTTATTACTTAAAAACGTATTTCACCAAAGCCCTATCATATTCATAGAATATATTATTCGATAAATTCCCTAGAAATACTGTAGATATGATAAAATCTGATCGATTTTTTATTATAAGTATATCTTATAATAACACATATTGATTTTTTAATGAAAAAATATTATACAAAACGATAATTTAAGTATAAATTTAAATAAAATTTATAATTTTATTTTTTAATACAGTGTGTAAAATAAATTCATTCTTATATTATATTGTAAATGTTTTTATAAGTAGGAGTAAAAATGCTCATAGCATTCATGATAGGTATTTTTTCTATATCAACAGTTGTTGTGCCTTTAATAGCAGCGCTTGTTCCTTTTTATCCTTAAAAGGAGTTTCAACAAAATAAATAAAAATGGATGCAGTGTTATTTGTGTTTTTTCTGCGTTCATTATTATTAAGATTTTTTCTCTACTATTATCGTAGTTAGGAGATGTTTTCTGTCATTTTATGGAGGAGAATTTTGAGCTGTTAACATGTTTGTCAAATGTACAAATATGCTCTTTATAAAAAATATTTTCTTTTTTTAAGCTATATAGAATATTGTTTTTATTGCTCAAAAACATATGGATTTGTTAAACTTTCACGTGTAATGTCTTTAATTGTGCGAGCACCGGTTAGTGTCATAGCGACCCGCATTTCCTTTTCGAAAAGATCAAGCAGGTGAACAACACCTTTCTCACCCGCTGCTGCAAGCGCATAAACAAAAGCACGACCAATCATAACAGCATCCGCACCTTGTGCTATCATACGTACAACATCAAGCCCAGAACGCACACCAGAATCCGCTAAAATAGTCAAATCTCCCTTTACAGCTTCTGTAATTTTGGGCAACGCTCGTGCCGTTGATGAAACACCGTCGAGTTGACGTCCGCCATGATTGGAAACAATGATACCATCAGCACCAAATTGTACTGCTTCTTGTGCATCTTCTGGATCAAGAATACCTTTCAAAATCATTTTTCCTTTCCAAAAATCTCGAATCCATTGCAGATCACGCCAACCAATTGAGGGATCAAAATTTGCTCCAAGCCAACCAACATAATCGTCCAATGCAATCTTTTTTTGCAAATAGGTAGAAACATTTCCAAGATCATGTGGACGTCCCATAATACCAACATTCCAAGCCCAATGTGGATGGGTAAAAGCTTGTAAAATACGGCGTAACCCAGCATAAGGACCAGACATTCCAGAATGGGCATCACGATAACGTGCACCAGGAACTGGCATATCAACGGTAAAAACCAAAGTGCGTATACCAGAGGCCCAAGATCGTTCTAATGCATCACGCATAAATCCGCGATCTTTGAGAACATAAAGTTGAAACCAAAATGCACTTCCAACAGCTTTTTGCACTTCTGCAATGGGGCAAACGGAAACTGAGGATAGAGTAAAAGGTATCCCTTTTGCAACGGCAGCACGTGCAGCTTGTACCTCCCCACGACGTGCATACATACCAGTTAGTCCAACAGGTGCAAGTATAATGGGTAAATGAAGTGTTTGATCAAAAAGCTTTGTTGAAAGATCAACTTTATCAATCTGCTTGAGAATCCTTTGACGTAGTGCAAGCGCTTGAAGATCTGTACAATTACGTCGCATTGTTTCCTCAGTATAAGCTCCACCATCAATATAGTGAAAAAGGAAAGGGGGAAGGCGGCGTTTTGCTGCTTTACGGTAATCAACTGTTGAGGAAATAATCATGAAGTGCACCACTGTTTTTGAATGAAAAGCGAAAACACTCTAAAATGAATAAGAACCAATCCGCACGCCTCCAATGAGACGTCTTCCCCAATATTCCACTCAGTAGAGGTCGGCAATTAAGATTGCAACTCAAAAAAACACATGGATAACAACAACATCTTTATTGTTCTTTTCTAGATTAAAAATCCGATGGCGATACGTCTTCATCAATAACCTCCCAGAAATGTTGTTTTAGTCATTTATTTTCATTTTAAAGTCGTATTTCTCTTATAAACTATAAAAGTACCTCATATGACAGTTTATACAAGCCCTATAGAGTATATATCAAAAAATTCCTCCTCCAAAGATAAAAAACGCATTCATAGAATGTCTTACAGGCAATCTAGAAATGCTTTTCTACCAGCGTACTTAATAATGCTAGCTGTTTTTCTATTAAAATTTATCAAAGCATAGATCTTTTGATTAATTTAAGGCACTTTAAAGAATTTTAAATATAAATACATATAAAGAGAAAAATCTCATTTTCTTTAAAAATTATCTACTTATACTATAAATTGATTATAGACAGAAAATATAATTTATTGAGTCTTATCAAAGTGAGCTTTGAACAACAGGTGAGACATATCTAAAAAGTTATGAAGAATACTATATAGGGAAAAATTTGTTACTGCTCTATCAACAAAAACGTCTATTTTTATTTTTAACGCTATTTTATAAGAAAACAAACTGTATGATATTTTTTACAATTTTTAAAAGTGAAATGCGTAGTGGTAAGAGACTTTGCACATTCAGTTGGAGGAACGCACAAAGGAAGAAGATATGATATATGGAAAAACTAAAGTTTTTCTTTTACTCTCATAGTTTTTTGCAAATATTTTACCAAAGCTTGTGTTGTCACATCATTTAAAATGCTTGGATAATTTTAATCCCTGCGCTTGATAATGTGATCCAACCTCATGCCCATAAAGTGTTGTTGGTCGATTAAGCATATGTTCATAGACGAGACGGCCAATAATTTGTCCATGCTCTAAGATAAACGGGACTTCACGGCTACGTACTTCTAAAACCGCTTTTGCTCCTTTTCCACCTGTTTCTATATGCCCAAATCCTGGATCAAAAAAGCCTGCATAATGCACCCTAAATTCACCAACTAAAGGATCAAAAGGCGTCATTTCAGCGGCATAAAGTGGAGGAACATGGACAGATTCTCGCGAGACTAAAATATAAAATTCATCAGGATCAAGAACGAGTTCCTTTTGACCACGGTCAAAAAGTGGTTCCCAAAAATCTAAGATATCTGCAACAGCATGTTTATCGATATCAATAACACTGGTATGGCGTTTACCACGGTAGCCTACAAGCCCGTTTTCATCCCCTTTCAAATTAATAGAAAGCCCAATACCACTCGCATTAATATTAGGAAAATCATCTGATATAAGTGTTTCTTGCCTATGCAAACTATGGAGCTCAATTTCATTTAAACAACTGTGCCCTTTGCGAAATCGAAGCTGAGACAAACGCGAACCAGTACGTACCAAAATAGGAAATGTGCGTGGACTAATTTCAAGATAAAGTGGACCATGATAACCAGCACAAATCTTATCAAACTCTTGGGCATTGTCGGTAATCACACGGGTAAAAATATCTAATCGTCCGGTAGAACTTTTAGGATTGGTAACTGCGGACAAAATTTTTGGTAAAGCCAAACTTTCCAAAAGAGGAACAATATAAACACAACCGGTTTCTAAAACGGCTCCATTTTGCAAGTCAAATTCGTGCAACTTTAATCGTTCGAGTTTATCGAGAACTTTTACGGGAGCTCCTGGCATAAAGGACGCACGAATACGATAGGCTTTGGTTCCTAAACGCAGATCAAGACTTGCGGGTTGTATTTGGGTTGTATCAACTGGTAAAAGAGTTTTAAGAACATGATTATCAATTAAAGCTTGTATATCATTATCTGCCAAAATACCACTTACACGCGCCATATATTTTGCCTTCCATCTTTACGTTATTTCTTTTTGTCTCAGATGACTGATGAGTGCAAGATATTTTAGGGAAATAACAATGATTTGCGTCTTATTTTGCTAATCAATTTACTGCTATAGTTAACCATAGAACGTTACAAACAATGAAACAGCATTTGCTACAATTCTCTTTGAAAATAAATCAGTTGTTTTGAGAATCATATTTCTTATACATTCTCATTCTTGAATGTTGCACAAATGATGCTATCATGATTCAAAGTTTCTCTAGAATCCTTAGGAATCTTGTTAGAATTTATGATGATCATACGCCATCTCAGCGAAAATATTATTAATCAAATTGCGGCCGGTGAAGTTATCGAACGGCCGGCAAATGTTATCAAAGAACTTGTTGAAAATGCCATTGATGCCGGAGCAACGCGTATTGAAATTGTTACCGCAAATGGTGGAAAAAACTTTATAAAAGTGAGCGATAATGGCTGTGGTATTTCTGCAGATCAGCTAACATTAGCTGTTTCTCGCCATTGTACCTCAAAAATTATTGATGATGTGCACAATATCTGTTTCCTAGGCTTTAGAGGAGAAGCCTTACCTTCTATTGGTTCTGTTGCTAAACTGAGACTCACTTCACGAACAAAAGATGCTGATAATGCTGCTGAAATTATTGTCACAGCGGGAAAGATTATTGGTCCAAAGCCAGCTGCTGCAAATCCTGGAACGATTGTTGAAGTACGTGATCTTTTTTTTGTCACGCCTGCACGGTTAAAATTTATGAAAACTGACCGTGCTGAAACGAATGCTATTACCGATATGGTGAAGCGCATCGCTATCGCATTTCCACATATTCGTTTTTCTCTTTCAGGCTCAGACAGAGCTTCTCTCGAACTTCCTGCTACAGAAAATAATATTCAAGGACGATTACAACGTATTACGCAAATTATGGGTACAGAATTTGCTCCCAACAGTATCATACTCAATGCGGAACGCGAGTCAGTTCGTTTGACGGGGTTTGCTTGTTTACCCTCTTTTAGTCGTAGTAATAGCCTTCATCAATTTGCTTATGTTAATGGGCGCCCAGTACGCGATAAATTTCTCTTTGGAGCAATTCGAGGAGCTTATGCTGATGTCATGACACGGGATCGTTATCCTGTATGCATCCTTTTTATTGATCTTCCGCCTGCTGATGTGGATGTTAACGTACACCCTGCCAAAGCAGATGTACGCTTCCGTGATTCAGGTTTCATTCGCGGTTTAATCGTTGGAGCCATTCGTGAAGCATTACATCAAACGGGTGTTCGCTCCACTTCAACGCGTTCTGAGGCTCTGTTGAGTGCATTTCAAACACAACAACCATTGAAAAATTTTCAAAATACACCTCCACTTTCTTCTTATAGACCGCAGCCTCACCATTTGTCATCTGCATCAATGGTGCACAAACCATTGGATATGACCAATTCTTTTGCTTTAAAAGAAGATACACCTCCTCTGATAGAGGGGTTAGATACACCAAGTGGTGATGCCTACATCTCAAATATTTCACCTTCACCAGAAGAATTGTCTTATCCCCTAGGAGCTGCCAGAGCACAAATTCATAAAAATTACATTATCTCTCAAACGCAAGATAGTTTGGTTATTGTCGATCAGCATGCTGCTCATGAACGATTAGTTTATGAAGCACTCAAGAATGCGCTTTATTCCAAACCGCTTCCTTCACAATTATTGCTGATCCCTGAAATTGTAGAACTCTCTGAAGAAGATGCAACGTGCCTTTTAACGCACAAAGATGCTTTGCAGAAATTTGGCTTGGGGATAGAACCATTTGGACCTGGTGCAATTGTTGTACGCGAAACCCCCTCTATGTTAGGAGAAATGAACGTACAAGCTCTTATTAAAGATCTTGCAGACGAAGCCGCTGAATATGATACGACAAATAATTTAAAAGAAATGCTTGATTATGTTGCCGCAACAATGGCTTGCCATGGTTCAATACGATCAGGACGTCTTTTGCGCCCTGAAGAAATGAATGCACTGTTACGGCAAATAGAAGCAACTCCTCATACAGGAACGTGTAATCACGGTCGTCCTACTTATATTGAACTTAAATTGGCTGATATAGAGCGGCTTTTTGGTAGAAAATAAATGATTATTCACTGCTTTGGAAGGAAATATTTTTGCAGTTCACTCTCGACTTTATAAGGCATGTTATGGCACTTTATTTGCGTAATCTCTCATAACAATGAAAGGGAATAAAAAAATGTTTTCCAGTGGTGAACGCGAAGCAAAAATTCATTATACCAATAATGGGTATAAAGTTATAGAATATGGCACCTATACTCTTTGTGCTGTTAGTGGACAAAAAATCCCTATCGACGATTTAAAGTATTGGAATCATCACCGCCAAGAAGCATATGCGAGTTGTGAAATTTCCTATCACCGCGAGCTTGAATGCAACCCGTATCTCAGCCAATTATTAAAAGATCAGAAAAAATAACCAATGGAAAACGATCAATTGGATTCTTTAAAGGGGATTTTTACGCTCTCTAAAGCGAGTCATGACCTCTTCCAAGAGCATACGACAAAAATCTTTTTGAGCAAAATCAATTTGGCTATCAAATATAATAAGATTTTTTAAATTTTTTTGCATATTGCTTGTTTGTATACGCGCATAATCTTTAGCAGTTGTCGCCAGCCATAAATTTTGATTTTTAGCCTTTTGTGCAAGATTTTTTAAGTCTGTATCGGTAAAAAAATAGTGGTCAGGATAAGAATAAGTTTGCACCACATGACCGGACAGTTCTTTAATAGATTTAAAAAATTTATCTGGATGGCCAATACCTGCAAATGCCAAAAATGATTTTCCTGCAACCTCATCAGATGCGAGAGATTTAAGAGAGGCATGATGCAAAGGTTTTCCTGTATGTGTGATGAGAAAAGTAATTTTATCATGCGCATCTGAATGACCAATCAATAAAACACTGTCGGTTAAATAAAGCTGTGTATCTAATGGTGCACGCAAAGGTCCTGCTGGAAAAACCGCTCCATTACCAAAGCCCCGCATCGCATCTACAACAAGCAATGTATAATCCATGTAAAGACGGCGGCTTTGAAACCCATCATCCATTAAAATCAAATTACATCCTGCTTGCTTAAGCAACTTTGCTGCAGCATAACGATCAACGGATATGGCAACAAAAGCATGCTGTGCAAGTAAAAGTGCTTCATCTCCAACATCGTGCGCATTATCATATTTTTCATTGACAAGATGTGCTTTCTTAATCGCTCCACCATAACCACGCGAGACAACACCAGGCACGAAACCGAGTTCTTTAGCGACTTTAGCAAAAGCAATGACAACGGGTGTTTTACCAGCGCCACCACAGGTAAAATTACCAATACACAAGACAGGAAGATCAATAAGAGGAGGCTGTCTTGCCATATGCCGACGTGAAAAATAACCATATCCCCAAGAAATTGGAGCTAACAAAACACGCAAAAAGCTTTTGTTTTTCCACCAAAAATGTGGTGTGCTAATGTGCATATCACCCCCGATGTTGACTTAAACCAGTTTGTATAACAAGGGGGTGCAAAAATGGTTCAAGAAGCTTTAACGTACGTTCAAGTGCACCCGCCATACCCGTTGCAATTTCATAGGCTTTATCAACCATTTCTTGTCGTAATGCTTCATTCGTTAAAAGCTTATACACCTGAATAGCAAGCTGTTTTGTATCTTGAATCATATAGGCTGCTTCACGCATCAAGAATTGTTCAAACATCTCTTGAAAATTTGAGACATAAGGCCCAGTCAAAATAGCTGAACGAAAAAATGCTAATTCCAATGGATTATGTCCACCCTCTGCACATAACGACTTTCCAAGGAAAGACACTTTTGATAAGCGAAGGAAAAGCCCCATTTCTCCAATCGTATCGCCCCACAAAATATCTGTATTCGTCTCTGGAACAGCATTATGACTTCTACAAACAAAACATAAATGCTTATTATTGCATTTCTCAATAAGGTCTTCTAAACGTTCAGGATGACGAGGCACAATGATTGTCAACAAATCTGGCAAATAATCCTTAAGAATCCTATGAACTTCAAAAGCGATTTCTTCTTCTCCCTCATGAGTTGAAAGAGCGGCCCAAACGGGACGATTGCCGATAGCACTACGGTAATGTGTAAGCAATGCTTGATCTTCAACAGGTAAAACATCAGCCTTAAGATTACCAGAAAGTGCAACAGATTTTACCCCAAGCGCATGGTAATAAGCGACATCTCTTTCATTTTGACCAATAACGAGATCAATATGCTTAAAGATATGTTTAGCAAGAGCAGGGCGTTTTTGCCAAGCTTTAAAAGAACGTTCAGACATATGGGCATTAACCAAGATTTGCGGAATATGCATTTTAGCAAGTTCTTTAATACGCAGAGGCCAAATTTCTGATTCACAAACCAATACGAGATCAGGTTTCCAATGACTGATAAAACGGTGCATTGCCACATCTAAATCCAAAGGAGCATATTGATGAATTAACCGATTACCAAACAGTTTGTTTACAAGAGAAGAAGATGTTACAGTGCCTGTTGTCAATAATACCTTGATTTTCAATGATAAAATATAATTAATAAGCGGAACAAGAGCAAGTGTTTCTCCAACACTAGCTGCATGCAACCAAATAAGAGGACTTTGAGGTCGTTTTTTATGGCTTTTTCCCAAACGCTCTTTTTGACGTCCTCGCTCTTCTTTTCCACGGACAGTACGAAAAAACAAATAAAAAGGGACAACAGGACGTAAGCAAAAGCCAATCATCCGATAGATAAAAAAAGCTGTTTGTGCTTTTAGTTCCATTATTAAAATCACCTCATATCATCTGTTTTGAGACGTCTGTAAACTTTTTTATTAAATAATGTATCACTCCTTTATGAGATCAATTTTTCTTCTTTCGAATAATGAAATACCCCTCATATTTTAGGCAACAAAAACACCTCAGTTATGGAAATAATTTGGAAAAGTAGACATGCAATGCCATGTTTTCAAGAATCTTCTCCTCTGAAAATGCAGGCACACAGAATATGATAGAACAGATAAATAATTTGGCTAATAAAATAATCCTTTTTCTTATTTTACACGCTTTATATCCACAATTATAATATTTTTTCAGACCTAAAAGTACATTTTGCGCATGAAGAGCTCTTCTATCCATATATTGCGAGAGCTCTTGCATTCGAGAGCGTTTATAAGAAACATTTATCTTTGCTCAAATGTTTTATATCCACATGCTTATCCCGCTTGTTATGTGCAAGCGAATAGTTTTAATTGTTTCCCATGGAAGAGATCTGAAATGAAAGTACTTTACGATATTCAGAGTTCTTCTTTAATATGAACAAAGATAAATTATGATTATAAATCAATAAATTTTATCCATATAAACACAAAGGATTTTTATACCACCTTCTGAAATTATGTGCAAATTTAACCTTGTACCTTTTTCCAAAGAGGACATTTATTGATGAGTGAACAAAACAAAAATATGGCAATAACTCTTGATTATTGAAAATAAAGAAAGGAGTTTAAGATACATCATTCACACAAAAAAGTGAGAAGAAAGAGATTATAAATACCTCATATCTTTATAATCTTACCTGAAACTTTCAATTATGATTATCCAATAAACAAAAAGCAATCTCTCTACAGAACAAAAACTATCCAAAGAGTGTTTTTATCAGGAAGTATGCTTTCTTCGCTAAAAATACCTTGCTTTTTTTCTGAGCTCTTTCACTCATTTTGCGATTAAATCGAAAGAACTCAATTTTTCTGCACTTGATTTCGCTTCAGAACATAATGATAGAATACGCAAATTTTATTACGCATCACCCATTTCACTGTCAAGAATGCGCTGTAAATCTACAATGTAATAACGTTGTAATGCGTTGTCTACACTACTTTGTGCTTTTGCTTGCCACGCTTCTCGAGCGGATTGATAATTAGAAAAAATACCAACAACATCTAAGTTATCAATATTCTTAAATTGATTACTATTAAGATTTTTCAACTCCCCGCCAAAGACCAGGTGCAAGCATTGTTTTTTCTCAGTGGCTTCAGTCATATGTGCCTCCATATCATAAAGAAATTTTAGTGTATTTTTTATGTGGTGAAACTAATTTTATGTGATTAAACTAACTTGGCTTGACGAACAACATCTATCATATCTTGGCAGCAATTATTTTTACCAGCAATTAAAAACCCATATTGATAAGCTTCAATTCCGTAAGATATAAAAGGTGTATCAAGCGCTAAAAAACATCCCCCGCATTCCTGTAAAATAAGATCAGCCGCAGCAATATCCCATGCATGACAATTGGGACGAACCAACACAATATCAATTTCATTTTGAGCCACAAGAACAATACGATAGGCAAGAGAAGGAATGTAGCGATAAAAATTGACTTTATCGCAAAAACCATTCGGCAATTTTTGTACGAGTGAGTTATCAAGTGAGACTGTATACTTCCTATGGATCTGAGAAGCCAAAAGAGGAAGTTTTTTACCATTTAATGTTGCACCTCCACCAGTGACAGCAGCATAAACATCTCCCTTAGCTGGACATTGCACAACACCCACAAGAGGGCGCCCGCTCTCAATAATAGCAATGGAAATACACCAATAGGTACTACCTGAGAGAAAACCACGCGTTCCATCAATAGGGTCAACCACAAAATAGCGTTCATAAATTTTTTGTTCCCGATCATCTTCCGTTTCTTCTGAAATCCATCCATAATTTGGGCGTGCTCTAAGAAGATTTTCTTTCAAAAAGTGATCAACAGCAAAATCTGCTTCACTGACTGGTGAATTTCCTTCTTTAATCCAAACATCTAACGTACATCCAAAATACTTCATTGCTAAATCTCCTGCTTCTCGACAAACATCAAGCAAGAGGTTTAAATCAGAAGAATGATGCATGTTATTTTCCTGCAAGTGTCATTCCTTCAATTAATAATGTTGGAGCTGCTGTACTATAACGCCGATCGATATCATTTGCAGGTGTTAAATGCGCTAACATATGAAGCAAATTGGACCCTAACGTTACTTCGCTGACAGGATAAGCAATTTCACCATTTTCGATCCAAAAACCAGATGCACCACGGCTATATTGTCCTGTAACAAAATCAATGCCATGTCCGAAGAGTTCTGTGACATAAAATCCACTTTGCAAACCTTTTATCATATCATGGGGTGATATAAGCCCTGGTTCAATAGCAAAGTTAGTACTTGCTGGCTTGACCAACGACGCTGAACGCACACCATGACCATTGGTTTTAAGTCCCAATTCACGTGCTGAAGATGATGAAAGAAGCCAGTTTTTTAAAATACCATTTTCAATGATATTTAATGTCTGTCCCTCTACTCCTTCTCCATCGAAAGGGCGCGAAGCATTCCCACGCAGTCTCAAAGGCTGATCTGTCACATGAACATCTGGTTTCATTACCGCTTTACCTAAGCGATTTTGTAAAAGACTTGTTTTACGTGCTACAGATGCTCCATTGACCATAGATGCAATATGTCCCGCGATGCCACGAGCCGTACGCGGATCAAAAATAACATCTACAGTTCCTGTGGCCGCACGAATTGCTCCCAAACGTCGAACGGCTCCAACACCTGCATTTTTTCCCACAATTTCTGCTGCTTCCAGATCAGAAAAATGTAAGGCCGTTGTATAATCATAATCCCGCTCCATCGCAGTACCCTCACCAGCAAGAGCACTGCAAGAACGTGAAAAAACACTGGATTGGTAGGAACCACAAAAACCATCACTGGTGACAAGAACAAATCCGCTATGACCATAAGCTGTCGCTGCTCCACCAGAATTTCTTACTCCTTTAACATTGAGGGCTGCGGCTTCTATTTTTAAAGCATCTTCTGTGAGAAAATGACTGTGCGGAACAAAATCATCAAAAAGATCGAGATCTTTAGGATGTATCACCAAAGATTCTTTATCTGCCAAACCTTCGAATAAATTGTCTGGAGAAGCTTTGGCCATTGCAACAGCACGTTCTGCCAGTTCTTGCGGATAAGCTGCTAAATTAGCAGAAACACTTGCCACTTTTTTTCCGACAAAAACCCTTAATGTAAAATCATTGCTCTCTGAAGCTTCTGTTGATTCGACTTTTCCAAAACGAACTGATACACTGGTAGAATGTGTACGAACAATAATAGCATCAGCAGCATCTGCCCCAGAACGTTTTGCCGATTCAACCAATGAAGCGGCTTTATCAATCTGGTTTTTGTCAGTCATCACGGACTCCCTTAAATTCAATTCCTCATATGGGGAAACAATTAGGCAAATTTATACAAAATGTGACTCTTGTATATTCTTCAATAAAAAATATGCATCATGGACGCATTTTTTTTCAACGAATTAAGCAATTTCCTTTTTAGCGTCTTTTCAAAAAGGTGCAATATATTATCAATTTTTTAGGTTTCAATTATTCTAATCCACGATATGTTTTTGCACATATTAAAACTACCTTTATCATCACACCAATAGGAAGTCATGCGACAACACTTGGCTTCATTTCAATTTTTCAAGCATCCAATAATTGGAATGAGGTCCTAAATGACGTTTCCTTTTACCACAAACATTAAGCGACTTTTACATTACCTCTCCTATGGCACTTTTTAATTCTCATGAAAACATGAGGAAATGCCTCTCTAATACTCCTTTTATATTTATGAGCTTTCTCATCATGCATACAATAATAATGAAATACAAACCATAGAAAGTATAAAAGATAATCTCCGTCGTTATAATTTTACCAAGAACAGTAGTCATTATTTTGGGGGCTATAGGTAATTCCAGCATAGACTTTTTTCATATTTACCCAAATAAGTTCTTATCATGACATTCGCTCTCGATGTTACCGGATATAAATGATAGTATCATGTCTTTACTTATACGTTATCATTAACAAGCTATGATGTTATTAAATAAAGCCTGATTGTCTTATTAAATTCTGATAGAATAACAACGATACTTTTTGAGTTTTCAACAAAAGAGACATTTCATGAGCCTTTTTGTGATAAAGTAAAATGAAATAATTTTTATAAAAACTTCGGTATAGAATCGATTTTATAAAATACTAAAGTCTAAAAAATTCAAGATGTTCTGTATATGATAACTCGTAAAATACCTATAATTCAAAGACTTAATTCTCACGTAGGCGATAACGTCTACATTATTTCTTTTTACAACAATATCGATTTTCTTTATAAATGAGGTATAACTACGAGAGAATTTTATCTCCAGTAAGAGCACGCCGACTCATTTCAATCATTGCATAGCGGAGATGTTGCTTTATTTTTGTGCCAATAATCATTCCAAAGAAGGGAGCAAGTAAGCCAGACATCGTTACCGTATGACGAATTTTATTTTTTGACGCGTTTGAATCCGTTGAAAGAATATACTCATGATTAAAACGCATGCGTGTAAAAGGCAGTTTAGTATAATCAGAAAAGCAAACATTTTTTATAACTTTATCAAGTGTAAAAGTTACTTTCGGCCCCTTTCTAGGTTTCATTCGCCCTGTAGCTCCTACTTTAAAAGCACCAGAGAGTTCTACCCACTCAAGTTCGTGATCCCAGCACGGTCAAGTTGCTACGTCTTCCCACATGGTCCAAATTTTTTCAGCACTTTCTTCTGTGTTAATTTCTTCACTATATGTCCATTGAAACATGAGAGTCCCCTTTATATTTTACAAAAATTCCCATTGTAGTGATGAAATACATAAATATTCAAGCTAAAAGCAATTATGAAATTTAACATATGCCCTTCTCTTGCAGTTTAGTTTCAAATAGGAGTATCATGACAAAGGGGAGTTGCTACCAATCTATTCTTTCAGAGCATGCTTTAATTCAACAGAGATACTCAGTTAGTTTAAATCAATATTCTTTAAACACTTGGAAACAACCCAAACAGTTAAACAATTAGCCCTCATAAATCCCCATTGCTTTGCGAATTTTGGCGGCATCAAAAGCGGTAATTTCAAAAAAAACTTGTCGCGCTAACATTCCCCAATGAGAATTTGTTAAAAATTCAAGACCCTGAATCTCTTTTAAAACAACAGATCGTGCTTGTTTGTGAAAAATAACATCTTTTCGAAAAGGTGTGAAATGAGGCATTTGCTCCACTTGATAAATGTGATTATCCTTAAAGATACATTGAAACTCTATTGTTTGCAGAATTTGTCCAGTACCCATTTTGCATCGTGGACAGTAAATAAATACTTCATCTCCTTTAGATGTTTTTCGAAGTGGCCTAGCCTTACCATGACAGACTTGCAGAAAGCCAAATTGTGCGGCAAGACGCGCATGCTCTCGAGAAATCACAGCTATCCAATGTTTCATTTATATTCATTCTTTCACAAAGTAAGTAAGATTTTTATACTTAAAATCTTTCTCTTAAAGTTATTCAGTAATGAAGGTGATTTTTTCACATTTCTAAAGATACAGATACAATTTGAGTAGCTTAAATTTGTAAATTTCTCATAAGCGGTTAATAATATTGTATAAAAAAGAAATGAATCGTAAGAACTCATCATAAGGAGTCATAAAATACGATTTTTGAATAGAAAAGCTCGTAAAAAGTTATTGCATTAAAAAACTTGAGGATTTCTAAGATCTCCCAAATGAAATATTTTGCAGCGCATTTGCATTTAAAGGAAATGTATTCATTTCTACAAAGCATCCAACTCATATTACAATTGCTATCATTTAAAAATACAAGACAAAGAAAATTCGATACAAAAAGCAAAAGAGTGTGAGAAAATAAATTTTATTTGGTGTGGTTATAACTATTTAAGAAAAAGTAAAATTATGATTTTTCTATAGCTTTCACTTATGAATAAAAACAGCTTATATACAGATAATTTGACAGTATCATGCCTTCAAAAGCATATAACATTTTAAATGACAGTTTTTAAAATCTCTGTTGAAGCATCTTTGAGAAATTACCTCACAATTCTTAACGGTATTCTTCATAATGAAGGTGAAACTGCTAACAATTTTGTATAACACAAAACAAGATTCAAGCATATATCAAAAGGCGGGTAAGTTAAATAACTGAAGATAAACAACTTGTTATTTTCGTTTTTAAACAAAAAGTGGTGCCGCATGCCGGCAAGCAGGGCTTTATCAACAAGATTCAAAGTATATAAATATGTGTAAGAGCGTATTGATGTGTATAGTTTTTTATGTTCCAATAAAAAAATTAAGAATTAAAGAAAAAATCTCAAATCAAAAATTAAAGGTGGTCTAAAAGGTGGACCCAAAAAGGTGGACGAGAAGGGAAATTAAGTGAGGGGGATTCATCGATTATCAGCATTACTTGTCAAGTCTGCTTCCCAGGGTAAATATTGTGATGGGGCGGGGCTGTGGTTGAATGTTAGAAAAGACAATACGCGTTCGTGGTTCTTTCGTTATACATACCACAACAAACGCCGTGAAATGGGACTCGGTTCAGTCGCACAACTTTCTCTAAAAGAAGCGCGTGAACTTGCCAAGCATTATAGTGCTATTCTCAAAGAAGGCAATGATCCTATTGTCTTTCGAGAACAAACTGTCTTAAAACAGCAAAGCAATAGCTTTAAAGAAGTTGCGCAGGCGGCTTTTGAAAGTAAAAAAGCCGAATTAAAAAATGAAGGCAAAAATGGGCGTTGGTTTTCTCCACTGGAATTGCATGTTATTCCACACATAGGCAGCCTCTCTATAGAAAAATTAACGGCCAGTATCATTCGCAATGTTCTCTCGCCCCTTTGGCATGAAAAAGCAGATACAGCACGAAAAGCATTAAACCGTATTAACATTTGCTTGAAATATGCTGCAGCTCTTGGTTTGGATGTTGATCTACAAGCCTGTATGAAAGCACGTGCTCTTTTAGGAAAGCCACGTGTTACATCAACAAATATTCCTGCTATGCCATGGCAAGAGGTTGCGGCATTTTATCAAAGCTTGGATGATAAGATTCTTTCAAATTTAGCCTTGAAGCTCCTTATTTTGACTGGAGTACGGTCACATCCATTGCGCTATTTGCGTCTTGAACAAATAGATAAAAATATATGGACAATACCAAAAGAAAATATGAAAGGTATTGTGGGAAAAGTTTCAGATTTTCGCGTGCCATTAAGTCATGAAGCTTTGAAAGTGATTGAAAAATCTCTCCCTTTTGAGAAAAAAGGTTTTCTCTTTTCTGGTCTTACCGGCAAGCCAATTTCTGATGCAAGCATGGCAAAATATATGACAGTTTGTGGTTTGACTTATCGCCCTCATGGTTTCCGTTCAAGCTTACGGGATTGGATAGCAGAAACAACGTCAACACCATTTGAGATTGCTGAAACTGTTCTTGCGCATTCCGTTGGGAGTTCAGTGACCAAAGCTTATATGCGAACGGATTTTTTAGAACAACGACGTGCTCTCTTGGAACAGTGGGCTGCATTTATAACAGGAGAGACTTGACAGACTTATAACAATGTGTCTATTGTCGGATCGGGTGCTTAGAAAACACCTTAGACACATAGCGGATAGATTGCCGAAACAATCTTTTCTCCGCGCATTAAAGGCTTTGACACATTGTACGTTACACACATATAATGATTTTGTCGGGTGTGGTTATGCTATACAATACCCTTTTGGGGAAGGCATAACGACGGGCTATGTGCCGTGTTTTCTAGCACCCGGCGCTCTTCTAGAGTGTCAATAGAAGACATTTAAACACATAGGAGTTCATTATGAACACACTTATAGAGATTAAAGAACAAATCATTGATCAGGAAACTGTTCAAACGGTCAATGCGCGTGAGTTACACGCGTTTTTAGAAATAGGGAAAGATTTTTCTACCTGGATTAAAGACCGCATTCATCAGTATAAATTTGAAGAGGGTAGTGATTTTATAAAAACACAAGATTTGCGGTCCCCAAAATTGGGGAGCGCAAAATCTAGAGCTGTTACAGCAATAGATTATCACCTTACCTTAGACATGGCGAAAGAACTCTCAATGGTTGAACGCAATGAGAAAGGTAGGCAGGCTCGTCGTTACTTTATTGAGTGAGAGAAAAAGTTAAAAAGTCAATCTACTGATTATGATGTTGATCGGCGCTTTGATTTACCAAGCCATTGGGAGAGAATGAACGCTGGTGAAAAAGTTTTGTATCTTTTAGGTCCTATCCATGTTCGTCTTATTGATGCCTTTAGAGTTGATGAAGAAAATAGAAAATATAAAGCCCTCATTAAAGAAGCTAAGCGGGTTTTAGCAAGATCTGTTACGAAAGCTGCTTAATTTTAAAAGTATGGTTCATCTCCCCGTTTTAAAAGCGGGGAGGGAATTATTAGATAAATCTCTTGACATGAGCTTTAATGTGGCACATTGTAGTACAAATAGATGGAGATTTAGGCAAATGGGTAAAATTCAAGCACGCATACCTGATGAAGTTCAGGAAGTTGCAAGCGCAGTGATAAAATCTACGGGTTTGACTGTATCAGATGCAGTGCGTATGTTTATGACCCGCATTGCTAGAGATAGAGCATTGCCACTTGATCTCTTTCAACCCAATCCGGAAACATTGCAAGCTATTGAAGATGCAGAGATGGGGCGTGTCGAATGTACGTCATTAGATGGTTTGCGCGCGATGATTCGTGAGGATAAAGCCGAAATATGTAAGTCTGCAAAGTGATCTTTGTTAGCTATGCGGGAGATTGTTTATACTAAGTCTTTTCGGTGTGATCTTAAACGTGAAAGTAGGGGGAGATACGCTGATACATTAGAGACAGATTTGCTGCTTGTGATCAAAACATTAGCGGCAAATGAACCCCTCAAAGTACAGTGGAGAGATCATGCACTAACAGGTCAATGACGGAACTGTCGTGATTGTCATATTAAACCAGATTTAGTTTTGATCTATCGAAAGCCTGATGATGAGACATTAGAACTTTTACGGCTTGGTTCACATGCTGAACTGCGTTTATGACAATTTTTCAATGTTTTGAAAACCATTGTTTGAGATGTGCAATAACATTATCTATGGCGTCCATAAGGCGAGCAAAATCAAGGATCAGCAAAAAAAGAAAAAATGCTATCCACTTCATGAGACGCGACATCATC
>NZ_JAQITA010000002.1 GCF_028618575.1 Bartonella sp. ML70XJBT.G | reverse complement strand
CATAGGCTTTAAATTCACCAAAATATTTCGTAATCGCTGCTGTCAACGAAGTCTTCCCATGATCAACGTGACCAATCGTTCCTATATTAACATGCGGTTTCGTGCGTTCAAATTTGCTCTTTGCCATTTGAGCTCTCCATTTTCCATCCAAACCAAGGACTAAGTTAAAATTAATGACCTAAAAAATTACGCGTACTTCTTCTGAATCTCCAAAGCAACAGCCGAAGGGACAGGCTCATAATGATCAAACTGCATTGTATATTGTGCACGCCCTTGACTCATAGAACGAAGACTATTCACATAACCAAACATATTTGCCAAAGGAACCATTGCATTTACCACTGTCGCAATACCACGAGCCTCGGTCCCTGAAATCTGTCCGCGACGAGAATTGAGATCACCAATGACATCCCCCACATAATCTTCAGGAGTTACAACCTCCACCTTCATGATTGGCTCGAGAAGCTGAGCACCAGCTTTCTTTGCTCCATCACGAAAAGCTGCACGAGCGGCAATTTCAAAAGCCAATACAGAAGAATCAACATCGTGATAACCACCATCGATGAGAGTTGCTTTTACACCAAGCATGGGGAACCCTGCAAGAGGACCTGACCCCATAACACTCTCAATCCCCTTCTGAACACCAGGAATATATTCCTTTGGAACCGCACCACCAACAACTTTCGACTCAAACACGAAATCATCACCATCATGAGGTTCAAAAATAATTTTCACACGAGCAAACTGCCCCGCACCACCGGATTGCTTCTTATGTGTATAATCGATTTCTGCCATTTTCGTAATCGACTCACGATAAGCGACTTGAGGCTGCCCAATATTTGCTTCAACCTTAAACTCACGCCGCATACGATCAACGATAATATCAAGATGCAACTCACCCATTCCAGCTATAATAGTCTGCCCCGATTCCTCGTCAGACTTCACACGAAATGATGGATCCTCAGCAGCCAAACGATTGAGTGCAATCCCCATCTTTTCCTGATCCGCTTTTGTTTTAGGCTCAATCGCAATTTCAATAACAGGTTCTGGAAAATCCATCCGCTCCAAAATAATGGGCTTTAGAGGATCACAAAGCGTATCACCTGTCGTCGTTTCCTTAAGCCCTGCAAGAGCAACAATATCACCAGCAAACGCTTCCTCAATATCCTCACGAGAATTTGAATGCATTTGCAGCATACGCCCCAAACGCTCTCTCTTTCTCTTCACAGTATTTTCAAGAGAAACACCCTTTTGAACTTTACCAGAATAAACACGACAAAACGTCAATGACCCAACAAAAGGATCATTCATAATCTTAAAAGCAAGCATAGAAAGCGGAGCATCATCTGAAGATTCACGTGTTGCTTCAGCCTCCGTCTTCACATCAACCCCCCTAATCGCCGGAATATCAACTGGAGAAGGAAGATAAGAAACAACAGCATCCAAAAGCGGCTGCACACCTTTATTTTTAAAAGCCGTACCACAAAGAACAGGATGGAACTGAACCTCTATTGTCCCTTTGCGAATAAGAGCAACAAGCTGCTCATCAGTTGGCATAACACCCTCAAGATAAGCCTCTGTTGCCGCCTCATCAACCTCAACCGCCATTTCAATAAGTTTTTCGCGATACTCTTCCGCCTTCTCTTTCAAATCAGAAGGAATCTCACCAACCACCGCCGAAGCACCAATGGAACCATCCCATCTCAATGCTTTCATCTCAACAAGATCGACCACACCTTCAAAATCGTTTTCAGCACCAATTGGCAACTGCAAAACAAGCGCTTTAGCCCCCAATCGCGAACCAACCATTTCTACACTACGGTAAAAATCAGCTCCTATTTTATCCATTTTATTAACGAAAACCATACGCGGCACACGATACTTCTCAGCCTGTCTCCAAACAGTTTCCGTCTGAGGCTCCACACCAGCATTCGCATCCAACAAAGCTATCGCCCCATCGAGAACACGCAAAGAACGCTCAACTTCAATCGTAAAATCAACGTGTCCTGGCGTATCTATGATATTAAAACGCCGCTTGCGCCCATCACGCCCTTCCCAAAAAGTCGTCGTCGCAGCAGATGTAATCGTAATACCACGTTCTTGTTCCTGCTCCATCCAATCCATCGTAGAAGCACCATCATGGGTTTCTCCGATTTTATGATTCTTACCTGTATAGAACAAAATACGCTCAGTCATAGTGGTCTTACCAGCGTCAATATGCGCCATAATACCAAAATTACGATAGTCCTCAATTTTATATTCGCGAGCCATTCTATTTGCCTTAAGTTTTAAACATACTACCAGCGGTAATGAGAGAATGCACGATTAGCTTCAGCCATACGATGAACATCCTCACGTTTCTTTACTGCAGAGCCACGATTATTAGCTGCATCCATTAATTCACCAGAAAGACGATTAATCATTGTCGTCTCATTACGCCCACGCGCCGCCGAAATTAACCAACGGATAGCAAGAGCCTGACGACGATCTGGACGAACATCAATCGGAACCTGATAAGTAGCACCACCAACGCGTCGCGAACGGACCTCAATATGAGGAGCAACATTCTCTAACGCCTGATGAAACAGAGCCACAGGATCTGTTTTTACTTTCTTCTCCACAGCGTCAAGCGCACCATAAACAATACGCTCAGCAACTGATTTTTTACCATCAAACATAATGGCATTCATAAATTTCGTAATAACCAAATCACCAAACTTAGGATCTGGATTAATTTCACGCTTTTCTGCTCTATGACGACGGGACATCGGCTTTGTCTCTCAATATTATTTTGGACGCTTCGCGCCATATTTTGAACGACGCTGTTTACGATTCTTGACACCCTGCGTATCAAGCAAACCACGAATAATGTGATAACGAACCCCTGGCAAATCCTTCACACGACCACCCCGAATCATAACAACAGAGTGCTCTTGAAGATTATGCCCCTCTCCAGGAATATAACCAATCACCTCAAATCCATTTGTCAAACGGACCTTAGCAACTTTTCGAAGCGCAGAATTTGGTTTCTTCGGCGTCGTTGTATAAACACGCGTACAAACACCACGTTTCTGCGGATTTGATTGAAGAGCAGGAACCTTATTGCGCTTAACCGGCACAACACGTGGCTTGCGAATCAACTGGTTTACGGTAGGCATGCAACCTTCCTCTTTCGATTTACGTTTGTCTCGCCCTCTTGGGCTCTCCTAGTTTTCTCCATTCCGACAACATCGGAACAAATATCTAAACTCACACACAAAATCGGGCAGCACTGCTATAAACAGCTTACCCGATCACAAGCAGAGAAGGCATGAGCCTTTTGCACTAGCATTTGCTTTTAATCTTTCAAAACCTGTTAGAGTGATCCTTAGGATAAAAAATAAAATCTCTAAAACCACTCTCACATCGGCTCTGTATCTTCTAATAGCGAGAACACATACATTCGTCAAGAACTAAACACCAGAAAGTTTTTAAAAATGAAAATAAATGAAATTTTAACACTTTAATTTAGCTTTTTCAGGAGTTCTTGATAAATGAAATCCCCATAGTAATATCTCCTCATACAAAAAATGCGACACATTTTACAACTTAACGCAATATCGCAATATATTGTTGAATATATTTATGAACATTGAAAAGTAGTAATTAAACTTGCACAAATATTGAAGATGGGAACCATGAAAATAGTAACGTGGAACATTGCTGGAATAAAAGCACGACATGAAACATTATATCGATGGTTACAGCAAAATCAGCCCGATATAGTCTGTCTACAAGAAACGAAAAGTACTGATGAGACCTTTCCACGTAATGCAATTGAAGGATTAGGCTATCACATAGAAACACACGGACAAAAAAGTTTTAATGGCGTGGCGATTCTTTCTAAAAAAACTCCTGATGAAGTTATCCGGCGCTTACCAGGCAATGATAATGATGAACAAACACGCTACATTGAAGCCGTTTATTCAACCAATAAAGGCGTCATTCGTGTTGCATCCCTCTATCTACCAAATGGAAATCCTATCAACAGTGACAAATATCCTTATAAAATGGAATGGATGGAAAGATTATATACCCATGCAAGATCATTGCTTGCCTATGAGGAACCTCTTATCTTAGCTGGTGATTATAATGTTATTCCCACCCCCTCGGATGCAAAAAATCCTCACGAGTGGAATCATGATGCCTTATTTCTTCCCCAAACAAGACAGGCATTTCAGCGCATTATTCATTTAGGTTTTTACGACGCTATTCGTAATGTCACAGAGACCCCTTCATTCAGCTTCTGGGATTTTCAAGCTGGTGCATGGCGTAAAAATAACGGGATTCGTATTGATCACTTTCTCTTATCACCAGAAGCTGTCGATCAACTTATTTGCGCCTATAGCCAAACAGAAGTAAGAGGATATCAAAAAACATCAGATCATATTCCTGTTTGGGCTCATTTTAATTTCGACGAATAAAGTAAAATACCTGATTTTATTTAAAGTAAAAAAATATCCCACCTAGAATATAAATGTGCTACACGATGTGTGAAAAGACATTTAAATAATAAAACGATAACAAGAAATCATACATGAATGGAGGACATAATGAAAAAATCATTGTTAATACTTATTGCCGCAACTGCCCTTGGACTAACAAGTGTTGCACATGCTGAAAATGATACTCTTGAGAAAATAAAAAAGACAGGAGAAATCACCCTAGGTGTCCGAGAATCATCAGGTTTAGCCTATGCCCTTGGTAATGATAAATATGTAGGTTTCCACACAGAAATGGCAGAGCATATTATTGACGATATTTCAAAAAAAATTGGTAAACCAATCAAAATTCATTATCTCCCTATCACATCACAAAATAGAATTCCTCTCCTGAAAAATAGTACCTATGATTTTGAATGTGGCTCTACAACAAATGATGTTTCTCGGAGTAAAGAAGCTGCATTTGCTTATACCACTTACGTTGAAGAAGTTCGAATCGCCGTAAAGAAAAACTCTCATATTAAATCTCTTGCCGATTTAAATGGGAAAACGGTTGCAACAACCACCGGTACAACATCTGTTCAACTTATCCGTAAAAATAAACGTGCCCAAAACATTCACTTTAATGTTGTGAACGGTAAAGACCATGGAGACAGCTTCTTATTATTAGAATCTGGTCGTGCAGATGCCTTTGTTATGGATGCTTCAATTCTTGCTGGTCATATTGCCAAATCAAAAAATCCATCTGATTATGTGATCCTTGATCCAGTACTATCCGTCGAACCTATCGCTTGTATGCTGCGATTAAATGACAAAAACTTTGAACAAGCAATCAACGACAGTATTGTACGCCAAATCAAAGACGAATCACTTGAAAAACTTTATGATAAATGGTTTATGAAACCAACACCGCCCGCAAATACTATTGTCAACCTTCCCTTATCTAAAGCAACAAAATATGCTTGGGAACATCCAAACAATAAGCCTCGGGAAAGTTATACAGAAAACAGTTTATAGAATTTTTAAAAACAATAACCACACTCTTTGAAAATTCAGTGTGGTTATGTTTTAGTTCATTTTTCAATAAAGTTTGCTGATATAAAATGGCTGATTTATTGCTCTGTTTGTAAATAACTCAATTTAGGAAATATGAATCAATGGACTTTTCTTTCCTTTGTAGAGATGATCTGACTCAAACACTGGTAGCGGGATGCCTTGGAACTTCTGGCGTAAGTCATACTTATTTAGATACACTGCTCGATGGCTTTAAAAACACAGTTTTATTGTCCATCTTTTCATTAATTCTAGCTGTCTTCTGCGGTGTTATTATAGGGACGATGCGTACTCTCCCCAATACTTCCATAATCAATCGTATATTGCGCATTATTGGTGTTATCTGGGTAGAAATTATGCGTAATATTCCTTTACTTGTACAAGTGTTTTTATGGTATTTCGTTGTGCCTAAGATTTATCCACCAGCGATGCACTTTTCACCTATTCTCTTAATAACATGTGCCTTAGGATTTTTTACATCCGCCCGTATTGCAGAACAGGTCCGCTCAGGTATTGAAGCAATTCCTTCTGGACAACGTTATGCTGCTATGGCAATGGGGTTCACAACCTATCAAGTTTATCGCTATATCATATTACCGCGTGCTATACGTACCATTATGCCTCCGCTTACTTCAGAAGCAATGGGTATTGTCAAAAATTCATCTATAGCATTTGCCGTTTCAATCAATGAACTGATGCAATTTCAATATCAAACAATTGAGGAAGTAAGTCATGTTTATGAGAATTATCTTATCGTCACGATTCTTTATATTCTTATAGCTCTCTTTGTCTTCATTATTATGACAATAATTGAACACATGCTCAAAATCCCTAATTTTCAAACAGAGGAACACTGAATATGACAGATTTCATAAGCTCTCAGTTTGGATTTTCTTCTCCTTTCAATTTTTCAGACTTTGATTTTTCATTTTTTACTTTTGATATATTCTGTTCTTATATTCTATCAGGGTTACTCTTTAGTATTTTCCTAACCCTTTTTGCCACGGTATTAGGACTTATTTTTGGCACACTCCTAGCAATGATGCGGCTTTCTTCTATGAAACTGCTTTCTTGGCTTGCAATCATTTACATAACCGCCATGCGCTCAATACCGCTTGTGATGGTTATCTTATGGTTTTTTGTGCTTTTACCTTTCCTAACTGGAACATCAATCGGTGCAAATAAATCGGCACTCATTACCTTTACTGCATTTGAAACTGCTTATTTTGCCGAGATTATGCGCGCCGGCATAAATTCTGTTTCACAAGGACAAAAACAAGCAGGGCAAGCCCTTGGAATGACTTATTGGCAAAATATGTATCTTGTCATTCTTCCCCAAGCCTTTAGAGACATGCTGCCAGTTTTTTTAACACAAGTCATTATCCTCTTTCAGGACACAACACTTGTTTATGCAATTAGTGGTAATAGCCTCTTGAATGGTTTTGATATTGTTGCTAACAACTTTGGTGTAAAGCAAGAAGCTTATGTTTTAGCAGCTATTTTCTATTTTGTTATCTGTTTTACACTCTCGCAATTAGTCTTGTATTTACAGAAAAGAATATCCATTATCCGCTAACAGGAAAAAAAATGTCTACGCATATGATCGAAATAAAGAATGTTTCCAACTGGTATGGCGAAGTTAATGTTCTTAAAGACTGCAGCACCAATATTAACAAAGGAGAAGTTGTTGTAGTTTGTGGACCGTCTGGTTCAGGAAAATCAACACTCATTAAAACAATTAATGCTCTCGTTCCTTTTCAAAAAGGTGAGATTTGGATTAATGGAACACCCGTTCATTCAAAGAAAACCAATCTGCCTAAATTGCGCAGCCACGTAGGAATGGTATTTCAGCACTTCGAACTTTTCCCCCATTTATCCGTCACAGAAAATTTGACGATTGCACAAATCAAAGTGTTAAAGCGCAATAAAAAAGAAGCACTCGAGCGTGGTTTGTTGTATCTTGAACGTGTTGGCCTCATCGAACATAAAAATAAATACCCTGGTCAACTTTCTGGAGGCCAACAACAACGTGTTGCTATTGCCCGGGCCCTCACTATGGATCCACTCGTGATGCTTTTTGATGAACCAACATCTGCTTTAGATCCTGAAATGGTAGGTGAAGTATTAGATGTCATGATTAGCTTAGCAGAAGAAGGTATGACGATGATTTGTGTAACCCATGAAATGGGTTTTGCACAAAAAGTCTCTGAACGTGTGATTTTCATGGATCAAGGAAAAATTCTCGAAGACTGCTCATCTAAAGAGTTCTTTTCTAACCCACAATCTAGAACACCAAGAGCACAGGACTTTTTATCTAAAATTCTTAGTCATTAATTATTGTGTTATTTCAAAAATTTTCTCTTACAGAATCAGGCAGAAAAGCAACATTTTTGGATTTAAACACTAAAGGAGTGTCGTAGAAGGATATTCAAAAATGATTATTTTTTGATAATATGAGGGACCAAGAATTGGCCATTACGTCTCTCAACTTCATTACAAGAGAAAAAGCGTGCTCTGCAGAGGACCAATCCAATTTAGATTTTTTTTCGAGCTTTTTCATAAGCTGTTAACATTGCGGTGCCAAGAGCTACTTTTCCTTCCTGAAGAAGCATATTTCTAAGCATCGCTTGAGTAGGAGGATTTCCTTTTTTCGCTGAAAGCTGAAACCATCGTGCTGCCTGTAGAAAATTTTTCTCTCCCCCCCTTTCCCTTACAAAACCTCTTTCCTATATAGTTCTGTGCTTTAGGATTTCCTTAGTTTACCGCAGCCCGCATAGAGAGGAGAGCGGTATAGACGGATTAGGTTTTATAGGTGGTTGAGAAATACCTTTTTTATATAGCGCGCTAGTTTGACCAATGCATCAGAAATATAACTTTCTTCCTCTGAACAAAGATCAGCTCCTTTTTCAACAATATATGCAAAAAAAATTGTATGCCTTATAATCATCTTCAGGAACACCATCACCCTTCGCATAGATACAACCAAGTTTTCAATTTGCTTCAATATTTCCCATATTGGCTGCACAACATAATGCTAAAAATGCATGAATTATCTTAGATCTCTGTGCACTATTTGTATCTCTTACATAAGCGGTAGAAAAAGCACCTGATAAAGTAATAATAATCGCTGTCCTTTTCCATAACTTAAACCCACTTACCATCTCAAATTTCCCCTTTATCTTGGTTTCATATCATGACATCTGCTACAAATTTCTTTGTACAGATTGAAAATTTTTGGAGTAAGAAAAACAGGACATTTTGAAATTAGAATTTTAACAGGAAAGGAAATTCCCCCAAAATATCCAAAAAAGAAGCCTTTATTTATGAGCAAAAAGTTGATTTTTAAATATAAATCATCATTTCAAATTTCATATCAGATTTCTTGATTTATAGATATCTCATTATTCTATTATGAAAGAGAAAAACTACTTAATAGACAAACGCACATACTAAAAAGCAGTTTGAGAATAGATGTAATATGTGAGGAATAAATTTTTAAAATACGAGAATAATATACCGCATAAAAGATAAAGAAATACACTAACCTTTTCATCATCTAAAGGGTAATCGCCCTATCCGTACTGGTTTGTAAATAACCCGACTTCTCTCGAGTAATTTGTCACCTACACCTCGAAGTAGTTTACTTAATAAGCCCCGCCTAAATATCTATGCCTCTATGAAAAAAACACATCATATAGTCAAGTTTATATGCTTCATATCACTGCTCTAAATCACAGTGTTTTTATAGTAAAATAGGATAATAGGAACACATCACTTATAGACATAAAAACACGAGAAAACTGCCTAGAGTTTTTATTTATAACATCAATAAGAGAATAACGAAAATCGAAATACAGAAGGAATACTCTTTACTAAAAAAGATAAACAGACAGCACAATAATATAAAGTAAAGACGAAAGCCATAGAATAAAAAAGCGCAGCTATGCTAATCGCTCTAAAGCAACAGATATTCTCTTCTGCGCGGCACGTAATTCCACAATTCTGTTACGCTCGGCCTCAATGATTTCCGGTCTCGCATTTTCTATAAACTTAGGATTGTCTAATTTAACCGATATTTTTTCAATATCCTGTTCAATTTTATTAACATCCTTCCTTAAGCGAGTACGTTCAGCTTCCAAATCAATTAACTGTCCCAATGGTAAACAAAAAACTGCTTCCCCAAAAATCATTTGCGCTGAAACAGCCGGAGCTTTATCAGAGAAATCAATTGTCTCAATACGCGCCAACTTTCTCAGAAGAGCATCATAACGTTGAACACGCTTGCGCGTTAGTTCACCGCCCTCTACAATAACAAGAGGTGCTAGCGTACCAGCTGGAATATTCATTTCAAAACGCACAGATCGAATTTCACTAACAACATCAATAAGCCAATTAATATCAGCAGCAGCTTCTTCATCTCTAAACATTTCCTCTGGCCATGATACCAACGCTAGCATATCCTCACGCTTCATACTTGGTGTTTCTGTAAGAGACCACAATTCCTCTGTCATATGAGGCATAAAGGGGTGAAGAAGCTTATAAACCTGATCTAAAACCCAAGCAGTACATGCCTGAGCCTCACCTTTATCATCCTCATTGGCACTTTGGAATACTGGTTTGAGAAGTTCCAGATACCAATCACATAAGGTATGCCAAATAAAACGATAAAGTGCGCTAGCAGACTCATTAAACTTATAATTTTCAATGCCAGTAGTCACTGCCGAAACAGTTTGAGAGAGCTCTGTTAAAATCCAACGATTAAGTGCAAGTTTTGCTTTATCTGGCTTAAAAGCAGGATCATGCTTAACGCCATTCATCTGTGCAAATCTGGTAGCATTCCATAATTTAGTAGCAAAATTACGATAGCCTGCAACACGGGAAGGATCAAGTTTAACATCCCGCCCCTGTGCTGCCATAATAGCCAACGTAAAACGGAGAGCATCGGCACTATATTGATCAATGAGCTCCAAGGGATCGATAATATTCCCCTTTGACTTTGACATCTTTGCCCCCTTCTGATCTCGAACGAGAGCGTGCACATAAACCGTTGGAAAAGGAACATCCCCCATAAAGTAAAGACCCATCATCATCATACGAGCAACCCAGAAAAAGATAATATCAAATCCTGTAACCGATAGAGATGTTGGATAAAAGGTAGCAAGTTCCGTGGTTTTATTTGGCCAGCCGAGTGTTGAAAAAGGCCAAAGAGCGGATGAAAACCACGTATCTAAAACATCTTGATCACGGGTTAATTCCACCGCTTCACCATAATGAGAGAAAGCAGAAGTCAAAGCTTCTTCTTCATTTTTTTCAACAAAAACTGCGCCATCAGGACCGTACCAAGCTGGGATCTGGTGTCCCCACCATAATTGACGCGAAATACACCAAGGTTGAATATTTTGCATCCAATTGAAATAAGTTTTTTTCCAACTATCGGGAACAAATCGCGTTTTCCCTTGCTGAACAGCCTCTATTGCTGGCTTTGCCAATTCTTCAGCATGAACATACCATTGATCTGTCAAGAATGGTTCAATCGGCACCCCACTGCGATCTCCATGAGGAACAGTGTGTGGATGATCATCAATAGCTGCTAAATATCCTTTTTCTTCCATCAAGGAAACAATCCGACTGCGTGCGACAAAACGATCAGCTTGATCTAAGTTTTCCACTAATAGATTTAATTCATCGGATAAAGTTAAACCATCAAAAAACGCTTCATTCTCACGCAAGAAAATCTCAGCTTTTTGTGTAAAAATATTGATCAAACGTAGATTGTTGCGCTGCCCTACTTCAAAATCGTTAAAGTCATGGGCTGGTGTAATTTTTACAGCACCACTCCCTTCCTCAGGATTTGCGTAGTCATCACCAACAATCAACAACCTACGACCAACAAGGGGCAAAAGAGCATTTTTCCCTATAAGATTTTTATAACGATCATCTTCAGGATTAACTGCAATTCCCGTATCACCAAGCATTGTTTCTGGCCGTGTTGTCGCCACTGTTATAAAAGTTGTCGCATCATTGGGATCAAAAATCTTACCTTCAAGCGGATATCGAAAATGCCACAAATGGCCTTTGATTTCTTTTTGCTCAACTTCAAGATCTGAAATAGCCGTTAACAATTTAGGATCCCAATTAACAAGGCGCTTATCCTTATATATCAAGCCCTGCTTATAAAGCGTAACAAAAACTTCACGAACAGCCTCAGACAACCCCTCATCCATTGTAAACCGCTCACGTGACCAATCACAGGAAATACCAAGACGACGCAACTGATTTGCAATAACACCCCCAGTTTTGTGACGCCATTGCCAAATACGCTCAACAAATTTTTCTCTCCCCAGTTCTTGACGTGTTGGCTCTTGACATTCTGCAAGTTGACGCTCGACAACCATTTGTGTAGCAATCCCAGCATGATCCATGCCAGGTTGCCACAATACATTCTTGCCACGCATGCGCTGAAATCTAACCACGATATCTTGAATTGTCGTATTCAGTGCGTGCCCCATATGAAGGGAACCGGTAACATTGGGAGGCGGAAGCATAACACAAAAAGGTTCAGCATCATCTTTTGAACCCACTCCCGCTTCAAAAGCACCACGAGCCTCCCACCTTTTTGCAACCCGTTGCTCTATAGAAGCAGCATCATAGTTTTTTTCTAGCATTCCACTCACCCATAACGCCGCTGAAAAATATCAATATTCAATCTAAAACGTGATCACACTTATCTAAAAGAATCAAACAATCATCTCACGTCGAAAGCCGCAAAACTCTCACAAAAATAAACTGGAAATCACAAAAACGATAAAGAACAAACAACTAAGAGGATTTCTTAATGGCCTTAACAATCTCTTCACGTAAAATATTCTCAAGCAAAACCGGCAATTTACTTTGTAACCATTCTGCTATAGCTGGACGCAAGATATCTCTTGCAATCTTCTCAGCAGAAGAAAGACAATATTCAGATAATTCCCCATGACCAACTGCTGTATTTTCTGACTGTGAGACATATGCCTCATGACTATATTCTTTTGCTTTATGAACAGAGCGTTGCTCTTCAGAAGAAAGCTTTACCTTTTGCATATCCACGCCAACCGTATTATTTTCTGCCTCTATATTCTCTTTCTCTTGCGTTAAAGAAAAATCCTGATTTTCAGAAGAAAGACCGATGCGATCAGCCAAAGCTTTCATTGCATCATCAACCGATAAGGTCGTATCATAAACACTTTCTGAAGCAACGGACGCACGATCTGCAGAAGCATTTGCTAAAACACCGTCATTTAAAAAGTGCTCAGGCTGAACCGTATTTTCTTCGATTATTTCACGAATAGATGTCAAAATTTCATCCATACTCGGCTCACGTAATACGCTTGAACTCTGTACCATACTTTAAAACCTCTCAAAGACGCAATCATAAACAGAATCACACTCTATAGTGTAAGCAAAAGAATTATAAGATCAACATGCCTCCCACTATATTTTCAAACGTGCTTGTCACGAAGAAGGCACTACACACAACTTTATTTATAATGCGCTCTTTTTCTCAACATGCTCAATTCTGAATTTATTAAGCTTTTAAAGCTGAAAAATCATTTGCAAATTAAAAATTATTTTTAGGCTTTATCGAAGATATTTTATCGTTTTTAAACCTAAATAATCCGCAGTCAATTTACCAATGGAAGATTGAACACTATAGCTAGCGATAATGGCATTACGTTCTGCCCTTGCAAGCGCAATTTGAGCATTAATGAGTTGAGTCCGAGAATTTAACACGTCCAATGTCGTTGCCTGTCCCACACGATTTTCTTGAACACGCCCCTTAAGAGCAATTTCAGCAGCACGTACGCTCTCACGATAAGCAATAACAGATGCGCGTGCCCCCTCTAGCTGAAACCAAGCAGATGTGAGAGCTTGTCTTATATTACTATGAGCTAAATCAAGCTGAAGATGTGCCTGCCCAAGTTGTTCCTTAGATTGACGAACTTGCGCAGATGTCCGCCCACCTTCAAAAATGGGAACACTTAAAGACACCCCTATTGATTTAGAAACACCATCCTCCCCAGCACCACTGTAAATCCGATTATAAGATGCTGTTGCAGAAAGATCGACCTTAGGAAGCAATGCCCCTTCTTTTGCTTTTACATTGTAAAGGCTCGCATCAACCAAATATTTTGCATAAAGAATTGCTGGATGTTGTACAACGCTCATTTGATAAGCAACATCAAGATTAACAGGCAAATCTTTTGCTATAGATGGATGTGTTAATTTTTCGGGATCAGAACCAATAACTTGTCGATAAACGGCTTCTGCTGATTTTACATCAGCACGTGCAAGGCTAAGCTCTGAAATAGCAACCGAACGTGCAGCTTGTGCTTGAGAAAGATCAACACGCCCCCCCTCACCCACATCAAACTTTGCTTTATCCGAACGAACTTGCTCTTCCAAAGCTGCCAAATTTTCTCTACGAAGATCAGCAATACGACGTGCTTGATAGACATTCGCATAGGCCGTTACAGTATCGAGAAAAGTATTTTGCTCAACATTACGAAGATATGCACGCTGCGCTTGCAACTTAACTTGGGCTGAAGAAAATGTATTTTGAGTGACAAAACCATCAAATAATCTTTGATTCACCCTTATACCAAGAGATCCAGAAGTCGTATAAGCCCCCATCATGGGCTTGCTCCGCCCATAGCTTCCAATTCCTTCAATTTGTGGCAAGAGCCCAGAGCGTGCAATAACCACATCATCACTTGATATACGCACAGCAGCACGTTCACTGTTCAACTTGGCATTGTGCATGTAAGCTTTAGCAAAAGCATCCATCAATGTTTCAGCACAAACCGAGCCTGATAATAGAACATTTAACGCCAGCAACACACACGCCTGAAATTTCTTGTTTACTTTGAGCACAATACACACAACACGAACCCCACATTACATTAAAATTATCTTTTATTTACGAACAAAACAAACACTAAAATACAAAAACAGGCGTTTTTAAAAAACGAGCAAGAGGCTTTACCGCAAGATTAAAAGCACGACGCGACGCAATAATCCCATCTTCTTTTACATAGATTCGCGCAACACCGGAATTCCCGTATCCTTCAACCACAACAAGACGTCCTCGCTCTTTCATTTGCGCAAAAAGACACTCTGGAATAAAATCAACTGCACCCTCGATAAAAATCAGATCATAAGGTCCCCCAATGGCATATCCCTTTTCTAAATCTTCATGCACCACAATCACATTATCACACTGATGACGCTTTAAAGTCTCAGCAGCTCGTTCCGAAAGATCTTTATGACTTTCTAAAGCGACCACAGTCGCCGCGAGTTTTGAAAGCAACGCTGCGCAATAACCACTATTGGCACCAATATCTAAAACAACATCCGACGATTTTACAGCAGCAAGCTGTAGCAATTTTGCCAAAGAAGCAGGCCGCATCGAATAGCCGGCAGATAGCCCATTTTGCGCTGGATACACAATAATATCGGTATCCACATAACTTAAAGCCCTCATATCTTCTGATACGAAATCCTCACGCGGGACTATTAAAAAAGCTTCAAGAACTGATAAATCCGTTACATCGACTGTACGAATTTGATTGTCAACCATTTTGCGGCGAAGCTCTGCAAAATCTGCAACCATCACGACTCTCTTCTCCCACATACAATAAGATTACAACAAAACGGCGATAATGAGAACTTAAAAACACCTTACTGTGGGTATTACAAAAAAGCACACTATAGTCAACAATGAGATTTTAACCGCACCACTTTCCTAATCAAGCGCTTTACCATCAAGAGAAGCAATTTATTTTCGTATTTTACCCCTAAAAGCCATTTTGTTTTAAATTGGCTGGAGGCCTCGCCCGGAATCGAACCGGGATACAAGGATTTGCAGTCCTCTGCGTAACCATTCCGCCACGAGGCCTCATTAAACATATCAAGTGTCAATAAGGGAAGGCAGCGCATCCGTCAAGAGAGAGAAAAATCTTCTCTGTTCTTTTTTCCTCTCCTTCTGCAATTTATGATATTTTTTTAAAAAAAAGCAATTTTGTACTTTGCAAATCAACAATGCTTTGCTATAGCCCTTGCAATTGAGTAATTGGGCACCGTGTTCCCCGGTAGCTCAGCGGTAGAGCAACCGGCTGTTAACCGGTTGGTCGCTGGTTCGAATCCGGCCCGGGGAGCCATTCTATTTTTGTTGCTATAATCCGTTGTTTTACCAATGTTTTTTTAAGGTGAGAGGCACTCAAATAAAAGTAAGAGAAGAAAGTTTTCTACTAAATACTTTACGGAAGTGCTTTTTTATCAGCTTTCTCCTGTAATTCTTTAAATTTTTCTGATCTTTTTAGAAAATCTTTTCAAAATTATAAGAAATAGACTCAAAATTTTACCACTAAAAGAATCAATCTCAAAAAATAGCAAAGCCATACTTTCAGATATTATGCCTATGCGACCTACAAAAATATCTATCGTTTTAAAAACTATGGAATAATAAAATCTTATCCTGTTTCAAAGACCATCCTTAAAATGTAAATTGCACCGCACGACATTCTATTCTTTAAATTGCCACACCTATTAAACAAAGATCAAAATCCATCAATAGTATCAAGCCTTAAAATAGAACTGTAGTGACATGAAGTTTTCATCAGCTACCCAATTCTCTCCACTATAAGCTCGCATAGAAAAATAAAACGTACCTTTTTCTTATTAAAGAGGACTTATCTTTATGCATATTTAAAAAAATGGAAACTTCACCAACGAGTATAAAAAGGGAGTTTTAAAAGATATCTCTACAGCATATGAAGAAAAAATGCCTTTTCAAAATATTCATTCCACGAGACATCCAAGCGAGTGCTACTTCTAAAAAACAATAAAAGCCTCTCTGATTTTGGTAAGAGCGTTGTTTGGTATTTTTCTTACTTTCATTTACTTGAGAAGAAATAGAAAAATTAGCATAGACTTTCTTCTCAATATTTTACTCAAGCTGCCTTTTTTACTGATTTACGGCAATGAAAAGGCTTTGCACGCTTTGTTCCTGCTTTTGCTTTTTTATGTCTTTCATTGGGAGATAAAGCATTTTTACCCTGTAACTGTTTAGCTTTATTTTTATGATTTGAAAATTTCTTTTGACGTTTAGATTTTCCAAAACGAAGTTCCTTATCGTTTTCTTTTTCTCCACCTTCTGGCATAATTGGCTTTGCTGGAAACGCAGCAAACTGTTCTGGAACAGATTCACGCACTAATCGCATACGAATCAAACGTTCCACAGCACGCAACCGCGCTCCTTCTACGCCTTCATCAAAAAGTGTGACTGCTTCTCCCGATGCACCATTACGCCCAGTACGACCAATGCGATGCACATAACTTTCTGCTTCATCTGGTAAATCATAATTAATAACGTGGCTTATTCCTGGTACATCAATACCGCGTGCAACGATATCTGTTGCAACAAGAATCCGTACCGCTCTTTCACGAAAAGCTTTTAGTGCAGATTGGCGAGCATTTTGTGATTTATTTCCATGAATTGTCGCAACTAAATAACCTATTTTTCCCAGACTCCGTGTGACAGCATCAGCGCCGTGTTTTGTTCGAGTAAAGACAATAACCGAAGCAAAAGCTGGATTCGTCAAAAGTTTATTTAAAACATTCTTTTTTTCACGGGTAGAAACACAGTATAACTTTTGAGTGATTTCGCCAGCAGTCGTTCCTTGAGGAGCAATTTCTATTTTCACTGGATCATTGAGCAAATTCTTGGCAAGAGCAATGATTTCTTTCGGCATTGTCGCAGAAAAAAGTGCTGTCTGATGCTCTTGATGCAAAAGCTTTGCAATATGCTGTACATCATGAATAAAGCCCATATCTAACATACGATCTGCTTCATCTAAAACCAAGAAACGAGATTGAGAAAGATCAACACACTTTTCACCAACAAGGTCTCTTAAACGCCCTGGTGTTGCTATCAAAACATCCACGCCCGCTGCCATGCGTTTAATTTGTTTTAAACGTGATACCCCACCCAAAACCAGACATGTCGAAAGATGTGTTCCTTTCGAAACAATACGAATTGCTTCATCAATCTGAACAGCAAGCTCACGCGTAGGAACCAAAATCAAAGCGCGCGCAGTCTTAGGACAACGTTTATCTCCCAAAGCTAAAATCTGACTCAAAATAGGTAAAGAAAATGCCAAAGTCTTTCCAGAGCCTGTCTGAGCGATACCTAAAATATCATTTCCTTTCAACATCATTGGAATAGCTTGTTCTTGTATAGGCTTAGGTTTATTTATCCCAGCAATGCGTAAATTTTTAATCAAAAGAGCAGGCAAGCCCACCTTAGTGAACATATTTTCTTGTTTGATATGCAAAATAAAGTCTTTCCTTAAGCTTAAGAACTCTCAACAAGTAATAAGCTCAAATTCTTTCCTCAAGAATCCGCGCAAGGGAAATCCTGACATATTGAATTTATGAAGCAACGCTTAAATAAGCGCTTTGCGCACCCCACGGGTACCATAACAAAGTAAAGGCATATAAATCTTTACTTTACAAATAGCCAGCTCACCAGCCTAAATACCTTTGTCGTTATTATTGTTGGATTATGACAAAAAAGCAAGGACTTGACAAAAGTTATTTAATACGAACAAAAAACAATGTTTAAGCAATCTATTTCTTAATTATAATTTCCTTTGGTAAATGTACGTCATTAAAATCGGGATAAATTTCTAAAAAAACTGGATTTTGTACAGTCTTCTGACCACCATAGATTAAATACCACTGCGTTTTATCAAAAATTGCCAAAGTTTTATATTCAATGATGCGATCTTTCGTTTCAAGTCTTGTTGGAATTAAAGCATAAAAAGTACCATGGACCGCTTGCAAATAATCGATATTTGTTTCATCTAAATGATAAGCATCAGCAGGCAAATTTTCAAATTGAATACGCAATCGTTCAAGAAACTTATTCCGCAAATCACTCTCTGTTGTATTCAATCGACGCGCCATTTCTTGATAAAGCCGATCAGGCATATAATGAGAAAGAGATACAAAGTCCTCATTTTTTACGGCTTGATTTGCCTCAACAATTAATCTTAAAAGCTCAGCTTTTTGTGTTTCCGTTGGCTCAGATGCTAAACTCTGTTGACCAACACTAAAAAACAAAAACAGGCTCAGTATAAAATAAAAAATAGACTTCATTTTTATGTCTCTTTTTTCAGCAAAAATTTCCATTTCTCAAACGACAAAATCAAACAATGTTTGATCGTCAGTAATATCACGATAGCGCCAACCTAAATCTTGAAACTTTTCTTCTAAGAGACGAAAATTATTATATTTTTTTGTCTCAATGGCAATCAATACAGAACCAAAACTTCTCGCCGATTTTTTAAGATACTCAAAGCGCACGATATCATCATCGGGTGACAATGTGGCAAGAAAACTACGCAATGCACCAGGATGTTGTGGAAAACTAAAAATAAAATATTTTCTCAATCCTTGAAAACGCAGAGAACGCTCTTTAATCTCTGGTAAACGCTCAAAATCAAAATTACCGCCTGAAATAATCAGGAGGATTCTTTTGCCTTTCAACTCTTGGGATGAAAGACTGTTAAGAGCATCAATGGATAAAGCACCCGCCGGTTCAAGAACCACCCCTTCAACATTCAGCATTTCAACCATTGTAGAACAAACACGATTTTCAGGAACTGTAATAACAGAATCAGCTGTAAATTTCTTGAGTATTGTGTAATTCAAAGCGCCAATTTCAGCCACAGCAGCACCATCTACAAAGGTATCAATGTTTTCAAGCTTAACTCTTTCTCCACTCTTCAAACAGGCAAGCAAACTTGCAGCTCTTTGTGGTTCAACAAAACGCAGCTGCGTTTTCCAACCATATTCATGTAAAAACTTACTCACACCACTAGCCAAACCACCACCACCAACTGGTACAATGATAAGATCTGGTTCGCTCAACCCATTGAGTCTTTTCCATTGCAAAACAGACTCACAAAGAACCGTTGCCTGCCCTGTAATAATGCGCATATCGTCAAAAGGTGGTGCCATCACCCCTCCACTTTCCACAGCGAAAGATTGTGCAGCCGCATAACATTGATCAAATGTTTCACCAACAAGACGGATATCAATAAACTCTTTCCCAAAAATACGCGTTTTCTCAATTTTCTGTTGCGGGGTCGTCACAGGCATAAAAATCACGCCTTTACGTTTAAAATAGCGGCAAACAAAAGAAACCCCTTGCGCATGATTCCCTGCCGACGCGCAAACAAATGCAGCATCTGGAGATATCTTACCCAACATTTCTGAAACAAAATTAAAAGCACCACGAATTTTATAAGATCGCACTGGTGTTAAATCTTCACGCTTTAAATAAATTTCAGCATCATATTTTTGACTGAGAAAGTCATTTCTTTGAAGTGGTGTTTCAGCAAACACATGATGCAAAGCTCTCATAGCTTTTGTTACGTCTCCAATAAATTTACTCATAACACCAATCATTTCATGCTACATCCATATTATTAACAATCCTTCTAGCGATAAAGGCAACTATTGTCAGTCAAAATCTATCCCAATATGAAAAGTTTTTCTCTTATCATTAATTCTTGATTCAATAAAAAATATAGCTTATGAGGGAGCTCTTATCGCGGACGTGATGAAAACGGTAAACATAGCAGACTTAAAATCTGCCGGTCTAAGACCTTGCGGGTTCAAGTCCCGCCGTCCGCACCACAACATGTGGATTTTCCTTTATTTTCCAATAATTTAAAATTATCAAGAAACAATCTTTAAGACTGCTTATTGTAACGTTATAGTAATATGCAAAAGAGATTGTATATAGAAAAAGCGAATCATCTCTTCTTTTAAAAAAGTATTTTAGCCCTATCTTATAATCTAAAAGAGCTTGATTCTACACAATAGAAACTCAAATAACTTTGTTTTACCTGATTACTATCATCAAAGAACCATTCCCAATTTTTAACGCCCACTTTGCCACAAAGAGCGTACTCACAATACAACAACAATAAAGGTCCTATCTTGGATAGGACCTCTTAAACCATTTTAATCTCACAAAAGTCAGAATTTGTAAGCTATTCCAGCACGAAAATCATTCGTCTTATACTTAATTTCAATCTCATCATTAAATTTCTTTTTACCAAAATCTGAGTAACGATATTCAGCACGCACAATAAAATTATCTGTTATTGCAAAATCAATACCACCACCCAACGTATAACCAACCATCGTCTTTTTAGTATCTACTGTCCTATTAAAAGGATCATCTCCGGTAATTGACATAGACAAGATATCTTGAAACTGCCCATAAGCAACACCAGCAGCAATATAAGGCATTATACGCCCCGTAGAAAATCCAACACGCACCCGTGTAGCGCCTGTCCATTTTTGCTTGAATGTATGATTAAAAGTTGCAACATTTTTTTCTGCTGCTGTCCGATAAGCTCCACCAGCTCGGACTTTTACAATCCCTGCCTTTGCTTTGCCATTTTCACTCCCTTCAGTCCCAGATTCTTTATTACCATTTTCTCCATTACCATTTTCTCCAGTACCAGCTTCTTCAGGATCCTGTTCATCATCACCAGCTTCTACAGTCTTGGTAATTGTATCTTTTTTGTCAGTCAAAAGGATATCCGTATCAACTCCCAAAATAAAATTATTACCAAGATCAAAATTAAAACCAGCATAAAGACCACCTATAAATCCTGAAAGCTCAGGCATATACTTTTTTTCAATTGGTATCCACGGCTTACTTCTCCCTTCGTTATCAGGAAAGAGAGGAATATTAACATCAGGCGTCGTTGCAGAAATTTTACTCGAAAAACCACCAATCTGGGCTCCAAAATAAAAACCTGACCAAGAAAAAGGTGGGGGAACAACAACTGATGAAGCGGCATGAACCGGCTCTTCATGAACCACCACATCTGCTGCCTGTACTATAGAAGATGAAACCAAAGAAAAAACAGATGCTGTTACAAATTTTGTATTCATAAAATTATACCCCATTGCTAAATTCAAACATAATCAAAAATCACATTAGAAAAACAAAGTGTTATAAAATCTTATGCTGCAAAATTATATGTACTCCTTTATAGTTACACTGGATTTCATCATTACATCAAATTTTAAGATTAGCAAATAAATTTTAATTATTTTTAAAATATCCGTAACAATCAATACTTTATATCGTAAAATTTTTTTCTAAATACTTGTTATATTTTAAAAACAAACTATTTCATAAAAATCTAAAAATTGAACCATTCAACAGCTTTTCTTATTGAGAAAATATTAAAAAATAAAGACGATTACTATAAAAATAATTATAATTATTTCCATTTTAATTTTTATAAAAATATAAAAAATTATTTTATATTTATTGTATTCATAAATATATATGAGATAATTGTAAATATAGATATATAATGAATTTTTAGCTATAATCTATTTATTATTTTAATAAATAAAATCAATTATCTTATTAAATAAGAACTTTAGTACATAAATAACTTTATTAAAATTATAAAATTTCTACTATAATAAAAAATTAATTTATAAGTCGAATATTTTCATAAATTTTACAGAAAAAATAAGAAATAAACGCCAGTCATTTAATTTTTATAATGAATACTGGATACAAGATACTAAAAATATTATAAAGAGATTTTAAAATAATCACGCTTAAAACACCATTGCAAATTTTTCACATATTCTCCCCCACATTACACGCAAACCAAATCTTTTCATCTATTACTCTTCAAATATGCAGTTAATCTAATGAGTACAAAAAGATCTATGATGCGTCCAAACTTTACCTAAGAATAAAAATCTTAAAATTTTTTATTTAAAAACTGCTCTACCCTCACTGATTTCTATATTATCTTCTGCCTTTATTGCAAAACGATCTTTATTCGGAAAAGTAATAAAACACCCTTTCATACAAATTGTAACCATTTGCTGCGAATTCAACGAAATATTGAAAGGGACACTCCCTTCAACAATGTTGAGAGATTGTACTTTTAAATCAGTATTTTTCACTGTTGCTGCAAAAGCCGTCATAGACAAAATATCCAACAGCGTAATTGCTATAAAAACATGAATATACTTTAGCATTCTAAGATTCCTTCCTCAACAAAACGCTTATATAATACAAAGCGAAGAGCATTTGTAACCTTAGAAGGTGAGGTAATGTTAGGGATATAAAGAGCCAAATTAAATGAGAATTTCTTACTATCAAATGCAGTAAAACTTACCTGTGGTGCAGGATTTTTTAAAACTCCCTCGGTCGCAGAAGCGATTTCTAGCAAAATTTCCACAACACGTTCTGGAGCAATATTAGCGGAAACAGCAACAGGAATATCAATTCGCCCCATTTTACTCCGCCTCGTCCAATTACTAACATTGTTATTGATCAGACTTGAATTAGGAATAATAATCGTCTTACGCTGCAATGTTTCAAGTTCTGTTGCACGCACACTGATACGTTTAACAATACCACCCACAGATCCAGATTCTACATAATCTCCAATCTTAAATGGTCTTCCAATCAGAATAATAAGCCCAGATACAAAATTCTGCACAATATTTTGCAATCCAAATCCTATACCAAGTGAAAGCCCACCAGCAATAAGCGCAAAATTTTTGAGATCCAAACCTGCCATGGACATTCCTATCAAAGCCGATAAGACAATACCGCCATAGCCTATAACCGTTTTGATAGAATTACGTACACCAGAATCAAGTTCCCCATGCTCTAAGACAGTTTCATCTAACCAACCGATCATTCGTCGGCTGAGAAATAAACAAATAGAGAAAGCAACGATTCCAGTTACAATAGAAATCAAAGAAATGAAGACATTTCCAATTTGAAAGCCTGTTATTAACTGCCACAACACTGCTTTTAAATCAGAATACGAAAATCCAAATTGTACAGCGATGGGCATTGCACAAAATACAATCACAACCAAATTGAGGAAAATACTTAAAAGCCCCCCTAATTGATTCATTGTTTTCTCGTCTAAATGCAGCCATTGCGTTAAAGCATGCCCAAGGCTTGTTTTCATAAATTGGCCTTTTGTTCCAAGCGCTTGAGCACTTTGTATTCCCAAATACATGAGAACTAAAAATGCCCCACCAATCATAATCTGCTGCATAATAAAACGCGCTAAACCAACATAACCTAAACAATCCATCACAATCAGTAATATTCCCAATACAAGAAGAGGAATACGTATATAAAGTGGCAAAAAGCGTGGTTCTCTCTCCTTCCTTTGAGCAATTTCACGTCTAAAACGTAAAGGTATAAATGCGATAATCAACAGCAATATCGCAAAAAGAAAAACAGCAATAAAACTTTTAGCAATCGTCAAAGAAAGCGAGGCAGAAACAATTTGATAAATGCTATCAAAAACAGCATCAAATGCCAAAACGCTCCCTAAAAAAGTAATCAAAATCACCAATTGATACGCTGCCGACGGTGTAATATTGAGAAGATGCACGCGCGTTATATTTGATGCTAAAAGAACAACCGCTAAACGATTGATCAAAAAAACGAATACAATTTGATAGCCTATCATATCAAACACTGTTGTAAGTTTTCCTGGATCCAAAGCAAAACTACGAAATAAAAATAAGATAAGATAAACGCAAACAACACATATAAGTGAAGGAAGAAGAACCGAAATAAAAGCAACCAATAAGCGTTGTAAATACGATATTTCTTCATTATTCTTCATAAAATGACAACGGATATGCACCAGAATTTTGCGAGAAAAATAAGAAAGTCCTAAAGCAATAAGAAGTGGAATAAAAAAGGAAAGAAACAGTTGTAATAACTTGAAATAAAATACAAAATTCAACCAAGAGCTCAACAACAAAAGAAAATCAGAGGAAGCCTCTTTGGTTTTTTGGACAAGATGTTTCACCATCGGCATCGAAAACTCAAGCCTATGCGTAAGTGTGCGTTTAAAAAGTTCTCGAGATTGCGAAATAGCAAGATCAGCGATCCTATTTGCAGACAAAAAGATTGATTCAAACCGAAGGACTATACTATTAACTTGAGTTTTTTGTTCTATCAACACAGAGCGCTCATCCATGTTTTTTTTCAAATCATCATGGAGCTCTGTTAGTTGATCAAGAAGTGCATTAATATCATTAAGAGGAGTACGCAAAACAAATGCTGCTTCTAGAGCACGTTTACTGATATCGTGTGCACGTAACCGTAGTTCTAACAAAGCCCGCTCATCTTCTGATTTATTTTCAAACTCTTTTTCTAAAGTTTCTGTATTTTCTTCAAGAGTCTTGATAATCTGCTGTTGTTGTTGAATAATTTCATCAATTGAATAAGAAGAGATCCCTTGTCCGATAACCGCATTTTGCGCTTCAAGATTTCCCTGTGCACCACAACTGAATACAACAATAAAGCCAAAAATAAAGAAAACGATGCGTAATTTTTTTCTAAAAAATGAATACATATTTGCCTTAAATATATGAAGAGGAAACTACCCCTTCCCAAAATATGGCATAAAACAAATATTTTCAACTTTTATAGAATTTATAGAATAAGCTTATAAAAGCTTTTCCTCATCCCATAATACTGATAATAAGAGAAAGGATAATGTAAGCTTGTGAAACTTATAAGATAAAGAGGAGGCTCTCTAGAATGCTTTTTTTGCACCTCTCTTGCAAAAAAGAAAATTTTCTCCCTTTTACGACTTGGCTTCTTCTATCCAGCTTTGGCGTATTATTGGCGAGCAATGTAGAAACGCTAACTTATTTAATCAAACAACCACAAGCAAATAATATAGTGAAAATGAATACTCTTGATCTACAAAATAAGTATCATTTGAATGTTAGCAAAAATAAAAAGCTTGTAACACTCCATACGAATTCTATTTTGCCTATCAATATTGTTCAAGATATCCTAACATTGAATCCCTTTTTAATAACGAGCATAATGATTTGCACACGATTTGAGCATCTTCAAACGCAATATTTTACAAATAAGCGTGCTCCTCCTCTTACTTGAATTATAAAACGATCTTCTTATATCGTTTTTGCCTTTCATTTTAATAACTATTAGATTGCCTATTAGCGGAATATATCATGCGTACACCTAGTTGGTTGACTACTTTTTATTGTTTGATTCTTTTAAGCAGCATTTATGTTGCCTTGCCCAATTTATTTTCGCAAGAGCAGGTTAAAAACTCACAATTCTTAACTGACACCCGTGTAACACTCGGCCTCGACCTTCAAGGAGGTTCTTCCCTCCTCCTCGAGGTTGACAGTAAAACGCTAAAGCGTGATCAATTGCGCATAGTTTTGAGCAATGTACGCAATACTCTGCGTGAAAAACAAATCCGTACATCAAGTATTCGTATCATTGAAGATAGTATCGTTGCCCTTCTTGCTGATCCATTAAAAACTGACAAAGCACTTTCTGCTTTGCAGACATTGATCACTCCCATACACAGTAGCTTCGGCGCAACAGCCAATGACATAAGTATAAGTGCGCAAAATGAAACTATCCGTATCAGATTAACTGAAGCTGGTATAAAAGATCGTATCAACAATGCGATTGAACAAAGTTTAGAAATCATCCGTCGCCGCATAGATCAAGTTGGTGTTACAGAACCCGCCATCCAAAAAGTGGGGACGGATCGTATTATGGTCCAATTACCTGGTTTACAAGACCCAAAGCAATTACGTGATCTTTTAGGTACAACTGCTAAGATGAGTTTTCATCTTGTTCCCTCTCAGGTGGATATAAATAACCCACCTCTAGGTGTTTCGATCCTTCCTGGCTATAACGATGAGACCCAGCGCTATGCCATTTATGATCAAATCGCCTTAGATGGAAATGTTCTTAAAGATGCCCGTGCAGGTTTCGACCCACAAATACCAGGACGTTCTATTATTTCCTTTACCATGAATTCCGCTGGAGCAAAAATATTTGCCGACATCACACGACAAAATATTAACCGTCCTTTTGCCATCGTTCTAGATAACAAAGTTTTAACTGCTCCTACCATCAATAGTGTCATTCCCAACGGACAAGGCCAAATTACAGGAAACTTTGATCCTAAAGAAGCCTCTACTCTAGCTGCTCTTCTACGTGCTGGTTCCCTGCCAGCCCCGCTCACCATAATTGAAGAGAGAACGGTAGGTCCAAATCTTGGTGCTGATGCCATACAAATGGGGCTTTACACCGGCATAATTGGCTTTATTCTTGTGACCGTTTTTATTCTTCTCCTCTACAGAGTTTGGGGGCTCATTACGAATATAGCACTCGCACTCCACACTATTCTAACCTTTGCTGCGCTAAGTCTTCTCGGTGCAACACTCACATTACCGGGTATTGCTGGTATAATTTTAGGTATCGGTATTGCCGTTGATGCTAACATCCTGATCAACGAGCGTATCCGTGAGGAAAGCCGAAAAGGTGTCAGTGCCTTTGCTGCCTTAGATCGTGGATTCAAACATGCTTTCGCGACCATTGTTGATGCCAATGTTACGGCAATTATTGCAACTATTTTGCTGTTTTGGTTTGGCACTGGCCCCGTTCGTGGTTTTGCTGTCACAATGCTACTTGGCATCATCATCTCCATGTTCACGAATATCACCATTGTGCGCATCATGATGATTTGGGTTATTCGTAAATGGAAAATTAAGACGTTACATCTTCGCTCTATTTTCAACATCATTCCACAAAATACAAATTTCCGCTTCATGAAAGCACGCTTCATTGGTATTGGCGTTTCAATTATTTTATCACTTGCTTCAGTTTTTCTGTTTTTTAAGCCGGGCTTAAATTTCGGAATTGATTTCATTGGTGGCAGTCAAATAAGCATTACCACCAAAGCACCAGCGAACCTAGCCACCTTGCGCTCAAAACTTTCCACCCTTAATGTTGGTGAAATTACCTTGCAAAATATTGATAATGCGAACAGTGTGCTTATTCGTATGCAAAAACAAAGTGGTGGCGAAACACAACAAACTGCTGCCATTGATAAAGTTAAAACAGCAGTACAAACCATCTATCCAGATGCCACATTTGATCAAATAGAGGTTGTTGGTCCTAAAATTTCAGGTGAACTTGCTACAGCTGGCTTTACTGCTGTTATTCTCGCAGCAATTGCCATGACCCTCTACATATGGTTGCGCTTTGAATGGTTCTTTGCAGTTGGTGCAATTGTAACGCTCATTTTAGATACCACCAAAATGATTGGTTTTTTCGCTTTATTTCAATTTGACTTCAATTTAACAGCCATCGCTGCTCTTTTAACAATTGTTGGTTATTCCATAAATGATAAAGTTGTAGTGTATGATCGCATGCGTGAAAATATGCGCCTTTATAAAAACATGCCGTTGCGTGAACTCATTGATCTCTCAATTAACCAGGTTCTTATACGTTGTCTCTTTACCTCAGCGACCACTGTTTTCGCTATGTTACCTATGGCGATATGGGGTGGAAGCGCTGTTCATAATTTTGCTCTTCCCATGGTTTTTGGAATTATCATTGCAACCTCATCTTCTATCTTTATTGCCGCCCCTATCTTACTCCTGCTAGGAAATTGGTGGCGTGGACGCAATAATCGTACAAACACTAACCTAAAATGAAAGTACCATGCTGTTTCTTATGATATTCTCTCTTCCTCTTAATTAAAAAGTACCATTGTTTCAATTCATTCATTTTTTGATAAAAAGTCGTAAATAATCCATGCTCCATGATACACCATTAATTACAACGATTGTTGCAGGCTTATGTTTAGCATTTCTGCTAGGAATGATTGCTAGTCGTTTGCGTATCTCGCCACTGGTAGGATACTTGTTAGCCGGCGTTATTGTAGGCCCCAATACAGGTGGGTTTAGAATAGATTCCGTTATTATCAATCAACTGGCTGAAATTGGTGTCATTTTGCTCATGTTTGGTGTTGGACTCCATTTTTCATTAAAAGACCTTTTATCCGTAAGAGCTATTGCTATCCCTGCTGCTATTGCACAAATGGCATTTTCTACTCTTCTAGGATTGTGCCTTGGTATGATCATGGGATGGGGATTGAGCAGCAGTTTAGTATTTGGTTTAGCTTTATCAATAGCAAGTACTGTTATTATGCTGCGTGCCTTGCAAGAACGCCATCTCATAGAAACAGAAAAAGGACGTATTGCTGTTGGATGGTTAATTATTGAAGATTTGGCGATGGTCCTTATACTTGTTCTCATACCATCATTAGCGAATGTTCTTAGCAATACAAAAAAGCAAGCCTTTGATCCCCTTGTTCAATGGTTAGATTTAAGTATTTGGGGAATTTTTGGTCTTACTATTCTGAAAGTTATTCTCTTTATTGCCCTCATGCTTATAATTGGGCGACGTGTTATCCCGTGGTTACTAAAAATGAGCGCACAATCAGGATCACGTGAATTATTTCGGCTTAGTGTCTTTGCTATTGCATTAGGAGTGGCTTTCGCAGCCGCCCATTTATTTGGTGTTTCTCTCTCTCTTGGTGCCTTTTTTGCCGGTATGGTTATGAGTGAATCAGAATTAAGCCATCGTGCAGCAGAAGAATCCTTACCATTGCGAGATGCATTTTCTGTTCTCTTTTTTGTTTCTGTGGGAATGTTATTTGATCCAGGGAAACTCTTGACTCATTTTTTCCCTCTCCTCGCAACATTGTTTATTATTATAGTAGGTAAATCTGCTGTTGCTTTCTTCATTGTTAAAGCTTTTCGCTATTCTAATGCAACAGCTTTGACCATCTCTGCAAGCCTTGCCCAAATTGGAGAATTTTCTTTTATTCTTGCAGGTTTAAGTTTGAGTTTAGGACTTTTAAACAACGATGCCCATGATTTAATTCTTGGAGGGGCGATTCTTTCTATTTTGCTCAATCCTCTTGTTTTCATTGCTTGTAACAAAATGAAAAAACGTTTAGAAAATTCTTCTACCAATCTACAAGATACACAAACAATTATTGATATCGATCCGCAAGATCCAGACCAAGAATTATTACCAACATCCTTAAAAACCAACCATATCGTGATTATTGGTTATGGTCGTATTGGTCAATGCGTTGCATTATCTTTAATAGACAAAGGTGAACCTGTAGTGATAGTAGAAGAATCAAAACGCCTAGCTGATCAAGCAATTGCAGACGGCTTCGAGGTCATTTGTGGCAACATCATTCAACGAGAAATAATGAACGCAGCAAATATAAACGACGCATACAAAGTTGTTATTACAATGCGAAGTCCTATTGAAGTGGGAGAATGCATAGTGAATATACGTGATATGAAAAAGGATATTCAAATAATCACGCATGCACTCTCCGATGTAGAAACAACTTATCTCATTGATTTAGGTGCAGATATCGTAGTAACTGACGATGAGGTAATTGCCAATGGTGTAATCGAATATATAACGGGACAGAGATCTGTCAAGAATATGCACAATCATAAGTCAAATTTCATAGAAAACACAAATAGGTAAAGAAGCGTGAAAATAAAGCAATTGATATGGCCATTTATTGGTATTTTAGCAATGTTGGTATCTATCCGCATTCTTTATATAAAGCTCTCTGCCATTTCTTTTAGTGATGTATTAGAACGTTTAAGCAATTTAGATGCACAACACTGGTTTTTAGCCTGTGCATGCTCTCTCTTAGCTTATGCTGCTCTTGCTGGATATGATCGCATTGCCTTGCAACATCTTGGTCATAAAATTTCTTGGTTTTTTATTGCTATATGTTCTTTTACCACCTATGCTCTGTCACATAATATTGGTGCTTCAGTTTTTTCTGGTGCCGTCGTGCGCTATCGCGCCTATAAAATGAAAGGATTAAACGGAACAGAAATCGCTATACTCGTAGGATTTTGCTCTTTTACCTTTGTGATCGGCACGATTTTACTTTTTGGGATTGTTTTGATTTTACAACCCGAAATTATTACACTCATTCATGACGGGCTTCCTGAATGGCTTGGAATAACAGTTGGTGCAATTCTGCTCGGTTGTATAGCGCTTTATACTTTTGGCAGTTGGCTTCAATTAAAACCTTTACGCTTGAGCAAAAAAGTTCAACTTTCCTACCCACGATTGAAAATTGTCATTCAACAGCTTCTGATTAGTCCCTTAGAGCTTTTAGGAGCAGCAGGAATTATCTATGCCGTTCTTCCCTACAACGCGGATATCCATTTTATTTCTGTACTTGGCGTTTTCCTAGCATCTTTTACCATAACCCTTCTCTCCAATGCTCCAGCTGGAGGCATTGGTGTTTTGGAAGCTTTATTCATAACAGGTATGCCCAGTGTAAATCCAACCGATGTTGTTGCGGCACTTATTGTCTTTCGAATGCTTTATTTAATTATACCACTCATCATTTCATTATTTGTTGTAGCAATTTTTGAAGCCCAACAATACTGCAAACGTTCTCCTAAAATACCGCCTGAGTAAGTAAAAAATCAATGCTGCTCTTTTTGCCCATAAACATAAAATTGCAATATATTGATTGATAATAACAATTTATTTCTTACAACTTTAATGAGTATCTCTCATATTGTGCAATTCTCTCATTTCAAACCTTTGTAATTAAATCAATCAAAATGATGTGTTGACACATCACAAGTAAGATGAGCATGTGTAGAAAAAACAAATAGAGAAAAGGTTAAAAAACTTTATTGAATGCTCTCAAATATCAAAGACTGTAACAACATTGGGGTTAATAAACAGTATGATGGTGCCTGCTTTCTTCTCCATAAGCGTAAAGATAATAGAGCACAATGGCTTTATCATTATAGCATCTATGGGAGACGTAGTGAAATAAACTTGAGAGCCTTGAGAAATGTCTTTTTAAAAGATAATCACAGCAAATTGTCCTCATATGAAAACAACCCCACTTCCATTTATCTTTTTCTATTACCCCCTAAAGCGCCTCTTTTCCCGTATCAATTTCATGATACAAAATTTATCATATTTTAATTTCTCTCATAAAAGCATTTATCAAACCATCAAATGATTTCTTTAGAGAAAAATGATCATTTCCATAAGTCTCTATCGACTTTTAATGTCAAATTACCACCGTTATTTTTTTATGTAACAGGCTCTATAATATTATAACATTTTTGGTGACAGGAATTTCTATAAAGGATCATACAAAAATCCAAATAACGATTTCATAAAATTTTTAAAAGTTACAAATGGAGAAATAACGCATATGTATATGTAATGATCACTTTTGAGATGAATGGTCATTTTACAATAATTCTAGATCCTTTTTTACGCTTTAGCCGATTATCACCGCCTCCCCTTTGGCAAGAAAGCTTATTTCTTCAAACAGACGGTCTTTTTTGACTATACAAGCGGAGAAATAAGGATTTTAGATACATTGCGACGATCCATTTCGATAACTTTAAAGCGCAAACCATCAGCTTCAAAGCTCTCCCCCTCATTTGGCAAATGACCAAATTGCCAAAGCATAAACCCAGCCAGAGTCGTATAACGATCTGCCTCATCAACAAGATTACGCCCAAGATAACCGCTCAAACGGCGGATATCGGCATATCCCTCAACAAGAAGGCTTCCATTTTCAAGTTTTTCTGCAATCATAGGTTCTTCATCATCATCAGGAAAATCACCGGCAATGGCTTCAAGAATATCCGTTGGTGTTGCAATCCCTTCAAAAGATCCATGCTCATCGACAATAATTGCGAGCTGAATCGACGAATGACGCAATTGCTCCATCAATCGTAAAACGCTAGTATTTTCATGAACAACGAGAGGTTCTCGCATAGCTTTTTTCCAATTGATTTTTTTACCCTCAGCTAAATTCAATAGCAGATCTTTTGTCAAAGCAACGCCAACAAATTCATCTACTTTTTCACGAGCAAGAATTAAACGACTATGTTTAACCTGTTGTAATTCTTCACGCATTTCATTCTCATCACCATTTAAATCCAACCACTCAATCTCATTGCGTGGTGACATAATAGAACGAACAGGACGATCGGCCAAATCAAGAACACCACGAATCATCTCTTTTTCTTCAGGTCGAAACAATTCAGAAGCTGCCGCCTGTTCAGCAATGACATCCACAGTCTCACCAAGATGATCGTCTTTATTTCCCCCTCCTAAGAGCTTCAACACAGCATCTGCAGTTCGCCCACGTAGATCATTTGTTGTAATCATCTTTTCACGATTACGACGTCCAATTTGGTTAAAAGCTTCAATAAGAACAGAAAAACCAATAGCAGCGTACAAATACCCTTTTGGAATATGAAAGCCAAATCCTTCAACGATGAGAGTAAAACCAATCATCATCAAAAAGCCAAGACAAAGAATTACAATAGTGGAATGGCGATTAATAAAACGCATAAGAGCGCCAGATCCACACATCATCACTCCCATAGCAACAATAACTGCTATATACATAACAGTTGCTTGTTCTTTTGCAATCATACCTGTCGCAGTAATAATGCTATCTAAGGAAAAAACGGCATCCAACACCACGATTTGCACAATGACCTGCCAAAAAACCGCATAAGCAACCCCTGTTTTTCTTTCATGCGGTACGCCTTCTAACCTTTCATGTAATTCTAGCGTTCCCTTTGCCAGCAAAAAAGCTCCACCACTAATTAAAATAAGGCTATGCCAACTAAAGACAAAAGATGAGAGAGAAAGAATTATTGTCTCAAGATTCATCACCCATCCAATAACCGTAAGAAGAAAAATCCGCATAACCAATGCTAAAGTGAGACCTATCAAGCGCGCACGATCCCGCAAATGGAGAGGCAGTTTTTCAGCTAAAATTGCAATAAAAACAAGATTATCTATTCCTAAAACAATTTCGAGAAAAACCAACGTGACCAAACCAAACCACGCATGGGGATCAGTGATCCATTCCATCATAGTTCACCCTTTAAAAACATCTTTGAAAGCTTAAAAGCGCGCGATTGATAAAACAAATTCATAAGCCTTCATTCGCACAATTGATCAAAAGCATTGAACACAAAGAAATTGCGCTCAAAGCAAACAACGGCAAAATATTCTTTAAACATAGATAGTTATTGATAAAGTTTATAAAAGAGAACGCTGGCCTACACTGCTTACAACCACAAGAAGGCTCCTCTGAATTTTTCTCGGGCATTACGCTCGACGATCCTCCAACTACAGTCCTGTATAACAATCAGAACATTTATCCTAGAGCCTTTTATAATGGGTCTATTTTTATCTAAGATCAAGAGGTATAGTATGATATTTTTAACTGTACAACCAATTTAGCGACAGGTTTGATCAATTTCCTATAAAAAACAACAAAATTATCTAGACATCCTCCCTTAGGAGCGTTATAGAACCGCACAATTCTCATCTTTTGAGAAGTTATGGGTGATTAGCTCAGTCGGTAGAGCAGCTGACTCTTAATCAGCGGGTCGTGGGTTCGATCCCCTCATCACCCACCATAGCGTTTTACGCCAGAAATAACTTATTGAGTTCTCATATTTTTTAGGGGGAGAGATGCTAGAATAAAAATAAGAGAATCGTTTTTCCCAAAACACCTCTACAAAGCTCCTACTTTGCAGAATACTTCTAATATGTCTTTGAAAGATCTAACGCTTCTTGGGGTAAATCATCTAAAAATCTTAATGACCGCAACCACAGTTTCATGTCGCAATGAGTTGAAGACTTTATTGTAACACTTTTTCAACAAGCATAGACTTCTTTTCTTAAGAGAGAATCCACAAAGTTCTATGGTCTTGTCTTCCATGACAACCGATACTGATTTTTTGCTAATCTCAACAGAAAATAAAAATGTTACCGATATATTTAACTTTTTCGCCATATCAATATGCATTTTATTTCTTTCCACGTAATGTAAAACCTACTGTCTAACGACAGCCATAAATAACTTTTTGATTTTATAGATTTTTTTTAAAGATACGGGATATATAAATAAAAGTTTGGGAATAAGATTTTCAACCTTTCTCTACAAAAATATGCTTTTGGCAAATTATTTTTCATATTTCTTTGCGTCCTTGCTAAATTCCTTTGAGGGAAACTATTTAAAAATCTAACAAGTGCACCAAGAGTTTCATGTTGCAAGAGATCAAAAATGTTGACTATAAAAACTTTCCCACAAGCTTGTGCTACTTTAAAAGGCATTGTAGTTCGGCACTCGATTTATACCGATTGATCCCTTCTAAAGAATTGTACTCTTTCTTCGTGCCCAATATTGGTTTTTATGTGATACTCTTTCTTATTTTCTGCGAATCAAATCTCTTACAGTGTATTGAGTGAAAAAAATCAACAGCCGTTACCTAATCCCATCTTTCCCGCTTAGCACAAAACCTAATGTCAAACTACACTCATAATGAAATGAAAAAAGAGGATTTTGCATTTACCTCTACAAATTTTTTGTTCTATTAATTGAGAAAATTCTGCTCAAGTATTTTCGAAAAAATGATCAAAAATTCTCACAAACACACCCACAACTTTTCGACTCAATCATCAATAAGAAACTGTCTCTGACCTTTAAAAGCATCCCCTCTCTTGGATCAAAACGCATAGAAACAATTTTCTTATAATTTATCCAAAAGAAAAAAATACTACAAATACACTGTATTTCTCTAACAAGCTTTTATAGCTTCAATACGAAGCTCTCATGATCTTTTATCAAAGTATGCAAAATCGGAATAGAATTCTTATTCAAACTTCAAAATAAAAGATCCTATAGACTTCTCAGTAAAACCTAGCGTAAAGAAGCAAATTATCTTCCGTTTATGAAAGCCAATGAAAGTAAGTATGAACAGCATTTAAAATTCCCTGCTATCAGTTTTTTAAAGTAAGATAACAATTCTACGCTCTATTTTGCTGAAAATAAAAATATTTTTCTGCTATAATATCTAAAACAAATTATTACCGTTCCTATTGTATGATCAGAATTTACCATAACCCAAGAGCAATTTCTTAATGACTGTTTGAGACTAGCCTAAACGTAACCACCATCATAATATGACGTTTTTATCAACCATCTATCAGTCATCTCAACAACCACCTTAAACGCTGAATGCAAATACCTGTTGCATTGTTTTAGCATGAATTTGTATATCTTCGTTATTTTCATATTTTTTCTTTATCCACATCAAGGCAACAAAAAAATGTTTTTCCCCTTTACTCCTCATTTATATCATGCTTCGATAAGTGAGATTACTTTTCCATTGTAATGTAATTTTGAATCTTAAAAAAATTAAAGGGAACCTTCAAAAAATGAATGATACACAAAATTTAGAAGCTGATCCGCATAAAAGATTGCAACGTGGACTAGATAACCGTCACGTACAGCTTATAGCCCTCGGTGGTGCTATTGGAACAGGTCTCTTCATGGGATCAGGAAAAACAATCAGTGTAGCAGGCCCTTCCATTATACTCGTTTACGCTATTATTGGTTGTGCACTATACTTTGTGATGCGCGCCATGGGAGAATTATTACTTTCTAATCCACAATATCGATCTCTGGTTGATTTCTCAACCGATATGCTAGGACCAGGAGTTGCTTTTTTTGTTGGCTGGAACTATTGGTTAAGCTGGGTTGTGACTGGAGCTGCAGATATTATTGCTATCATTAACTATATGCATTTCTGGTGGCCAACACTCAATCCATGGGTTGTTGTTTTTTCTTGCATTGGCTTCTTTTTAATCCTTAACCTCCTTGCCGTGAAATTTTTCGGTGAGCTTGAATTTTGGTTTGGTCTTATCAAAGTCGTAGCAATTCTAGCATTAATCGTTGTTGGATTTTATATGATAGCGACTGGCTTTACCACACCAAATGGTACTGTTGCTTCTCTTAGTCACGTATGGAATGGTGGAGATATCTTTCCTCGAGGGATGACAGGTTTTTTTGCCGGATTTCAAATTGCCATTTTTTCTTTTGTTGGTATAGAAATTGCCGGAACAACTGCAGCTGAAGTGAAAGAACCTAAAAAAGTTCTCCCTAAAGCAATTAATGCAATACCAGTTCGTATTGTACTATTTTATATCTTTTCTCTGGCTGTGATTATGTCAGTCACACCTTGGGATCAAATTGTTCCAGAAAACAGTCCTTTTGTCTCGATGTTTTGGCTTGCTGGCATTCCAATAGCTGCTGGTTTGGTGAACTTTGTCGTTCTGACTTCGGCTGCCTCTTCAGCAAATAGTGGTATTTTTTCTACCAGTCGCATGATATATGGGCTTGCAACACAAAAAGGTGCACCTCCGATTTTGGGGAAGCTTTCCAAATTCCATGTTCCAGCCAATGCCCTCTTCTTTTCTTGCTTATGTATTTTATTAGGCTATACCATTGCATCCTCATCTCCAAGCATCATAAGCGCTTTTACAATTGTGACCAGTATCTCAGCAATTGCGTTTTTATTCGTATGGTCTGTCATTTTGATTAGCTATATTGTCTATCGTCGCAATCACCCTCATCTACATGCTGAGTCCGTCTATAAAATGCCGGGAGGTGTTATCATGTGCGGGATTGTTTTAGTGTTTTTTGCTTTCATGCTCTATTTGTTGACATTAGAACATGATACCCTAACAGCTTTAAAATACAGTTTTTTTTGGTTTATTTTCCTAGGCATAATGTATTTTTTATTTATAAGAAAAAAAACAGCCCCAAAGAACAAATAAAATTTATACATAAAAAAACATATTTAAAAAGGGTAACTTCGGTTACCCTTTTTGTAAATAAAGCATAAAAGCTGTTTAGATAACATTCCTATTACAAACTTCAATTGCGCTCTTTATCAACCAGAGCATTAGACTTTATCCAAGGCATCATAGAGCGGAGTTTTTTACCCACTTCTTCAATAGGATGGCTATCATTTAAACGCCGCATAGTTTTAAAGTGAGCAGCACCAGCTTTATATTCTTGGATCCAATTTGACGTAAATTTACCGGTCTGAATATCTTTCAAAATACGCTTCATTTCTGCTCTTGTTTCATCAGTAATCACACGTGGACCAGACATATATTCTCCCCACTCCGCTGTATTGGATATTGAATAATTCATATTTGCAATACCACCTTCATACATGAGATCAACAATCAATTTAACCTCATGTAAACACTCAAAATAAGCCATTTCAGGCGCATAACCTGCTTCTGTTAGTGTTTCATAACCTGCTCGAATAAGCTCAACAAGACCACCACAGAGAACAGCTTGTTCACCAAAAAGGTCAGTTTCGCATTCTTCTTTAAATGTTGTTTCAATCACTCCAGCACGTCCCCCACCAAGACCACATGCATAAGACAGTGCTACATCATGGGCTTGTCCTGATGCATCCTGTGCAACTGCAATTAAGCAAGGAACACCACAACCCCGTTGATATTCATTGCGTACAGTATGTCCTGGACCTTTAGGAGCAATCATCACAACATCAACTGTTTTTTTAGGTTCAATGAGGCCGAAATGAATACTCAAGCCATGTGCAAAAGCAATGACAGCACCATCACGTAAATGATCATGAATATGTTCTTTATAAATATCAGCTTGCAATTCATCTGGTGTTGCCATCATAATAAGATCTGCCCATTTTGCAGCCTCAGCAACACTCACAACTTCAAAGCCATCTACTGTAGCCTTCTTAGCTGTCGCTGACCCTGCACGCAAAGCAATTTGCACATTCTGAACACCGGAATCTTTTAAATTTAAAGCATGTGCACGCCCTTGTGAACCATAACCCACAATGGCTACTTTTTTTCCTTTTATCAAATCAACATTTGCATCACGATCATAATAAACACGCATAAAAATACTTCCTTCTCTCTAACATTTAAACTAAATTTCAGATTATTTTTATTCAATAAAAAGTAAAAAACGACCTTCAGTGCTTCACACACAATAAATAACAGAAACACTGCTTATAATAACAAAGCAACTGGGCAATCTTTTAAAATTTATACACTGCATAAAAAACTATGCCCCCAACCTTCCAAAAACATATCTGGATCCCCAAATAGGCTTCAAATGCTGCTCTACAAAAACAATATATTGTACAAAAAATACTTCTGAAAAGAAATATACGTAAAATAAAGTTCTCTTCTTCCGCATCATGAGGCATGTATCCCTAAAAATGAAAGATACACTATACAGTTTTTAACATGAACCAAATCAAAATGGATAGCAAGAAAAATTATAAATAAAGGCTATCGTTTTTATATTTTATCTTGAGTACACTATCTCAATTTTTTCTTTCCCATAATCGATACCATTTTTTGTACAGCTATTAGTTTTGGCAGCCCTATTATAGGCCATATCGCGTGTTTTAGATGAATACATTTACAATAGAGTCGTTACAGAAAAGTATTTATACCGATCAATATCTGTAGAATTTTATCACACATGGCTCTTTTAAAAAGACTCGGAGCAACCACTGCTTGATAATCATGTATAACGACCCTCATCACTGCACAGTAACCATAAATTTAAAAGTTTTTTCTTCTCCAAAAACATTCTCAAAAACGAATAGAAATCTTATATTTCTCATAAAATCTACAGTTGAGTTCCTGCTCCTTTAAAAGAGGTTGCCAAAGCTACAAAGCTTTGTTGTCTTCCGCTCCGAACGAATATAGTGAAAATCGCTGCCCTTTATATGTTTTGCCCATTCTATGTAATGAAGCATGGCATTTCTGTTGCTATCATTATACATGCAACAATGTTATTTCACGAAACCTATGCAAAATTATTCTTTTACAAACGAATAGAATTGTATAAAAACGCACCATTTCTTATTGATAGAGAAAAATTACCTCAACACCTGAATGAAACGTTGAACAGTTTCATGCATTCCATACTCTAATGCATCCGCAATAAGCCCATGCCCAATAGAAACTTCATCAAGCCAAGGAATATGATGAACAAGAGCAGGTAGATTTGTCATTGTCAGATCATGCCCTGCATTAACACCAAGCTGCAGCTCTTGAGCTTTTCTTGCTGCTAAAACAAGCTTATTGAGTTCTTGCTCCTGTTTTGTCTTATCATTAAACGCTCCCCCATAGGGCCCAGTATAAAATTCCACGCGATCAGCACCAATCTCTTTAGCAATATCAAGACCATCAACAACAGGATTAGCAAACAGTGATACCCGAATTTTTCTTGCTTTCAAGCGTTGAATAATAGGTGCTAAAAATTTTGCATGACGCGCAAAATCCCAACCATGATCAGAAGTTGATTGTGCTGGATCATCAGGAACAAGAGTAATTTGATCAGCATATTTTTCTGCTTTATCCAAAAAGGTATCGCTTGGATAACCTTCAATATTAAATTCAGCACGAGGAAACATGCTGTGAATTAAACCATGTATATCTGGTAAATCAGCAAAACGAATATGTCTTTCATCAGGACGTGGATGAACTGTCAAACCCGCTGCACCAGCTGTAAGAGCTATATGCCCAATATTGTTGACATTGGGCCAAGGAAGATTACGCCGATTGCGCAAAACAGCAATAGCATTAAGATTAACAGAAAGTTTGATTGCCATACACACTCCTCCATTTCTATACTTAAAGACAGAAAAAAGACTCTCAGCCCTATAATTCCAGAAAATAAAACTCTTTATCTAGCGAACAATTGTTAAACGCTCTGCCGCACGCGTAATTCCTGTATAGAGCCACCGCGCATACATATCGCGAAATGCAAAACTCTCATCAAACAAAACAACGTTATCCCATTGAGATCCTTGTGCTTTATGAACAGTTAACGCATATCCATAATCAAAATCATCATATCTCTTTTTTAACGCCCACGAAATCTCATGATCAGGATTTTCAAACACTGCTTTTAAAAGCTTAATTTTCGCTACCCCACGCTCGCTTTCTTCTGGCTTAATAAGAAGGCTCATACTTGGTTTAACAGTTTCCTTCTGTGAAGTCATCACTTTCCATAAAGAACCATTCAACAAGCCTTTAGGAGGATCATTGCGCAAACAAACAAGCTTATCTCCCGCTTGTGGATAATCTGAAGTAAATCCCTTCAGCGCACGCAAACGCTTATTATAAAGGTGGCGTGTTCGATTAATTCCTACCAACACCTGATCAGCATCCAAAACCAATTGTTGATCCACTTCTTTGCGTGTAATAACACGCGCTGCTCCATAATCACCATAAGCAATATCACGTCCTTCACGCACATCCATAGCCAAACGGACAATCGGATTATCACGTGCTTGCCGATGAATTTCTGAAAGAAGAAAATCTGGCTCACCATTAGAAAAAAAGCCCCCTCCTGATATAGGAGGCAATTGGCCTGGATCACCCAGAACAAGAATAGGTGTTCGAAAGCTCATTAAATCACGAGCCAATTGCTCGTCCACCATCGAACACTCATCAACTATGATAAGCGCAGCTTGCGCAGCCGCACTTTTCCGATTGAGCGCAAATGTCGGTGCAATAGATTTTTTTCCCGTTACTTCATCGGAAACTTCTTCTTCTCCACGCGGACAATAGATCAATGAATGAATCGTACAAGCATTGCTTGCACCTTTAGAACGCAAAACCTGTGCTGCTTTACCTGTAAAGGCAGCAAATTGAACAGAGCCATCAACTGTTTCAGCAAAATAGCGCGCAAGCGTTGTCTTTCCTGTCCCCGCATAGCCAAAGAGGCGAAAAAGCGGAGAACGCCCTTCCCTCAACCACGCGGAAACAGCCTTCAATGCATTATCCTGTTCCCGTGAAAATTGCATAATTTATCAAAATAAGATTCGTATAAAAAGAGCAAGTATTTTGCCACCAAAACCATTCTCAAGAAAAACTTTTTTATTAAAAATTGCTAACACACGCCCATCTAACAAATTTCGCAGCACAATTATCGATTATTTACCCATTACTTTTTGAAGATATTGTAACAATCTAAATTTTATCTCTACATCGATCTTCTTGGCACCACCTTATACTTATCAAATAAGATATCATTTTTACAACAGTAACACCAACAATGGAATATGCATATCTTAAATTTAAAATAACACCTCTATACGCTTTTCTAACCCAAATTCAGAATGAGAAAAAGAACATTGCAATTGCAAAACCCTCGCTAAAAAAAATGTTCTTAACAGGATAAGAATAATGTAATTTTATGAATACTATTTTACACAATCAATTAGCTTTCTTGCACATAAAAATAAAGAACATGCACTCTTACGAAATAAGAATTAAATATATCAAAAACCTTTTGGCAGAAAGAGAAATAGCTCTCTATAAAACGACTTAATCCTATGATGAGACACCTATAAAGTTCCTATCTTCCTCTTATCATGAGTTTAATAAATTGACTCTTCATTCTACAAAGAAGTTATATCTCAACGAATAAAGAGAGACATCACGCTTATATGAAGCACGCTTTATCTCACACAAATATGGAGCTTTTTTTATTTTGACAACAAAATCTGTTTTGTCAGTATGACCTTCTTGGTAGTCTATTATAAGAAAACTGGGACATGGTTTTATGTCCAGCATAGCATTTTAGATTCGTCCTTAAAATATGAGAAAAGCGTAATTCTCCATTTACTCAATCAAACTTTTTCTTTTTGTCGCAAGGTATTAAAGTTTATAAAAACGAACCAATGAATGCTATTCTTATTGCTAGAAATAACAATGAAATCAAGGAGTATAATTTGTTAATAGGCTTGGCGTTATGTCAAAATATCAGCGATCAGATTGCTTTTTGGTTGTTTTAGAAATAAAATCATGAGCACAAATATTGATGAATAAAACGGGGGATTTAAATTGAAAATATTAATTCTAGATGACTATCAAAAAGCCACCCTAACATTACAGTCTATTAAAAAATTAATGAAATCGCATGAAGTGCTGGTTATCAATAATTTAGCTCAAGAATATGATTTAGAAGATAAGCTCAAAGAGATAGATATTCTTATCTTAATCAGAGAGCGGACTATAGTTGATAGAAATCTTCTCCTGAAACTGCCAAATTTAAAATTAATCTGTCAAACAGGCCCTATAAGTTCACATATTGATATAGAAGCTTGTAGAGACTTAGGAATTGAAATATTAGATGGTGGTGGAGATCCAACTTCTGCTGCTGAATTTGCGTGGCTCTTAATGATGTCTGCGCGGAGAAAATTCTATAAATCTGTGTCTGATATGAAAAAAGGACGATGGCAAACAACATTTAGCAACCAAATGAAAGGGGCTACTCTTGGAATATTCGGGTTTGGGCGTATTGGTAAAATGGTTGCTCAATATGCTCAAGCTTTTGGCATGTCCATTTTGGTTTATGGGAGCGAGCGTTCAACGCAAGAAGCAAAAAATTTAGGTTATCATTTTACGCATTCAAAAAATGAATTTTTTACACGTCCTGACATTATATCCGTACATTTACGTTTAAGCGATAAAACCAGAGAAATCATTCAAGTAGATGATCTGTGGAATATGAAACCCCATGCTCTTTTTGTCAACACAGCGCGTTCAGCTTTGGTTGAAAAAGGGGCGATAGAAAAAATACTAAGTTTGAAAAATTCAACTTACTTTGCACTGGATGTTTATGACAGCGAGCCAGTATATGAGAGCAAATTATTGCAATCAGAGAGAGTTCTTTGCACACCGCATCTGGGCTATGTGACTGAAGAAAGCTTTGAGAATTATATGGAAAAAGCTTGCCAAAATATAGCGTCTTTTATGAAGAACGCTTAATACCGGCTGAGCCAATGTTTGTAAAATTTATCTTATATTACTAGCGTATTAAATTTGCACGACACATAATAGCTTATTTCCTTAAATTGAAGCATATTCCTTAGTTTTCATATTAATACCAATCATATTGACAGATTTTTATGTCATCCGCATAAAATACCTCATTTATTGTTGCAATCATTATTAAAAAGGCTACAAGGAAACTTTCATTGTAGGGGGCGTAGTGAGCAATCATCAATTTATAGAAAAAAATTATTATCGATGGATTATATGCTTGTTGCCACTATCGCTCAAGCATCAGCCTGCTTCTTTGTTCAAGGAATTGGTCCTTTAGCTGAATTTTTTAAGAAGGATTTCTCACTGAGTGACTCTCAAATAGGTTTGCTGTCTTCAGCAGCGCAATTCCTACCTATTATTGGCTTACTTATAGCTGGCGAATTACTAGACAAGTTTAACGAGCGCTCTATTGTTGGCGTTGGCACACTCGGCGTTTCTGTCGCTCTTTTGTTGGGAGCAATCGCAGATAACTATATTTTCCTTTTGGTTTGTTTGCTCATTGTAGGGGGATTTTATAGTTCTGCTCAACCTGGTGGTGCTAAATCTGTTTCTGCATGGTTTCCACAATCGCAACGCGGATTTGCAATGGGAATAAGGCAGGCGGGGCTACCATTAGGTGGGGCATTAGCTGGGATGGTTCTTCCTGCGAGTGCGCTTGTCTATGGCATACAAGGTGCGTTTTTGGTCGGTGCCATTGTTTCTTTTTTAGGGGGATATATCTTTATTATCTTTTATCACGCACCAGCAAAAGTTGTCGCTATCGTTCCAAAAAGCAACGCAAAAGTTTCGTTCTATGCAAATGTAAGGTCTCGTCTTGCGATGTTGGCTGCGCCGCATATGAAGAATATTATTTTCTCAGGCGTTTCACTTGTGATCGTCCAATATGTTTTAACCATTTTTATAACTGTTTATTTTTATAGAATCTACCACCTGCCTCTAGATAAAAGTGCTTATTTGTTTTTTGTTTCACAGGCTTCTGGTGCCTTAGGAAGAATTATTTTAGCAGCGTGGAGTGATCATTGTAAAAAAGGACGATTTTTTCCTGTCTTGTTTTGCATGATTGCAGTCGTTTTTGGATTTTTAATATTAATTTTGGGCATGAATGGATCCATAATTTATTTAACTCTTTTATCTGCTTGGTTAGGTTTTTTGGGATTAGGATGGTATGGCCCTTGGGTTGCTTATATTGTAGACTCCTCGCCGAAAGAAAGCGTTGGCTTTTCTCTGGGATTAGCAATGTCTGTCAATCAAATCGCAATTATTGCTGCTCCACCATTATTTGGATTAATCCAAGATTTTACAGACACTTATTTACTAACATGGTTGATTTTAATTTTAATGATTGTTTTTTCACTTTTCTTAATAAAAAAGTATGGGAATATAATTGAGGAGGAAACTATAATGATAAATGAAAATACTGTTGAGTTGAGCAATGTCGAAAGAGACAATCTTTGGGAGGCTTTAGACCATATTATTTATGATCCATACGGTGGTATTGAATAGTCGGTTAAGCTAAAAAAATAGCATTTTCGCTGCTACCCCATAGAATCTTGGCAATTCTTATGAATCAAAAGATGTCTGTTACCCCTAGACCATATTTAGTCTTTGAAAACCTTCCTATTGATAGAAAAATTAATACGTCACCTAATCCTTATAATTGAGATGCGTCTTATAAAAGCGGTTATATAAGAGAAAATTTAATTATGATGTTTTCTTTATTAATCGGAGAGCCTTATTCAATTAAGTTTGAAGACGAACATATAGTAAATAACCTAGTTCCTTTAGAGGATAATAAAAAAATTATACAGAATTAGGATCTGAAGTTGAGTGAGATTTTCATAGAGAAAATACTGCACGAAAATTTATAACGGGTTTAAATTTATCTCCTAAAGGGACATTTTGCTCTGGTGTTCACAATGATGTTGATGGCCCATTAACGAGAATACCTGATGCACGTCTAACTTTACAACTTTTAAGTGAGGAGGATTTGAGGAGCTTAAGGGATAATTTATATATAATGAATGTTCCCTATGAGATGGAGAAAAAATGGGGGAATCTTTACAAGTAAAGCGCTCCTCGTTCAAGGGGACAGTGAATTCCCAAATATCAGCGCTGTTTTTTATCTGGGCATGTTAGAACCACAGTCAAAAAAAGCCAAGGACGCTTTAGATCATTTTTATGAAGCTATTAAGGCTGTATCTTTTGGAATTGATGTACAACCAGGAAGATTATTATACATTGATAACAGAATGGCTCTACACTCTAGAGATAAATTTTCTGGATCATTCGATCGTTATAAAAATCCAATGCGGTGGATTCAAAGAGTATTTGTGTTTGCAGATTTATGGAAACATCGATATTTAGAACAAATAAAAGAAAGAGTCTTTGACTTTCAATGTTAATGTCTTGATCATGATATGATGTTGAGTATTATATATATTGACGATACATCTCATATGTATAGATTTCTCCCGCATAATCAAGTGAGGTTACTACCTGATTATAAGCTATAGTGGCCAATTAATTTTCTATGTCTGCATTTGATCTTTGTTATTTTTGCCCTTCCTTCCAAGCCGCTAGGGGAATTATCCTATCAACCCCTTAAAAGAGTGATTTGGAGTAATTTCATCATGCGAAACAAAAATAGATTGAAAACTTTTCTATTGTTTTCACAAGTATGACGGTTTGCATAGTTGCACCTTTCAAGCACGGTAGCTTTTTTTCTTGCACAATGGAATCTTACATAGATGAGATAATATAAATTAATTTATAACAGATAATTCAATGTATTATCTAAAAAATGCAACGAAATAACTATGAATATATGAATTAAAAAACAAACATTGCGTACAAATAAATTCAATCATAATGAGGCACACGACTTATAACATTTTTTAGATGAACATATAATAATACACCCCATGTCTTTAAACAAAGAATGAAAATCATAAAATAAGCTCTAAGGATATGGGAACGCTCCACAAAGAAGAAACAGAGATGAAGCCTCCAAAGACTTCATCATCACCATCTTTCACTCTTTTGTTAACATATTCATTTTATACAAGAATCTTTCCCTCAGAAGAAACAGCATTTGCAACAGCTTCCTCGCTTGCCTCATCGGGTAATAACATCTCATTATGGGCACATCCCGATGGGATCATAGGAAAACAGTTTTCTAAATTATCAACACGACAATCGAAGAGAACAGGCTTATCACAATCAATCATTTGCTGAATTTTATCATCAAGTTCATCGGGTTTTGAACAATGAATTCCCATGGCTCCATAAGCGTGTGCCAATTTTACAAAATCAGGCATCGATTCCGTATAAGAATGAGAGAGACGATTACCATGCAACAATTGCTGCCACTGACGAACCATCCCCATATATTGATTATTTAAAATAAAAATTTTCACTGGCGTATTATGCTGAATTGCTGTTGCAAGCTCTTGAATATTCATCTGAATAGAGGCATCACCAGAAATACAAACAACAAGCGCATCAGGATGTGCTATTTGAACACCGATAGCCGCAGGAAGACCATACCCCATAGTTCCAAGACCACCAGAAGTCATCCAACGTTTTGGCTTATCAAAACGATAATATTGTGCGGCCCACATCTGATGCTGTCCAACATCTGTTGTCACATAAGCATTCGCATCTTTGGTCAATGCATAAAGCCGCTCAAGAGCATATTGTGGCATAATGACATCTTTTGTTTCCATATATGCCAATGAATTACGCGCTTTCCAGCGCTTAATTTGCCTCCACCACGCATCACGACTCTCATGATGAAATATCGGTTTGTACATATGCAAACGTTGATTAATATCTCTCAAAACATCAGCCACATCGCCAATCAATGGAACTTCCACTTTTACAGTTTTATTGATGGAAGAAGGATCAATATCAATATGGATAATACGCGCATGAGGTGCAAAAGCATCAAGACGTCCAGTGATACGATCATCAAACCGTGCCCCAACAGCTAACATGACATCACAATCATGCATGGCCATATTCGCCTCATAGGTTCCATGCATTCCAAGCATTCCCAGCCAATTTTTGCTAGAAGCCGGATAAGCACCAAGTCCCATGAGTGTTGATGTAATCGGAAAGTCTCCCAACTCAACCAAATCACGCAAAAGCTGTACAGCTTGTGGGCCAGATGAAATCACACCACCACCAGAATAAATAACAGGACGTTTTGCTTCTGCTAAAAGAGCAACAGCACATTCAAGTGCCTCACTCTTCCCTTTGAACTGTGGAGAAGAATGCTGAGATGCCATAACTTGAGGCATTCTATAAATACCCAAAGCAAATTGGATATCTTTGGGAATATCAATCAAAACCGGTCCTGGACGCCCTGATTGAGCAACGGCAAAAGCTTCATGAATAATGGCGGCAAGATCATTGACATCTTCAACCAACCAATTCCGTTTCGTACAGGGTTTTGTAATACCAACCGTATCAGCCTCTTGAAAAGCATTCGTTCCAATCACAGTTGTCGATACCTGACCAGAAAAACAAACAAGCGGGATCGAATCCATAAGTGCATCTTGCAAAGGTGTCACAGCATTTGTTGCCCCTGGACCAGAAGTCACAAGCATAACCCCTACCTTCCCTGTACTGCGTGCATAACCTTCAGCAGCATGACCCGCCGCCTGTTCATGACGCACCAAAATATGCCGCAGTGAATCCTGTTGATAAAGGACATCAAAAATAGGAAGCACAGCTCCACCAGGATAACCAAAGAGATGCTGAACTCCTTGATCAATAAGAGCTTGAACCACCATTTCAGCACCAGACATTCTTTTACCGTCCGCACTCTGTTGCATTTTTGGATGATTTGTCATTTTTCCCACTCGCTTACTTGATAGCACAATAAAAAAGCTCCCGAAGGAGCCTATCAAAAAAGGCTCTGAGAGAGCCTACTACACACAAAAAACATCTATTGTATGACTACCCCCCTTATTCCGATACACAAAACCTATAAGGAAAATACTTCCTGTGAAACACATTTCTAATTACATTGATAGCGTCCGTCAATAAAAAATTATATTTCTTAAAAAAATCCATTTACAATGAACTTTTTTCAAATGCTTTTTAGGTTTTTCAGCTTATCTATCAAGAAAGAAGCATCCATTCTTCATTAAATTGATGACGAAACCATGTCATCTGCCTTTTGGCATATCTCCTTGTTTGTGTTTTCACCATTTCAAGAGCATTTTCAAAACTTCTGTGTCCATCCAAATGCGCTATAAACTCAGCGATACCAATAGCCTTCATCGCTGGTAACATAGGGGAAAGTGCAAGCTTTTTTATAGCAATCACCTCTTCTAAAGCACCTCTCTCAACCATAGAATCTAACCGCTGATGAATACGTTCATAAAGCTGTTGACGGGGTGGAATAAGAAGAAATTTTTCTGCAACATGTGGTGGAATGAGAGGTGCTGTTTTTTGTTTTTGCCACCAACTTAATTTCTTACCTGTTGCATCATAAACTTCCAAAGCACGGACAATACGCTGCCCATCTTGCGAAGAAATTTTCTCGGCAAGAGCAGCATCAATGAGCAACAACTGGCGATAAAGATTCTCCACCCCCTCTTGATCAAGCCGAAGTCGCCACTTTTGTCGCACCACATCTGGAATAGGAGGAACTTTTGACATTCCTTCTAAAAGAGCTCGGAAATAAAGCCCTGTTCCACCAACAAAAATAAGCGATTTGGATGTAAACGTCGTCAATAACTTTTCAACATCACACAACCACTTTCCTACCGAATAATTCACCACAGGACTCACATGACCATACAAATAGTGTGGAACAATCGCAGTATCAGCCCTTGTTGGTCGAGCTGTTAAAATATTGAGAACATCATAAACCTGCACGGAATCCGTGTTAATAATAACAGCATCTTTTTCTTGCGCCACTTGTAAGGCAAACGCTGATTTCCCACTTGCCGTTGGCCCCGCTATCAATGTAATTGTCCTCTGCGTCATGAATGGAAATTCCTCTATCCATCATAAAAAATTTATGCAACATCATCCCCCAAAGGCATAATCTTTCATCTAGACTATCATAAAATGAACTCTTCAAACAAAATATATAAAAATCTCTATAGAAAGTGCAAAGACGCCCCTATAATAATTCTACTTTCTTTGCAAAAACAACAAAATACAGCTATAGGAGCTCTTTCACACTGTTCGCCATAACAACACGCGCTTTACAAGAGTAAGAAAAAACAAGAACTTAACCTATACAATCAAACAGTTTTATCTTTTTATACAAAAGAGATGAATATTCTGATCGTAATAAATACACAGCAGATTCTTGCTTTCATACTTTCATTTTTCCTACAACTGTTTTTTTCCATTAACCTCAAAACCAAGATAGGCAACATCCACAAATGAAGAGTTCTGATATGAATCCTTCTACATCAGGAATATTTAAAAACTGAAGGGAAAAATACCAACTCCCGCATACTGTGAGAGCGATAAAAAACACGAATGCTTAAACAAACATCTCAAAAATGAATTTCTAAAATATCAATCCCCTCATCATCAATCCATTGGAACCGTTACGAACCGTAATTCTCCATCAGGACGAGCAACGATGAGAAGAGCATTTTTGCGTCCAGCTTCACGTAATTTATGAATACGTTTTTTAGCCTCATTAATTGTTGTGACAGAACTTTGATTGATATCAACAATCACTTCCCCTATGCGAATACGCTTTTTATCCGCCGCACTATTTTTTACAACAGATGTCACCACCAATCCCCGCAGTTTATCGCTAATAGAATAATGTTGACGCAAATCCGTTGTAAGCTCAGATAATGTCATTCCCATAAATTGCATTGTTACACTTTCCGATACAGCATCGCCTTTTTCATTATCGGATTTTTCTTGTAAAGCCTCATTTGCATCTGTCTCAATTAAACGTCCAAGCTTAACTTTTACTGTTTTTTTCTGCCCATTTCGCAAAACAGTAACATCCACCACTTTTCCTTCTGAACTTTCCGCTACTAAACGGGGTAAATCACGCGCATGTTTAATTTGTACATCTCCAAAGGACAGAATAACATCTCCAATCTGTAATTGACTATTATCCACATCCGCCTGTTCTATCTTCCCAGCAACCAACGCTCCCATAGCATTGTCTAGCTTCAGATTTTTGGCAATATCTTCTGTCACCGGTTGAATACGTATAGCCAACCAACCACGTCTTATTTCTCCCAAATCACGCAACTGATTAATGACAGAAAGAGCCATATCCGATGGTATAGCAAAACCAATCCCTATAGATCCTCCAGAAGGTGAAACAATTGCTGTATTAATGCCAATGACCTTACCACTTCTATCAAATAAAGGACCACCAGAATTGCCTCGGTTAATCGCTGCATCAGTCTGAATAAAATTATCATAAGGTCCAGCATTAAGATCACGATTACGTGCAGAAATAATACCAACCGTCACACTTCCACCAAAACCATAAGGGTTACCGATAGCCATAACCCAATCACCAATACGCGCCTTTTCTGAATCACCAAAGCGGACAGCTTTTAACTTTTTACTTTTTGCATCCACTTGCAGCAGCGCCAAATCAGTCTTGCTATCCTTTCCAAGTAATTTTGCTTTTAGTTTTGCACCATCCGTAAAATTCACTTCAATATCATCAGCATCAACAATAACGTGATAATTTGTAACAATCAGCCCTCTTTGCGCATCAATTACAAAACCAGACCCCAAAGAACGCACCTTTTGAAACTGACTATCTTTTTGATCATCTTTAGGTGCAAAAAAATCATCAAAATATTCTTGTAATAATGAATCTTTTGGGATAACGGGCACCGGACTATTCTCGTCTTGTTCAGTACCCTCAACGGTCTGAGCTGTGGAAATATTGACAACGGTCTCCAAAAGCTCTGCAGCCAAATCAGGAACGGAAAGAAGTGTCTCTTTTGTTTCCGTTCCCCAAGATAAACTGATCGATCCTGATAAAAACAAAACCACACAGATAGCAACTCTTGTGACAAAAAACTTCAAAGACGTATTTTTATCTACGACACTTCTACCCATAACATGCCTTTAACAAAACGCTACAAGAGCCTCACGTAATTTATCTATGCAAAATCATGCATGGCTCAACACTTTACCACTTACACTAGAAAAGAAAACAACAACAGATCACATTTTTCATGCAAAAGCACAAGTTTACAATCCACCGTTGTTTCTACTCTCCTCCGATTTTCTGATCAGTTTTATTCAAGCCAGTATTCATGTTAGATGAAAAATTTCTCTTTTCCTGCAAAGGATTGTGGAAATACAAAAAGAAACTCTCATTTGGTGAAACCACCATCGGAATACGCTCCAAATTTTTATACTGTTCCATCGCCAACCAAAAATCGTAAAAGGATGGATTGGCTTCCCTAGCAGTCAATAAAAGGCGAATACTTTCAGCTTGCCCTTCACCGCGAGTAATTTCAGCATCACGCTTTGCAGCTGCAACGATCTCTTCATATTCACGATTAGCCTCCGCCACAATACGGTCTCGCTCCTGCTGCCCCCGAGCACGAATATTTTCTGCTGCCGCCTCACGTTCAGCTGCCATTTGCCGATAAACATCTTCTGAAACAGCATCCGTTAAATCAGTTTTGCGAATACGCACATCGAGAATAGTAATGCCCAATGAGCCAGCATCTACAGAAAACTGCCGTTGCACTTCGGCCATCATTGCTCCCCGTTCATCGGATAAAGCAGCCTTAAATTCTCGTTTACCATAAACAGCACGCAAAGCGTCAATAAAACGCGGAGCAAGATTTTCACGCGCAGCAATCTGCGGACGTCCTGACGCAATACGCTGTAAAAACAACTTAGGATCTGTAATACGATAAATAAAGAACGCATCCACTTCATAATAAGCACCACCTCGAACCTGCACAGATTGTGTAGGAACATCGTAACGCAACAATCGATTATCAACAACGATCATCTTATCCACAAAGGGCGCTTTAAAATAAAGCCCAGGATTAGATTCTACCTTAACAATTTGCCCAAAACGTTTAATTGCCACTTGTTGACGAGGATAAACAATAAAAACAGACATCCACAAAATCATCAAAAGCAGCACGATGGGACTCAATATAAAGAAAAAACGAGATTGCAGCATCATTAGCGTCCTCCAGAAATACGAGAATCTAAAAACGATGCCGAACGCGCTGATGTTTTTTTCGCGTTTTCTGATGAATTGCTGCCTAGCAATTCATTCAGAGGAAGATAAGGCACCGCTGGAGAGTTCATTTGATCAAGAATCAACTTATGCGGTGAGGAAAGAATACGCCCCATCGTTTCCATATAAAGACGATAACGCGTAGCTTCTGGTGAAAATGCCGCCTCACGTGCTATAGCCTGAAAACGCTCAGCACGCCCTCTTGCCTCTTCAACCATTTGAGCCTTTTCACCCTTTGCAATTTCCCGTGTACGTGAAGCCTCACCATTTGCTAAACCAATTTTAGTAAAACGCACACGATTTCCTTCCTCAATCATTCGCCCCCGTTCCTGCTCTGCCTGCTGGACAGAATTAAACGCCGCTGCAACCTTTGTAGGAGGAGCAGCTTCACTAATTGACACACGACTTATCTCAACACCAAGTTGATATTTATCTACAGTCAACTGGATAATTTTTCTCACGTCATTGGCAACTTCTTCTTTTTTATCCCGTAAAACGTCATCAACAGGCCTTGAGCCAATGACCTCACGCATTGCACTCTCAGCAACTTGACGAACTGTTCCTTCTTGATCATTCACATTGAAGAGAAATTGCCCAGGACGTGAAATCCGATAGTAAACAGAGAAATTGACATTAACAATATTCTGATCACTCGAAAGCATCAACCCCTCACTTTGTTGTGCTTGACCAGATTGACCACCAATTGCAATTGTTTTTTCGGTTAAAGGCACTTTCATATACGTCTCAATTGGCCAAAAATGAAAATGCAAACCATCACCGATAATTTCTGCCTTAGGCACACCAAAACGCAACTCCACCGCTTGTTCATTTTGTTGAACAATATAAAGAGACTGATACAAACAAAAAAACACAGCAAGAAGAAGCAATAAAACAAGCAACCCACCTCTTCCAACCTGTTGAAATTGATCTTGCCCTTTACGCAAAAGATCATCAAGATTGGAACCATTTCCCCCACCACTACTGCCACCAGAACCAAAAATGTTTTTAGCAGATGTTTTTTTGTCACTACCGAGTTTATTTTTATCGCCGCTCCACGGGCCACTACCATTTTGATTTGTCCAGGGCATCATCACCTCTTTAACTGACTACCATTCGTCAAATACCAACCATTCACTTGATCTTATAGAGTTCTTCTTATCTGATTACAATGTAACAGACATGCTCTTTCCACTTCATTATAAACAGTTATTTCCGCTCATAAACTACAAACCGTGTCGGATGACTGTCTTTATCTCCTTCTGGAATATATTGTGTTTGCACAAGAGTCCACTTTTCTTTATCGAAAACAGGAAAAAAACTATCCCCTTTAATAGAAGCAAGAACTTCTGTAAGAAATATTTTATCAGCAATATGCAACCCTTGTTGAAAAATTTCACCACCCCCAATGATAAAAATTGCATCTGCATCATTTTGCGATGCAATCCTTTTTGCAACAGAACAAGCTTGAGACAAAGAATGAACAACAACAGCGCCTTCCGCTCTCCATGTGCCATTGCGGGTAATAACGATATTTGTCCGCCCTGGCAAAGGACGCCCTAGAGAATCCCAAGTTTTTCGTCCCATAATAATGGGTTTACCGAAAGTCAAAGCTTTAAAGCGTTGTAAATCTGTTGACAGCGTCCAAGGCATAGCCCCTTCACGACCGATCACACCATTTTCTGTAACAGCTGCAATGAGACAAATGGGAAGGGTCATACTGCCACCGGCGCTTTAATATGTGGTTGTGCTTCATAATTTAGCAATTCAAAATCCTCAAATTGAAAAGAAAAAAGATCTGTTACCTCTGAATTTATACGCATAAACGGCAAAGCATTTGGGTTACGAGACAACTGATATTTTGCCTGTTCGAAATGATTAGAATAAAGATGCGCATCACCAAGAGTATGAATAAAATCACCTACTTTAAGCTCACTTACTTGCGCAACCATCATTGTTAACAACGCATAAGAAGCAATATTGAATGGAACACCTAAAAAAATATCCGCTGAACGTTGATAAAGTTGACAAGATAATTTGCCATCAGCAACGTAAAATTGGAAAAAACAATGACATGGGGGAAGAGCCATCTCTTCTATCAATGCTGGATTCCATGCTGATACAATTAAGCGACGAGAATCAGGCGTTTCTTTAATCATAGACAAAAGATTACTTATTTGATCGATATGTTTTCCATCAGGAGCAGGCCAAGAACGCCATTGATAACCATAAATAGGACCAAGATTCCCTTTCTCATCAGCCCATTCATCCCAAATCGATACACCATGTTCCTTCAACCATGCGATATTTGTATCACCTTTAAGAAACCATAAAAGTTCATAAATAATTGAACGCAAATGCAGCTTCTTTGTTGTTAATAATGGGAATCCAGCCTGTAAATCAAACCGCATCTGATAGCCGAAAACCGATCGCGTTCCAACACCGGTGCGATCAGTACGATCAATACCATAATTTAAAACATGAGATAAAAGATCAAGGTAAGTTTTCATATGGATATTATGGCCGATTCTCTTAATTATAGAAAATAAAAACTGTAAAATTCATAAAAATACAATTTAAATTTCTCTTCTCCAACATCTTGCACAAGAAATTACCATGATCCGATTAAACTTTTGACGCAAAAGACAAAATACTATAGACAATTCTTGGGGGAATAAATACAGGGGTAATCAACACACATGGACACAAATTAAAGGGATAGACTTATGGAGAATGAAACAACTCTAGCACCACATGATACGAGAAAACGTATCTTTGCTATCGTATCCAGTGCATCAGGTAATTTGGTTGAATGGTATGATTTTTATGTTTATTCTTTTACATCGATTTACTTTGCATCACAATTCTTTCCCTCAGATGGCAATGTTGTTGCACAACTTTTAAAAGCTGCAGGTGTATTTGCCATTGGTTTTCTTATGCGCCCAATTGGCGGTTGGCTTTTTGGATTTATTGCTGACCGTTATGGGCGCAAGCGCTCAATGCTTATTTCTGTTTTTATGATGTGCGGTGGTTCGTTCTTAATCGCCGTACTTCCTACTTATGAAACCATTGGAATGGCCGCAGCAGTTCTTTTACTTTTGCTTCGAATGCTTCAAGGCCTCTCGGTTGGCGGTGAATATGGCACAACAGCAACTTATATGAGTGAAGTTGCCTTAAAAAATCATCGTGGATTCTTTAGTTCTTTCCAATATACCACCCTTATTGGTGGCCAACTTTTAGCCAGCCTTGTTATATTTGTTCTTGCCCTTTATCTCTCAGAAGACCAATTAAAAGCATGGGGCTGGCGTATTCCTTTTGCAATTGGTGGATTAGGAGCGATTGTTGCCATTTATCTTCGTCGTTCTCTTCATGAAACAACCACAGAAGAAAGTCGCTCTCAAAAACATGCTGGTAGCCTTACAGAGCTTTTACGCAATCATAGAAAAGCTTTTTTTCTCGTTATTGGCTTTACAGCAGGAGGATCACTGACATTTTACACATACACCACTTATATGCAAAAATATCTGATCACAACTACTGGATTTGATAAACATACAGCGACAACGATAATGACTGCTGCACTGTTTGTTTTTATGTTACTTCAACCTGCATTTGGCTTTTTAGCGGATAAAATAGGCACAAAAATTTCACTTCTCATGTGGAGTGCCTTATCTATTATCTTCACGATTCCTGGACTTAAAATGATTGCCGGTACCAACGATACATGGATTGCTCTTCTCATCATTATCGGGATGCTATGCATTATGAGCTTTTATACGTCTATTTCTGGTATCGTCAAAGCGGAAATGTTCCCTGCTTCAGTACGCGCCATGGGAGTTGGGCTCTCTTATGCTATTGCTAATGCACTGTTTGGAGGCTCTGCTGAAGCTGTAGCGCTCGGCTTAAAAGATATTGGCTATGAATCTATCTTCTATTTTTATATAACCGGCATGATGATCATTGCATTTATCGCAGTTATCTTGATGCCTGATGCCAGAAAAACAGGATATCTTCAAGGAGATGATATTCATTAAACTTTTACGTTAACAAAAAGCCCAACATTTTGGGCTTTTTGTTATATTCGTAATATAAAAATAAGGTATTGATAGTCATTGTTATCCTCCCCTTCTTACAGTAAAAGCAACATTCTTTTCTATAACGTAAATTATGAGGAGTACATATTTCCTATTAGCACACATAAAGTAAGTCTTTTTTCCAATCAATACATTGTGCATTCAAGATTCAAAAACACTTACCTGAGCTCACAAACATTCATTCTTTTTATCAATAATAATAAAATTTTATTTAAAATGCCTTCTTTCCGTGAAAACGCACCCACCCTCTTTTATGCAATAATGCAAGCATGAAAGAAAATGAGCAGCAACAGTATTCTTTAACGTAAACAGTACGGATTATCGCAACATTATGTGTAGAATAAAAACATATTTTACTACAACTCTACCCTCTGCATATCACAAGTTCCCAAGTCCAAAAGACTCTTTTAAACAACTTTTATAAAAAATGACTATTATATCATTGAATTTTGATGGTACAAATTATTATCAACTTTAACTAAAAAATAAAAAATAGATTTAAAAGGGGGAACACTTCATGAAAAGCGACACAACTTCAGCACCGCATGATACGAGAAAACGTATCTTTGCGATCATATCCAGTGCATCTGGAAATCTTGTAGAATGGTATGATTTTTATGTTTATTCTTTTACATCGATTTATTTTGCTTCGCAATTCTTTCCTGCAGATGATAATACCGTTGCACAATTGTTAAAAACTGCAGCAATTTTTTTTATAGGCTTTCTTATGCGCCCGATTGGAGCATGGCTATTTGGCTTCATTGCTGACCGTTATGGACGCAAACGCTCACTGCTTATTTCTGTTTTTATGATGTGTGGTGGCTCATTCCTTATTGCGATACTTCCCACCTACGAAACCTTAGGAATAACAGCCGCATACCTTCTGCTTTTAATCCGTATGTTCCAAGGACTTTCCGTTGGTGGTGAATATGGTACAACAGCAACTTATATGAGTGAAGTTGCCCTTAAAAATCACCGTGGGCTCTTTGCGTCTTTCCAGTATGCTACACTTATTACGGGACAGCTTCTTGCGAGTTTTATTATATTTGTTCTAGCTCTTTACTTCACTGAAGATCAGTTAAAAGCATGGGGCTGGCGTATTCCTTTTGTTATTGGAGGCTTTGGAGCAATGGTTGCAATGTATCTGCGTAGTTCGCTTCATGAAACAACCACAAAAGAAAGTCGCTCTCATAAACATGCTGGGAGTATTAAAGAGCTTTTACGCAACCACATAAAAGCTTTCTTTTTGGTTATTGGCTTTACAGCGGGAGGATCGCTCACATTTTATACATACACCACTTACATGCAAAAATATCTGATTACCACCACTGGCTTTGATAAACACACTGCGACAACGATAATGACGGCAGCACTCTTTGTTTTTGTGTTGCTCCAGCCTCTCTTTGGTTCTCTAGCTGATAAAATTGGCACAAGGACTTTGCTTATTGGTTGGAGTGTTCTATCCATTATCTGTACAATTCCTGTCCTTAAAATGATTGGGAATGCTCACAATGCATGGGCTGCGCTCTTCATCATTATCGGAATGCTGTGTATTATGAGTCTCTATACCTCCATTGCTGGTATCATAAAAGCAGAACTTTTCCCTGCTTCAGTCCGCGCAATAGGAGTGGGGCTTGCTTTTGCCATTGGTAATGCACTGTTTGGTGGTTCTGCTGAATATGTAGCACTTGGATTAAAAGATATGGGATATGAAACTGTCTTCCCTTTTTACATCATCGCTATGATGCTCATTGCACTCATCTCAATTCTCTTGATGCCAGATATAGATAAAGGAGGATACCTGAAAGACGATGAGATCCATTAAAATTTCTACACACAATAAAAAAGCCCAACGTTGGGCTTTTTTAAATGAATCCTATAAAAATGAAAAAAAGAAGCAGAAATATAAAATAATTTACTTCTTGTAGTCTACCTTAAAGGTAAAAAATAGTGTTCTCACCTATATGGTGACAACACCTCTCTCAAACTCTATGTTGTTTAGATTTCAGCAAATATCTTTAATTGTTAAGTCATGAAATAATCAAAACTTTTAAAAATCTATGACCTGTCCTCTCATATCATCACCTTTAAAAACAGCTATCATCCTTTTTATCAACATTTCACCCAGCTTGAAGCACTTTTTCAACGCACTTCCTTTTGCGATTCTCTATGATGCATTTTAAATCCTCTACAAAATAAAATCTCAAACGGTTTAGTCATAAACAAAAGAAGCCCTCTCCAATAGCTTTCATAAGAATTACGAGAGACAATTGCATTTTGATAATACAAAGCGTACAACAAATTTAACTATAAAAAATAAACTATAAATTTAGAAGGGGAACATTTCATGGAAAATGAGACAATTTTCGCATCAGATGATAGGAAAAAACGTATTTTTGCTATCATAGCTAGTGCATCAGGCAACCTCGTAGAATGGTATGATTTTTACGTTTACTCATTTGCGTCAATTTATTTTGCATCACAATTTTTTCCCTCAGATGGTGATGTTGTTACACAACTGTTAAAAAGTGCAGGAGTCTTTTTTATTGGTTTTCTCATGCGCCCGATTGGGGCATGGATGTTCGGCTTCATTGCTGACCGTTATGGACGCAAAAACTCAATGCTGATATCTATTTTTATGATGTGTGGGGGTTCTTTCCTCATCGCCATACTCCCTACTTACGAAACCATTGGTATAACAGCAGCAATCCTTCTGCTTTTAATCCGCATGATGCAAGGACTTTCAGCGGGTGGTGAATATGGCACTGCAGCAACTTATATGAGCGAAGTTGCCCTAAAAAAACATCGTGGCTTTTTTGCTTCTTTCCAATCAGGCACACTAATCACGGGACAGCTTCTCGCGAGTTTTATTATCTTTATTTTAGCACTTTACCTTAACGAAGATCAATTAAAATCATGGGGCTGGCGTATTCCTTTTGCCATCGGTGGCTGTGGAGCAGTAGTCGCCATTTATCTGCGTCGTTCGCTTCATGAAACAACCACCAAAGAAAGTCGCTCTAAAAAACACACTGGTAGTCTTAGAGAGCTTTTTAGCAAACACAGTAAAGCCTTTGTGGTCATTGCTCTCTTTGCATCAGGAGGATCCCTCACCTTTTACACCTGCACCACTTATATGCAAAAATATCTGGTCACAACAACCGGATTTGATAAACATACTGCCACAACGATAATGACTGCCGCCCTGTTTATTTTTGTCCTTTTTCAGCCCCTAGCAGGTGTATTAGCTGATAAAATTGGCACAAAAACTTTACTCATCATTTGGAGTATACTCTCTGCACTCACTACGTTTCCTGGGCTGAGTATAATCGGCAACACGCATAGTGCATGGGTTGCTTTATTTGTCATTATTGGAATGCTTTGTATTATGAGCATGTATACATCCATCTCCGGTGTCGTAAAATCAGCAATGTTCCCTACTTCAGTACGAGCATTAGGTGTAAGTCTCTCCCACGCTATTGGGAATGCATTATTTGGTGGTTCTGCTGAATACGTAGCACTTGGTTTAAAAGATATAGGACATGAAACACTGTTTTATTTTTATATAACCGGTGTCATGATCGTTGCCTTCATTGCACTGCTCTTTGTCCCAAGTATGAGTAAAGGAGGATACCTCGAAAAGGATGAGGCTCATTAACGCTTTGTATGAAATAAAAAAAGCCCAATTTCTTGGGCTTTTTTATCCTTCACATAAAAATTCTTATTCAATATTATTTAAATTTTATCAAGCGCATTGAGTTGCTTCGCGAGTAAATAATAAAAAGTCATACGACTTTTTCTACGATCCCCAGACATCATCTCCGCAACTTTCGAAACAGCGGCTTTAACACTTTGCGCATCAGCACCTAACACATCTTGAGCCCATTTTTCAACGCGCTCTAATTCTTTTGGATCTGATGTAGCAACAAGCGATGCATCCTGCTTTTGCATGACCAAAGCTAGACGACGGCCAAGTCGTTCTACGGCAGATTCATCGGGATTTGGATCATATAGTTTAATATCTGCTAGATCATTTGTCATTGTTTGCCATCTCCTCTCCAAGAATGAGCGGCTATACTTTACAGCCGCGCTTATAATAACCTTGTATAATAACCTTGTAAATAATTAGAGGATTTAAAATATTAACAACCCCCCTTTTACAAAGACCATTCTTCATCTATATTTAAAGAGCTGGCTTGCCAGCTATGGTAATAAATGGACAATGAAATAAGCTTATTGGACCCGGGGGCGGTACCCGGCGCCTCCACCAAAGTATAAGAGAAGGTATATTTTGGTGGGGGCGAAATAGGATCGACAAGAGTGTAAAGATTGCTCTTTTACTCGGCATAGTACCACCGTTATCGGACTAAATGAGTAGTTGCAAATGACAACTATGCGGAAGCACGTCTCGCTGCCTAAGGTGGTGTGAATGCTTCAAATTAAGTCTTAAACCGTCGCAGGTTTAAGCGGGGTCCGAAGGCACCTGGCAACAGAAGCCTTCACTCTTATAAATGTTATTGGCTGATCTCTCAGATATGATTTGTCGCAGAATTTCATATTCTTTTTTCAGTTAATTTAAGTGCATAGTCGATAAAATATTACTAGCTTAAAAATACATTCTATTGCACAATATTGCACATGCTCATCTGCTACGTGAAATAAAAGGAATAAACTTCGATGGTTCAAGATCAAATCCGCTACGATATTCTCGTTCAGGATGCGCTTCGTGGGGTTATCCGTAAAGTTTTATCGGAAGTTGCTAAAGCAGGGCTTCCGGGAAATCATCATTTTTTTATTACTTTTTTAACAGATACTCCAGGCGTAAAAATTTCTCCTCGGCTAAAAAATCGTTATCCAGAACAAATGACTATTGTCTTACAACATCAGTTTAGAGATTTAAGTGTTTCGGAGACCGCTTTTGAAGTAACACTTTCTTTTAGAGAAATTAGCGAAAAATTGGTGATTCCTTTTTCTTCTATCCAAGTGTTTTATGACCCTGTCGCTTCATTTGAAGCAGCATTTGATCTGCCCTCAAATCTGACCTCTGAGGAGAGTGAAATTTCGGAAAAGAGCTCACCCGCACCTGTCGTGTTATCGGATAAACAAAAAAAAGAAAATACGCTTCCAAAAGAACAAAAGCTCAGCACAAATAAGGAACCTTCAAATAATGATACAAAACAAAGCGCTGATGTTGTTTCATTAGATTCTTTTCGGAAAAAGTAAATAAATTTGCTGATGACAGAACCAATTAACCTTCGCCAATTTCGCAAGCGAAAAAAGCGTGCAGACAAAGCACTTCATGCAGAAGAAAATCGCCATCGTTTTGGACGAACCAAGGTTGAAAAACTTTTCGAGCAAAAAGAAGCTTTAAAGGTACAAAAATTTCTTGATCAAAATCGTTTACACCACGACGAATAAGAGTAGAAAAATGCACGAAAATGATTCTATTGATTGGTCAAAAGTGGTAACGAAAAAAATATCCATTCGGATTGATGGACACGCAACAAGCATATCTTTAGAACAACCATTTCTTGACATTCTTAAAACCATAGCGCGTAAAAGAAGACAATCTTTAGCCTTTATTATCACGGACATTGACAGAAAAAGACCACAACAGATAAATCTTTCAGCTTCATTACGTGTCTATGCCCTGCAAAGTATTCTCACCCAAAGCATTTGATATTCATTGTTATTTTTACAATTTTTGTTTTCTTAATTTAACCGAAGATGTGGTGTTTTTTTTTAAAGTTTTTTAAATCTAGCACTTAAACAAAAAAAAGACTACACAAAAGGTATAATGAATAATTTTTCTGATCACATACCATTCTTTGAAGAAGATACCCTCTCTCCTCATGAACAGAGTTCTAATGCCGCTACCCACGCGATAACAACAAAAGAACAAACACAGTTCGATACCGGTTATTTAGAACAACTCAATCCTGAACAACGTCAAGCCGTTATAAGTACAGAAGGCCCCCTGTTAGTTCTTGCAGGTGCCGGTACTGGAAAGACACGCGTTTTGACAACACGTATTTCCCACATTTTGCGTTCTGGACTAGCCTCTCCTCAACAAATACTTGCTGTCACTTTCACCAATAAAGCAGCACGTGAAATGAAAATGCGTATTGGTGAGCTTATTGGTGAAATTGTTGAAGGTATGCCTTGGCTTGGAACCTTTCATGCCACCGGTGCAAAAATTTTGCGCCGCCACGCAGAACTTGTTAATTTAAAAAGCAATTTTACAATTCTTGATAGTGATGATGTTACCAGACTTTTAAAACAGCTTATTCAAGCTGCAGAATTGGATGATAAGCGTTGGCCTGCTAGAAACCTTGCCATAATGATTGATTCTTGGAAAAACCAAGGTCTTGCACCAGAACACATTTCAGAAAGCGATACCTATTCCTTTGGTAACGGTATGGGACGCGAACTTTATCGTAGCTATCAGGAGAGATTAAAAAGTCTTAATGCCTGTGATTTTGGTGATCTTCTGCTTCATTCTATCTCTCTCTTTCAACATAATCCAGATATTCTTCGCCAATATCATTCCCAATTTCGCTACATTCTTGTAGATGAATATCAAGATACCAATACAGCACAATATCTTTGGCTCCGCCTTTTAGCACAACAATCTAAAGGGCGACACGTTAACCTTTGTTGTGTTGGTGATGATGACCAATCCATTTATGGATGGCGAGGTGCTAAAGTTGACAATATCTTGCGTTTTGAAAAAGATTTTCCTCCTGCAAAAATTATTCGTTTAGAACGCAATTATCGCTCGACATCACACATTCTTAAAACGGCTTCTCATCTTATTTCTCATAACCAAGGAAGACTTGGCAAAACACTATTTTCTCATCAAATAAAGAGCAAAGAAGAAAAAGTAAAAGTTCATGCAGCTTGGGATTCAGCAGAAGAAGCACGTGCAATTGGAGAAGAAATTGAACGCGCACAACAAGCTGGTCATTCTCTCAATCATATGGCTATATTGGTGCGTGCCTCATTTCAAATGCGTGAATTTGAAGATCGCTTTGTAAGCCTTGGTCTTAACTACCGCGTCATTGGTGGTCCACGCTTTTATGAACGAATGGAAATACGCGATGCCATGGCTTATTTGCGCGTTGTTGTTCAACCAGCAGATGATTTAGCCTTTGAGCGTATTATCAACACACCTAAACGCGGCTTAGGAGATGCTACCCTACGCACTCTTTATGAAAGCGCTCGAGCACGCGCCATTCCTCTCTTTTCTGCTGCAGCCGCAATCATTGAAACGGATGAGCTAAAACCCAAGGCACGCAGTGCTTTGCGAAACGTTGTTGAAGATTTCCGCCGTTGGCAAAATATGCTGCAATGCACACCCCATAGAGAACTTGCCGAAACAATTCTTGATGATTCAGGCTACACAGCTATGTGGCTAGAAGATCGCTCACCCGAAGCAGCAACACGACTAGAAAATCTTAAAGAAATGGTCCGCTCAATAGAACAATTTGAAAACCTTCCAAGCTTTTTAGAACATGTCGCACTGGTTATGGATACTGAAAACAATGAAAATACCGATGCAATCAACATTATGACTCTCCATTCCGCCAAAGGACTTGAATTTGAAACCGTTTTTCTTCCAGGTTGGGAAGAAGGCCTCTTTCCTCATCAACGCTCATTGGATGAAGGCGGCCGCTTAGGATTAGAAGAAGAACGCCGATTAGCTTATGTAGGACTAACAAGAGCAAAAAAACATTTACATATATGGTTTGTATCCAATCGAAAAATTCATGGATTTTGGCAACCTGCGCTGCCCTCTCGTTTTCTAGATGAATTACCAGTAGAACATATAGAAGTCATAGAAATGGGAACATCTTATGGTGGTTATGGAAGATCTTCCTTTAAATACCCCAATTCCTTTAACAATAACTATGTTACACCAAAACAAAAGCGTACACAAAAAAACATTGAAGGAAAAATCATCAACCAATCAGTCTCTGAAGAACCATCAAACTTTGTAATTGGTGATCGGATTTTTCACATAAAATTTGGTTATGGCCATATCACCGCAATAGATGATCATAAATTAACCATTATGTTTGAAAAAGCTGGAGAAAAGCGCGTTCTCGATAACTTTGTAGGCAAAGCTTAAAGCACAAGGTAAAGATCACACAAATAACCTTTCCAAACGAAAAATCGCTTTTCTATGTTATTTTGCATATTATTTCCACTTGTCAATAAAAGCCCCAATAGTAAGATTTTGCATATCAGGCAATGCATTGTAAATTTTATCAAGGGACCAGTCCCACCAAGCCATCTCCAAAAGTGCCTGAATCACACCTTCTGAAAAGCGCATCCGCAACAGCTTTGCAGGAACACCAGCCACAATCATATAGGGGAGAACATCTTTAGTTATAACAGCGTTAGCACCAATGATAGCGCCATGCCCAATTGTGATCCCAGGCATAATAACCGCACCATGTCCAATCCATACATCATTCCCAATAATAACACGCTTTGCACGGCGCCTTTCACGAAAAGAGCAATCTAATGGCATATAGCGAAAATATTCATTAGGACGATATGTTATTTTATGCGTTGAAACTCGCTCGACAGGATGTTCTAGCGCATTGACACGAACATGGGATGCAATAGAACAAAAACGCCCAATCTCGCTATAAATAGCTTCACTATTACGCTCAAAATAAGAAAAATCTCCCACCGTTACTTCACGCAAAACCACCCGTTCATTGATTTCCACATAGCGCCCCAATTTACAACCATGCAATCGTGCTGTCGTATGAATACGAGGCTCACTCTCATGGAATCGAAGATCTTTTTCTCTCTCCATCCATCCACCAATTGTTCCTTAAAAAGAACACAAAAGACATAGCAAGCAAAGAAAATCAACCATGAAACAACGATTGCAAAACAAACCCACCAATGCTACAGTTTTTTTGTCTTTTTAAGAGAGTTAAACTATGAAAAATGTCATACGTATCTTAGGGTTAACAGCTATATTTCTTGCCGGTATTTTTCTTTATGATGCGTTAAGAAATAAGCCTTTAGGCGATAATTTTACCCTCACTGACTCCAATGGAAATACCATTACACAAGATGATATACGAAGTAAGCCTTCAATTGTTTTCTTTGGCTTCACCATGTGCCCTGAAGTTTGCCCGACCACATTGCTTAATCTTGATCGCTGGCTCACAGCCCTTGGCTCTGAAGCTGATAAATTAGGGGTATGGTTCATCACTGTTGATCCTGAACGTGATACACCACAAGTACTCCATGATTATCTCAGTAATTTTAACAATAGAATTATTGGGATCAGTGGAGATCCTGAAAAAGTTCATAAAATGGTCAATTCTTTTAAAATTGTTGCTGAAAAAGTATCCGGAACCGATGGGAATTACACCTATAACCATACAGCCGCGATTTTTTTGCTCAAAAAAGGTGGTAAACTGTATGGTGTCATTCCTTATGAAAAAGAGGGCGATAATGAACTAAAAGATGATATCGCCATTGAACGGCTTAAAAAACTTGTCTCCAACTAAATAAAAAGCTGATTAAAGAAAGAACAGAATGTCGCAACAAATTCGTCTGTATTATAATGCTGTTAAAAATGAAGCAGAACAACTATATACTGTTATGGAAACAGCCTTTGACGAAGAAGGATACCCCCTTGCTCTTGCAGAGATTGATGAAAAAAACGCCATTTATGAACTTTCACTCTATGTAGATAAAGAAAACCAAGAGCGTATTTTGCAGCATTTTGCACAAATTCTTTCTGTTGATCCTCATAAAATTAACTGTGAAATTTTGCCCAATATTGATTGGGTTAAACAAAGCCTTGAGGGGCTAACACCTGTACGTGCTGGTCCTTTTTTTGTACATGGAAGCCATAACCGCAAGGACATTCCACAGAATATTTTTCCTATTGAAATTGAAGCAAATCAAGCTTTTGGTACTGGACATCATGGAACAACCGCCGGTTGTTTAGAAATGATTGCCAAGGTGATGAAGCAAGAAAATCCACAAAATGCCCTTGATCTTGGTACGGGGAGTGGAGTTTTAGCCATTGGCATCGCAATGCTCAAACCGATTTCTGTCCTTGCATCCGATATTGACCCGATTGCGATCAAAGTTGCCCAACATAATATCGAACTCAATGGCGTAAAAGAATATATTACAGCTGTTACTGCAACAGGTTTTGCTCATGAAGAGATTGCATCTCGTGCACCTTTTGATCTTATTATTGCCAATATCCTTGCCAACCCGCTCATTGAACTTGCACAAGAAATGGTCCAAGCACTCCAAAGCGGTGGATCACTCATACTCTCTGGAATTCTTGAAGAACAACATTCCCATGTGCTAGAAGCTTATGTAAAACAAGGTCTCAAACATATTGAAACATACCACCGTCAAGGATGGGTTACGATACATCTTAAATAAAAAGGACGGTTATTATGTATCAATCCTTTGTAGCAACAACAAATCCCACGCATGCTGCGGGACGCATTTCCTCCCTTCGTAAAGAGCTTGAACGTCTCGGGTTAGATGGCTTCCTTGTTCCACGTAGCGATGAACATCAAGGAGAATATGTCCCCCCGCACGCCCAACGCCTTAGCTGGCTTACTGGCTTTACTGGATCAGCGGGTGTGGCACTCATTTTAAAAAATCAAGCCATTCTCTTTACCGATGGACGCTATAAGCTCCAAGTTCGTCAACAAACTGATCCGCATATTTTTGAATATGAAGATCTCATAACTTGTCCTCCCTCACAATGGCTTGAAAAAAATGGAAAAAATCTTTTTATTGGCTTTGATCCATGGCTCCACACCATTGCTGCTATAGATACCTTGAAAAAAACATTTGAAATAAACGCAGGTGGAAAGCTGATAGCAGTTCGGCAAAATCCTATTGATCTTATCTGGCATGATCAACCACCATTCCCACAATCTCCCCTGTCAATTCATCCTCTCCAATATGCAGGATGGGATAGTGATGAAAAGCTAAATTTAATTCAGCAAAATATCAAAAAAGCCCATGCTGATGCTTTTATTTTTACAGACCCCTCTTCTATTGCATGGATATTCAATATACGGGGCAATGATGTGTCTAATACACCTTTTGTTCTTTGTTTTGCTCTCATTCACATTAACGAAAAACCTGCCTTATTTATTGACAGCAAAAAGCTTGGTGAAGAACAAAAACAATATCTGCAACGTTATGCAAAATTATATGAACCAGAACAGTTTATTGCAAAAATCAAAGATGATCTTCAAAAAGGAACAGTGTTTGCTCTAGATCCACAATTAGCATGCGAAAAATTACGCACGGTACTTGAAGAAAATGGAAAGTCTTTCATCACACTGACCGACCCTGCTGCTCTCCCCCGTGCCATTAAAAACAGTACAGAATTAGATGGTGCACGCAGAGCGCATCTGTGTGATGGGGTCGCACTCACCCGTTTTTTTTCTTGGTTAGACAAACAAACATTAGGCACTGTGAATGAAATTTCAGCAGCTCAAAAATTAGAAGAGTTCCGTATAAATACAGCGAACGAAATGGGAAAAAAACTGGAAGATCTCTCTTTTGATACAATCTCCGCAGCAGGAGCAAATGGTGCTATCGTTCATTACCGCGTAACAAATGAAACAAATAGACAACTCAATGCTGGTGAACTTTATCTTGTAGATTCAGGGGGACAATACCGTGATGGCACCACAGATGTCACACGCACAGTAGCCATTGGAAATATTGGAGAGGAAGAAAAACGTTGTTTTACTCTTGTTCTCAAAGGCATGATTGCCCTTTCAACGGCATGCTTTCCTAAAGGAACACGCGGACAAGATCTTGATGTTCTCGCACGCATTTCCTTATGGAACGCCGGTTTTGATTACGCCCATGGCACAGGTCATGGAGTTGGCTCCTATCTCTCTGTCCATGAAGGACCGCAAAATATTTCACGCAAAGGATGCCAAGAATTGCTTCCTGGAATGATTGTTTCTAATGAACCTGGGTATTATCGCGAGGGGGCTTTTGGTATTCGTATTGAAAATTTGCTCATTGTAAAACCTGCGCAAAAAATCAATGGTGGAAAAAGAGAAATGCTCTCATTTGAAACACTCACAAACTGTCCCATTGACCGAAAACTGATTCTTCCAGAGCTTTTAACACAGGAAGAACGACAATGGCTCAACGACTACCATGCGCATGTCTATCAGACCAATGCACCTTACTTAAATGAAGAAGAGAAAAAATGGGCAAAAGAAGCAACCATGCCCCTTTAAAGCAGAGAGCATGAACATCTTCTGGCGCTTCTTACGAAAGACTGAACCTTTTCTCTTTAAGAAAAGAATATGTGACTATCAGGAAATATTTTTCTTAGAGGATTCATTTTTTTGCTGATATGATAGACACGCATCCACGTAAAACAGAGCATAGTCACTGGAGCATTCTTAATCTTAACAAAGAGATCCCTTACTGCCTCTATACGGCTCTGTCTCTTATTTTCTCACCGAGAAACTTTCATTATAATCCTTAGTATAATCTCTATCATGCCGACCATAATCAATTCATTATGGCATTTTGCACAATCATCAACAGTATAAAAACGCACCCAATCACGAATTCAAACATACTATTTCAGAATTATTTTCAATAAAGAAAACCCCATATCAAAAAATGCCTTTCTGACAAGGATTCTTTAATAACCTACTCACCATTTCTTCAAATTTTCCAAGATTAAAAATATATTTATTGCTTGGCAATAAAAGAGAGTGCTTCCATTGCATCTGTGATGCGATTTTTTTGAAAAACGAGTAGAAAAATATTCTTGAAATCAGCACACAAAACATGAAAAGCTGTATCTTTCTCCTCATAACAAAGCAAAAAAATCTCCTTATTATGTCACCATTCTGAAGAAAAATTATAAGCTTCTCCAGAGTGACATAGGAACTTCTCATGTTCATAAAATCCGGCATTGGGAAGAATAACTAAAACTACTCCATTCATCTACTTGTGAGAAACCTCCTATCCACCAATCAACTTCAGCCAAGCCTCTTCATCAATAACCTCAACGCCTAACTCTTGTGCTTTAGTCAATTTTGATCCTGCTCCAAGTCCAGCAACCAGAAGATCAGTTTTTTTAGAAAGAGATCCTGAGGTCTTTGCCCCTAATCTCTCCGCCAATGCCTTTGCTTCATCGCGTGACATACGTGCCAAAGTTCCAGTAAAAACAATAACCTTTCCTGCCACGGGCGAGGAATCTGTTAAAACAGGCTCCTCATCAAGAGGCGTTACTTCTTGCAGCAAGACAGACAACACCTCACGATTATGTGCTTCCTCATAAAAATCAACAATTGCACTCCCTACCTGTGGTCCAATCCCTTCAATATTGGTAAGTTCCAACCAAGCTTCATTGCCTTCTTCATTCTTCTTCTCACAGGATATGATTGCTGCCCTTACCGCTGTCTCAAAAGCCGTATAATTTTGGTAAGCACGTGCAAGACGGCGGGCATTAACCTCTCCCACATGACGAATTCCTAAGGCAAATAAAAAACGGCTTAAAGGAATTTTTCGTCGTGCATTAATGGCATCATAAAGTTTACGCACTGAAACAATACCAAAGCCTTCCATATTTTCCAAACGTACCAGAGAATTTTCTTGGCGCCGTTGTAAAGTAAAAATATCAGCTGGTGTATGAATACGAAGCGTCTCGTCTTGAACATGAAAGAAAAACTCCACCTGTTTTTTTCCAAGTCCCTCAATATCAAAGGCATTGCGCGAAACAAAATGACGAATACGCTCAATCGCTTGTGCTGGACAAATCAGCCCCCCCGTACACCGACGCACAGCTTCCCCTATCTCACGAACAGCATGACTCCCACAAGCTGGACAGATATGAGGAAAAACAAAAGCAGAAGAGTCTTTAGGGCGCTTTTCAGCAACAATATCAACAATTTGAGGAATGACATCACCAGCACGCTGTACAATCACCCTATCACCTACACGGATATCACGCCCTTCACGAAGGGGTTCTCCTTTATGACCAATGCCCTTAATATAATCTTCATTATGTAAACTTGCATTGGTAACCACCACACCACCAACAGTAATAGGAGCAAGGCGTGCAACAGGAGTTAAGGCTCCTGTACGACCAACCTGAATATCAATCCCCTCTAAAAGTGTTATAGCTTTTTCTGCTGGAAACTTATGCGCTATTGCCCAACGTGGCGAACGAGAGACAAAACCCAGACGCATTTGCAGCATCAAATCATTAACCTTATAAACAATCCCATCAATATCATAGCTTAGAGCATGACGGCGTTCTTCGATATCGTGATAATAGGAAATAATCTCTCCTACAGTCTTAAAAACTTTTGTGAATGGATTGATGACAAACCCATATTCTTGGAGCTTTTTCATCATCTCCATTTGCGTTGTTGCAAACACTTCATTCACTTCGCCACACGCATAAGCAAAAAAATGTAACTTTCTGCTGGCAGTTATCCGTGAGTCGAGTTGACGCAACGATCCAGCTGCTGCGTTTCTAGGATTAGAAAAAGCTAATTTGCCCTTTTCTTGTTGCTTCACATTCAGTGCTTGGAAATCCTCCCGCCGCATATAAACTTCACCACGCACCTCAAGAATATCAGGAAATTTTCCTTGCAAAACTTGTGGAATATCAAAAATTGTTCGTGCATTTGCCGTGACATTTTCACCGACAGTTCCATCACCACGTGTTGCAGCACACACAAGCTGCCCTTTTTCATAGCGCAAAGATAAAGATAAACCATCAATCTTTGGCTCTGCGGTTATTTCCAAGACTTGTTTTTCTGGCAACCGCAAAAAGCGACGAACCCGCTCAATAAACTCACTGACATCTTCAGAACTAAAGGCATTATCAAGTGAAAGCATTGGCTGTGCATGAACAGATTTTTCAAACTTTTCAGAAACCGGTGCTCCAACTTTATGTGAAGGAGAATCAGGACGCATAAGTTCAGGAAAGAGAGCTTCAATTTCTGCGTTGCGCCGACGCAGAGCATCATATTGCGCATCAGAAATTTCAGGTTGGTCATCACGATTATAAAGCATATCATGACGTGCAATCTCTTTTGCCAGCCACTCCAACTCACTTTCCGCTTCAACAGCAGTGAGATTTTTAATTTCATCTTTATTCATAAAAATCTATTCCAAATGATGAACTATAACCATAAGAAACTTAATTCTTTGTCACATACAGAATCCCCATAAGCACGTGCTTTCTCATGAGTTCATGGATAAGCAATCTTTTATGACTCAAGTCTTTATGCGAGAAGCTTTTGAGCAGCTGCACGCGCTTCTTCAGTAATCTGTTCTCCTGCCAACATACGAGCAATTTCTTCTGCACGTTCATGCTCTTCCATTTTATGAATAGCTGTCACAAAACAGCCTTTATCATCATTTTCCATCTTCGAGATAAGAAAATGACTATGCGCTTTTGATGCGACTTGGGGTGCATGTGTAATAGCAAAAACCTGAATTCTTTCCGATAAACGTTGCAACCGTTGCCCAATAGCTGCGGCAACAGCTCCCCCCACACCTGTATCAATTTCATCAAAAATCAGTGTAGGAGCCGACCCACGATCGGATAACACAACTTTTAATGCCAATAAAAAACGAGATAACTCACCACCAGAAGCAACACTCAACATTGGCCCAGCACGTGTTCCAGGATTGGTCCGAACAAAATATTCAATACGGTCTATCCCTTCTGCACTTCGTCTTTCAACATCACTTTGCATTTCAACAATAAATTCTGCCTTTTCTAATTTCAATGCTGGCAGCTCTGCCATAACACTTGCAGACAAGTGCTTTGCCACTTCTCGACGCTTTATTGATAAGGCTTGTGCGAATGTATCATAATTTTTTTTTGCTTGCCCCGCCTCATCTTCAAAACGTGCTAATGTGATTTGCGCCTCTTCAAAATCAGCAAGTTCAGCATTCATTTTATCGCGCAACTGCACCAATTCATCGGCAGAAACCTGATATTTGCGAGCAAAACCACGAAGGGCAAAAAGACGTTCTTCTATCCGTTCCAATTCATCTGGTTCAAAATCCAATGCCCGCACTGCCGCCTCGATTCCTTCTTGTGCTGTTGCAAGTGCACACAATGCCTCATCAAGAGATTTTACCACAGGAGCAATAAGTTCTTCTGCCTCATGAATTTTGCGTTCCAAACGCCTCACCAAATTGGAAAGGACAGGAATTGGTGATTTTTGACCACTTAAAAGATCATCAGCTTCCTTAATATCCGTGGCTATTTTTTCCAATTTAAGCATATCTGCGCGCCGAAGAGAGAGAGATTCCTCTTCACCAACTTGAAAATCAAGCTTTTCAAGTTCTTCCACACAAGAGCGAAGATATTCAGCCTCGCGCATTGCATTTTCTATTTTAAGACGCTGTTGCTGCAAACGCTCTTCACATTCATGCCATACCCTATAACATTGCCGCACATTTTCTGTCTCATCCTCAAGCCCACCAAAGGCATCTAATAATTGACGATGTGTGGCAACATCAACAAGCGCGCGATCATCATGCTGACCATGGATTTCAACCAACTGACGTCCAATATTACGCATCAAAGCAACACTGGCTATCTGATCATTGATAAAGCCACGACTACGACCATCACTCGATTGCACACGCCGTAAAATAATATCGCCTTCATCATCAAAACCATTTTCACGAATCAACTGACGCACAGGATGCAAAACAGGGACATCAAAGACAGCCGTCACCTGCCCGTGAGCAGCACCATGACGCACCAGAGAGGCATCACCACGTCCGCCCAGAGCTAACGATAAAGCATCTAGTAAAATAGACTTTCCAGCACCCGTTTCTCCAGTTAAAACAGACAAACCGGCTGTAAAATGAACATCAAGCGTTTCGATCAAAACAATATTATGAACCGAAAGCTGTACCAGCATAGAGAATCAACGTACCCTATTCTTCTCACCACCTAAAGCACGTGAGATCCAAGAAGATTTATGCTCCTGTGGCGATATGCTATTCTTGTGCAACAAATTATAAGCAAATTTATACCACTCACTTTTTGGATAATTACGTCCTAAAATAGCCGCTGCTGTCTGTGCTTCTGTTGTCAAACCAAGAGCAAGATTCACTTCTGTTAAGCGAAAAAGTGCCTCTTCAACCTGATTTGTATCGGAATACTCCTCAACAACTGTACGAAATCTCCTACTTGCTGCAAGATAACGCCGTCCTTCTTCATAATAACGACCAACCTGCATCTCTTTACCAGCCAACTGTTCTCGCCCAAAACGTATTTTGTCTTGAGCATCCTTGACATATTCAGAATTTGGATAACGCTCTATGAGAAGCTGCATAGCAGCAATAGCACGTTTTGTATCGCGCTGATCTCGTGTAACATCAGGAATCCGACGGAAAGAAGAAAGACCTATAATATAATAAGCATAAGCAGAATCATCTGACCCTGGGTAAAGCGTAATATAGCGCTGAGCCATACTAATTGAATCATCATATTTGCCGAGTCGATAATTTGTAAAAGCACCCATCACTAAGGCTTTACGCCCAAAATCCGTATAAGCATACTGCTTTTCAATGGTAAGAAACTTTTTCGACGCATCGCTAAGTTTTCCATTCTCAAGGCTTGCGAGTGCCTGATTATAGAGAACATCTGGTGGATCCATTTTTAAAACATACGCAGATGGATCAAGGGTATTTTTCTCTTTAAATAAACAACCCGCTAACATGCAGGTGCTCCCCAAAAGCATCACCCCCAATACCTTGCATACAATGTTAGATTTCCTATATGCCATATTTTCAATACATACATAAGATTTTATCATAGTTCTTCCGGCCTCCAGAGAATATCACCTTGTAGCAAAAATTGTTTATGAGAAGTTCTTATACCATATCACTTGAGAATCCACTAACCAATTTAGCAGCTTAAAACGGATCATCCCCTTAAAAATCAAACAGACTTTAAGGAAATCTTTTCAATTTTTTTGTCCCACCCTATAAGTAGCTTTCTTCATAGCATGATTCGTCTGCTAAAACAGCCTTCACCAATTGCGAATTCATCCTATGTCCACTACAATAGGAACGAAATAATCCAATAAAAGGCGCGCCAAGTAAAGCCGTATCACCAATCGCATCAAGCATTTTGTGCCGTACACATTCATCTTGCCAATAAGGACCATCTGAATTCATGATTTTATCATCAAGATCGATGATAAGAGAATTTTCTAACGAAGCGCCTAACCCCTTTCCAGAACTCCATAATTTTTCCACGTCTTTGACAAAACCAAAAGTACGGGCACGTGACAACTCATCTCGAAACCCTTTTGTGGTAAGATCAAAATTGAAATGTTGATTTCCAATAACAGAAGAAGGAAAAGAGATTGTTATATCGAAACGACGCCCATCAAATGGCAAAAACTCTGCCATACCATGAGCTCCTTCAATCCGCAGTGGCTTTTTTATAATGAAATAACAACGCAAAGCATTTTGCTGTACAATGCCAACTTCTTCAAAAGCTTGACAATATTGCCAAGCAGCTCCATCCAAAATAGGGATCTCATAACTCGACACTTCAATAATGAGATTATCCAAATTGTAAGCAACGATTGCAGCCATCAAATGTTCAATCGTTTCAATTCTAAACTCTCCATGCCCAAGCACTGTTGATAATTCAGTCGCTCCTATTTGCGATGCATGTGCTTGAAATATCTGTTCTTTTCCATCTAATCCACAACGCTTAAAAACAATACCATTTCCCACATGAGCCGGACAAACTTTCACCACAGATAAACACCCACTATGAACACCATATCCCTTAAATGTCACAGCTTTTTTAAGAGTAGACTGATATTTTTGTACCAACATCATGATAGCACTTTATAAATATTGTTTAGAAACGTAAAAAATATTTATAAAACGATAAAAATGATATTCATAGCAAATTATGAACCCACTTATTACTAAGCGGGTTCATAAAAAACAGAACATTTTTTCAAAAGTCTAGTATATTTTACCCCCCAAAGCTTTTATACTTTACTTTTCCGCTTTTACAGAAGAGGTGAAAAAACTCTTTTCTTCACTTTTAGCCCATTAATTGACCTGACGACGTAAAAACGCTGGTATTTCCAACTGATCCTCTTCATTGATAAAATTACGCTGATCTTCCGGCACATGGGGATGCAACGCACCAGAACGACGTGGAACATAAACAGAAGCATCTTGAGAAAGCGCCCGAGAATTTTTATTATAAACCTGCGTTTCTTGCTGCTGAGAAGAATTTACAGCAGGCTCCAATCGAGCTTCTGGTTCAGCTTCCTCACGATGTGTTAAACTTTGTTTCAAACGCTGCCAAAGATTGCGAGGCCCCTGTTCGCTAGCTGCTGCGCTCCCCTGTTGACTATGCGCAACAGGAGGAAAATCCTTTAATTCAGGCATACGCATAGGTGGACGTGCTTGCATCTGTTGTGCTTGTCTTTGTTGCACTTGCTTCTCTTTCTGCTGTACAACATCTGCCATCTCATCAAGGACATGTGCTGTAGCCTCCATACTCACTGGAGCAACCACAGACTGCTGAGAACCACGGCTTACTTGCATACGTGGCGCATTTGCCATCTGCCCATGTACAGAACTCGATCCATAGGAAGCAGCGCTTGCATTCCGTACAGCAACAGCATCTGCAGGTTGTGCAAAAATCTGACTTTTAGGACGAAACTGTTCCCCTGTCGATTTACCTTTTTCTATTTCAAGTGCTTCGATCACCTCTACCATTGACTCAGAACGCAATGGAGGTGACGGAACATGAAAAGAACTCTGCGCCATGCTGGGATCACTTTTGCGAATTGGAGCTGCTGGTCTGTGACTTTGAGGATGAGAAGATTGAATCACATCACTCATCTCACGATCAATACCCGTTGCAACCACGGATACACGAATAACACCCTCTAAGGACTCATCGTCAATAGCACCAAAGATAACATTTGCATCCGCATCCACTTCTTCGCGAATACGATTAGCAGCCTCATCAACTTCAAAGAGCGTCATATCACGACCACCCGTAATAGAAATGAGCAAGCCACGAGCACCACGCATAGAAGTATCATCCAACAGTGGGTTTGCAATAGCCGCTTCAGCAGCATTCAAAGCACGACCTTCACCAGACGCCTCACCAGTTCCCATCATCGCTCGACCCATTTCGTGCATAACAGAACGAACATCCGCAAAATCAAGATTAATAAGTCCCTCTTTAATCATGAGATCTGTAATGGAAGCAACACCAGAATAAAGCACTTGATCAGCCATAGCAAAAGCATCAGCAAAGGTTGTCTTTTCATCGGCGATACGGAAAAGGTTCTGATTAGGAATAACAATTAATGTATCAACAGACTTTTGTAATTCTTCAATACCAGCCTCTGCCGTTTTCATACGGCGTGCACCTTCAAACTGAAATGGCTTTGTCACCACACCAACAGTTAAAATACCTTTTTCACGCGCAGCGCGAGCCACAACAGGCGCCGCCCCTGTTCCGGTACCTCCACCCATACCAGCAGTAATAAAAACCATATGGGAATCTGCCAGATGATCGATAATTTCATCAATACATTCTTCTGCAGCCGCTTGCCCCACTTCTGGCAAAGCACCAGCCCCTAATCCTTCTGTGACTGCCGCACCAAGTTGGATAACGCGTTCCGCCTTTGACATAGCCAAAGCCTGCGCATCTGTATTCGCAACAACAAAATCAACTCCCTGAAGACCAGCATTAATCATATTATTCACGGCATTCCCGCCACCACCGCCAACACCAAAAACGGTAATACGTGGCTTTAATTCCGCGATATCTGGCCGATGCAGATTAATCGTCATTTCCTTTTCCTTCCCATAAGACATCGCCAGCCCAAGCGATGAAATTTAACTTCCTATACAACAAACTTAACTAAAAACTCTCACGCAACCACTGACCAACACGCTGTAAATACCCACGCGTGCCCACCGATAAATGATTCACTGCAGTCTTCATTGTTTTTTCTTCAAAGCCCACCAATTGTGGATAAATTAACAATCCAACAGCAGATGTAAACGCCGCCCCTTTTGCAAGGGAAGGAAGCCTCGAAATACCCAAAGGCCGCCCAATACGAACATTTCTTCCCAAAATAGTACGTGCCATCTCTGGCAATCCTGTTAATTGGCTTGCACCGCCAGTTAAAATGACACGCTTACCAATAATGTGAGCAAAACCAGAACGATTTAAACAATCACGTACCATCTCTAAGATTTCTTCAACACGTGCACGAATGATACGACCAAGAACAGCACGAGGATATTGCGTTTCACGCTGTTCGCTCCCTATCTCCGCCACATTAATCATATGTTGCTCATCAGCACTTGACGGAAGCGCTGAACCATAGACAACTTTTAAACGTTCTGCCTCTGTAAGAGACATAGAGAATCCACGCGCGACATCAAGAGTCACATGATTTCCACCAACGGCTAAAGCATCCGCATGAACAAACTTTCCCTCGAAAAACACTGAAAATGTTGTTGTTCCACCACCAAAATCAATACATGCCGCCCCTAAATGCGCCTCCTCATTCATCAACACAGCAAGACCACTTGCAAAGGGCGTTGCAACCATTGCTTCGACACTCAAATGCGCGCGATTAATGCAAGTTTCTAAATTACGCAAAGGCGCAGTTTCTGCTGTCACCACATGCACATCCACACCAAATGTTTCCCCCGTCATTCCAACAGGATCAGAAATGCCTTTATCTCCATCCAAAACATAAGAAACCGGAACTGAATGCATAATATGACGCTCAGCATCAAAAGCCTTGCGTGAAACATCTGAAAACGCCACACGCACATCACGCTGCGTTACTTCACGGCCATTTAAACGTACCATACCGTTGATAAGAGCACTTTGTAACCGGCTTGAAGAAAAATTGACAATCACCGAATCCACCACCAAACCAGCCATTTTTTCTGCTGCATCAACTGCTAATCTTATAGATTGCTCTGCTGCAAACATATCCATTACAACACCGGATTTGATACCGCGCGAACGTTGCACTCCAAAGCCTAAAATTTCCATAGAGTGTGTACGACCATGTAAATAATGCGCATGCTTCAAAGGACGCAAACAAGCAATAAGACAAACAATCTTACTTGAGCCAACATCAAGAACCGTTAAAAAACGTGTTTTACGTCCCCCCAGATGGTGTGACCTGAGTAACATCATAGGCTCCCTGTCTTTCGTGCTTTTAAAATACGCTCTTCTTCTGCCACAGCAGCACGACGACGCTCCAACGCTTCGTCTGACAAAGAAACTGTAACACGGTCAAAAAGACGCAGATCAATCCTGAGAACATCACGAGAAAAAAGATCTTGCACTGCACCTGTCTTCATCAAAGAAGAAAGTCGTTCAAGTGCGCCCTTTTCAGGCAACATAACACGTACTCCATTATCCAAGACAAGATCCCAACGCCGATCACCCACCCGCACAAAAGCACGAACACGATTGTAAACTTCCGGATATACGGACAGTGCTTGAAGAAACATTTTAGCAGAATTTTGCGCCCCCTGACCAACGACGAGAGGCAAATCCCGAACATTTCCCCCTTGAAAGGGCACAATAACGCGGCCTGTACTATCAACAACATCCATCATGCCATCATGCTGCCAAATGGCATAAGGTTCACGCTCCACGAGAGAAATACGCACGCGATTAGGATAAATCTTCTGAATATTCGCAGATTGAATCCAAGGCTGTTTTTCTAAAAGAGAACGCGCTCTATCAACATTAAGAGCGAAGATAGATTGCGCAGCTTCAAGTTCTAAAATTTTTAAAATTTCCTGTTTTTCTAAACGTTTATTACCACTGATATCGACATCGGTAACCACGAAACCAACATCCGACACAGCTGCCTTCATCACCATTCCCATCTGACCACTTGATGAAAGCCCATAAAGCACCGTAACAAAGAAAAATAAGACAACAGCAAAAGAGCCAAAATGGCGTGGAACATGAATATTAATAAAGAAAAACTCAAACATAAACCGAAGAAAGCGACGATATAGTCGTGGCAAAGCTGGCACTAACGGCACCTCCATCGGAACATTTATTTTATTAACATTCAACGCATACATGACGCGTCCTCCACCATCCACTGAACAATATCGCCGTAAGTACGACCACTTGCTTTTGCAATATCAGGAACAAGAGAAGTACATGTCATACCGGGCTGAGTATTAATTTCAAGCCAAACCAATTCTCCCGTTTCCTCATTAAAACGAAAATCAGAACGACTAACGCCTCGACAACCTATCGCCTGATGTGCTGCTAAAGACATTCTTTGCACATTTTGGTAAATATTTGATGAAAGTTGTGCAGGACAAATATGAAGAGAACCACCAATCTTATATTTTGATTCATAATTATAGAATTGAAAATGCGGATCAGGAAGAATTTCACAAACATCCAGCACTTCATTTCCCAAAACAGCACAAGCAAGTTCACGACCAGGAATATATTTTTCAACCATCACCTCATCTGCATAATTCCACTCAGTCGTTACAACATGCCGTGGTGGTGAAGGCTCATTTTCCTTTACAATCACAACCCCAAAACTCGACCCTTCACATACCGGCTTAACCACATAAGGAGGTTCCATAGGATGTGCTCCCCCAATAGCAAAACGATTCATAACAACAGAAGGTGCAACCGAAATCCCAACGCTTGCAGCAATAATTTTTGCACGCCCCTTATCCATCGCCAATGCAGATGCCATCACTCCAGAATGCGTATAGGGAATTTTTAAATATTCAAGAATTCCCTGAATGCAACCATCTTCACCAAATAAACCATGTAATGCATTGAAAGCGATATCAGGTTGCAATTGTTCAAGAATAGAAGCGATATGGCTATCGACATCCACCCGACTCACGCGATACCCTTGTGCTTCAAGAACATCAGCGCAAGCATTACCTGAAGATAAGCTTACAGACCGTTCAGAAGAAATCCCCCCCATTAATACAGCTATATGCTCATCTTTCATAACAACTCGCCCTCTTATGTCTACTAGATATAGACTACATAAAAACCACTAACACCATATACGGGAAATGCTAAGATTTATCCTTGCGAATCAATAGCCTAGCATTTTTCATAATGAATCAGACTGAGGCGCATGACGCAAGAGTTTCTTTGTTAATTTATTGATTCTTAATGGATTTTTTTCATTATCTCTTTGAAATGACTCAATTTTTTATGACCAATTTTTTTATACACTGAATCAATTAATGAAACGGGTCAAAAGAGGGAACAATACGTCCTTGTTCAAATTGACCAATACGTTGTATTTCCCACTGTAAAAGGTGGGCTGAATGAGCAAAAACACGAGCACGCACTGTCTCTCCTAAAGCTTCAAGATCATAACCTGTTGCTTGCCCAGTATTGATCATAAAATTACAGTGCATTTCACTCATCTGAGCTCCACCGATCTGCAAACCACGGCATCCTGCTTGATCAATAACACGCCATGCAGATGTATTTTCAGGATTTCTAAAAGTTGAACCACCGGTTTTTTCGCGAACGGGCTGTACTGTTTCTCGATGCAGTACAACTTCATCCATAGCAGCTCGAATATTATCGTGCTTTCCTAGTTCACCTTCCAACAAAGCAGCGGTAAAAATCAGATCTTCAGGAACGATACAATGACGATAAGAATAGTGCATATCCTTGAGACTTAAAATATGACGCTGTCCTCTCCGATCGAATGCATAGACTTCGACAACACGAGCAGCGGTTTCCACACCATTCGCTCCTGCATTCATTTTGAGCGCCCCTCCAAGACCACCAGGAATACCATAATAAAAATGAAAACCCGCAACCTCAGCTTCTAGTGCTGCTACTGCTAAATGTTTATCCGCGCTAGCAGCACCAACAAAAAAACGCTTTGCAGAAACTTGTCGTATTTGCCCGAAACCTTTGGCTGAAAGACGAATAACAACGCCAGGAATCCCTCCATCACGCACCAAAAGATTAGAACCAATCCCTACAATTGTTACAGGAATAGATTCAGGCAAATTTTGCAAGAAAAAGGCTAAATCTGCTTCGTCAGCAGGCTGATAAAAAAGCTCTGCCAGACCACCTGTGCGAAACCACGTCACCTTACGCATATCCATATTAGGCGTAATTTTTCCTTTGACTCCGCAAAGCAGCGGTTGCAATCGCGCGAACAGCGCTTCACCATCAATCTGTTGAAAGTTCATCATTTCCATCAAGTACCGCCAACTGATGAGGCAACGCACAAGCCCATTGTGTGATATTGCCAGCACCAAGAAAAACAACATAATCCCCAGACTGTGCAAATGTAGAGACAAAAGAAACAACATCTTCCAGACCGTGAATCAAACGCACATCACGATGACCAGCCATTTTAATATGTTCTACCAATTCTCTAGCACCAAAACCAGCAATTGGCTCTTCACCAGCTGCATACACGGGTGCAATGAGCACTGTATCTGCATCATTAAAACAAGCAGCAAAATCATCAAATAAATGAGACAAACGTGAATAACGATGAGGTTGTGCAATGGCAACCACGCGCCCTTTTGCACTCTCACGCGCAGCACGTAAAACAGCCTTTATTTCAACAGGATGATGCCCATAATCATCAAATATTTCAACGCCATGCCAACTTCCTGTTTGCGTAAAACGCCGTTTTACTCCAGCAAACTCTGCGAGTCCTTTTTTTATAGCTTCATTTGCAATACCAAGTTCATGAGCAATAGCAATTGCCGCCGTTGCATTAGAAACATTATGCTGCCCAGACATAGGCAAAGTCAAATTTTTCAACTCAGTCTTTTTCCCTGTCTTGCGTGAACGAATAAGAACATCAAAATGCGTTTTTTGACCATCCATCGAAAGATTAAAAAAACGGACATCTGCTTGTGGATTTGCGCCATAAGTAATCACCCAACGATCATCAATACGGCTAGCCAACGATTGAACCTCTGGATGGTCAAGGCATAAAACAGCAAAGCCATAAAAAGGAACATTTTCTATAAACTTCCGGAAAGCCTGACGCAGAGCCGCAAAATTTCCATAATGATCCAAATGCTCAGCATCAATATTGGTAATAACCGCAATATCAGCAGGCAATTTTAAAAATGTACCGTCACTCTCATCCGCCTCAACAACCATCCAATCACCCTCCCCCATACGAGCATTGGTGCCATAAGCATTAATAATACCACCATTAATGACGACTGGATCAAAACGACCAGCATCAAGAAGCGCTGCTATCATGGATGTGGTTGTCGTTTTACCATGTGTACCTCCAACAGCAATTGCCCGACGAAAACGCATCAGCTCCGCGAGCATTTCTGCACGCCTCACCAGTGGTAAATGCCGTTCTTTCGCAGCAATATATTCAGGATTTGTTTTTTTAATGGCTGTAGAAAATACAACAACCTCTGCATTCCCTAAATTTTTAGGATGATGACCGATATGAATAGTAATTCCTTTTTTCCGTAAACGCTCTACATTTGCGCTATCAACCTGATCTGATCCTTGAACTTGATAGCCAAAATTATGAAAAACCTCCGCAATTCCACTCATGCCAATACCACCGATTCCAACAAAATGGATCACACCTATATTAAGCGGCATTTTCATCAAAAAACTCCTCTTTTATATCTGATACTGATCGCCCTGCAATCAATGCTTCAGCTATATCAGCAAGGCGAATAGTTGCACGAGGTTGTCCAACTTTTTTTGCAGCAAGCGCCTGCTTTTCTAATAAATACGGCGTACAACAGGCTTCCGTTAAGAGAGCAGCAAGTCTTTGTGCGTTCAAATCTTTTTCTGATACAATTTGAGCCCCCCCCACACGCGCAAGCAAAGCTGCATTTGCCGCCTGATCATGATCTAAAGCATGGGGATAGGGAATAAGCAAAGCAGGCCGACCAATAACAGCTATTTCACAAACAGATGAAGCACCAGCACGTGATAAAATGAAATGAGACCGTGCCATACGCTCAGCCATATCATCAAAAAAAGGTGCAACTTCTGCTTGTACACCCATCTCATGATAGGTTTTTATTAATTCTTCAGCTTCACCTCGAACTTGCTGAACAATGCGTAAGCGTTTACGTATCCCCTCCTCCAACAAAGCAATTGCTTCAGGAACAATTCGTGAAAAAGCAGAAGCTCCTTGGCTTCCACCAAAAACCAATAAATGAAAAGGGTCTTCATTTGCAGAAGGATGATAAGGGACTTCTGCTGCTTTAAGAACAGCCTCACGCACGGGGTTCCCCGTCAAAAATGTTTTATGAGCGTAAGTATTATTTTGCGATAACAAACCACCAGCTATTGCACGCACAAAACGTGCCAACGCCCGATTAGCACGTCCCATAACGGCATTCTGTTCATGAATAAATGTGACCCGCCGCATGAAAGCAGCAACAACAACAGGAGGAAAACTAGGATAGCCTCCAAATCCACCGACAAGAACAGGACGCAGTTTATAAAAAAGCAGCAAAGATTGCCCCATTCCCCGTAACAAAGTCCAAAATGTTTTTATCAATGCAAAAGGATGGCGTCGTGTAAATGTTGCCGATGAAATAATATGTGTGTGCTCTTCATCAAAGCAGCGTACAAAACCTTGAGCCCTTCCATCTGTTGCCAAATGAACATCATATCCACGCTGTCTTAATTCAACAGCAAGAGCTTCGGCAGGGAAAAGATGTCCTCCTGTACCACCAGCCACCAAAATAACAACTTTTTTATCACTCATAAGCAGTATCCAAAATAGAAGGAGAAGAAAAAGCTGAAAGGCGTGCTTCTGGCCAACGACGTGTTAAACTGAGCAAAATCCCCATTGAAAAGGCAATCGCCACCATAGAGGAACCACCATAAGAAATAAACGGCAATGTCATACCTTTGGGAGGTATTAAATGAAGATTAACAGCCATATTAATCGCTGATTGAAAGCCAATCATCATCGCTATGCCCGTAATACCAAGACGTATAAATGAATCACGCGTATTCATTGCTATATATAGCGAACGCATAACGATAAAGCCAAAAAGCATCATAATGAAAAGACAAAGGATAATACCGTATTCTTCAGCAGCAACCGAAAACACAAAATCTGTATGGCTATCAGGAATGATCCTTTTTACTGTTCCCTCTCCTGGTCCTTGCCCAAACCAACCACCATTCAAAATAGCCTCACGTCCGACATCCACCTGAAAGGTATCTCCTTCACCTGTCAAAAAACCATTGATACGTTCACGTACATGATGCAGAGAAAAATAGGCAAAAACAATTCCTAACAGTCCTAAAATGACAAAAAGAAAAATAACACTAAGAGGCACACCAGCCACAAAAAACAGACCGCCCCATGTTGCACTGATTAAAACTGTTTGACCAATATCAGGCTGTAAAATAAGAAGCACACAACAAAAAGCATAAAGTACAGTAGCAAGGGTATAGCCAGGAAGGCCTCTACGCCGTATCTGTTCTGAAAAAAGCCAAGCAGACATCACCACAAAAGCCGGCTTCATAAACTCTGAAGCTTGTACAGAAAAACCAAACAGAGGAATCCAACGCCGCGCTCCCTTTAATTCTGGACCAAAGAATAAGGTTGCAATCATAAGAACAAGCGTTACAACAAGCAAAACAGCACATAAACGGCGAATATTACGAAGCGAGAAAAAAGAAACCGTAATCATTGTAAAAAACGCTGGAATACTAAAAATGATATGCCAGCGTACAAAATAAAAACTATCAGCTATACCGATTTTTTTTGCGATAGTGGGACTTGCAGCAAAAGAGAGCATGATTCCAATTCCCATGAGAATCAAACAAGCAGCAAAGATAGAGCGATCAATCGTCCACCACCAATTAGCAATTGGGTCTCTATCAGCACGCGTAACCATCATATCTACCTTATCTTTGTCATAATTCTCTTCAAAGCGATATGGTTCCCACTCCCTGTAACATACACTTCAAAAACTAAATTACACAAAAAAAGATTCCGGAGTATTAACGTGAAAAGGCTTTTTTAAAATTCATGTTTCTTTTAACTGCATAACAAAAGAAACAAATGCGTCCCCACGCTCTTCATAATTTTTAAATTGATCATAACTTGCACAAGCCGGTGAAAAGAGGACCACAACCTCTTTCGCCTTACAGAGCCTTGCATCAGCAGCAGCTTCACGCACCGCATGTTCCAAAGTTAAGCTCATTGAAACAGGAAAAGAACATCCAATAACACCAACAAATTCTTCTGCTGCACTGCCAATTAAATAAGCTTTGTGAATTTTATGAAAAAATCCTCTAAGAGAATCAATTCCACCTTCTTTCGGCAGTCCCCCAACAATCCAAAAAATATCATGAAAAGCAGAAAGTGCAGGAGCAGTTGCATCGGCATTGGTTGCCTTGCTATCATTGATAAAGAGAACTGATCCCATTTGACGCACCTGCTGCATACGATGAGGCAACCCTTGATAACTTGCTAAATACTGATTTATATGTGGATCAGTTATTTTTAAAGCCTGTAATGTCGCTAATGCCATAAGAGCATTTTGCGCATTATGACGACCGCGCAATGCCGTCATAGATGCGAGATCTGCCAACATCTGAGGCTGCCCTTGACGAACAGAAAAGAGCTTAGTTTCATCCGCATAAAAACCATTTTCTAGCAATAGTTCCTTGGAAACGGCTTCAATATGATGACCTTCATCAAGCAATTGTTGATACAAAGCCTGACAAGGTGCATCATCTACTGAAATAAAAGCACGAGATGCTCTAGCAACAAGACGTCTTTTGGTTTGCACATAATGTGCAAAACTACCATGGCGATCGATATGATCAGGTGTTAAATTTAATAAAAGCCCAATGGTTGGTTGAAGAGAAGGAGTAAGATCAATTTGAAACGATGAACATTCAATCACATAAATGCGTTTTTTTACAAATGGCTTAAGCATCAATATTGCTGTTCCAATATTTCCACCCATCTGCACATCATAACCCATTTGTTCTAACAAATGCGCAAGCAAGGCCGTGGTTGTCGACTTTCCATTTGTGCCAGTAATAGCAATAAACGGAACATCCCCATCACAAAAACCATAATGCTGTAAAAAACGATGACGTGCACGCACAAATAATTCAATATCGCCAATAATTTCTATATCTGCTTGACGTGCTTTTTCCACAACCCAATGAGGTTTAGGATACGTTAAAGGAACCCCAGGTGCCAAAATCAATGCACTAAACTCTGACCAATCTTCATGACGAAGATCTCTTGTTGGAATATTTTTTTGGAAAGCCTGTTGTATGCTGGAAAGATTATCATCCCAAGCAACGACTTGCGCACCACCACGCATCAACGCTTGTGCCGCGGCTAATCCTGATTGCCCTAATCCAAACAGAGCAACTTTTTTTCCCTTATAACATGTAACAGAAATCAAAGCTTTACCGCAATTTTAGTGTTGAAAGACCAATCAGTGCGAGCACGATCGAAATAATCCAAAAACGTATCACCACTTGGCTTTCCGTCCATCCTTTTTTCTCAAAATGATGGTGTATAGGAGCCATGAGAAACACACGCTTCTTGGTTAATTTAAAATATCCAACCTGAATAACAACCGAAAAACCTTCCAGAACAAAAAGTCCACCAATCAGAGCCAAAACAATTTCATGCTTGGTGGCTACGGCAACACTGCCCAATAGCCCACCAAGAGCCAACGAACCAGTATCTCCCATAAAAATAGCCGCAGGTGGTGCATTAAACCATAAAAAGCCAAGACCTGCACCAACAACCGCACCCAATAAAACAGCCAATTCACCTGTTCCAGCGACATAATGAATTTGTAAATAATCAGCAAAATTAATATTACCAGAAAGGTAAGCAATCAGAGCAAAAGATAAAGCAGCAACCATAACAGGAACGATAGCAAGTCCATCAAGACCATCCGTCAAATTAACCGCATTACCCGTTGCAACAACAACGACAGCAGAAAAAGGAATAAAAAACCATCCTAAATTGATGAAATATTCTTTCAAAAAGGGCAAAGCTAATCCCGACGAGCCAACTTGTAAGAGTGTAAAAGCAGCGATTGCCGCAACAAGAAATTCCAAACTTAACCGTGACTTACCAGAAAATCCTTTATGTGTTTGTTTTGTAACCTTAAGATAATCATCATAAAAGCCGATTGCTCCAAAACAAAGCATAACAAACAGCGATACCCAAAAATAAATATTTGATAAATTACACCACAAAAGCGCAGATACCACAATGCCCGTTAAAATCATCAACCCACCCATAGTAGGTGTTCCTGCCTTTTTAAAGTGCGTTTGAGGCCCATCAGCGCGAATGGGCTGCCCTTTTCCCTGCCGCAATTTAAGAGAGGCAATAATGCTAGGACCAAACAAAAACACAATAAGCCCCGATGTAAGCATAGCTGCTATAGTGCGAAAAGTAATATAACGAAAAACATTGACTCCAGGAAGCCAATCACTAAGCAAAGATAAAAACAGCATCATGATATCAAAAACCTATTTCAACGAGAGAGAAACCACCTTATAGCGATCAAGCAATGCCCTCACAATATCCGATGAATAAAGACTATTGGATGACTTGATCATAAGCAGATCTCCATGGGAAATTTCTGCAAAAATAAGCGGTAAAATTTTTTCAGCATTTTCAGCATAGTGAACCTTCACAGATGCAGACAGATCAGAGGCCAAAAACTTCATTGCCTCACCAAATAAAAAAACGGGATTAGCACCAGACAGAGAGACTGGCTTGACTAAATCACGATGGAATTTTTCACTATAAGCACCCAACTCCAGCATATCACCCAAAATAGCAATTCGCCGACCACAGCTCCCTATCGGCCCTATAGCAAGCAAATCAAGAGCCGCACGCATAGATGCAGGATTCGCATTATAACTCTCATCAATGAAAGAAAATTCACCCCCACTTGGCAACGCCAATCGATAACGAACACCACGCCCCTTTTGAAGAGAAAAACCGCTTAAAGAAAGCAAAATAGCTTCCAAATCAACACCAAGGGCATCACAAACAGCAATAACAGCCAAACTATTTTGTACAATATGCCGTCCAGGAGCTCCGATTTGAATTTCTCTCTCTTGCCCAAAAATACGGACAGTCACAGAGGAATTCTCTGTGAGAAGACGTATCTCTCGAGCCTGATACTCAGCGTTTTGAGTCTCACCAAAGCTTAAGATTTTTTTCACACCACATTGCTTTGCTTTTTGGACTAAATAAGAAAAAAAATCACTATCTGCATTTAAAACAGCAATCCCCTCCTTATCCAATCCTTCAAAAATTTCAGCTTTTGCATCAGCAATTTCCTCAAGGTTTTTAAAGAAACCCATATGCGCCGCAGAAATATGTGTAATGAGAACAACATGGGGACGGACCAACTGAACCAGAGGGCGAATTTCACCCTTATGATTCATACCAATTTCAAAGATACCATAATCACTCTCCTCAGGCATTCGCGCCAAGGTAAGTGGTACTCCCCAGTGATTATTCAAAGAAGCAGGATTAGCGTGGACCCTCCCAACAGTTGTCAACACTTGTTTGAGAGCTTCTTTTGTTGTTGTTTTCCCCACGGATCCTGTTACCGCAATGATTTTAGCCTTTGAACGCTCGCGCGCAGCTTTTCCAAGTTTTTCTAAGGCTTGTAAAACATCAGGAACAACAATGAGTGGAGCAGATATTTTTTCCATATCCGCCAAACGATTTTCCGCAACAATAAGAACACCAGCACCTCGCTCATAAGCTTGCAAGGCAAAATCATGACCATCAAGATGATGCCCTTTAATACAGAAAAAAATCTCACCTTTTTCTAAAGTACGAGTATCAATAGAAACTCCAGAAAAAGTTTCTGGCAAACGCCCCACGACAAAACCACCGATTGCAGCAATAAGTGCTTGTTTATTCCATAAAGCTGTCATTTAATCCGTTCCTGTAAAGCCTCAATCACTTTCAAGCGATCTGAAAAAGGATATGTTTTTTGCCCTATAATTTGACCATTCTCATGACCTTTTCCAGCAATGATTAATGTATCCCCTGCTTTTAATAACCCAATTGCATAAGCAATAGCCTCACCACGATCTGCTATTTCGATGGCTTTGGGCGCTGCTTGTAAAATACCTTGACGAATTTTTTCTGGTATTTCTGTGCGAGGATTATCATCCGTTACAATGACAATATCAGCTTTATTTTCTGCAATTTTTCCCATCAAGGGTCTTTTTCCTTGATCACGATCACCACCGCAACCAAAAACAAGGATCAATCGTCCTTGCGTAAAGGGACGAACAGAAAGTAATACCTGTTCTAAAGCTTCTGGTTTATGCGCATAATCGATATAAACAGGAGCATTATTTTCTGTCTTTCCAACCAACTCTAAGCGCCCAGGTGCTCCCTGCAAACTTTCCAAAGAATAAAACACCTTACTAGGCGAAACACCTGTTGCAATTGCCAGTCCCGCCGCCATAAGCGCATTGGTCACCTGAAAATCTCCCGCTAAAGGCAAATCAAATGTATAGATATCGTTTTCCACACGACATTCAACACACTGTTTTGAACGTTGATGCTCAACACGATTAATGGTGATAAATTGCCCTTTACGCCCCACTGTTAAAACACGACGGCGTGCTTTTTTGACGGTCTCAATAACCTTTTGCGAATAAAGATCATCGGCAAAAATTAAAGCAGGAGCATCTTCCGGCAAAAGTGTATCAAACAGCCTCATTTTAGCACGTAAATAATCCTCTACGCATGTGTGATAATCCATATGATCACGCCCTAAATTAGTAAAGGCGCCAGCAGTTAAATGGACCCCATCAAGTCGATTTTGATCAATTCCATGCGAAGATGCTTCAAGGGCGGCATGCGTAACACCCTCATGAGCAATTTCAAAAAGAAGACGTTGTAAAATAACCGGATCGGGTGTTGTAAGAGAACCGTAATCATTCCGATGAGGAGAAACAACACCTACCGTTCCTATACTTGCGGCACATAATCCAACATGAGTCCAAATCTGCCGAATGAAAGAGACAACGGATGTCTTACCACTTGTCCCTGTCACAGCAACAACCGTTTCAGGTTGAGAACCATAAAAACGTGCCGCTGCTATCGCTAAACTATGACGAACATTATCAACACGTAAAAGGGGGACAGATAAATCCTTATAGACAACATGAGAATCTGTAACGATTGCTCGTGCACCACGTTTTAGCGCATCATTGATATAGTGTTTGCCATCAGCTTGATTTCCTTGAATCGCTACAAAAACATAGCCCGGCAAAACTTGCCGAGAATCTGCAGTGATTCCTGTTATTTCCATTGAAGAAAGCTTTTCATCTTTAAGACATTCTGAAAAAACTGTTCCAAACAACATGATAACGTCCCTTTATCTTCATTTTATCGTTGCTTAACAAATTTCGAATTGTTCTTTGTGCTCAAAAGAGGCTCGTATTCTTTTTCGAAATCTGGTTTTATTCCTAAAAAACTTGCGGAACGGCGGATGATATTAGCAAGCATTGGCCCTGCATTCATTGCTGCTGTTGCTGAACGCTGCCCCTCTTCAGGTTGAGGCTCATCAATAATAGTTAAAACAACATAAGAAGGATTTTCTATAGGAAAGGCAGAAAGGAAACTATTAAAATTTTTTGTTTTAGAATATTTTCCATTTTCAACTTTTTCAGCTGTTCCTGTTTTACCACCAACGCGGTACCCTTCTACTTTTGCATTACGTCCAGAACCCATATTGCTATTTAATTTATAGAGATAACGCATATTTTGACTCGTTTTGACCTGTAAAACCTTTTTCGCATGTTGCAAAGCTTGTTCTTTTGTGCGTTTTAAAAAAGTAGGGTCAATCCACCAACCATCATTCATAAGAGCAGCAGCACCTACAGCTGTTTGCAAAGGCGTTGTTGCCATACCATGCCCAAAAGAAATCGTCATAGAATGGATATCCTTCCAATGATGTGGCACGACAGGATGAGCAACCTCAGGCAATTCTATTGTCAATCGGTCAAGTAAACCAAGTCGTTTCAAAAAATCACGATGTCCGTCAATTCCTACCGCCAAAGCCTCCTTAGCAGAACCAATATTGGAGGAATAAATAAAAACTTCCCAAACTGTTAAAGGACGATTTTTTCCATGAAAATCACGAATGAAGTAATTTTTACTTGCTTGAATAGGCTTTGAAGCATCAATAACACTATTCAAATGAAAAAGTCCTGAATCAAGTGCCATTGCGGTTGTAAAACTTTTAATAATAGATCCCATTTCAAAAGTCCCAGCTGTCATTCTATTAAAACGATCACTTTTCAGAGCATCCGCAGGATTTCCAGGGTCAAAATCTGGCAGTGATGCCAAAGCCAAAACTTCTCCTGTGTGGATATTTAAAATAACAGCTCCTGCAGCAATCGCTTTATAACGCTTCATGGCCTTAACAAGTTCATCATGCACAATGGCCTGAAGTCGCACATCAATTGAAAGTTGAACTGGGTTTAATGATTCTTCCGTTGCAAGACCAGCAGCACGCAAAGCACTCAAGCCAGCATCATCAATATATTTTTCCATACCCGCTATACCTTGGTTATCAACATTCACCATGCCGAGAATATGCGAAACCATAGATCCACTTGGATAAAAACGACGAATTTCCGTACGAAAACCAATCCCTGGAATACCAAGAGCCATAATCCTTGTCTTTTGCATTGGCGTTAATCCACGCTGAATCCAAGAAAAGCTGGACTTTTTTTTGAGACGTTTATAAGTCTCCTGCCAATTGAGATTGGGCAAAACTGTTGAGAGCAATTCAATGGTTTCATCTACATCAATAATACGTCGCGGTTCAGCAAAAAGCGAATAAGTCTTAATATCCGTTGCCAATAAACGGTTATTACGATCCACAATATCAGGTCGAGCAGTGGGTTGAACAGCCGTTGGCCCTTTTGCTTCTTCAATCTGCCCACCTTCAAGCCCATAAGAAATAAGACAAGCCCCTATAATACTATACAAAGTCAGAAAACAGAACAAAGAAAAAAGCAAGCGTGGACGACCAGAATACGAACGATAAACAGGAAAACGATCAAGATTGAACTGGTGATTATTTAAGCGCTTTTTCTTTTGCGAGAATGGAAAATATAATTTCATCACCGCATGCCTTTTTGCACAACGTTATTGGCCTCAGAAGTCCGATTATTCGCCCAAATATCTCGCCTTTCCTCCAAAATATTTTGTTTAATCACTTCTTCAATGGGATCATGTACACGCATTGGAATATCTTTAAACTCTACGATTTGGCGAGGCTGTATAATCTCTAAACCAAGCTCTTTTTGATAACGTTTTGCAAGTTTTCCCATACGTGAAGGCTCTATCATTACAGCCCACTCAGCACGCAACAAACTCACCGTATTTTTTGCTGCAGCAATTTCATGTTCAAGATAGCGGATTTCGCTCATTCGCCTTTGGACATCATATTTTACCTTATAAGTAAGACCTGCCATACAAATCATAATGATCACTAAAATCATATCAAATGTGCGAAAAACTGTCATTTCTTGCCACCCTCAAAACTGGCAATTTCTGCAAAACCAAATAATTTCATGTCAGTTGCAAGACTCTCCGCCTGTGTACGTACACCAATACGCAACTTTGCAGAACGTGAACGAGGATTTTTTTGAAGCTCTTCTTCACTTGCAGTAATCACACCTTTAAACAAAGGAAAAAATGTTGCTGGAACTGTCTCTATTTCAGGAAGATAGCGTGATCTCACCCTCTCTCCTGAACGCGCAGAAAAAAATCTTTTGACCATACGATCTTCAAGAGAATGAAAACTCACAACACCCAAACGTCCTCCTGGTTTCAAAACGCGTTCAGCAGCAAATAAACCACGCGCGAGTTCACCAATTTCATCGTTCACATAAATGCGAAGAGCCTGAAATACACGTGTTGCAGGATGAATGCGCTCTCCACTTTTGCACCCCACCAACGCTTCAATGGCATGGGCAAGGTCACCAGTACGCAAAAAAGGCTGGATAGAGCGACGTTTTTCAATCATTCGTGCAATTCGCCCCGCATAACGTTCTTCTCCTAATATTTTAAAAATGCGCGCTAATTCATTACTTTTTAAACGATTGACAACATCACAAGCAGTAAAACCCGTCTGAGCCATTCGCATATCTAATGGACCATCTTTTTGAAAAGAAAAACCTCTCTCAGCCTCATCAAGCTGCATTGAAGAAACACCAATATCCAAAATAACAGCATCCACCTTCTCTTCAACAACATTCTCCAACCTTGAAAATTCCATCTGCACTAAATGAAGCCGTGGAAAAAATTCATCAACCAGTGATTGTCCTGCAGCAATAGCATAAGGATCACGATCAAGAGCAATAACCTGTGCACCTGCAGTTAACAAAGCACGCGTATAACCACCAGCACCAAAGGTGCCATCAATCACTCTTGCCCCATCCAATGGCGCAAGCCCAGCTAAAACTGGCTGTAACAACACTGGAATATGGCGTTCAGCTCTGTGACCTTGTTTTGTCAAAATAATCCGTCTTGATTTATGCTTATTTACAATAAACAGCTCTTTCATGGAAACTGATATTAGAATAACCAGAACTTCAACTTTCATAATGAAAGAACATAAAGCCAAAGTTAGTCCAGCACATATCCTAACGCATTATACTTAAAGAAATGTTATGATTTTTTAAAAGGCTCTTTTTAAAGTATACACTCTAAAAGCACCCATGGATTGCGACAGAATAAGTTTTCGTACCACGTAAATTTTGTCCAATAATCAATGAGATAAAACGCATTCAGTCAAAAAAGATCAGTCGGCCTATAAGCCGGGTTCTGTATCATAAAGCTTACACTCTATATGGCAACCATTCATCTGGGACGGATGTTACCATCCGCCTCGTGCAACCTACCCGAATGACTCGCTTGGAAACCAGCTGCAAGTTAAGTCTTGCGCGTCATTTCTATTTGGTCTTGCTCCCGGTGGGGTTTACCTTGCCACATTCATTACTGAATGCGCGGTGGGCTCTTACCCCACCCTTTCACCCTTACCTATAAAAATAGGCGGTTTACTTTCTGTGGCACTTTCCCTAGGGTCGCCCCCGCCGGGTGTTACCCGGCACCGTTTTTCCGTGGAGCCCGGACTTTCCTCACCTGTCGCCTTTAAGTATTAGACAAGCGCGGCTGCCCAGCCGACTGACATGGTACTTATAAAACATTTTTCATGAAGTGAAAATAGTATCTCCAAGAGATTTTAGAGCAAATGCATCACTTTCAAGATTCTTTTTATTTTAATGAAGCCAGATAAGTTTTTACTTTTGAGCAATATTTTGCTGAAATGGCGTTCATTTTCTTTGCCCCATGACCTGCATTATATTTCAAGATCGTACCACAGGTATTTCCACCACTGAGTTTATATGCCCGTGCCAAATAACGCATCCCATATTCAAGATTAGTCGCAGGATCGTAAAGATCTTGTACAGAACCATTAAAACCCAACCCTCGCGCAGTAGAAGGTTTAATTTGCATCAAGCCTATTTCACCAGCTGCCCCCTTTGTACGGGCCTTATAATTACTTTCAACTCTTACAACAGCATGTGCCAAATTAACAGGAACATTATGCTTATTTGCAAATTTCTGAATAAGGGACTCATAAGGACGCACAGAAATCTTAGGAGCAATATTCACTGAGTTTTCACTTGATCCTGCAACATTGAAGACCGTATGAGAAAAACTGACATCGAATACAAAAAATACAGCAAATGCTGCATTTAAAAAGACTTTCAAAAATTGCATCTTCTTTCTCTTTATTAAGACATTCTTAAATCCTAGCCATAATGACTTTGCCGATGTACTTTACAGAAAAAAAAAGCTAAAGAGCGGCTTGAAAATGAAAATATTAAGACAATTTCAAGATATTTTTTCCTAATAAAAGAAAATCTCTTAACAAATAAGCTATATTCCTTTATTTTATAAAATATAAAAATACAAAGAAACCCTATCAGAGATTTAAATATACTAAAAATATGATAGAGATTACCCTTTTTTATTCATCTAACATAAGACTTACTTTTAATAAAAAAACAGCATTTAAAATACCGCTGCTTGTTCTTATAAAAGATTTCTAAAAGCTTTCATTAAAATCAATTGCTCATTACAAAAAGCGACACAGCACAAAAATCTTTCACTGAGCATCTCTTAATATTGCAAAATATTTCATGAGAGAGAAAAACCGTTACCCACTTGCCCTACAAACCGCTAAACACCCACGGCAGAAAACTTATGCTAAAAAAGCCAGTAAGAAAAATCGATCATTCTAATGGAATTTACCTGAGTACTACCAACACACCCACTTTTGAGCCTATAACACAGCTTCGTAATCATTTTTTTCTGTTTTTTATTCTATAAAGAAACAGCACAAAGAATCTCAATATCCTCTGAATAAAAATTTATAACGTCTATCCCTCTCTCAATATCTCAAGCGTATATTATAATCCGTTTATCTCTAATACTTACCCCTACCTTCAGGAAACATACCAAACAGACCACACGTTCGCATGCTTTTCAAAAAACACAAAAAATGTGAGAAAACTTTATGAAGTTAATTGTAAATATATAATGTGAAAGAAATGACTAAAAGTAAGTATCTACAATGGAAGGATGAGAAATCGCTTTTGATAGAATAACTGCAACAATTCCACCTAATTTCTGAGCCTGTTCACTGCTTTGACCACTTGCAGAAGCAAAAGCAATCATGTCATGGCGCACTTGTTCAATCAGTTTTTTTTGTTGCTCCGGCTTCAGCTTAGAGAGTTGCATAATAACATCGGGAAAAGATACTGCAAATTTTTCTAAAAGCTGTTCCTCTGTGATATTAACTTGAGAAGAAGAAAAAGAGCGATCGGACAAAAAGCGATAAGCCGTAACATTCCGAGAAACGAAAAGGCTGGCAACAAAAACCGAAAACACAAAAAAAATAAAAACGATACGATTTCCGCAAGACCTCATTATCTTTTACCTAAAGATCATAACACACAAAGCAAAATCGTCCCCCTCATATCTATTGGCTTTCAAGAAAAAACAAGCTCCTTATTATCGATAAAAAGAACAGTACCAGCTAAACAATTTCTAACTTCTCCCTCTCAAACGCTACACAGCACTACTACCCCTCTATATTCTACAAAACATCAATACTACTCCCTTAAAAGCCTGGCTGAGGATTTCCTCAGCCAGGCAAGACAATCAAGGGGATCCACGCGGGGGGGGGGGGAGGAGGTTCCCCGATCGTCTTCTCGCATCAACCACTCAGTGACCGATGCAATATTCTTGCTATGGAATAAAATGTTTTAAACAACAAGAAATTCTTATCACCTTCCATACAAAAAAACATAAAAAAATTATAAATCGTTTAAAAATGAAAAAAATTAGGCAAAAAACATTTGAAATGATCCAATTTGAAGCAATTTTATTTCAAGAAGAATGAAATAAGAATCTACAATCATTATAATTTTCAATATCTTTTAGAAATTTCCGTGATTATAAAAAGTTTTAAAGTGTAAGCAGATTTTTTTGCACTTTACCTATGGCACAGATAAAACCTATTAAAACAGCAAACACTTGCTCAATAGCCTTTACCACCACAATCAAAATATAAACTTTTTAGCCCTTTAAGATGGTACAAAAATGAAGCTTCCAAATATCATTTATACCGAATCACTCACCATTGCTATCTAGAGTGGTTAAAAGTTACTTTACAACTAAAAAAATCCCATGCCTTATCATAAAAGACAATGATGAATAGAGATATGTTTCTTCACCGCTGCTTGTATTTGCTCTCTTACAAAATGATGCAATAGTCATTCTATAGCCGAAAATCGCTGTATTTTTTCTTTATGAAGAGGATGAGCCAATAACTTTTTACTGCTCATGTTTTATAGAATCACACCTCTCATAAAAATTGACCTGATGATACTGCTCACTGACCTACTTACCTAAAGAGAGATATTTTACTTCGCTATCAAACTCATTTTTTAGCTTTATTTGTGAAAGAGACAATACAAGGCCTATTAAGACCTGCACCTCACCAGAAAGTGAAGCGACAAAGCAGAAACATTATTACACTTATCGTCCCTCAACAGTGAATTTGCTTTTGCATTAAAATAACGCTTCAAAAAGCATATCTTACTACTTTCTTTAACAGTTGCACGCATACATTACCCCCTTATGAGGGACTGACTAAGCTTTCTTTAACCTGTATATCAAAAGGTTTGAAACGAGAAAACATCCCTATATTCACAATTTTCACTCAAGGTGTAAAACAATGAAGCATCACTTATAAATTCAATATATTAATCAATCACGTACTGTATCAACACACAAAATGACGTCCTCAAAAAGCCTCATCTCTGTCAGAGTGTCTTGAGTTATCCCCCATACTTACCTCTTTAAATACCAGTAAATCCCGTGCAAAAAACGATACCCCTTAAAAAAACTTACCAAAGCCCCACCTTTCCTGCTTTTATTAAAAAACAGAGAATAAAACACGTTAAAGAAAGGTAATTTATGCAAAATCTACTCTTTTATCTCTGATATCATCTATGAGTAAACGTGGATCACGGGCAAGCCAAACTGTAGGCATAAGCCCGTCATTATTTTCATTTTGCATAGGAGCAAGACAAAGCCTGTGTTCTAGAATAAGCCCTGCATTTTCAAGCCACTGTTCTATTTGTGCTTCTGAGAATCCACGGTACATATGGGAATGGCAAACATGTGAAGAAGAAACTTTTTTTCCAACAAAATCGACAATCAACAAACGCCCATGAGGGCGCAAAACACGTGCAACCTGATGAAAAGCCATCTCAGGGTTATCAAGAAAATAAAGAGCCCAATGAAGAAAAACCACATCAAAAGTTTTATCCCCAACAGAAAGATGCAAAACATTGCTTTCAAGCTTCACTTCAAAATTATGCCTATAAAGATCTGAAAATAATTTTGAGACAGCATCTGTTTCCATACCAACAGTGAGCATAGTCTCAAATGGTTTATTGCCAATAATTTCAAGTAAAGCACTTTCCACTACCTGATCGGCAATATAGGACAACCGTAAAGCTTTCCACTCTGCTTGTTTTCGTAAAAAATGCTCTTTCCCCACTCTTTGGCGCTGTTTTCTGACCTCCACTAAACATTCTAAATCACGCGCTAATATTCCGTCATGCTTTGGCAACGCTGAAATAACAGCCATCACAATGTCTTTGCTTAAATCATGATGACAAAACTTAAAATAATTCTCCCCCCCCTTCTGATAGCATGTCATCAACCGCGCCTTACGTAATAAATGGAGATGCCGTAAGATATGCGATTGGGGCTGGCCCAAGATAAAAGTAAGATCAGAAATTGTTAAATCTTCTTGACACAACAGCGCCAAAATACGCAAACGATTGACTTCTGCCATCGCTTGCAGAAACTCAATCATTGCATCCAAACTTACTGTTTTGTTCATCAATATTCCTTAGCTCAGATAAACATTTGTTCTGACGAATAGAAAATCAAGCAAAAAGCATAAGGTTGCATAAAACTGTGCGAATTGTTTTTATGATAATATGAAAAATGAATAGTTCCTCCCAGTGCTATTACCTCAAAATAATAGTACACACCTTATAGAGCAATCATAAAACTCTCTGTAAAACTTATAACCTTCCACGATAATGTAACAAGTAAGAAAAGTTTACATATGTTATTATGCATTATCAGTCTTTTAAATATGATAAAATATTCTGTAAAGAATATAATAAGAATAGCAGCTTTCTTTGTTATCTCAGAAGCGAAAAACAAAATTCACCCTCTGGCATACTGTTTTGAACACGAAGAAAACACCAGCATACAACCATCATTTTCTCAAATCAAGCTTAAACAAGATAAGAAATTTTAGCGCGTAAGCGGCTTATAAGCGACACGCTTAACATTGAGAGCCTCTGCACCAAAACGGCGAATCTTATCCGCCTCATATTCAGCAAAATTACCTTCGAACCATTCCACATGGCCCTCACCTTCAAAAGCCAAAATATGCGTTGCCAATCGATCAAGAAACATACGATCATGCGATATGATAACCGCACAACCAGCAAAGTTTTCTAATGCATCTTCCAATGCAGCTAATGTTTCCGTGTCAAGATCATTTGTTGGTTCGTCAAGGAGAAGAACATTGCCTCCCTCTTTTAAAAGCTTAGCCAAATGGACGCGATTACGCTGCCCCCCTGATAAATTTGCCACCTTTTGCTGTTGATCTGCCCCCTTAAAATTAAATGCACCGCAATAAGCGCGACTATTCATTTCATATTTGCCTAATTTAATAATATCATTTCCACCAGAAATTTCTTCCCAAACGGTTTTATCGCCTGCCAATGCATCACGACTCTGATCAACGTAACTCATGTAAGCTGTTTCCCCAATACGTATTTGTCCTGAATCTGGCTGTTCTTGGCCCGTCAGCATTTTAAACAAAGTAGATTTTCCCATCCCATTAGCCCCAATGACTCCAACAATCCCTCCAGCAGGAAGCTTAAAAGAGAGGTTATCAATTAACACACGCTCGCCATATGCTTTAGAAAGATGATCAACTTCAATGACAACCTGCCCCAATCTCTCTCCAATAGGAATAATGATTTGCGCTTCTCCAGGACGACGCTCCCGTGCTGCCTGCACCAATTCATCATAGGCTTTAATCCGAGCCTTTGATTTTGCTTGGCGCCCTTTTGGGCTAGAAGCTATCCACTCTTGCTCACGTGACAATGCACGCTGACGCGCAGCCTCTTCACGACCTTCCTGAGCCAAACGTTTGGCTTTTGCCGCCAAATAAGCAGAATAATTTCCCTCATAAGGAATACCTTTACCGCGATCTACTTCTAAAATCCAACCTGTGACATTGTCGAGAAAATAACGATCATGGGTCACCAAAAGTACCGCGCCGGGATATTCGCGTAAATGCCTTTCAAGCCAAGCGGTTGTTTCGGCATCCAAATGGTTTGTCGGCTCATCCAAAAGCAATAAATCAGGTTTTGACAAAAGCAATTTACACAGAGCCACGCGCCGTTTTTCACCTCCTGACAGCTTTATCACACTCTCGTTGGCAGGCGGACAACCAAGAGCAGCCATAGCCATTTCCACTTGACTTTCTAAATCCCAAAGATTCTGGCTATCAATAATATCTTGCAGCTTAGCACTTTCATCAGCCGTTTCTTCGCTATAATTCATCATCAATTCGTTATAACGCTCGATAATTGCCTGCTTATCTGCAACACCTTCCATCACATTGCCACGCACATCTTTGCTTGTATCAAGAATAGGTTCTTGCGGCAAATAGCCACAACGTGCCCCTTCAGCAAGCCATGCTTCCCCCGTATATTCCTTATCGAGCCCCGCCATAATACGCAAAATTGTTGATTTACCTGCACCATTGGGTCCTAAAATACCAATCTTTGCATCTGGATAAAAAGACAAATGAATATTTTCTAAAATTTTTTTATTGCCATAAGCCTTGTTAAGCCCAGCCATGTGATAGATAAATTGACGTGCCATAAATTTCTCTTTGATATTTTCGGTATTAAAAATCAGAACCTTGAAAAAAGTGCTTTCACTTTTTTCAACTACGCAGTAAAGAGTGCTTTCCTTGTATCAAAAGCTTCTCACTCTATATTGATACATTTTTTCTAATCTCACAAGCCCTACTACGGTTCTGCATGCAAAAAAACGCCCCATCAAAAAATAGAGAACATCTGTTTTTAGCTGTACCTGAAACATGCTATCAAACATCACCTCTCTTCTCCATGCCAGATACAACATTGTGTTTTTATCGTATTAAACCAACTTATCAATGTAATATGATCCCCCATAAAAAACTCATTCTCTATGCCCCTTCTTTTTTTGCTTTATGGGCTTTACACTATGCAGTAAAAAAACCCTCTCTTTTTTCATTAATTTTGTGTTACGGGAAACAATGGACTTCACCTCTTTCCTTGATGGGACTTAAGCTGCGTTTACAAAACGATCGCCGTCTTATGGGATCTGATGTCCCAAGCCTTATGATCATGAAAGCTTTACACCAACATGTAGCAAAAAGTGACTATAGTACACTCCCCATCGAAAAATGGTTACAGTTCGTAAAAAACTATAAAACGAACTGTAAAAACTTATCCACACCTCTTTTTTGGCTTGATAATTGTAAAAGTAATACCAATATCCGCCAAATTATCTCAAAACTTCAAAATAAAATATGATCTTTTAAAGGTATCACAAAATTTTAAGTCTCCTACAGGAATATATTTATGGAAAAAAAAGCCTTAATCGTCATTGATGTTCAAAATGACTTTCTACCAGGCGGAGCACTTGCAGTACCACAAGGTGATATCATTTTACCGGCTGTTAATAATCTTATAGACCATTTTGATCATGTCATTTTAACGCAAGACTGGCATCCTCAAAACCATTGTAGTTTTGCATCTTCCTATCCTGATAAAAAGCCTTATGATACCGTTGATCTTGACTATGGCCCCCAAATACTTTGGCCCGATCATTGTGTGCAAGGAACAAAAGGAGCAGACTTTCATACATCTCTCAAAGTTGAGAAGGCGCAACTTATCCTTCGAAAAGGCTATAACCCCAAAATTGATAGCTATTCCGCTTTTTTTGAAAATGACCACAAAACACCAACAGGCTTACAAGTTTATCTCAAAGAACACAGCTTCACTAAACTTGCTATGTGTGGTTTGGCAACGGATTTTTGTGTAGGATTTTCTGCGCTTCACGCCATACAATGTGGCTTTAAAGTCAGCGTTTCATTAAATGCCTGCGCTGGCATTGATGTAAACGGTTCTCTCAATACAATGCTTAAACTTATGAACGAAGCCGGTATAGAACTCTTAATGGCCTCCTAAAATCCCTTCTTTTTTACCATTGTCATATATAAAAAATTTTTAATTTACTTAAGTTAAATATGCTTATTGAGCTGATGACGCTTAAAACGAAGAGAAGAATAAAATGCCATTCCAATAATACAAACGCCCACAAGTCCTGTTAATACTTCAGGAACCGATATAGTCGTCTGCAGATACATAATGATTGCAAGCACCAAAATAGCATAAAAAGCACCATGCTCTAAATAACGATAATGCAATAATATCCCTGATTCAACTAACATAATCGTCATAGAACGAACATAGAACGCCCCTATACCAAGACCAATTGCAATAATAAAAAGATTGTGTGAAAAAGCAAAAGCACCAACCACCCCATCAAAAGAAAAACTAGCATCTAGAATTTCGAGATAAAGAAAGGCACCTGCTCCCCCTTTTGTAACAGTGGTAAGAGTCGTTTTAGGAGCATCCAAAAGTGAACTCACTGCTTCGATTCCGATAAAAGTCAAAAGTCCATAAAGCGCAGCAAGTAAGAAAGTCATTTTATCTTCTATGACAATCTGTGTTGAAAACAATAATATTAAAATCAAAACAATTGCAACATCAACACCAACAAGCGCCCCCAGTTTTTGAGCAGGTTTCTCTATAAAAGCAAGCCAATGCACCTCTTTTTGCGAATCAAAAAAATATTTCAAACCGACCATCATGAGGAAAGTTCCTCCAAAAGCGGAAATCCCCACATGCGCATCCGTTAAGATTGCTGCATATTGATGTGGTTCCCATATTGCTAATTCTACTGCCGCCATTGGATTAATCCCAACAGCAACAGCTACCACAAGTAATGGAAAAACAATCCGCATCCCAAATACAGCTACTAAAATGCCCCATACCAAAAAACGACGGCGCCATACAGGGTCCATTTTTTCAAGAACACGGGCATTGATAATAGAATTATCAAAAGATAAAGAGATTTCTAAAATTCCCAGAACACAGCAAATAAAAAAATATTTAAGAAAACCGGTCACACTTCCTGTTTCTAGCCAACCAAGAACACCTCCCAGCAAAACACCAACAACTGTGGAAAAAAAAGCCCACTTAAAATAGCCTAATAAGGCCATGATCATTCCTCAAAAATCTATTTCTTTCATTTATCTGTAGAATCACATCGAATAATGGTATTTGTAAAATAACTACAATCTACATGGCGTGCTTATATGGGAACGCCCTTTGGAAAAAACAAGAGAAAAATAAGTGATTCTCTTATCTTCCTAAAAATAATGAGTGCTCATTTTAAGTTAATATACAAACTAGTCAGTTAAAAATGACTTTCTATCCACTAAAATTCAAAAAATAAAGAAAAATAAAGCTATAAATATTGACATTACATCATGAGATATTAATACATAGTGTGGCTTTATTTATCACAAGTCTATACCATGATGATTTACTGAGGGAGATAATTCGTGGCACGTCCTGAAACTGAATCGAAAACTATATTTGGAAAACGTTTACGTTATGTGCGTCTCGCTTTAGGAGATCCATCACGTGAAACCTTGGCTAAAAATTTTAGCATGACAAAAAACTCTATCGCTTTTTATGAACGTGGCGAAAGAGAACCTAATCTTAGTGTTTTACAAACATACCGTACGTTATACGGTGTCAATATCAATTGGCTTTTAACCGGACAGGGAAAAATGTTTGATACCGAATATACTAAAGGTGACTTTGACTGGAATTATTTTATAAAAAAAATCGAAGGACTCGAGGAAATTCTTGCCACTAGTGATCGAAGTGAAAAACCAAATCAGGAAAAAATCGATCGTTCTTACGAGAAATTGCAACAATATTTGTCAAAGCAAGGCTTATCGAATAGCCTTAACCCAAAAGCTGCAACCTCTCTGATTGATATGAAAGCCAAAATGGCGAATTCCTATACCCTTAGCTTGTTCATTGATTTACTCATTCGAAGCGTATCTCAAAAAGAAATTACAGCTAATCAATAAATATCCTGATCACAAAGGATACAAAAATCGATGTAAGCTTTAATCAGCACGGAAAGAAGTGTTTTTCCATGCTGATCGGGTTAAGTGTCAGTACAAATTTTGTTTTGATCGTAGAAATATGGGACAGCCTTGCCCAATAACAATGAAAGGAAACTTCTGCTGTAAGGAGAAATATAACATAATTAAAGTTTCAAAAATCAGTTTTATAGTATAAAAGACCCATTTTCTTGTTATTGACAAGAAATGTTTTCTTATTACAAAATTATAACCCTCATAGAAATTATTTGTTTAAGAGCAAAAAATTTAAGGGGAATATATTGACGACTTATTATAGAGACATACCTTATTATCTATAGTCAGACTGTTTGAATATTTATCCTGCAAATTATTGGCTATTTTATGAGGTGAGAAGCATGTATTTTGAGGTGTTTCAAGGAGTTCACAATCAGTGGTATTGGCGTTTAATCTCAGGAGATAAACAAAAAATCGCTTTTTCTAGTAAAGGTTATCCAACAAAACAGGATATACTAATAAATATTGAGCAGATAAAAGAGATTACACATAAAGCTCTCATTAGAGAGCTGCAGTCTTGACATGCATTATCCTTAGAATAAAAATTTTGACTTTGTTATTTCAACCTCTGCTTCACAATTTGATGATGGGTACATATTAACTTAGAATGGTAATTCGTTGTTTTCATGCGGCATGAGGATGCTAAACACCTTTAAATTCCCCTATTCTGAACTTAATTTATATTGAGGCAATCAAAACGATTCACCTGCACATCAGAAGGAGCAGGCAATGGACAAAAACCGTACAAGAACGGATTGAAGCCCTCTTATGAAAGCTTTTAAATCTAAGGGCTGTGCAATATTGAGGGTTGACGAAGGGTATGATGGTATTAACTTACTCCTTCATAAGGCATTTTATTCCTAAACAGATACCCCACCCCCCATTGCTTTCAGCAACAGATACGCCACAAAACAGTTATTTCTTCAATACAGTTACGAGATTGCACATTGCATTCTGATAACAGCTTCAATGCCTATAAATCAATGTATCATCATAAACTTTTACATCACCACCAACAATTATATTCCCATATAATTGAGTATTTTTATAAAATATAGCATGAGAGTAAATTTGAACATGATTTAAAATATAATCTCATCACCAATTCAATATTCACTCTTATGATAAAGATTTCCGGCTACCCTTAATTTTTTATGACTTTCTTAACGCTCTAAAAATCTTATCTTACACGAGCTCCAATAAAGAATGTGCATACAATTATTTTCTTGCATCCTCTTCAGATGGAACAACTTCCTGATATTGTTTGATCATTTCATCGTACTGCTTAACTTGTTTTTTCAGTTTTTCAATTGCTTGATCGCGTCTTTTAATCACCATATTTTGCTCTCTAATTGCCCTATCCCGCTCTTCAGTCATCTTCATAGAATCTCTTAAGAACTCATGCTTTATCTTTCGTACCTGTTCTTTAAGATCTTTAACCTGATCGCGATAATAAAGAGCAAACCGAAATACCACTCCACTAAAAAACAACACAACAATCAACACGCCTAATAAAATTTCATTTACGCTCATTTTGATTTCCTTTAATTGCCATTAATTGTCATCTCGACCAACTTTTTTGTTTCGCCCTCCATCAAAAAAAGAATGCAAAAGACTATCCACCAAGTGCAAAAAATCACGCTCGGTTTCCTTATTCACTCCATCAAAACACGCTAACAAATGATACAGGACAGTCCCATAAAGCTGCCTAAATCCATTTCCTTATAGCAATTCCCTATATCATATTGATTGATACAAAATACAAAGCCACAAATGATTTCAAACAATACAACCAGCCCGACACGCTCGAAAATACCTCTTTTGTATTGTTTTTGCTTACCTTTTTTACATCATGGAGAATGCACCCCCCTAGGCAAATCTCTTTTTCATTGCGAAAATCTTCATAGTGACAAACTTCAAGATAACCGTAAACTTTTTCTTTCTTACGAACCTTTGTATAAGAGCAAACAAAAACATTGATATAAATTTTAGAATTTTTGAGAATCTCTACTCAGTTATAAACAAGAGCATAGCCATCAACATGTGCATTGCCACTCACCTTCAAACGACAATAAATCTTTATCTTATTGCAAACATACAGCCTACTCCCCCACTCCAAGACTATATATTTGTGTATGATTATACCCATGAACAATGCTAAAGACAGGCAACATACAATATATCTGCGTGCTATCATAAGCACAAATGTCCACGCTAAAAGAAGCATCACACAAACTATGACATCAGCCCAAACACGCCCATTTTCGATAAAACCTCTACCATTAATATGATATTGTCCCCAACAATCACCTTCGTAATTGAGAATCCCTTCATGCTCTATGAAATGATCAAGATTACTTTTTGGGATGTTTTTAAACTCTCTTAACGCACACATGCGATATACCATCTCTAACAGTAACTGAATCTCTTAAAAGAAAAGAAAAACCAGTGTCCCACATCCATGATGTTTGTACGTTCTACAGCCATGACCTTTTTCCTTCAAAGCATAGAAATCCACTATATCCACACACCAAATGCAGAAATTTCTTATAAATGCCAATGTTATGGGATATCTTGATTTATAATGACGCTACGTATACTATCAGTAATATTTCATGAACACACCAAGTGTATTTCCATTTCTGGTCATACGCGCCTACCCTGTCACAATCGTGAAACTAAGCAACCATTTTTTATTGATTCGAATCTGAAAGTGTATGGGGACATTTTGTTATTAGTTAAAAACAACTCTGTATCCTTCATAAGCGAAAAGCTACGCATGGGTATTTTCACGCTCCTTATCTCATATATTCTGGATTCGCAGTGTAATATTAACGCTATAGCGTAAATGTGTAAAGGTCTAAAAATGAAAAAGACTGAAAAAGATTGGTTCCAACGCTTAATTGAATTAATAGAAAGTGACGGACGCACCATGATTCAAATAAGTAAAGCAGCAGGCTGTGGACAAAACTACGTACAACAAATGATAAAGGGAGGAAAAAGACCCTCTGTAGACAAGCTTATGGCTATTCTTAACACGCTCGGAAATGCTAGCGCCATATATGTAATAACTGGTTTTAACATCTCCGATGAAGATTTAAAACTTATCGCTTTGATTTCCTCTGGAGATAAAAAGAAGATTGAAGCTTTAAGTGTTCTGTTGACTGAGCAGAATTTGTAGAACTTTCTACTATTTTCAAGATCTCTTGTTTTTGAGTTGCAGACAAAGCCTCCCATTTCACGATAATATCAGATAAAGCTGCCTCAAATTTTTCGTCATTCTTCATAGTTATACTCCATGTAGTCAAACTATATATAACGCTAAAACGTTTGCACATATCCCATACCTTAGAAAAAATATTTGCAATAAGCAGTATGGAAGCAGTTGTATACAAACTGGTTTTATAAAATGAGATGGAATTCTGTTGGTTATGTACCATGGTGAAACAGAAAACATCACACGGTCCAGATCTTTTTATGAAAAAGCCGATATTATGACTTTTATCAACAACGTTAATAAAGTTATGCAAATTTTGCGATTCGCACCAATAACGCATCAATGTAAAGATATCTCTGAAAACGTTGCTAGTTTCTCTGTGAAAAAATATAAAAAAGCTTATTTTTAAAAAAGAATATATCACAGTTTTATTCTACACAGCACTCTCTATATTTTTTAAACGATATCGCAATGCAAAAATAGAGCAATGCGATATGTACAGTTCTATGAACAGCAGCGCTGCCTACAACTCTATGACATGCTTTCCACAAAAGGCTATTGTCCTCTATGAAGTCCACTGAAAATATGACATCGAGATCTATCATGAACAAAAATGGCAATACTTAAAAAGAGATAATGGGTCAAGACCGAATGATACCTGCATATATATTGCACAAGCATTTACCAAAAGAAGAATGGATTCTTCACTTGAAAAAGAAAACAGCAACAAATGTTACTGTCATGGATCACATGCTATACATAAATATTGTGAATTCTGTTTTTTTGCACAAACTTGAATCGTAATGATACAGCTTTGATTACTCAAAAAGACCTCATAGATAATGTCATTTATTAAGAAGCAGAGAAAAGCGGTCATAAAACATCAATGACAGTTTTACCCTCTCCCATGCAGAAGATAATGTAGCAGACATTTTAAAACAGCATACAAGATAATTGATTAACGTAGATGCAGTAATGCCACTAGATAAAAGGTTTTTGGTTAAAGTAAAAAAGAGCATAGCACCGCTCTAGAGCAAAACTGTAAAGAAAAAACTCACAAGGAAACAATTAAAGATAAGAAAAATTCAGGATAGACAAAAAAATAAACTAGAAGAACAAGAGAATCAAAAAATTCTATAGAATTTTTTCGTCTTATGATGGTGGGCCCGGAGGGACTCGAACCCCCAACCAAGCGGTTATGAGCCGCTGGCTCTAACCAATTGAGCTACAGGCCCCACACAGGTTGCTTTTCTCTAAACTAAAATGCCCTATGACACAAGAGCCTAGCTCAATTATAACCCATCTTTTTCTCTTTTCTCTTGGTTTTTTTTTCAATACTCTAATTTCTTTACAAGAACTCTCAGAAATGAGAAAATAGTCAATGAGAAATATAAAGGAATAGATATGACAAAAACAGTTTTCCATTCGGTAAATCTCTACAGAATCAAAATAGCGATGATGGCACTCACTCTGCTCATCAGTTCACTCTCTCTCCATGCTGAAGAAAGCAAAATGAAAAACGCAACAATTAGAGTTACAGCAACGGGCGAAAGCCAAGCAGCACCGGACATGGCAATTATCAGTTTAGCTGTTGTAACAGATGACAAAACTGCTCAACAAGCGCTAGCCGCCAATAATAAGTCTATGAATGATATTGTAAACGCTTTTAAAAACAATGGTATCCAAGCAAATGATTTACAAACATCAGGCTTATCAATTTATCAATATACCCCCGACAAACATCACGAAAAACAGAACAATGGAAAACTGTATCATGTTTCAAATTCTTTAACAGTGCGTATTCGTGATCTTGCCAATGCTGGTAAAATATTTGATCAAGCAATGGGGCTTGGTGTTAATTCGGTTAACGGCATTACCTTTACCAATGCCGATCCAAAACCATTTTATCAAGAAGCACGTAAAAAAGCTATTGCTGAAGCCATTGAAAAAGCAAAAACAATAGCACAAGCAGCAGATGTAAAATTAGGAAAAATCCTTGCAATCAATGAAAATAATGACCCCTATTATCCAAAGCCACGTCTTATGAGCCGAGCAGCGGATACAAGCTATGCAGACACAAATTTTTCAGGGGGCGAATTGGACTATAACGTCAATGTTACCATAGTATTTTCTATAGACTAAATCATGTAATATCATCAATCACCATGTACAGAAATTTATCACTGGCCTTCACAAAGAAGACCAGTGATATGATAGAGATAAGCTTCTTCAGAAGATAATTCATTTTCGTAAACTTCTATCTGCCCACGTGCAGAAAATTGTGTTTGATGCACCGTCTGACAATCTCCTGATACAAGCGGATGCCACCATGGAAGATCTTTTCCCTCATGAATCAACCGATAAGCACAACTTTCTGGTAGCCAACGGGCTGTTTTAACCGTCGCAACATCCAACGCTATGCAATTTGGGACAATTGAGTGACGATGAACATAATTCTGACACCGACAAGTTTCTCTCTCTAAAAGACAACAAGCCACACTGGTTGCATAAATATCACCCGTATCATCATCTTCTACTTTGTGCAAACAACAACATCCACACCCATCACAAAGACTTTCCCACTCAAGAAGTGAAAGTTCTTCTAATTTTTTGACTTTCCAAAAGGGATTTTCTTTACGCATAAATCGACCACATCTTTTGGGAAAAAACGATCAAAAAGCAACAAAATAAATTCACGGCATAGCCTTAAGACAAACTTTTAAAATAAATTCAATCAAAAATAGATACTATTTTGAGAAAAGATTTCATATACAAAAAATAAAGCATTAAAATATCTCTTATAAAACACAACACACAATCAAAAGTTAGAGGGTCTGAATGGAATTTCTAAACTCTCACTTATTCACATAAATCGCGTTTATGAATGCTTTTGCAGTATAAAGGACCGTAAGCATCAAAAGTTAATGCCTTCCAACATCAGTCATTTTACAATACCATATCTCTCAATCAATTTACCTCTACATGGAGAAAAATACTTAGATATCATTCATTCTTTTAAGAAATCACCCTACAATTTATACGCAGCTTCCGTTGATTTTGTAAACAGTCATACAAAGACTACAACCACACAAAACGTTAGATACCGCAAATTCTGCATAACAAAAGACCTCTTCGCTTCTCAAAAAGGCATTTCAACAGTATGATATGCCTAAGGAGAGATTTTTGAAAATACACAAGTTCCTTTGTTCAAGAATCGAGGAAACTCCGCAATTTGCGTGAACGGCTAGGATGTTTCAATTTACGAAGCGCCTTTGCCTCAATTTGACGAATACGCTCTCTTGTCACCGAAAATTGTTGACCAACTTCTTCCAACGTATGATCGGTATTCATCCCGATACCAAAACGCATCCGCAACACACGTTCTTCACGAGGTGTGAGAGAAGCAAGGACGCGCGTTGTCGTATCTCGCAAATTCGCCTGAATAGCCGCATCTATAGGCAATAATGCATTCCTATCCTCAATAAAATCACCCAAATGAGAATCATCTTCATCACCAACAGGGGTTTCAAGGGAAATAGGCTCTTTTGCAATTTTAAGAACTTTTCGCACCTTTTCTAATGGCATAGAAAGTTTGCTAGACAATTCTTCTGGTGTAGGTTCACGACCAATTTCATGCAAAATCTGGCGCGATGTACGTACAATTTTGTTAATGGTTTCAATCATATGAACAGGAATACGGATAGTGCGTGCCTGATCAGCAATTGAGCGGGTAATTGCTTGACGAATCCACCATGTTGCATAGGTTGAAAACTTATAGCCCCGCCGATATTCAAATTTATCTACGGCTTTCATCAAACCGATATTGCCTTCTTGGATAAGATCAAGAAACTGTAAACCACGATTAGTGTATTTTTTTGCAATCGAAATCACGAGGCGCAAATTAGCTTCCACCATTTCTTTTTTAGCAATGGTTGACTCGCGTTCACCTTTTTGTACCTGTGTAACAATCCGACGAAATTCGCTGATAGAAATGGCCGTCTCTTGGGCAAGATTCTGTATTTCGCTACGCAACCTTTGAATTTCTTTTGCTTCACGCATAGAAAACTCCTGCCATCCTATTCCTGGCAAAGTTGCAATATAATTGGTCCAATCTGCATCCAATTCACGGCCTTGGTATTCTTTTAAAAAGTCCTCATGACCAATGCCATAACTGTTAGCAATTCGTTTCAACTTCCCTTCATTATGAATCAATCTTTTATTGATATCATAAAGCTGCTCAACCAAAGATTCGATACGATTTTGATTCAAAGAGAGAGATTTCACTGCTTGGATCAACTCATTCTTTAATTGAATGTATTTTTTCTTCTGAGAAGGTGAAAGTGCACCTTCTTTACGCTCTGCTAAACTGCTCTCAACATGCTGATCTTGTAATTTTCGCAATTTAACATAGGTCTGAGCGATAAAATCCAATGTTTCCATGACTTGAGGACAAAGTTCATTCTCCATTGCAGCAAGCGACAAGTTAACATCGTCCTCGTCTTCCTCATCATCCTCAATGCCTCTATCTCCAACGATTCCCTCCATATTACGCGTACCAACAGATGTCTTCTCCTCTTTTATCTTATCAACTTCACTTCGTTCAACGAATGGGGCTTGCTTAGCTTCTGGTCCCGCATAAGTTGTTTCAAGATCAATAATTTCACGAAGAAGAATACGCTGCTCTTTCAATTCTTCACGCCAGATAATGAGGGCCTGAAAAGTCAAAGGACTCTCACAAAGTCCTGCAATCATTGTCTCACGTCCTGCTTCAATACGCTTAGCAATGGCAATTTCGCCTTCCCGCGAAAGCAGCTCAACAGCTCCCATTTCCCGCAGATACATACGTACCGGATCATCAGTACGATCTGTGACCTCACGCTTATTCGTTGTCGTTGCAATTGCGTGACTAGAGGCTTCTACTAAATCGCCTCCCTCCACCGTTACTTCATCATAATGTTCAGAATCGACTTCATCTTCATCGTCTACAACATTAATCCCCATCTCGGAGAACATCGCCAAGATATCTTCAATTTGTTCAGATGTAACCTCATCAGAAGGAAGAACTGCATTGAGTTCATCCATCGTCACATAACCATTTTTTTTGGCAAGTTTAACCATTTTCTTGATGGCATCATCAGAAAAATCAAGAAGAGGACTATCCAAACTTGCTTGGCTTGTTACTTCTACATTATCTTTCTGTTTAACCTTTGTTGCCATACCATAACTCCACTTGATCACTCCACAGCTTCCATGTGACCAACTTTTTGCGTTCTCATTTAAGCGTACGAACAGTTTCCTATAATATACCCCCTCTTAAAAAAGATTACCATTTGAAAGACTACATATCGTATACACCTTGTCATTCACACAAAAACGCGGGAAAACTCTAGAAGTTTCCCCGACACCTCTCAGCCTTTCTGAGATAATCTCTGTACCCTATAGTAAGAACCAATTTCCCGCTTTTCCTAAAATTCAGTCGTCATTCTTTATAAAAATATAAAAATGCCGCTTTATATAACTTCTTCATACTAAGCCTTAGGTGACTGATTCGCATTAAAAAAGCGAATCATTTTATTGTATCTTGCTTATTCCCGTCTATTTTTTCATCCAACCAACTTCCAAATCCTTCAATTAACGCTTCTGTCGCCTGCATTTGCTCTAACTCACTTTTTATTTCACGAAGCAAATCAAAAACCTCACTGTTAGGACTTTCTACCAGTTGCTCTTCAATATCTTGTAGTCTCTTATGTAGGTGGTATTCTTGAAGATGCAAGTAGACAGCCTGTTTTAATATAGCACGAGCGTCTTCAATGGGCGCCCCCATAAAGACCGTACGCATACCAATATTTTGCACAAGATGTTTCATACGTTCCAAGAGTGCTTTGTGTCCTCTTCCTTCTAAAAGTGCAACCATTGTCTCCTTATCATGAAGCTGTTGATTGCCGAGAATTTCTAACATAGACTGATGAAAACATACCAATTGCGTATTTTGTAATTCTAACTCAGCCAAAACTTCAAAATTTTCATACCACAACTCAGGATAGTAAGCTAACAGCAATAAAATAACAGCCTCACGCAGAGGAATAGATTGCGAAGAGTGACGCACGATGCCCGAATTTGCTAAAAAAGAAAAAGATTGATCTTTCAATACTCTATTTTGGGCAGACTGATGATACCGTCCTGTGGATTTTTTTTTCGAAAAAAAGGGACGAAAGAAATCAAAAAGCCGTTTTTTGATATCCTGTAAATAATAGCGACGTATATCTTCATCCTTAATGGTAAAAACTTGCTGTTTCAGTTGTTTTTCTAGCGCTGCTCGTGCTTCTGGAGTTTCAAAGTTTTTTCCGTAAGTAGAACGCCACCACAACAGCTCAATCAATGGAATTGCTTTTTGTAGAAAAGAAGAAAAAAGTTGTGCTGCACCAGCAGAAATAATTTCATCAGGATCTTTACCTTGTGGCAATAAAACAAAGCGTACCGACACCCCCGCCTTTAAAAGAGGCAACACGCGATCAGCAACACGAAAAGCCGCTTTTAAACCAGCATCATCGCCATCAAAACACAAAATGGGATCAGAATCCATTTGCCATAAAAGTCCAATTTGCGCTTCTGTTAATGCTGTCCCCAAAGGTGCTACGACTCCTTCAAAACCAGCTTTAGTCAGTGCAATAACATCCATATAACCTTCAACCACAAGAATGGAACGGACTTTTTCATCACCAACAAAACGGCTATTTTTACGAGCAGAGGCTGCATTGTAAAGCATATTTCCCTTATGAAACAGCACTGTTTCAGGACTATTGAGATATTTCGCCGGCGTATCTTTTTCTAATGCACGCCCTCCAAAGGCCACCACACGTCCGCGTAAATCTTCAATAGGAAACATAATACGATTTCTAAATCGATCATAAGAAGCCGTATTATCCTCAGCCAATTTGAGAAGCCCACACTCTTCCATTTGTTTAATAGAAATACCACGCGCGCTTAAAGCTTCTTTTAAAGCTGTACGCTTTATTGGAGCAAAACCAATTCGAAAACGCTCTACAAGCTTTGGCGTGACACCACGCGCATCAAGATAACGACGCGCCTGTACACCTTCTTTATCATGTAAGCTCTGTTGAAAAAAATCCGTAGCTATTCTCATAACATCATAAAGATCAGCTTTTTCCCTATGATTTTTGTGACTTTTTTGATCAAACACAGGGAGTTTTATTCCTGCAAAATCAGCCAAACGCTCTACACTTTCTGAAAAGTGCAATCCATCAAGTTCACAAAGAAAAGTAAAAATATCACCACTGACACCACAGCCAAAGCAATAATAGCGGCCTTTACGATCATCACAATGAAAACTGGGAGTCTTTTCACCATGAAATGGGCAACAACACCAAAAATCTCCTCGCGAAGGCTTGCTTTTTTGGGGATCAAACACCACCCTTTGTCCAATAACTGTTGAAATTGGTAATCTTGCTCGGAGCTCATCAAGGAAATCGGGCGAAAAGCGCATTATCTCTCACAGAGTTTGAAATTTCTTTTTTGCATATTTAACGACTTTAGAGCATAATTCCAAGACTTCCTCTTAAGCGGTTAAAAGATTAAGCTCCAACCACCTATTTTTCAGAAATGGAGAATGAAAAAGTGATCAAATTTCTTGTTCAATATCCACTGCTAGAATCTACTGCTTGGCTTATTATTCTTATCATCATTGCGCTTTTAGTCAATTTTTTAGCACGAAACCTCCTTTTTCACGGAGCAAAGCGGCTTTCTTCTTTTCTTCCCAAAAAGACAACCGTTGATATTGAAAACACCATTCATTACATAGCAAATATTGTTGCAGCTTTTACTCTCTCCATCGGTATTAACTTCATTCCAACCCTTCCCCCAACACTCAGCACTATTATAGGCAATGTTGCGAACGCCTTCATTATTTTTGTTGTTGTCTTGGCTATTTCTTCTTTTCTGAACGTTATTAACATTCTTTATGAACAACAACCAACAGCGCGGCTAAAACCAATAAAAGGTTATATTCAAATCGCTAAAATTGCGCTTTTTACTGTAGCTGCAATTTTGATGGTAGCCACATTAATTGACCGCTCCCCTCTTATTCTTTTATCCGGTCTTGGCGCAATGGCCGCTGTCCTCATGTTGATTTTCCAAGATACTTTGCTTTCTCTCATTGCAGGTATCCAAATTTCCTCCACCGATATGGTCCGCGTGGGTGATTGGATTGAAATCCCCAGCCTTGATGTCGATGGAGATGTCATGGAAATCGCACTTCACACTGTTAAAGTGCAAAATTTTGATAAAACGATCACCACCGTGCCTATTCGTAAACTGGTAACGGATCCTTTTAAGAATTGGCGTGGCATGGAAGAAGCCGGTGGACGGCGCATTAAACGATCCCTCTTCATTGATCAGTCAAGTATTCGTTTTCATACAGAAGAAGAACAAGAATATCTTGCTCGATTTAATTTGTTAGAAAATTATTTCACACAAAAAATACCGGAAATCACTGAATGGAACACGCAATTAGATAAAAATCATGATGTTTTAGCCAATACCCGCCGTTTAACCAATATTGGAACTTTCCGTGCTTACGTTGTTGCTTATCTTAAAAAACATCCTCATATTGAACAGAACATGACACTAATGGCACGGCAATTACCCCCTACACCAAATGGTTTACCCTTAGAAATCTATTGCTTTACCAACACAACGATTTGGCTCAAATACGAACAAATTCAAGCTGATATTTTTGATCACCTTTACTCCATTCTTCCCAGTTTTGGTCTAAAGATTTTTCAAAATCCAAGTGGCTATGATTTTCGTCATGTATTAGAAACAAAAAACACCTAAACCGATAAACATCATTCATTAATTTTTTAGATCAACCGTATTTATAACAACAGAGAAAGAAAAAGTATCATGAATAGCTCCTTGGTACTCCTTCATCTTGCAGGTTCTGTTTCTTTACTTCTTTGGGCTACACGCATGGTCCGCACAGGTATTGAACGAGCCTATGGAGACAAGCTCAAATATAAAATGCGCCATGTCATTTCCAAACCATTCTTTGCTATAAGTTTTGGACTTTTTTCTGCAATGCTTTTACAAAGTTCTACAGCAATAACGCTGCTTGTTGGTTCTTTTGTTGAATCTGGTTTTGTCTCTGGATTAGCAGGGCTTATGGCAGTACGTGGAGGAGAATTAGGCTCAGCATTCGTTGTCAAAATTCTCTCCTATGATCTCACAATCGTTGTCCCCTTATGTCTTTTAATTGGTACTTGTATCTTCATGACTACTGAAAAACGTCATTGGCGTCAAATAGGACGTATTGTTATCGGTATTGGTCTTTTAATTTTATCTTTACAAATGATAAGCACAGCCACAGAGCCCTTACGTGAGAGCGAAATTTTACCTAGCATCATTCGTTATCTCTCAACCGATCCCCTTTCTTCTTTCTTACTAGCAGCCATATTGACTTATCTTTTGCATTCATCCATTGCAGGAATTATTTTGCTCATCAATTTTGCTAACTATGATCTTATTCACGCTCAACTCTGTGTGATCATGGTCCTTGGTGTTAACTTTGGTTCTTCTCTTATAGCACCACTTTTAACACGTAGCGCCTCTCCTAACACCCGTCTCGTTCCCTTGGGAAATTTACTCATGCGTGGAGCGGGTTCAATCCTTGTTCTCATCTTATTTCTCTCTTTTCAACCACCCATCACATGGCTTGGTCACGATGCAGCTTCTCAAGTGATCAATGCCCATATCATCTTCAATATTTTCATTCTCTTTGCTGGAATACCCCTCTCGAAATGGGTTTTAAAACTAACCACAAAAATTGTCCATTTAAGTACGCAAAAAACGCAAACGGATAAAACATTTGATCTCTCTCATCAAACAGCTCTTGATGAGAGCGTTCTTGAACGTCCAACTTTAGCACTTTCAAATGTCATGCGTGAAGTCATCCATATTTGTGATCTCGTGGATATTATGTTAGAAAAAATCATGGGACTTTATGAAAAACCTGATCCCGACATCATCCGTGAACTCAACCAATTGAACATCATATTGGACAAAAAACATATTGCAATCAAACTTTATCTTGCACGATTAGCTGGACAAAAATTGTCTGATGAAGAAGCCCTTCAAACACAAGAACTTCTAGGTGCTTGTATAAAATTGGATCAAGCTGGAGATATTATTATTCATAATATGCTTATGCTCGTTAAAAAGAAACAACAAAAAGGTCTCCAATTCAGTAGCGAAGGATGGAATGACCTTCTTCGTTTCCATGCCATTGTTCTCGCCAATGCGCATATTGCATTTAATGTTCTTGTCTCGCGTGACACCCACACCGCACATTTGCTGGTACAGAAAAAAGACCAACTGCGAGATTTAGAAAAAGAGATGAGTTTAAAGCATTTTAAACGCCTTCGTGAAGGGGATCTTAAAAATGTAGAATCATCCAGTCTTCATCTTGACACGGTACGTGATCTCAAACAAATCAACTCCCTTTTGACCTCAATGATCTACCCAATTTTAGAAGCAAAAGGGCTTCTTCAAAGTTCTCGCCTGCGTAATCCTACTGACCAACAAACAAGAAAACCTTCATTTTAAAAATCTTTGAACGATACATGGACCACAGCATCATGAATTGTGAACATTCAAATGTCTGAAACCAAATCAAAGGCTTTTGTAAAAAGTACGGCCCTTCATTGTATGATCATCAAAAAAAGCCTACCATCAGAAATGCAAATATCTCTAAAATTGCAATGGTAATATCAATATTCTAAGAATTTCAACCTATACAAGATTTTGTAAGAATAAAATAAAAATATCTTTAATTATTCAAATGTTACTGCTATTATAAAAGTAAGTTTTCTGAATATCTATTTTATTTGTCCCTTAAGTTAGGTTATTCTTATTTTTTCAAAACTTGTAACAAAATTTGTAATAAATATCCTCATAAATATACAATTTATTATGATAACAATACTTTCGTAGATATTATTGTACGTAAAATAATTGCTCATATTAGCACTTTTTAGTATTATAAGAGAGATGGTCTCTATTTATTATATTATAGCTATAATCTTTGTATGCATAAGATATTCAGGTAAATTGAAAGAGAGCAAAGGAAAAGTGTAACAAAATTTCCCGCAAAATATCCTTTCATCGAGCAAAAAGGGAGCCTTGACCTTTGCAAAGCTTACTCTAGCTAAAACTAACAGTCTAGACTTAGACAAAGGAGGGTATAATGGAAGACGCAAATATCGGCTGGATTGCAGCTATTATCATCGGGGGACTTGCAGGATTAGCTGCACAGTATCTTATGAAAAGCCAAACAGGAGTGTTGCTAAATATTATTTTAGGAGTTATTGGAGCCGCATTAGCGAGTTTTCTTTTTGGTCTTTTAGGAGTAAGCTTTGCTGGTTGGTTTGGCTATCTTATTTCAGGTTTTATAGGAGCCTGTATTTTGATATGGATAGGACGTAAAATCCGATCATAGAGCGTTTGTTTAGCACCTTTTTGTGCTGAGGAAAACAGTTAAAATGTTTCCGCAATAATTTAAAAAGTTGCCCCGAAAAGAAATGATGGTGAGATGCTTAAGCCGCAATCCTTTTGCATCACCATCATGATATTATTAAAGGACAACACAGTTTTACAACACACCATCTCTAACCAATATACGACAACCCATTTATAGCATGAGCCACAATGACATTTATACAATGCTGGATTTTACTATAATGCTGGCATAATTGCATTTACAATGCACACATCATTGTTGTTAATATTTCTTGTTTTAATATCTGATTGCTTCAACACCTTACGAACGCTTTAAATTTTTCTCAGTCAATAGACCCCCCACCATTAAAGCTTTCTTATCTTACTGTAAGGCGAAACAAATACTCCATATTATTATAAAATAATATTATGATGCTTTAAAATTCTATCACATAACATTTAACTTCTCTACATTCTACTAACGCAATTACCTTACCAAAAGACTGAAATAACCCTTTTGAATTATTATAAATAATAAAGAGAATTTTCCCCCTCTCAATGAAAAGAAAAGAGAGTAAAAGATGATATCTTTCTCCTTTTTCTTTCATTGTGTTTTACGTTCTACTCATAAAAGATATTAAACTTCCATCTCCAACATCCTTCCATAAATTACCTTTATCCCTTGCTGAAATTTTTCTTCTCTCTTCTTGTTTAAAATCTTGCTGCCTCAACATTTCCGCACTAGAATGAGAAATATCTATTTATATCACCCTAGCATAATAACATACGAAATACAATTTTAGATGTGGAGTGAAGTAATGTCTGATCTTAGAGATTCCATCATACCGCCTCTAGAATGGCTTTCTGATCAAGTCTCTTTTGTGCCAGAAAACATCCGTGATTGGCTCATGGAATCGGGCTCCATGACGCTTCGATTAAAAAAACACTGTGCCAACATACGTATTGAACCACAGCGTGAATGTTTTATCACGCGGGATCAATTGCAAGACGAAGCAGAGCATTTACCTCAGAGTGCACGTTACTGGCTACGTGAAATCATACTGATGGGAGATAATCAACCTTGGCTTCTTGGACGCACGGTCATCCCCCAAGAAACCCTCCTCGAACAAAATCAAGAACTGATGCATTTGGGCACAACGCCATTAGGGCATTATTTATTTAACAGTGGCAAATTGAGCCGCGACTACATTCACATCGGCCAACAAGGAACACTCTGGGCACGCCGCTCCCGTTTGCGATTAACAAGCAAACCATTATTACTCACCGAACTGTTTTTAACGGCTTCGCCATTGTACACAACAAATCCCGCCTAAATATAAATGAAGAATATTCCCCTCCTTTACCATACTCAACTTATTGATTTTATAAGCCTTGTTGAAAAAAGGAAGTGCGTTGTTTAACTTTTTTGAACACTATACTACCAATAATGTCTTCACTTTTGCCATGCTTTTTGAACCAGCTCCACACCCAAATAGTGCTCGTTAAAAAATAAATGTTTTCAAAAATTTCCTACCTCAGCATACTCACCAAAACATCAACAAATTTACCCTTAATCAGCTATGAATAGAGCCTTTGCATTTCAATAACAGGTGAAAGAATCTTTTCCTTTGCAAATGCCCTAGCTCTTAACGAAAAACGTTTCAAAGCATTCAAAAAGGCAACAACACATCTCCTCCCAAAAACTAAATACATATACGGAAGATTTGGTCTAAAAGCTTTATTTGCTCTAAAAACTTTTGTAGAAAAATGAAAATACAGCCTTGTGAAAATATAAACACTATGAAGAAAAGCAGAATCTACATAGAAAAAGGCACTTTTGCTATCAGTAGAAAAAACACAAACTTACTTATTTTAAAATAGTTTTTCGTGATAACTTTTATGACACAAGTATTGCGTATCAAAACATTCTTTACGCTTTTTCTTTACTGAAAAGATTGCTCGTAATAAACAACTCTCACCAATATCCTTTATAAATTGATAAGATTTATCTTCATTTTTTACAACACTTTATATAAAATTTAAAAAAAATCATTTGCCCCTCATAACATTTTTAGAATCATGCCATAATTCTACTGATAACTCAGAGTCTTTCGGCCATTACTTATAACAAAGCTCTATACCTCACTTATGGAATTTCCTTTCTTCAAACTCATAAGAAAGAACGTGCATACAACTTCCATTTGCACGTATTTTCCTCTTCCAATTTGAAGCATAAGATTTCTTTATCACGATAACGAACATCATAATTTTTCACCACAGCAGACATGAAACAAGGGTCGTAAAATACACATCATCAAAGAGCTCCAAAATATTTTGAGGTTATACAATCTTGTTACCCAACAGAAATTTATCATCCAGTGTGGTTCATACTAAACAGCATCCCTTCGCCAATTTTATATGTCTTAACAATGCACAAAAAATAATGAACATCCAAACCTTGGAAAATCCAAAACAGGACTTTACCTCTTCATAGAAGACACTTATACTTGTTGTTCTTAGATGAACCCTTATAAAGACAATATACACAACAGTTGTTATGGTTGTGCCTTTTATGTAACGTTGATCATTATACCTTTCAAAGAATAAATTGTGGACGCATACTATGACACAAACCATCACATCTCTTGATCCTTGGAGTATAAACAAACCTACAGCCCTCTTAATCTTAGCCGATGGAACAGTTATTGAAGGGAAAGGAGCAGGTGCTACGGGTATTGCTGAGGGTGAAGTGTGTTTTAACACTGCCATAACAGGCTATGAGGAAATCCTTACAGATCCATCCTATACGCAACAAATCATTAATTTCACCTTCCCTCATATAGGAAATGTAGGGACAAATAGTGAAGATATTGAAGATCTCACTCCTCCCAACTGTCATGGTGCAATTGGCGCTATTTTTAAGGCAGATATTACCCATCCCTCTAACTACCGTGCCAATGAAAACTTTAATCAATGGCTCAAAGCACGTAAAATTATTGCACTTTGTGGTATTGATACACGCGCACTAACCATTCTTATCCGTGAAAGAGGTGCGCAGAATGCTGTCATAGCACATAATCCTGAAGGGAGTTTCGATATTCCTTCTTTACACAAGCGGGCGCAGAAATGGTCCGGTCTTGTCAATCTCGATCTTACAAAAGGAGTGACATCTCTATCATCAAGACAATGGGATGAAAAGCCATGGGAATGGAATAAAGGATATAGTACAAATACTGAGCACAATCTTCACATTATTGCCATTGATTATGGCATTAAGCGTAATATTCTTCGCCTTATGGCGACACAAAATGCACGCGTTACCGTTGTACCCGCCCACACAAGTGCAGAAGAAATTCTAGCAATGAAACCTGATGGTATCTTTCTTTCCAATGGACCAGGTGACCCAGCTGCTACAGCGCAATACGCCATTCCAACAATTAAAACATTGATTGATCACAATCTACCGCTTTTCGGTATATGTCTTGGACATCAGCTTCTTGCTCTCACAGTTGGCGCAAAAACTGTAAAAATGCACCAAGGACACCATGGTGCTAATCACCCTGTTAAAGATCTTAACACTGGAAAAGTCGAAATTGTCTCAATGAACCATGGTTTTGCTGTAGACGCGACATCTTTACCACAACATGTTCAAGAAACACATATTTCCCTTTTTGATGGTTCAAACTGTGGTATACGGATCATTGGAAAGCCAGTTTTTTCTGTTCAATACCATCCTGAAGCTTCTCCTGGTCCTCAAGACAGTCACTATCTCTTTCAACACTTCTGTGATCTTATTATGGACTATAAAAAAATAGCTTAATGAAAATGCTTAATCCGTTGAGACTCTCTTCTTTAAATAAAATCCTCTCTCTAGCCACAAACAGGCCTCTTTTTAGTGCAATAAATAGCCAATTTAAGCTGCCTCAAATCACTTTGATAAAAAGCAAAAAAGTGTAAAATCCATTGAAGACAGTATGATCTATCTTTTACATTACCTTAGAAAATGTTTTTACCAACGAGAATTCTAACAAATGAGTGTATCCACAAAGCAAAAAATTATCGTTGTAAAAACAAGCGCACAAAATTCCTCAAAAAAGAAACATATAAAAATGATGTATAGAATACGAAAAATATTCCCATTAGTTTTAATCTTAGTTTTTGCTACAGGATATGGTGTTTGTGCTTCTCATACGAAGAAAAATATTGCAAAAAATAATATGGAGACACAACAAACAACCAGAGTAAAGCTAGACTCGTATACTTTAAAGAAACTAAATGATCTTCTCAAAAAACGCTCACAAGCAAACCACCATAAAACAGGTGAAATGATTGGCTTACTTTCTGAAGCTTTTTTAGGTACACCATACCAAGCAAACATGTTACATGGTTCAAAAAATACACAGGAAAAACTGATTATTGACTTTAGAGGTTTAGATTGCTTCACTTATTTAGACTATGTTGAAGCGTTACAGAAATCAACATCACAAACAGAATTCATTAAGAATGTCATACGAACACGTTATGTTAATGGTAATGTTAGTTTTTTAAATCGGAAACATTTTTTTACTGACTGGGCTTATAGAGAATACAAACTTGCCACTGACATCACCACCCAAATAAGCCCTCATGCAGTAAACACTGAAAAATATCTCAATAAAAAAGCTGATGGTGGAAACTACCTTCTCGGACTACCCGTTGTTAAACGTAATATAACCTATATCCCAAGTAACTTTATTGATGAAGAGATGATAAGCCGTTTACAAACTGGTGATTTCATTGGTATTTATACCAAACTTGCTGGATTAGATGTAACCCATGTGGGCTTCTTTATCATGACAAAACATGGACCTGTGTTCCGGAATGCTTCCTCACGAAAAGAGAATAAAAAGGTCGTCGACTCTCCTTTTATGGATTACGTCACAAAAACACCAGGAATTATTGTTTTAAGAGCTCTCCAATAATCCGTAAAAAGCCCCCATATTGTCAAGAACTGTCGGAAATTATTAAGAAGTATTATCAAATACATGTAATTTATACAGAAACAACATCTTTTTAATAACAGAACAAATTATTTTAAAGTTATTTTTACATTAATAAAAGAGTTATACTTTATAAAAAATTTATTATATTATCTATTTACAGACATAAATTTTAAAATTATACATATAGTTTTATTACAATTATAAATAATAACTCATTAAAGATAAGTTTTTGTACTAAAAATAATAAATTAAGTAATATTTAGTTATTTTCTAAAAGATAAAATTTTTATAAAAATAAATTCTATTATTGTAAATAATAATAAATTCTATTTCATTACAAATTTAGCTTCAATATTTTCTATATATTATTATTTTGAGTAAAAATCATGCTTTTATATGCATATAAAGTTTCTCCCCCGTAAAGAAGACATTGATATCGAACTCTATAAAAAAAAACATGGAAAAGGCATTTTAGTGCTTACTTTCTTTGCCACTTCACCTATAAAACTATTTTAGCCTTAACATTTAACTGTCTGCCGCAATCACATACGGATGTTTGTCATAGGGAGAAACCATGCCAAAACGCACAGATATAAAATCTATTCTTATCATTGGAGCAGGACCTATTGTTATTGGGCAGGCATGTGAATTTGACTATTCAGGTACACAAGCTTGTAAGGCATTAAAAGAAGAAGGTTACCGAATTATTTTGGTTAACTCTAATCCTGCCACCATTATGACAGATCCAGATTTAGCTGATGCAACTTATATTGAGCCCATTACTCCTGAAATTGTTGCACAAATTATTGCTCTTGAACGTCCCGATGCCCTTTTGCCAACTATGGGAGGGCAAACGGCTCTCAATACTGCATTATCATTAAAGCGTATGGGTGTCCTAGACCGCTATCATGTTGAAATGATCGGTGCAAACGCCGATGCGATTGATAAAGCGGAAGATCGTGCTTTATTCCGCCAAGCGATGGAAAAAATTGGTTTAGAAACGCCACGTTCTATGTTAGCCAATGCAACAGAACTTAAAGAAGAAAATCGCCAACTGCACGCAAAAGCGCGCGATGAACTTAAAGCAAAATTGTCTGGTGATGCGCTTGACCAAGCACTGGAAGAACTTGAGCGTGATTGGCGACAAACAGAGGCTGATCGTAAACAACACTATATCGCCCATGCAACAGCAAAGGCAGTTCAAGCTCTTGATATTGTTGGTCTTCCAGCGATTATTCGTCCCTCCTTCACCCTTGGCGGTACCGGCGGTGGTATTGCTTACAATCGCTCTGAATTTTATGAAATCATTGAACGTGGACTTGAAGCTTCGCCCACAACAGAAGTCTTAATTGAAGAAAGTGTTTTAGGATGGAAAGAATATGAGATGGAAGTCGTTCGCGATAAGAACGACAACTGTATTATTGTTTGTTCCATTGAAAACATCGATCCCATGGGAGTTCATACCGGTGATTCGATTACTGTAGCCCCTGCCCTCACCTTAACGGATAAAGAATATCAAACTATGCGCAATGCTTCAATTGCCGTTCTACGTGAAATTGGTGTTGAAACGGGTGGGTCCAATGTACAGTTTGCTGTTAATCCTGAAAATGGCCGCCTTATTGTTATTGAAATGAACCCTCGTGTTTCCCGCTCTTCAGCGCTTGCTTCAAAAGCAACAGGTTTTCCCATTGCCAAGGTAGCGGCGAAACTCGCCGTTGGCTACACACTTGATGAATTAAAAAATGATATTACGGGTGGAGCAACACCAGCATCCTTTGAACCTTCTATTGACTATATTGTTACGAAGATTCCTCGTTTTGCCTTCGAAAAATTTCCTGGTTCATCACCTGTCTTAACAACTGCGATGAAGTCTGTAGGAGAAGTGATGGCAATTGGACGCACTTTTCAGGAATCTCTGCAAAAAGCGCTCCGTGGGCTTGAGACGGGTCTTACCGGTCTTGATGAAATTGCCATCCCAGAGCACGCTGAAGGTGATGAAAAAAGTTCCATACGCTCTGCTATTGCAATACCCAGTCCTGATCGTTTGCGCTACATTGCCCAAGCAATGCGCGCGGGCTTACCCTTAAATGAAATTCATCAAATCAGCAAAGTTGATCCATGGTTTTTAAGGCAAATAGCTTCCATTATTGAAATGGAACAGCGCATCCGCACCTATGGACTGCCTCAAGACGCAGATAATCTACGCATGTTAAAAGCCATGGGCTTTTCGGATGCGCGTTTAGCCACCCTTACAGGACAAGCAGCCGATGATATTGCCGCTTTGCGCCAATCCCTCAATGTTAAGCATGTTTTCAAACGGATTGATACGTGTGCAGCTGAATTTTCTTCCCCCACAGCCTATATGTATTCAACATATGAATCTCCCTTTGCAGGTGTAGAGCACTCAGAAGCACAGGTTTCTGAACGCAAAAAAATTGCCATTTTAGGTGGTGGACCAAACCGTATCGGACAAGGCATTGAATTTGATTATTGTTGCTGTCATGCTGCGTTTGCGCTCCGTGAGGCAGGCTTTGAAGCGATTATGATTAATTGCAATCCTGAAACCGTCTCGACAGACTACGACACCTCCGATCGTCTTTATTTTGAATCTTTAACAACGGAAGATGTTATCGCTATTTTAGAAACAGAACAAAAAAAAGGTGAATTGGTGGGAGTTATCGTTCAATTTGGAGGACAAACGCCTCTGAAATTAGCAAGCGCTCTAGAAAAATATAATATCCCCATCTTAGGGACTTCCCCTGACGCCATTGATTTAGCTGAAGATAGAGATCGCTTCCAAAAATTATTATTCAAGCTTCACTTAACACAGCCTAAAAACGGTATAGCGCATTCAATCGAACAAGCATACCTCATCGCCCATGAACTAGACTTTCCATTAGTTGTACGTCCTTCTTATGTTTTAGGAGGGCGTGCTATGCAAATAATCCGTGATGAGCGTAGTTTGCAAAAATATTTGCTTGAAAATGTAACTGAATTGATTCCAGAGGATATCAAAGCCCGTTATGCCAACGATAAAACGGAACAGATCAATACTTTACTTGATAAGAATCCACTTTTATTTGATACTTATCTAACTGACGCCATTGAAGTTGATGTCGATTGCCTATCCGATGGGAAAGAAACACTGGTTGTTGGCATTATGGAACATATTGAAGAAGCCGGTATCCATTCTGGTGATTCGGCGTGTTCTCTACCGGTACATACGCTTCCCAATAAAATTGTCGTTGAATTGGAGCGTCAAACCAAAGCATTAGCACAAGCACTTCATGTTCGTGGCTTAATGAATGTACAATATGCCATTAAAAATGGCATAATTTACGTCTTAGAAGTTAATCCCCGTGCCTCACGTACTGTTCCATTCGTCGCAAAGACAATTGGTCGCCCTATTGCTAAAATAGCAGCGCGTATTATGGCAGGAGAAACACTTCAAAAAGCTCTTCAAGCGTATGGTAGCTTACCTTCTCCTCAAAAAAAGCCACATATTGCTGTCAAAGAAGCTGTTTTTCCTTTTGCACGTTTTTCAGGTGTTGATACGCTTCTTGGGCCAGAAATGCGTTCAACTGGTGAGGTTATGGGACTTGATTATGAATTTGCCCTTGCTTTTGCTAAAGCCCAACTTGGAGCCGGTGTTGAACTCCCAAAGGAGGGAACTTTGTTCGTTTCCGTAAGAGATGAAGATAAAGAACACATCGTAAAGCCCGTAAAACTTTTAACGCAACTTGGCTTTTCTGTTTTAGCAACAAGTGGAACACAAAAATTCCTGACCGAACATCATGTTGAAGCAGAAAAAATTAACAAAGTCCTAGAAGGACATCCTCATATTGAGGATGCCATTCGCAATCGACAAATTCAATTAATTTTCAATACAACCAGCACACCCAGTGCCATCTCAGACTCCAAATCATTACGCCATGCCGCACTCATGCAAAAAGTCCCCTATTATACAACAATAGCTGGAGCACAAGCTGCAGTAGAGGCTATCAAAGCACTTAAAAACAGCAGCCTTGAAGTGCGCTCACTGCAAAGTTATTTCTCTTGATTTTTTTTACTATGGGAGAACATAAGCAATGCATTGATTGATAATGATCATTCATTATTTTCAACTTGAATGAGAGACCTGATACCATCGAATGGTTCCATTTTAAATCTGTATATGTTGAATAAATGAACATCACTTGTATGCACATCACAAGACGCATGAGCGTATAAACCAAAACGTTTAAAGAGAAAGATAAAAATACCTCGCATAAATCACCTCAACTGCCGAAGATGTCCTGTAACATTGGCAGCTGATAAAGAATATGGTGGCGTCGTTTTGCCCCTTCATAAAGGTAAAGATGGTGATATGATTTTACCATCATCCCCTTCGCAGCGACCATCATAAAATGAGCTTAGATAGCTTAAGAACCCTTTAAACAAACATGTGAACAGTCCTTTTATATTTTCTTGCAGCCTTTATTTGTATAAAAGACCGATTAACGCTTGCTTTTTATCCTAAAGACTTTTATATTGAGCTTCATCGAACTTTCGGTTATGTGACTTTCTTTCCTGTGCATTCTGCACTTTCGGCGAAACTTCTCCCACCTAATTTCGATCTAAAACCGTATTGAAGCACTTTGTGACTTCAATACATAATACAATTATATATTCTAAGGAGTTTCCTATGTCTACAGGAACAGTTAAGTGGTTTAATACAACAAAAGGCTTTGGTTTCATTCAGCCGAGTGATGGAAGTGCAGATGTCTTTGTACATATTTCCGCTGTTGAACGTTCTGGTTTAAACAATCTTAATGAAGGACAAAAAGTTTCTTATGATGTTCTTCAAGATCGTCGTTCTGGGAAATTTGCCGCTGGCAACCTTGCAGCGCTTTAATTTTTAAATTCTGCTACATAGCAATACAAAATCCTCGCCCTTTAAGGGCGAGTTTTTTATTTTTTGCAAAAGCACAATCGATTTTTATAAAAAGTACTGGCTTTTGACGTTGCATAATAATCTAAGCTAGTCTTGTTCTTCCCTTTAAATCTTTCAGAATCATCACGAACGACTTTTTTACAAAATCTTTACAGACATCACAGTTTTTGTACTTAAAATGAAATTTCTCAAACTCTAGCTGAATTCTTAAACCAAAAGAAAATAAAAAGATGATACAAAAATCCCGTAAAAGAAGCAGTTTTTGAATCACAAAAAAAGACATCTGAATGATTGATTTTATTTAAAAAGCGTTCAACAGAATATCCATTCTATATGATAACCTATTGATTTATAATCATAACTATATCTTTGCAGAATGAATAAAAACTCTAAAGATCATAAAATTTGCTTGATTAAAACGCACTTATCTTGAAACAATCAAAGCCATTTCCTTGCCATCACCAGAAGAGTTGGCGTATGAATAAAATGAGGAAAAAAGCAGAAAAAATTCTCCTGATGAACGCTCTCAAAGACAAAGATTGTTGACAACATGGAAACCATGCAAAATCCCCTTTATTCTTGTAAAAATCTTCATCATCGCTCTACGAAATTTTGTAATTTAAACAAGAAAGAAGGGCTGAGATGAGCACAGATAAAAAGCATCACCCATAAACAATTTACACTAATAGCTCTTGGTAAATTCTTCTAAAACCTTGATGCTAGCTGCTTTGTCTGATATCAAAATACATAATATTTCCGGATAATAAGCCTACGGAAAGAAGAAAATCTCACGATTAACTTCTCATTTTTAAAATAAATACCTTCCATAAAACGATGCAAAAGATTTCTACCTGTACACCAAACAGAAAAGTTTTCACAATAAATCATATATCTCTTGCCAATTTCTACTCTTCATATAAGTTTTTCTCTGATAATATTCATTTTCTATAAAGATAATATTATTATTTATCCGTCTTTGTCTCAAATTTTACTTAAGCTATACAAAGCCTCACAACTTTCCTGCAATTTTTTATTGCATAGCAAGCAATCTCTTATAGAATGCTTTCAAATGAACAATCATTTGCTGATATCATATAAGGATTAGAATTATGGCTTTCATTGCCGATCGGCTCTCCCGTATCAAACCTTCTGCAACAATTGCTGTTTCTCAAAAAGCACGTAATTTGAAAGCATTAGGGCGTGATGTTATTGCATTAAGTGCTGGAGAACCAGATTTTGATACACCCGATAATATCAAAAATGCTGCTATTGAAGCTATTCGACGTGGGGAAACAAAATATACCCCCATAGCCGGTATTCCAGAATTGCGCCAAGCAATTGCAGCAAAATTTAAAAGAGAAAACAATCTCATTTACCAACCAGAGCAAATTATTGTTGCTACCGGTGGCAAACAAATCCTTTTTAATGCCTTGATGGCAACTTTAAATAAAGGCGATGAAGTCATCATCCCATCCCCTTATTGGGTCAGTTACCCAGAAATGGTTACTCTCAACAATGGTAAAGCTGTTTTTATAGAAACAAAAGCCGAATTTTCTTATAAACTTCAACCGCAAGAGCTAGAAGCAGCCATTACCCCAAAAACGAAGTGGTTCATCTTTAACTCACCTTCAAATCCATCCGGTGCCGCCTATACGCATGATGAATTAAAAAAGCTAACGGATGTTCTCGTAAAATACCCACATGTTTATATCCTCAGCGATGATATTTATGAACATCTCACATATGAAGGTTTTGTTTTTGTCACACCAGCAGAGGTAGAACCAAAACTTTATGAGCGTACACTCACAATGAACGGTGTTTCTAAAGCCTATGCCATGACGGGTTGGCGGATTGGTTATGCAGGCGGACCTCAAGAATTAATTAAAGCCATGGATACCATTCAAGGTCAACAAACATCTGGTACCAGTGCTATTTCTCAATGGGCAGCCGTTGAAGCACTCAATGGTCCGCAAGATTTTATCACTCAAAATAAAAGCATTTTCCAAACACGTCGTGATCTTGTCGTTTCCATGTTAAACCAAACTCCCGGTATTAACTGTCCAACACCAGAAGGAGCCTTTTATGTTTATCCTTCCTGTGCAGAGCTTATCGGAAAAAAAACATCTGAAGGTAAAGTTATCACGAATGATGAAGATTTCGTCATAGCACTTTTGGAGGCAGAATCAATCGCTGTAGTCCATGGTTCTGCTTTTGGACTTGGACCTGCTTTTCGTATTTCTTATGCAACATCAGAAGAATTACTTGCAGAAGCTTGCTCACGTATTCAACGCTTTTGTAATAGTTTGCTTTAAAATACGCAGCTTGTCTATCGTTACAATTTTCTGACCCTCTCACCTCTCTGAAAGATTTTTGGCTTTTAGACGTATAGTGAAAACAAATAGTTTCTACAGAAAATATCTATGGAGAAAACCGCACAGTAACCTATGCCAAGAATAGAACAAAAAGGAACAGCCTCTTCATACGTAAAAGATAGAAAGACACATCATTAAAAAATGATATTCTTATCAAGTATATATCTATCTTTTTTCACCCTCATGAAAACTTATACTGTTGGTTATTTTAACTATAAGCAAGAAATAACTCTTATTCGATTCTACAGTTATTTTCAATAACTACCATAATGCTTTTACATGCTTGTAAAGTATACATCTTCAACGAAAATCATAACATTAAACAAAATTGCGCACTTACAAATACCACGCCGTTCAAGCCAACCTTTTCTCTTTAGAAAGGACCATAATAATCCCAATATTTCTTCATCATACAATGTGCTAAACTTTTTGAGCTTTTTATCATCTTTGAAGACATCTACGTTGTGAGATATAGAAGCAAAAAACTAAAAAAAAGGCCGGACAAACGTCCGGCAAATTTAGAAAATCCCCAGAGATAAAATCAATCTGACAGATCTTCGTAAGGGAACACTCAAGAAAATGCAATGGGAGGCAACATAATCAAGAGATAACCTTCTATGTCATTTTATAAGAAAAAGTACAATAAAGACTTACGCGCACCTGCTATGCATTAAACACATAGCTCTTCAAAAGTACTTTATTAAAAAGACCACTGACGTGCTTTTAAAAAAATATAATCTCGAAAAGCATTCAGCTTTGCCAAATTCTTTAAAGCATAAGGATAACAAAAAAAGGTATCAAAAGAAGGAATATCCACCATATCAGGGAAAAGACGCACAAGACGCTCATCATTATTGACGATATAATCAGGAAGCACCGCAATACCAAGATCACGCATAAGCGCATTCTTAATTGAAATAATATTGTTGATTCGCAGAACTGAAGAACGCAAAGACCCATCACTTCTACCAGCCTTTTCCAGCCAATTTAAACCAGACAAATAATGCGGAACAGGTTCACCAAATGAAATAATACGATGTGCATCAAGTTCAGATAACTTTTCTGGTTTACCATAATTTGCAAGATAGTTTTCCGAAGCATAAACATGCATATGAATTGTAAAAAGTTTTCTTTGAATAAGATCAGGCTGCTGAGGTTGATGGAGACGAACAGCACAATCTGCATGACGCATTGTTAAATCAAGCTCTTCATCAGAAAGCAAAAGCTGAATTCGCATATCAGGATAAAGACTTAAGAATTCTGGCATCCGCTCTGCAATCCACCCCGCTCCCATTCCGAAAGTCGATGTAACCCGCAAGTGTCCGGTTGGTTTTTCACAACTTTCACTTAATTGCGATCGAACATTTTCAAGCTTCATCAAAACATCATGAGTTGTTCTATAAAGAATTTCACCCTGCTCGGTGAGAATCAAACCACGTGCATGACGCTGAAACAGGGGCACCCCCACCTCTTGTTCTAAAGCTGAAACTTGTCGTGAAACCGCTGATTGAGATAAATGAAGCTTTTGAGCAGCATGGGTAAAAGAACCAGCTTCTGCGGCAGCATGAAAAACCCTCAACTTATCCCAATCCAATGGTGACACCACAATTTCACCTCTTATTTTTTACTTTTTCAATAAATGTCATGCTTTGAGATCTAAAAAACGTTCTGCTTCCAATGCCGCCATACACCCCCTTCCCGCTGCCGTTATAGCTTGGCGGAATATTTCATCTGTAACATCACCAGCAGCAAAAACCCCAGCAATACTTGTTGCGGTTGAATCTGGTTCTGTCCACAAGTAACCTCCTCTTTTTTGTTTTAATTGTCCTTCAAACAAAGAAACAGCGGGATCATGCCCAATGGCAATAAACACTCCCTCTGCATTCACCTTCATTTCTTGACCCGTTTTAATATTTTTAAGACGTGCACCTGTTACAACCGCCCCCTTTGAATCTTGAGCTGGCAAACCAACAATTTCCTCTACGACATGATCCCAAAGAACACGTACATTATCGCGAGCGAACAATCTATCTTGCAAAATTTTTTCTGCCTTCAAATAACCGCGCCGATGAACTACACTGACACTTTTGGCCAAATGCGATAAATAAAGAGCTTCTTCAACAGCTGTATTTCCCCCTCCTACAACAATGACATCTTTACCACGATAAAAAAAACCATCACATGTAGCACAAGCAGAAACGCCTCCTCCCATAAAAGTCTGTTCACTTTCCAGACCAAGCCAGCGCGCTTGCGCCCCCGTTGCGATAATGAGGGCATCACAACAATATTGCGTTCCAGAATCTCCATATAAGGTAAAAGGATGCTTCAATAAATCAGCCTTTGTAATACTATCATAGACAATTCTTGTCCCCATATTTTCAGCTTGTTTTGCCATTTGTTCCATTAACCATGATCCTTGAATCGGATCAGCAAAACCTGGATAGTTTTCCACATCGGTTGTAATCATCAACTGCCCCCCCTGCTGCAAACCAGTAACTAAAACGGGCTTGAGCATTGCTCTTGCCGCATAGATCGCCGCTGTATAACCAGCTGGCCCCGAGCCAATAATAAGCAGGCGAATATGCGATTGAACCATAGAATCCCCTTACATTTTTTCTTATTTAATTATTCTATAAATTATAATGAAATGCAGCCTTTTAAAAAAAATTTCAACAGCCTAAATTATGGTGTATATGTATCTCTTTTCAAGTTTAATGAAAAGGACTTGATTGCCAATGTATCAAGGCATACTTAATATAGAAGTTGATCTTTATCATATAATAGAGAAAAACGTAAGTTATTATGGGCATAAAACCGTAACGAAAATGATACAAAGATAGGGAACGATCATTTTTCAATTTATTATCAATGTTTGTGCACGTTTTGCCTTAATCATGGGAGGAGCAATGCTTCTGCCAATTTTTATCGATTTGCACGACAATAACCATAATTGGATAACCTTTCTCTATTCTTGCGCCATAACGACCATGTTAGCGACACTGATTCTTTTAGCAACGAGAGGTGCAACTTGTCGTTTTTCAGCACGGCTTGGTTTTTTGCTCACCGTTTGTCTTTGGCTCACAGGGAGCGTTGTAGGTGCCCTCCCTCTTTACCTTTCTCCTCTTCCCATTTCCCTAGCAGGAGCAATTTTTGAATCCGTCTCTGGAATTACCACCACAGGCTCCACAGTACTTAACGGTCTTGATAATTTATCACGCAGTATTTTGTTATGGCGCTCTCTCATATGCTGGATTGGCGGCATTGGTTTTATCGGCTTAGCCTTATTGCTTTTGCCTTCACTGCGTGTTGGTGGAGTACAACTTTTTCATATGGAATCATCTGATAAATCTGAAAAAATATTGCCTCGCATCAACCAAATTGCTAACGGAATTATCATAGCCTATGTTGGCCTAACGTTGGCTTGTATGCTCTCCTACTTTGCTTCTGGCATGAGTCTATTTGATGCGATTAACCATGCAATGAGCACGATAGCCACAGCTGGTTTTTCAACCCACGATGCCTCTTTTGGCTATTTTTCTGACAAACCAGCCATCTTAATCACTTCAACGATTTTTATGTTGCTCTCCGCGCTGCCTTTCGTGCTTTATGTTAAATTAGTGCTTCCTGGCCGCTCAAAACGTTTCATTGATTCACAAGTTATTGTCTTTCTCTATATTGTTTTTCTTTTCAGCTTTGCTTTAGCAGCATGGCTAAAATTTCATGATCATCGCGCTTTTTATTTAGTTTTTCTTGATGTCATTTTTCATATCACATCCATCATCAGTACTACTGGTTATAGCGCTGAAGATTATCAACTTTGGGGTCCTTTTGCGCTTGGTATTTTTTTCCTTGTTTCTTTTACAGGTGGATGTGCAGGTTCTACCTCTGGTGGAATGAAAATCAATCGCCTCATAATCCTTTGGCGTATTACACAAACAAATATAGAAAAGCTCCTTTTTCCCAATGTCATTGTAAAAGCGCGCTACGATCATTTAAACATTTCGAGTGATGTTGCTAAAGCAGTATTATTTTTTGTCTGTCTTTACATGTTTTGTCTTCTTATTGGCACTGCACTTTTGCTTACAACAGGACTTGACTTTACGTCTGCCTTTACAGGAGTCCTCACCGCTCTTTCCAATATTGGTCCAGGTTTTGGAAATATTATCGGTCCTGTTGGCAATTTTTCTACAATCAATGATAGTGCTTTATGGATTTTGAGTTTTCTCATGCTGGCTGGACGTCTTGAAATAATAACGATATTCGTACTTTTTATTCCCGCTTTTTGGCGTGAACAATTTTAATGTACAGCATCAATCGGAACATGAATACAGATTGAGAAAACAAGTCATTAACTTTATAAAACGAAGCCCTTCTTGAATCAATAAAAGAATTTTTAAAGAGCGTCAAACACGTAAGTCACACAAGCAGTATAACACGCATACAAATGAGACTTCTAAATCATCTTTCCTAATGTACAAGCCATTTTTAAAAAAGCTGAATTCTCAAATATCATTCAAAAACTTTTAAAGCACATTATGGTCTCATAACATTCTTATTTATTAACTCTTCTTAATCAAAAAGGGAACTCTTTCACACATAACGTCAATATATTTTACCAATAACTTTTTATCACCAGTCCCCTGCTATCAATTTTATTATTGAAGAATACATGACTACCCCTCTCCCCTAAGAGAACACAAACAGCTTCAAAAACCTTCTACTCCGAAAAGAGTAGCGCATAAACTTCTCAAAGAAAGTTTCTTTTCACAAAGCCGGTACCCTAAAAGAGACAACAAATTGATTTATAAATATAATTTAGCGTCATTCATATTGAATGAGAAACCCGAATAGCATAAGATTCTCTCATTTCAAATCTGTTCATGTTGAATCAATTAAAATCATTCGCTTGCACATCACAAGTGGGGCTGGCGTGTGAGTAAAAATTGTATAAGAACGAATTAAAAATGCTTTTTATGAATTCTCTCAATGCAAAGCTGTCGCAACACTGGAAGGTTAGCAAAGTGAATGATATGGTGCTAGCTTGCTCCTTCATAAGCGTAAAGATCGTGATGTTCAATGGCTTTATCGTTATACCATCCATAGGTAGCACCATGAAATGAGCTTAGGAGCATTGAGAGGTGTCTTTTAAAAAAGCCCGTGAATTGGCAACAACAATAGCGCTTTGTTCTTCATGAGGAGTGTTTTGACCATTAAGCACCAACACAAGCCCTATGACACCAATGCACTTCTGTAATTTTATGATACCTTCACGCGCCTCAAGAAGTCATAAATTTCCAAGTCTTTTATCAAAAACTTGACCTTTTACAATTATAATACACAAAAATACCATGCATTTTGCGAAATAATATTGATGACTGTTATTGGTTTGGATAATGAGAAAAAACTTTTCAAGATCATGCATCCATTTCACGACTCAAGTTAAGATTCCATATATTTAAAGTGTTTTTTCCGCAAATATTTCCGCATAAACGCTCCCAATGGCTGCAGCCTCCTTTTCCAAAGGAAAGTGGGTACGCACATGCGCTAAAGCTTTTTCTCCCGCTATCATTGTTTTTTTGTAAATCAGCCAAATAAGGTTCAATTGCTGCCGTTAAAGCATCTCCATCCCCTGCTTGAACAACTGTTCCTGTTCCTTCCACCACCAATTCTTCATAAACTCCTGCATCACTCGCTACAACAGCTGTCTGTGATGCCATTGCCTCCAAAGGGGTTAAACCAACCCCTTCTGTACGCGAAGGTGCAACATATAGCGACAAACGACGGTACCACAAAGGTGTATTGAGTAGCTCACCAAGAAAAACAATACGATGATCCAAACCCGCTTCAGCAATTTTTTGGCGTATTTTTTTCTCAAAGTTATAATGTTGTTCTGTCGTTCGACCAGCAATAAGTGCTGTCCACTCAGGATAGCGCGGTAATAAAGCGATCATTGCCTCCACAAACAAATCAGTGCCCTTTGAGTGGCGCAGACGCCCAAAACATCCCACCGCATATTTTCCAGGAAGTCCTGACGAAGCAAAGTCATCATCAAGAATTTTAGGTGGAGAAAAACGTTGAATATCCACCCCATGCATAATAACTGTGTGCGGTACTTCTAGATAGGCTCCGGTACGCACACTGGTAGCAATCACCCTATCCATCTGCCGAATCAACCATTTTGTGAAAGACTTATGATGACGCTGAGAAGTCGATGTAAAGACGAGTTTAAGTTTCATTCGCAACACATCGCGCAAAAAATGCCACAAAGCATCTCAATATTGCGCCAAGCATGCCAAATACGAAATGGACTACCCATCGGGTTTTTCCAAAGCCCGAAAAGATCCTTAAAGGCAAGAGACGGTAAATTTTTGGGTAATCCAAATCCAAAAGTAGAAATACGTATACCTTATTCCCGTTGCAAAGGAATAAGTTGAATAACTGTAGACGTCACTCCTGATAGACGTTTTTTAAAGTGAGGAGCAATAATCTCCGTTTCTTGCAAGGATACCCGCATAACAATTTAGATGTATTGAACCTCAATAATTTCATAGTTATGTGCACCACCTGGTGCATTTACTTCAATGACATCACCTTCTTGCTTACCAATAAGTGCACGTGCAATAGGCGAGGAAATAGAGATTTTACCAGTCTTCACATCAGCTTCTTGATCACCAACGATCTGATAAACCTTCTTCTCTTCAGTATCTTCATCCAAAAGCTTGATAGTGGCTCCAAATTTAATTTTGTCGCCGGAAAGACGGGAAACATTAATCACTTCTGCCCGCGCAATATAATCCTCAAGCTCATTGATACGCCCCTCATTATGACTTTGTGCTTCTTTAGCGGCATGATATTCGGCATTTTCTGACAAATCACCATGGGCACGTGCCTCAGAAATTGCTTCAATAATGCGTGGACGTTCCTGTTGTTGACGCCAACGTAACTCTTCTTTAAGACTTTCAAAACCAGCTGTAGTCATCGGAACTTTTTCCATAATCCGTCCCTTTCTGTTACACGGAAGGTTCAATAAAATACAAAAAACGGCTTCCAAAATGACTTTTGGAATCCGAAAACCACAATCTATCTTATTATATAGTACAGCATCCCTATTTTCCATATAAAAATAAAAAAGAGAATAAAGCATTCACCACTTATATTAAAACCATTGCATATTTGGGCATCTCAAAGATCAAATTTTGCCCTCACCATTCAAAATCCTTAAGAAGTAATAATTGTATTTCTTGCTGTTTTATCGTAATTTAACTTGTATAAAGAGAGAAGAAAAGGAAATCTCTAAAGGAATCCTCTGCAGAAAAATGAAGACGTTCGTAATTTTCTTTGTGTTTATCTCTCTCTTTTTAGCCACAACCGTATCCGGAGCCGCGGATGCTTTTGTCACAAGAAACCTTAATTTGAGAACAGGACCAAGTACAAAACACGCACTTTGTGATTTAATCCGTGCCGGAGAATTGGTATTTGTGCAAACTTGTAAAGGAAATTGGTGCCATATTAAATATAACGCCCAAACAGGTTGGGTATCATCTCGTTACCTTTCATTTAAAGATGGCAATGATCTCTATCACACATACACAGTGTTTTCAGTCACAAAACAAAAAGTGCACACTCCATAACATCCCATGGGAAGAAGCAAAACTCCACAAAACAACATCATAGTGCAAGAAAAATAATGGACATGAAAAGCCATAAATGTCATCACACACCAAATATCGAAAGAGCGCCTTTCACATTCAAAACACAACGAATATCCTATGAAGACTCAAGGCGCTCAAATAAAATTGCTCAGGAACGTTTTTCCGTTATCGCGATTAAGTTGTAAAATTTGCTATTTCCTTTAAAATTATGAACACTTCGCTATCAAAGGATGCAACAATGAAAAATGGTGTCACAGCAACAGTGGAAGCGCTTTCTGCTCTGATTGCATCAGGAAATCCTCTTTTAAAGAATGGTGTATTATGGACACCACATCGTCCTGTACGTCCTGAAAAATCTGAAGGCGGTATTCCCTTTCAACTTGAAACACCCTTTGAAGCAGCAGGTGATCAACCTCAAGCCATAAAAACACTGGTTGAGGGCATTGAAAAGGATGAACGGACCCAAGTGCTTTTAGGAGTTACCGGATCAGGCAAAACCTATACAATGGCCAAAATTATTGAGAAAACCCAGCGTCCAGCTCTCATTTTAGCACCAAATAAAACTCTAGCGGCACAACTTTACGGAGAATTTAAAAGTTTTTTTCCTCACAATGCTGTTGAATATTTTGTTTCTTATTACGACTATTATCAACCCGAAGCCTATGTTGCACGCTCTGACACTTATATTGAAAAAGAATCCTCTACGAATGAACAAATCGACCGGATGAGGCATGCTGCAACACGCGCTGTCTTAGAGCGTGATGACGTCATTATTGTGGCATCTGTGTCCTGTATCTACGGGATTGGCTCGGTAGAAACCTATACAGCCATGACTTTGCAAATACAAAAAGGAGACAAACTCAATCAGCGAAAACTCTTAGCTGATTTAGTTTCTCAACAGTATTACCGACAAGACATAAATTTCATTCGTGGTTCTTTTCGTGTCCGAGGAGACACAATCGAAATTTTTCCTGCCCATCTTGAAGACCGTGCTTGGCGACTTTCGCTGTTTGGTAATGAAGTAGAAACAATCACTGAATTTGATCCTCTCACCGGACAAAAAACAGCTGAGCTTCAATCCATTAAAATTTATGCCAATTCACACTACGTCATACCGCGGCCAACACTCAATCAAGCTATGAAAGCCATTAAAATGGAGCTTATTCAACGTCTTGATGAATTGAACAAAGCAGGACGGCTTTTAGAAGCGCAACGTTTAGAACAGCGCACAATGTTTGATTTAGAAATGTTAGAAACAACCGGCTCATGCGCCGGAATTGAAAATTATTCACGCTATTTAACAGGACGACAACCTGGAGAACCACCACCAACCTTGTTCGAATATATTCCCAACAACGCTCTTGTTTTTATCGATGAAAGCCATGTCACGATTCCTCAAATTGGTGGTATGTACCGAGGTGACTTTCGCAGAAAAGCAACCTTAGCAGAATATGGATTCCGGCTTCCCTCCTGTATGGATAATCGCCCTTTGCGCTTTGAAGAATGGGATGCTATGCGCCCACAAACCATTGCTGTCTCCGCAACACCTGGTCGCTGGGAAATGGAACAATCTCACGGCATTTTTGCTGAGCAGATTATTCGCCCAACAGGACTTGTTGATCCACCAACAGAAGTACGGCCTGCCTCTAACCAAGTCGATGATGTTATCAATGAAATTCGTAAAACAATTCAAAAAGGCTACCGTACCTTAGTCACTGTATTAACCAAACGTATGGCTGAAGATTTGACAGAATATCTCCACGAACAAGCTATTCGGGTACGCTATATGCATTCTGACATTGATACATTAGAGCGTATTGAAATTCTTCGTGATCTCAGGCTTGGTACTTTTGATGTTCTGATTGGCATCAACCTGCTTCGAGAAGGTCTGGATATTCCAGAATGCGGTTTTGTTGCCATTCTAGATGCCGACAAAGAAGGTTTTTTACGCTCCGAAACATCACTTGTGCAAACAATCGGACGCGCTGCACGAAACGTAGACGGGCGCGTTATTCTTTATGCTGATACCATGACTGGCTCTATCGAGAGAGCATTACAAGAAACACAACGACGTCGACAAAAACAGATAGCCTATAATGAAGAACATCATATTACCCCCACCAGTATCAAAAAAAATATCGACGATATTCTCAATTCAGGAGGAGAAACCCACCATACTCCTAGAAAACTTCCTGATTTTATTAGGCAGAATAATATGGTTGGCAATAATTTAACAACCCATATTCAATATCTCGAAAAATCAATGCGTAAAGCAGCTGCTGATCTAAACTTTGAAGAAGCAGCACGACTTCGTGATGAAATAAAACAACTACAGAAAATAGAACTCGCAATAGCTGACGATCCTTTAACACATCATAGTGAACAATCTATCCACGAACCCATGATACAAGCAAATCTTTTTACAAAGCCAGATCTTGATCACATGGGGACAACAATAGATACTGGTATTTTGGAAAGTCGAAAAGCAAAAAAGTCCTCAAAAAATACTCTTAACAAAACAACACGAAAAAATCGGACCAATCAATAACCTAAAACTGTCAAGCTATTCAAAATAAATCTTTTTTCGCTAAAATCTTAAGAAGATATCATTAATAAACAACAACATTCCATAAATGAGTAATCTTAATATCAATGCTGTTCCAATTGAGCAAGAAACCTAACAAAGAAATGCTGTAAGAAAACATTTCTCATAATAATCTTTTCATAAGAAGATCAAATACCTCCCTAAAATATTTTTAAACTTTAAAGCAGGAACAACCAATCAAAAAATATCTTTTCCATATCCCCCAAACACCCCATATAGCATAATATAGATATAAACCCAATTTTTATAATCCGCTTCTTAAAAAACCATCAAACAAGAGAACATGCTTATGAAACACATAATTAAATAAAATTTATAGGCATGATAATATAATCTCATAATAGAAAGAGTGCTCTCACTTTCACGTTTCTTCCGCTTATTTTTAAGTTTTAAAAATAAAAGAAAGATAAAAAGACGATTTTACATAAAATTTTATTAACACCGTCAAAGTTAATACCAATCAATACAATGTTATAAATGAAAATACGCCAAGTATATTTCTTTAAAGCAAACTTTTGTCATGATTTTGTGTTGATATACATCCAAAGGATTTTTATTCGTTTTGTCAAAATAAATCAAAAACCGTTCAGATTGTGTTCAGTTTGACACGTATAGAATATGAAAAAATGCGAATTTACATAATAAGGAGCATCGCTATGAAAAAAATAATCAAATTAGCGGTATTATCAGCAATGACAAATGTAACTGTTTTTATGCCACTAAGCACAACGCTTGCAGATACATGGAGTTATGAAGAAGAAACTATCACGAAGACGATGAAGGGTATAGAAAAAAAAATAGATGATCATATGAAGGGTGTAGAGAGAGAAATTGATAACCATATGAGGAGTGTAAATAAAGAAATAGATGATCATATGAATAGTATGAAGAGAGAAATTGATTCTCACTTCTCTTCTCATTCTTTTCCTTCTTCTCATCGTCATAATGTCCAACGTGTAGCCTATACAGGAGCCGAACATCATCATCGTCATTTTGAGCATAGAACATATCATTATAGTGAACGCAACACGACAACACATCATCATCATACCCACAAACATTATGGATCTCGCAAAAAATCAGGAGATGCTTTAGCAGCAGGTATTCTTGGTCTTGCTGCAGGTGCGATTCTTAGCAATATTTTCAAAGAGCCAGAACGTCCACAAACACAAATCATTTATCAAACCCCACAACACCCCCAAGTAATTTATCAAGAGCCCCCTCAAGTTATTTATGAAGTTCAGACAACAACATATCACCCCCTCCAGCAATCAGACACGCATGATTGGCTTCAATATTGCAAGAAAAAATACCGTTCGTTTAATCCCCAAAAAGGAACTTTTCGAGGTAGTGACGGCCGAGAGCACTTTTGTTATGCTCCAGTAAATTAGCTTCTATGACACGCTACTAAAGAAGTTTTAAGCAACCAAAAAAACACTTGAGAGTGTTTTTTTGGTTATTGGGCGAACTCTTGAAGAAAAGGATTCCACTGGCGCTCATAGCCTAAGTAACTACTTGGTCCATGCCCACAGATGAAACGAACATCATCGCCTAAAGGCAAAACTTTATCTCGAAGTGATTTCATCAACGCTTCATGAGAACAGAAAGGAAAATCCGTCCGTCCAATAGAACCACGAAAAAGCACATCGCCCAAGAGAGCAAATCGTTGTTTTTCATTGAAATAAATGACATGACCAGGGGAATGTCCCGGTGTGTGAAAAACAGTGAACACATGTTCAGCAAAACGAAGAGTATCGCCATCTTCCAACCATTGATCAGGAACACAATTGCGTGCATCAGTAATGCCATAGCTTTTTGCACTCTCAAACGCAGCATCCATCACAGGTTTATCACCCTGATGTGAACCAATAATTTTAACACCAAGAGCTTCTTTTGCTTGCATTGCCGCTCCCACATGATCAAAATGCCCGTGTGTTATCCAAATAGCTTCAACGACAACGCCCATCTTTTGGATGACTTCTTGAATTTGAAGCCAATCACCACCAGGATCCACTAAAACCCCCACTTTTTTTTCATTATCAAAAAGCAAAGTGCAATTTTGTTGAAAAGGCGTAACCGGAATAATATGTGTACTAAAATTGCTCATCATATCCTTTTCAAAGTAAATTTTTTTCAACTTTATGAGAGAGAATTTTCTTCTGTATAGAGTAAAATAGCTTGCTCGACAGTTTTATGCAACTTATGTAAACTTGAACTTTATAAAAACACCATTTTGTTAAGGTTTTGAGAAATGACCGATCACGTCCAAGTTTTGTGTGATGATGCTCCTCACCTTCTTGTGATTGATGACGACACCCGCATTCGTAATCTTTTATTGCAATTTCTCATGAAAAATGGATTTCGTGTTTCAGTTTCAGCAAATGCTGATGAAGCAAAACGGCAACTTGCAAGCTTAGATTTTGATCTTCTTATAGTTGACGTCATGATGCCTGGACAAAACGGCATTGATTTCACCATCTCACTTCGTCAAACAAGAGACGTTCCTATCCTCATGCTCACAGCTTTGTCAGAAATAGACAATCGCATCGATGGACTAGAAGCAGGCGCAGATGACTATCTTGCCAAGCCATTTGACCCTCGTGAACTTCTCCTTCGCATTCATGCCATTTTACGACGTGGTTTTCCACTACAACAGCCTAAAATCGAGCAAATTGTTTTTGGACCCTATATCTTTTCCATTGCACGGCGCGAACTCAAGAAAGGAAGAGAAATTATTAAATTGACAGATAACGAACAAAAAATGATGGTTATTTTTGCCGAAAATGCAGGAGATATCATTCCACGCCATAAATTTGCAATGGATGATAAAAATATTGGCGAACGTGCAATTGATGTACAAATCAACCGCCTTCGCCGTAAGATCGAAGAAAATCCAGCACTCCCAATCTGGCTCCAAACCGTACGAGGAATAGGTTATAAACTTTCAGTTGAACAAGCATAGTATGATCACACCTGCAAGAAAACTTATCCTCTGGCTGACAAAGAAGATGCCAAAACGGCTTTATGCACGCTCTTTGATCATCATTATTGCTCCCATGGTCCTCCTACAAACAGTGATTGCTTATGTTTTTATGGAACGTCACTGGCAAATGGTGACTGAGCGCCTTTCTACCGCTGTTGTCCACGATATTTCAGCTATTATCGATATCATTGAAACATATCCGCAACAAGATAACTACGAAGACATTAAACGTATTGCACAACAACGTATGGGATTAAATATAGCACTCCTGCCTGCTTCCCCTCTTCCTCCAGCAGGACCGAAACCATTTTTTGCAATTCTTGATTATTTTCTCAGTGAAGAAATCACCCGTCAAATTAATCGTCCCTTCTGGATTGATACCGTAGGCGATTCTGATCTTGTCGAAATCCGCATCCACCTTGATCACGCTATCTTACGCGTATTTGCACCACGTAGCCAAGCCTATGCTTCCAATACCGCTATTTTTTTAAGCTGGATGGTAGGAACAGCGCTTTTTTTATTACTGATAGCGATTTATTTTCTGCGCAACCAAATCAAGCCAATTCAACAATTGGCTGAAGCAGCAGAAAGTTTTGGACGTGGTCGCCCTTTACCTGAGGGATTTCAACCACAAGGAGCAGATGAAGTTCGTCGTGCCGGCATTGCTTTTTTACGCATGCGTGAACGTATTGAACGCCAAATTGAACAACGTACCATGATGCTTTCAGGTGTAAGCCATGATTTAAGAACGATTCTCACACGTTTTAAACTTCAGCTCGCCTTAGCAAATACTGACTTTGATATGAAACCCCTTGAGCAAGATGTAAGCGACATGCAAAACATGTTAGAAGATTATCTTGCTTTTGCCCGTGGTGAAGGAAATGAAAGCGTTAAAACCTTTGATTTAAACACTCTCATGCAAAAATTTTCCACCGATGCACATCTTCACAAACGTCAATTTTCCTACACCATTGAAGGTCCTACACAAATACAAGTACGTCCCCGTGCCTTCACGCGCCTCGTGAGCAATCTTGTCTCAAATGCATTTTACTACGCCAACACCATCAAACTGACCGCTATATCTTACCAAGAATCCTTTATATTAATGATTGACGATGATGGACCTGGAATTCATAAAAATATGCGTGCAGAAGTCTTTAAACCATTCTTTAGACTCGACAAAGCAAGGAATCAAGATGCAAGTGGAACGGGACTAGGCCTTTCTATTGCTCAAGATATAGCCCGTAGCCATGGAGGAAACATTCAACTAGAAGATAGCCCTCTAGGGGGCTTACGTGCTATTATTGATATCCCCCTATAAACAAAACTTCACAATCGTTTTACGAAAACGCTCAACAAACTGTCGTCATTTAGGCATTCCCTACAGTTTCAAACAAAGTATATTGCAACGCCTTGTAGGCACTTTCGCCACGCCAAGCAACCATCTGAAATGCCACATAATGACTTTCACAGACTTTGAGTGCGTGTATCAACAATGTCTCAACTTGTATATGAGATGGATGGACCCCTCCAGCCAATAAAAGCCCTTGCCGATAAATAACCGAATTATTACTTCGCCAATAATCAAAATGTCCCAGTAACAATTTTTCATTAATTGCTAACAATAAGCGATGGATTTCTGCCGTCTGAGCATTTTCAATAGAAAGATCAAATGCACAAGCCAAATGAAGTGCTTCTTGTTCTTCCATCCATGAAAAAGCAATGCGATAATTTGCCCGTTTTCCTTCTACACAAACACGAATTTCATCTTGTGCATCCCGCTCAAACGACCAATCATATTTACAAGCAATCTGTTCAATAAAGTCAACAGGATGCTCTTCTCTTTCTGTGGCGCAAAATGCAAGCCTCATTATAATCCTCAATCATATTAAAAACATTTTCAACAGAATACAAACCACCCCAAATGTAACAACATTTTGTTACAACCAAAGCCTTTACACCAAGCAAATACACATTAAAAATAATTGACAGTACACAAGCACCCGCAACACAATAACACTTCCCCAACGCACTTGATAACTATAAAACGAATCATCAGGCTTTTTCAGTGTATTGATACAATTTTACAGCGCCAGTCCCCTGATCTAAAAAATATTTTTTTTTACAAGAAATAAATGGATAATCTCCTCTAACAGACTCAAGATTAAGCATTTTTTGGTTTTAGGAACTTTATTGAAAAATTGGGGATATTTTTTCTAAAACTTTCTTATAAAAATTATTTTACTTCTTTTGGTCTGTGTTTTTTTCCAGATCATCAAGACGTTTTTTTACATCCGCATTTTCGGCACTGGCTTTTAGAACCATTTCCTTAAAGGTTTCAAATTCTTCGCGTGGAACAAGATCAAGTTTATTTGCTATTTTTTCAGCCTGCAAACGAAAAGCCATTCCAGCTTCATGTCGTATACCTTGCACAATATCAGCAGCATCTGTTGCTAATTTTGCCAATTCATCAAGAATACGGTTTGATCCATTACGCATAATGTTTTTCCTTAAATTTAAATTATTGACGCACGCATTATAGCGTTTTTTTATAACATTTAGATACTGTATTTGTTCCTTTTACCCTACCATCTAGATTTTGTTTTAAGTCTTTTACACTCTTTTTACCATCATAAAATTTTAGCAGAAGAAACCAGTGGAAATCTACCACTCTCCCCGCTTGACCATTATACATTCATCTGTCATTCCTGACCATCGTGTAATCAAAGAGAAAATGCTTAATTCATGAACCATCTTGTCTGTCCAGCCATTGCTTTTCCAGATTTTCTCAATCCGGTAATTGTCCGTTTAGGTCCCTTATCTCTCCATTGGTACGGGCTTGGTTATGTGGTGGGTATTCTTTTTGCTTGGTGGTATGGGCAAAAGTTATTAGAAAAACAATCTCTATGGTCCGCTCATCGACCTCCTATAGATAAGGAAAAGATAGGGGATTTTGTTGCTTGGTCTGCGATCAGTGTTGTTGTTGGTGGCCGCTTAGGACAAGTGATTGTATGGGATCCCATTTATTATTTTAGTCATCCAAGTGCTATCATCGCAGTATGGGATGGAGGGATGTCTTTTCATGGCGGACTCATTGGCATTATCATTGCAATGATTTGGTTTGCCCGTAAAAATAACATCAAGATACGCGCAATGTTTGATATCATTGCTGCCGGTGCCCCCATTGGTATCGGCATTGTACGGATATGCAACTTCATTAACCAAGAATTATGGGGCAATGTTACCGCCCAGCCTTGGGCCGTTTGTTTTCCCTTGGATCCTCATTATTTACCACGTCATCCAAGCCAACTTTATGAAGCCTTCATGGAAGGATTCCTTCTCTTCATCATCTTATCCATTGTAATTTTTGCTTTCAAAGCATTAAAACGCTCTGGCGCTGTATCAGGAATATTCATTATCGGTTATGCAATAGCACGAAGTGTTTCAGAAGTTTACCGTGCTCCCCAAGAAGATCCAGAATGGTTTTCCAGCCTTTTTCATTCTGCTGGCTTCACCTATGGTATGGCTTTGTCTCTTCCAATGCTCCTTTTAGGGGGATATCTTCTTTTTCAAGCTTTCAAAGAGAAACCTAAAGAAAATGGCCACCCTGAAAGAAAAAATTAAGAAAATCATTGCCCTTCATGGCCCCATCCCTGTCAGTCAATATATGACGTTAGCGCTCACAGACCCTCAATTTGGCTATTATCAAACACAAACACCCTTTGGGCGTACGGGTGATTTCATAACAGCTCCTGAAATAAGCCAATTATTTGGAGAAATGATTGGTATTTGGCTTCTTGCTAGCTGGAAAGCTCATGGTTGCCCTCACCCCTTTATTGTTGCTGAAATAGGTCCAGGACGTGGAACTTTAATGAGTGACATTTTGCGTACCATGCAAAAATTATCTTCAACCGCATTTAATACAGCTGAAGTCTTTCTTATTGAAGTAAGTAAAAAACTGACAAAAGAACAAAAGAAATGTCTTGCACCTTATCAAAAAAAAATCCATAGCATTAAAAGTTTTGACCAAATTCCCTCAAAACCACTTTTTTTAATTGCGAATGAGTTTTTAGACACTCTCCCCATCAATCAATATATTAAAGTCGGCGGAGAGTGGAGAGAACGCCGCATTACAGTCAATAAAAAAGGGGATTTCATCTTTATTGCTGCCCCACATAAACTGCCCTCTTCTTGCTTACAATTTTATTGTTCTGAAATGCCTGATGGCACAATTTTTGAACATGCGCCCTCACGCCATCAATTGATGCAACAAATCAGCAAACGTTTAGTCCAAGTACAAGGTTCTGCTTTACTCATCGATTATGGTGCTCGAGATCTTGCCTTTGGCGATACACTTCAAGCACTCTCAAAACATAAATTTCGTGATATTTTTGAGGCTCCAGGTCAACATGATTTAACATCCCATGTTGGCTTTTCCTTTTTAAAAAAAATAGCTCTTGAAGAAGGTTGTTTTGCTGAAATCTCAGAGCAAAGAGACTTTCTTTTAAAAATGGGACTGCTAGAACGGGCAAGACAGCTTGGAGCGGGCAAAAATGCTACACTGCAAGACAAAATCCGCCAAGATATCGAGCGATTAGCTGGTCTAGATCAAATGGGAAAATTGTTTAAAGTCTTATATATAAGTGATAAAAATATCCCTATACCTCCGAGATTTTGATGACCATAAAATTTAACAAATACACACATCTCACACACCATTCTCTCTTTAATAACAACCATGTCTACAAGGAATATTTATGAATCCTGTTGCCCACCCCATCCTTGCAAAAGATCTATCTGCTTTACACACACACGGGATACGACATGGTTTTTTCACACGCCAATGTGGTATTTCAAAAAGTCTCTCTCAAAATTTTCATGTTGGACAAAATTCAAATGATCAATCTGTATATATCGCACGAAATCGCATTTTAATCGCCAATTACTTTGATGTTGAAGTAGAAAATTTAGTTACTGTCAATCAAATACACTCTTGTGACATTGTCGTAGTAAATCAAGCTTTTATTGATAAACCTCCTAAAGCGGATGCTCTTGTTACGACCACACCAAAACTCGTCATCGGCATTCTTACAGCAGATTGTGGACCAGTTTTATTTGCTGATCCACAAGCTGGTGTCATCGCCGCAGCACATGCTGGCTGGCGAGGTAGTTTAAAGGGAATTATAGAAAGAACCATTACCGTTATGGAAGAGCAAGGGGCTAAAAGATCATCGATAACAGCAGTTCTTGGCCCTTGTATTGGTCCTTGCCACTATGAAGTAACAGAAGAATTTTACTATCAATTTATCGACTACCAGAGTAAATTCCAAAAATATTTTGTAAAAACAGAGAAAATCAATCATTTTTACTTTAATCTATGGGCATTCATTATGAATCAACTCAAAGAAGCAGGCGTTTGTGCTTCCTGTGTAGAGCTTTGCACCTACCAAGATGAACAGCGTTTTTTCTCTTATCGGCGTGCAACACTGCGAAAGGAACAAGATGATGGACGACAGTTTTCTGCTATTATGTTGAATGGATAAAATGAATCTTTTTGCGCCTTTAAAAAGAATAGCAAAATTGCAAAACAAAATTTTTTCTTATAATGAAATAAAAATACTCTCAAATACTGTACTTTTTATCAAAAAAGCTTTCTTAATGTACAGAATGTCAAGCGTTTGAGTGCTCTTCTTTTCAAGATTTACTAATAATGAAATTTAAGGCAAACTCTTTTAACCTGAATTCTGCTTCATTTCTTTCATGGAGAAAACAATACGCATATTGTTTTAGAGAATAAGAGAAAAGAATTGAATCAATTTATTTCTTGACCTTATGGCCAAAAAACTTTGCTCTAAAAGCAATAAAATTTGGGAAAAAGAAAAAACAAAACACAGAGCTCTTTAACAATAAGAGATAAAATTGTAACACTTTTATAATTGTTTCCTTGCAATCTGATAATAAGAAGTTAAAAACCCTATCATACTCTACCATGACGACTCAGAGGTCCTACTATGAAGCTTTTCTGTGGCAATTCCAATCCACGTCTTGCTGAAGATGTTACAAATTACTTAAATATTCCCTTAGGTAAAGCAACCGTGAAACGCTTTGCTGATCAAGAAATTTTCGTAGAATTACATGAAAATGTCCGTGGACAAGATGTGTTTGTTTTACAATCCACATCCTATCCTGCAAACGATCATTTGATGGAATTACTTATCATGATTGATGCGCTTCGCCGTTCTTCGGCGCGACGTATTACCGCTGTCATCCCCTATTTTGGTTACGCTCGCCAAGATCGTAAACCTGGACCACGCACCCCCATTTCCGCAAAACTTGTTGCCAACCTGATTACCGAAGCAGGAGCCCATCGTGTTTTAACATTAGATCTTCATGCCGGACAAATTCAAGGTTTTTTTGATATTCCAACGGATAATCTCTATGCTGTTCCGGTTATTTCTCGAGATGTTAAAATGCATTACTCTCTTGAAAATGTTATTGTTGTTTCACCAGATGTTGGGGGGGTTGTACGCGCACGCTCTCTTGCTAAGCGCTTGAACAGTTTGCTGGCTATTGTTGATAAACGTCGGGAGCGTCCCGGTGAATCAGAAGTTATGAATATTATTGGAGATGTCTCAGGAAAAGATTGTCTTTTGCTCGATGATATTGTTGATTCAGGTGGAACATTATGCAATGCAGCAAGTGCTCTTCTTAAACACGGTGCAAGTAGTGTGACCTCTTATATCACACACGGTGTTCTTTCTGGAAATGCCATTGAGCGTATTACCAAGTCAGAGATGAAAGAATTGGTTATTACGGATTCTATTATGCCAACAGAAGCAATAGAGAAAGCACACAATATTCGTGTTTTACCAATTGCGGATCTGATTGGCGAAGCAATTGCAAGAACAGCTGCAGAACAATCTGTCTCAAGCCTATTTGGTTAAAGGGGGGCTTTGGGATCAGCTGGTGCTGTTTCCACACCAAACTCAGGAAAAGCGATAATGCGTTGACCGTTAAAATGCGTATGGATAACAATAAAACCGCGTTCTTCAAAATAACTTAAGAGACGACGTGCACGACTTAAAGAATGGGTTCCATAAAGGCGTGCTAAAAATGCATCTGATGGACAGGGTTTTCGGCTCAAAGCAGCCTGTGCCACATGCAAAAAAACACCTTGAACATCATCTTCTAAACTTTCCGATAGTTGCAAAAGGCGTTTCCAGCTTTCACTAACAGCAGTTTGTTCGTCAACATAAGCTTGGGCAACAGCCAATTTGCGCCGAAATTGCGAAAGATTTAAAGGATCTCCTGAAAGACCATGAATACGGCAACGAACCAAGAAATCTTGATAAAGTAGGGCTGTAGAACGATAGAATGCCTCAGGGTCATCAAGAATTTCCCGAATAACACCTTCTATCTGACTCTCTCGCTCCACAACAGAAAGTTCAGGAAATAAGCTCGGGTTTTCTTCCAACAATTCTTGTTTTTTATGCACAGCCTCTTCTAACATTTCATGAATTGATTTTTCACGCGCTGGTTCTCGTGATTGTCTAAAGGGAATTAAAATTTCCTCTGGCGAAGCAGTAAAAACAAGTTCTTTTGCATCCATTCGCTCTGTTGGAAGTGGCATTAATTTTGGACTAGAAGAACGTGCCAATGTTTCAACGGAACCAATGATAATCCGTAAAGAACGTCGTGATAAAGCAGGTCCTAAAGCGATAAAGTGCCCTCGCTCAAGATCTCTAAACATTTCTGCTTGACGGCGTTCCATTCCCAAAAGATCAGCAGCACGCACCATATCAATATCTAAGAAAGTTCGTCCCATTAAAAAATTTGATGCCTCAGCTGCAACATTTTTAGCAAGCTTAGCCAAACGCTGTGTCGCAATAACACCCGCAAGGCCACGTTTGCGCCCTCGACACATAAGATTTGTCATAGCACTAAGAGAAATTTTACGTGCTTCATCAGAAACTTCTCCCGCTGCTGCTGGAGCAAACACTTGTGCTTCATCAACAACAACAAGCATAGGATACCAATAATTACGCTCCACATCAAACAATGCACCAAGGAAAGCACCTACAGCGCGCATCTGTTGTTCCGTATCCAAGCCTTCAAGGTTGAACACAACCGAAACCCGATGTTGGCGAATGCGATGAGCAATACGCGTCAATTCCAATTCGCTGCGCTGTGCTTCAACAACAACATGGCCAAATTTATCTGCCAAAGTGACAAAATCGCCCTCTGGATCAATCACACAATGTTGCACCCATGCAGCACTTTGTTCAAGAAGGCGTCGCAAAAGATGTGATTTCCCTGAACCAGAATTGCCTTGTACCAAAAGACGTGTCGCCAATAATTCTTCCAAATCAATACATGCTGGTGCGGATTTACGCAAAGCATTACATTCCGCTGTCTCACCCAAGGCGATTTCAACTTTCATAACATCTCCAGTATTTACTTTTGAATATATCGGCTCTTCATTTTCTCCAAATAAACCATGCTTGTAACATTTCCTTTTTTCTAACGGTAGAAATCATCGATTTTTCCCACAACTCTTGCATCTGTGTAGAGTTTGAATTATAGAACAAACTTCTGCGTAGACACCCTTGGAGGCAACGCAGAATGGAGCAATCGCTGTTGACTAGCGCATATCTTCATATTCATACGAAAACTGTTGTTGGTTTTTGATGGATCTCCAATCATGTAAAAGGACTTAAATTATGAGCAAAAGCTATACTCTTAAGGCCGAAATACGCGAGCGGGTTGGTAAGGGGTCCTCCCGTGAACTTCGCCGTAACGGTCTCATTCCTGCTGTCATTTATGGTGAAAAACAACCACCTTTGGCAATCTGCGTACCCTATAAAGAAATTTTCTATAAAATTCACGCTGGTGGTTTTCGTACTACCGTTGCAACAATTGCAATCGGCAAAGAAAAAATTACCGTTCTCCCCAAAGATTACCAATTAGACCCTGTGCGTGATTTTCCGCTCCATGTGGACTTCCTTCGTATTTCAGCGAAATCCGTTGTGGAAGTGAATATCCCTGTACACTTCCTCAATGAAGATACAGCTCCTGGGCTTAAAAGAGGAGGTGTTCTCAATATTGTGCGTCACGAAATTGAATGTACTGCTCCAGCAAATGCTATCCCCGAAGCAATTGAGATAGACCTTTCCAGCTATTCTATTGGTGATTCTATCCATATTTCAGCGGTGCAACTCCCAAAAGACGTTACCCCCGTCATTCAAGATCGAGACTTCACCATTGCAACCATCGCAGCTCCTGCTGGCATGGATGTTAGTGATGAAACTTCTGAACAAGAAAATGGTGAAGACAACGCAAAGAGTTGATAAATTTTACAAGGCGGGAATTTTCCCGCCTTAACCCCTGCCCTAATCTATAGAGACATTTACAAACCTCTCACACTTTACTGAAGGTATACATGTGGCTTATCGCTGGTCTTGGAAATCCTGGTTTACAATACCAAAATAATCGCCATAATATTGGTTTCATGGCCATTGATGCGATTTACCAATCCTTGTCTTTTTCTCCATGGTCAAAAAAATTTCAAGCTGAAATCACCAATGGTCTCATAAACGGTGAAAAGACTTTTCTCCTAAAGCCTCAAACTTTCATGAATCTTTCCGGCCAAGCTATTGGTGAAGCTTTAAGGTTTTATAAAGTTGATTTGAAAAATTTGATCATCATCTATGATGAGTTAGATTTACGACCAGGGGAGATCCGTGTTAAAATCGGTGGAGGAAATAATGGACATAACGGTATAAAGTCTATTGATGCCCATTGCGGCCTTGACTATTACCGTGTACGCTTAGGAATTGGACGCCCTCATTCTAAAGAGCTTGTCCACCAATATGTTCTAGGAGATTTCACAAAATCGGACCAAGAATGGCTATCTCCTCTCTTAGAGGCAATTGCAAAAAATATCAGCTTCCTCATAAAAGATGATAAATCTCTCTTTATCAATGAGATTGCACAAATAATGAGAAATAAAAGCCTGCAATAAGAGCTCTCTCTAAGACATAAAAGCCAATATCGCCTTGTAAAATCACCTTGTAAATCAGTCGCTTTGTATCATTCTTATATGCAGTCTCCCCTGTTTGAAAAGAAAAAGAGCAAACAGTACGCCCCACATTATCAAATGAAGCGAGTGAAATATCTTCTCAAAAATTCACTTGTGTGAAAAAGAGGCTGTAGTAAGCATACACGCTTGATTGTGAGCTTTAAACTATAAAAGCACTCTTATTGTTTTACGATACCACAACAGATGCACAAAAAGGCCCCCCATTAAAGATTAAGCCACCTATTGATTAAAATGGCTTGTATTCTTTAAACTTAAAAAAATTCACTCGGATTAATGGTTGACTGTAGTGGATCGACAGCTGCGGATTGCTGACTGTAAACTTTTGGTCTCTCATTATTTTGCAACACCACCACGCGCGAACCAACAGGAACACGATCATAAAGGTCAATAATATCTTGATTAAGCAAGCGAATACATCCACTTGAAATAGCATGGCCAATTGACCACGATTCGTGGGAACCATGAATGCGGAACAATGTATCCTGCCCATTTTTATAAAGATAAAGTGCTCGTGCCCCCAATGGATTATCCGGTCCTGGTGGCATTCCTTGCCCCAAATGACCATAGCGTTCTGGTTCCCTAGCCATCATTGCCATCGTAGGAGTCCAATTTGGCCATCGGCGCTTACGCTGTACAACGCCTTCACCTTCAAATGCTAAGCCCTCTTTTCCAACTCCAATACCGTAACGCAAAGCTCTTCCATTTTCACCAATAAGGTAAAGGAAACACTCCTGCGTATCTATAACCAGTGTCCCAGGGGGATAAGAAGTATAATAAATGACCCTTTGACGCCAAAATTTGGGATCAATTGTTGCAAGATCAACAGCGGGCAATAAGTAAGGCTCATTCGTTACAGGACCATACAAGGCCTGCATTTCTGCTGGAATGTACCTCATTTGTTGAGGAGAACGAAACGACACATTTGACTTGTGCGTAGCACATCCAACCAAAGCCAAAGGTGCTGCAATTAAAAAGGCACGACGCGATAACACTCTTCTATTTTCTCCAATTCATTCTTCATGTCGACATGCATACTATGAAAAACTTAGCACATTGTTAACGTTAATTCAAAATTCTCTTACCCATTAAAGGAAAAAGTTTTTCAATATGTTGAAAAAAACAAATTGTTTTTTCAACATAGACTTTTTCCTTATCTACAGCAACAAGAGACTATAACTCTTCTCAAAATATGCTATAAAAACACTAAATAAGCGTTATCTTAATCATAAAATCAACAGAAAAGAAGACAAACTCATGGGTTTTAAATGCGGTATTGTGGGATTGCCTAATGTTGGGAAATCTACTCTTTTTAATGCACTCACAAAAACAGCCACAGCACAAGCTGCCAATTATCCTTTTTGTACCATTGAACCTAATACTGGTGAAGTTGCTGTTCCAGATTTGCGGATGGAAAAAATTGCCGCCATTGCTGGTTCAAAAGAAATCATTCCCACACGCATCAGTTTTGTTGATATTGCTGGGCTTGTACGTGGCGCTTCAAAAGGAGAAGGTTTGGGCAATAAATTTTTAGCCAATATCCGTGAAGTCGATGCTATTATTCACGTTTTACGCTGTTTCCAAGATGAAGATATTACCCATGTAGAAGGACGCATTGATCCCGTTTCTGATGCCACAACCGTTGAAACAGAACTTATGCTCGCAGATCTTGAAAGTCTTGAGAGACGAATTATACAAATTCGTAAACGTGCAACTGGAAAAGATAAAGAAGCTCTCACAACTCTTCCCATGATGGAAGCAGCATTAAGTTTACTGCAAAAAGGCAACCCTGTCCGGTTATTACGCCAAGATACCTCTGCCGAGGAAAACCGCATCCTTGAGAATTTAAATCTTCTCACTTCCAAACCCGTACTTTATGTATGCAATGTAAGTGAAAATGATGCCGCTCATGGAAATAGCTTCACCAAAACGGTCGAAAAAATGGCAACAGAACAAAGTGCTCAAAGCATTATCATTTCTGCTTCCATTGAAGCTGAAATTACCCAACTCAATGATGCAGAGGCTTCAGAATATCTGAATGCCCTAGGGCTCTTTGAACCAAGCCTAAACCGCCTCATTCGTGCTGGTTACTCTTTGCTTGACCTCATTACTTATTTCACCTGTGGTCCTAAGGAAACACGAGCGTGGACAATCACACGTGGCACAAAAGCACCCCAAGCAGCGGGGGTCATCCACTCAGATTTTGAACGTGGCTTTATCCGCGCTCAAACCATCAGCTACGAAGATTATATTGCTTTAGGAGGAGAAAACAGTGCAAAAGAAGCAGGGAAAGCCCGCGATGAAGGTAAAGAATACATTGTACAAGACGGCGATATTATGTTGTTTAAACATAATACTTAAATATTCGCTTCATCTCAATATTTGACATCTACGAAAGAAATAACAACAACCTTTTATGGTCAACAATACGTCGTTTTATGAATCTTTTTAAAGTGATGAATGGGCAAATAAAGAGAGGGATAAGCTTTTCATTTCCCTCCCTCTCTTATAGTTTCTCTAAGGTATGAAGAATGAACTATCCGATTTGAGGTATTTTTAGCTGTCCTAAACCTCCGAAGTCCTTTTCTTCCAAATAAAATTAAAAGCATTCGTTTCCTGCACCGTCACAATCATTAAGCTTTAATCTCAATTTGCCCCTGATTTCTTTAAGAAACGGCAATAACTTTTTGCTTAAAATTTTTCTTCCCGACAAACGATCTGTAAAAAACAGTGCCATCATCTATTAGGACAGCAACTGTTCTAACCGTAGAGAATGGAAATATGAAATTAGCGTGCCCAACGTCCTTCGTATTTAAATGTTGGAGCTTCCTTTAAAGAATCCTTTGTTGCATTCGTGATAAGTTTCCACTTACCATAATCATTTGTCATCTGGATTGTTTCTGGAGAAACGACCACATAACTCTCCCCTATACCAAGGAACCCACCAACAGCAATAACAAACCCTGCAATGTTATTTTCACGCAAAATAATATCTTTGACTTCACCAATATTTTCATTTTCTATATTGTATACATCTGCACCAATAAGACTCGAAGCAACAAAATCCGTTGCTAAAGGTGTAACATAACGCACAGACATATCTGATCCCACCTGTACAGTACCCATCGACGAAATCATTTCAGATTGAGAAGGCACTTCAAAAGACTGCGCCCAAGTACCAGAAACCATTAAAGCAGATATAAGAGCAGTATAGGCAATTTTTTTCATTTTAACATCTCCGTTTTACTTTGCTTTTACTTTATAAAGTGTCAATGCATCATAATCAGATTTGTTCCCTCAACTCTTTATGCTCTTTTAAGACTAGTAATTCTAATATTTTTTCTTTTCAGTTTTTCGTTTTCTCCCGTTTTTCTTCTAAATCACGCCAAATACGAGTTTTTAAAATATAAACAAGCCCCCCAAAAATAATTAAAAATAAAATAACACGAAAACCGGTTTTTTTACGAATTTCCATATGAGGATCAGCAGCCCACATCAAAAAAGCAGAAACATCCCGCGCATAATGTTCAACAGTTTCTGGAGTTCCATCTTCATAAGAAACAACACCATTACTCAACGGAGGAGCCATAGCTAAAAAATTACCGGCAATAAAATAGGGATTATACCAAGAGCCATCAGCAATTTCTGTCTTTTCTGGAGCCTCCTGATATCCTGTTAAAAGAGCTGTAATATAATCTGGACCAGCAGTATTATAATGCGTTAACATATCAGTAATCAAAGTCGAAAACGGCAAAGATACGGCGCGCGCACGTGCCATCAGTGATAAATCCGGAGGATAAGCGCCATGAAGAATCCCCCTTGCTTTTGCTTCATAAGCAAAGGGAGAAGGAAAATGATCTGTTATAACCCCAGCGCGCTTAAAAAACTTTCCTTCTCTATTAGGACCATCGCTCACCTGATACTGCCCCGCAAAAGCTTTAATCTGTTCTTGATCATAGCCTAGAGCCTTTAAATCGCGAAAAGCGACATATTTTAACCCATGGCAACTGGCACAAACCTGCTTATAAACCTTTAATCCACGCCGCAATTGTGCTTGATCATAAACGCCAAATGGTCCTGAAAAACTCCATTTCTGTCTTTTAGGAGTATGTAAAGGGAAAGAAACAAATCCCTCCTCTTTATCAGAAACAGTACCAGCGAAACTGTGAAAAGAAAAGCCTATCACAGCAACAACAATCAATCTGATAAAAGCATTTACCATAGTTTATTTTTTTTCTTTTTCATATCTTCAGTAATGGAAGAAGGAAGAGGACACCCCTTTTCAAAAAGAGGGAGGATCGGCAAAACAATTAGAAAGAATATAAAATAATAAGCGGTCGCCAATTGTGTCCACAGAATGATGCTTTCGCTGATTTCTCTTGAACCTAGATAGCCAAGAAAGACAACATCAGCAATGAAACCCCAAAAGAAAATTTTATAAATAGGACGATATCTTGCAGAACATATTGGAGAGCGATCTAACCATGGAACAAAAATTAATACAAAAACCGAACTTGTTAAGAGAATAATCCCCAAAAAAGTTGATGAAAGAGCTCCAATATTAAAAGTTATGGCACGCAGTATAGCATAAAAAGGCAAAAAATACCACTCTGGTACCACACGAAGAGGCGCCTTTAAAGGGTCAGCAACATCATAATTTTCAGCCTGTCCCATATAATCAGGCATATAAAACAAAAACCAAGCAAAAAAGATCAGAAAAACAGTAATAGCAAAAATATCTTTGATAAGCGCATAGGGTGCAAAAGGAACAGTTTCCTCATCCGATTGTACTACAAGACCGGTCGGATTACCCTGTCCAACTTGGTGAATTGCAAAAATATGAAGCCCTACTAAAAAAAGTAACACAAAGGACAAAAGATAATGGAGCACATAAAAGCGATTCAATGCCGCCTGTCCCACGCTATAACCACCAAGCAATGTCTCATGCAACCACGTTCCTACCAAAGGAATGACTTTGAAAAAGCCAGCAACCACTGAAGCAGCAGAAACAGACATCATCCCCCAAACCAGAACATAACCAAAAAATGCTATTGCCATCATAGTGATATAGATAAACATGCCCGTAACCCAAACCATTTCGCGCATATTTTTATAAGAACCATAATAAAGCCCACGTGCTACATGGATATAAACAGCAATAAAAAAGAACGATGATCCAACACTATGCCATGGACGAAAAAGCCAACCAAACTGCCCTTCCCGCCTAAAGCGTTCACCCGTTTCAAAAGCCAAATGAACATCTGGTACATAATGCATCGATAATACAAGCCCCGTCAAAAGCTGTGATAAAAGCATAACGGTCAAAATACCGCCGAAGGTATAAAAATAATTAAGATTACGCGGTACAGGAAAAATAACAAATGCATTGTAAAAAAAGCGAGGGAAAGGCAAACGCTTATCAAACCAACGAGCAAGAGCAGTTTTAGGAAAATAGGGAGGAAATTTTGCCATCACTTTATCCTATTTTCAGTAAAGTATCAGAAAGAAATCGATAAGGTGGGATAGCAAGATTATAGTTAGCAGGGCCTGATCGCACTCTTCCAGCTGTATCATAAACAGACCCATGACAAGGACATAACCACCCGCCAAATCGCCCCGATTGGCCAAGTGTTACACAACCAAGATGCGTACAAAGATTAATGAGAATAAGCCAATTCTCACGCCCCTCACCTGCTGAACGGGCTAAATCCGTTGCTTCCTCTCCACCTTCAAGATTAGGATTGCGTGCCTGACGATCTCTGAGAAGACTCAATTTGGTAGCACGCGCCTCAGCAATTTCTTTTGCAGTTCGGTTACGAATAACAACAGGCTGCCCACGCCATTGAACCGTCACCGACATGCCCTCTTCAATACCAGAAAGGTCAACCTCAATAGAAGAAGAGGCTAAAACAGCTTCATCTGGACGCAACTGACGGATAAAAGGCCACATAACAGCACCTATCCCAACTGCTCCTGTAACACCTGTTAATAAAAACAGGAAATCCCGCCTCGTCTGCTCACTCATTATCTTAACTAAAGAGTACTCCCTAAAACAGTTTCTCCCATCCCCGCCCTTATGATACAATTCTCAGTTCTTTAAACCATAAAAACACATCTCAGAAAAGACTTCTTATCATTTGTGGAATTTGTTTTCTTCTTATCTTTTCTCCCTCAAGTCAATGGTAACAAATCATAGTTCCTCTCTGTTACCTTCTCTCTTCACTACACATTTATCTCTCCTACGACTTATATTCCCATACTGAAGTTTCTCAGTTCATCGCTTCAATGCAACTTCAAGAAAAGATCATCAACCACATAGTCTCTGCTCTCGCATTCCCACTTATTGTACAGCCTCTCATTTATTAACTTCCACCATTTCAGTGCCTCAACAATTCACTTAACAGCAAAATCTGCTCTCATAAAGAACAACAATTGCCTTGAAACTTTTTGAACAATGATCCTCTCTCTCAGTTTATTCTTGCTTCCTCTCATCATAAAGTTGGATACACCCGCCTTAAAATCCCAAAAATAACCGCCAAACCCAAAAACCACCTGCTTTGCAATAATATTTTTTGCAGAAGCCATAGAGCTTCTTTACAAATGCGAAGAAAAAATCCTATTACATAAAACATGACACTTCATATTGCGCTTTTTCAACCTGATATTGCTGGTAATACTGGAACAATTTTGCGCCTTAGTGCCTGTTTTGGTTTACGCGTTCATATCATTGAACCAGCCGGCTTTAACCTATCCGATCGCAATCTTAAGCGCGCAGGGTTAGATTATCTCGAATATGCCTCGCTGGAACGCCATATTGATTGGCAACATTTCGTCAACACCATGAGACACTTTAAGCGTCGTCTTTTGCTTTTGAGCACAAAAGCAGAAACATGCTACACACAGATAAACTATCAAAAAAATGATGTTTTACTATTTGGTCGTGAATCGGCAGGCGTTCCTGATTATGTTCATGAATCCGCTGATTGCACATTAAAAATTCCCATGCAACCACACGCGCGCTCTTTAAATCTGGCAGTAAGTGTGGCCATAACAACAGGAGAAGCACTTCGCCAAATTGGTTATTATGAAAAGGAAAAAACTTAATAAAGAAAATACAAAAACCTCCATAAGTGATTCAATATATTGATGAAATAGTAATGCTCTACACAAGATCAACGATTATCAAACAAGTAAAAGCACGCCATCTTTCTAGAATCTTACAGTGCCAGTAAAATCTTATATTTTTCAATATGCTTCTGGAATAAGTTAAAAAACACCTTTATAAATCATATTTATCAAACCAAATGATTAAGAAGAGCATTCGATCTCTTTCTCCTAAAGAACAAAGCATCTTATCTGCACTGATCTGTCATAAGAATGATCGCGCCTGTGAGAGGACTTAGCTATCCACTGAACAGTAAACAAAACTGTATTTTTAATGCATAATGAAGGCGTCTTATATCACTATCTTGATAATATTTTATAAACGATAATAACACTCCCTCATATCATTTTTGCTATCAATAACAAAGTTATTATAAAAGAAAAAATAAAAGGATATTTTTAAAAATGAATGTTATAAATTAATTTTTTCTAATAATGCATTACGATCCATAAGAAATCCGCTTTCAATCCATATCATTTCAAGCTCTTTGAGCTTTTTTCCTAAAAGGACACCTTTAGAAAAACCTTTCTGGATCAAATCCTTGCCGTTCACAGGAAAAGTGGGAATCTGCCACCTTTGAGCAAGCTGATAAAGCCTGACATAATCTTCTGCTTTTTGTAAAGCTTCGCTTTTTTCCGAAGCATCAACATAGGATGAAGCAATAGACAAAGACAACTGATCTAAAACCGGCTGCTGACCATGTAAATAAAGCAGTTTTTGTAAAAAAAACTCTGAACAGTTTTGGGCAATCATCTCTAATGCTGCCCATTCTTTTAACCGCGTTGTTTCCTTATGAGATAGACGCAAACGCTGTGCCATTTCATGAACACGCACAGGATCAGGAGGAAGCAGACTTTCTAGCCGTAATAAGGGATCAACTTTCCAACCAAGAGCCTGTTCTGTTTTCACCAATGGGTGAATTGCATCAATGCCCCACTTTTCTGTTTCAGGAAAAAGACGTGTCAAAATACCACTTTGACGCATCCATAAAAGAGCACGTGTTGGATCTAAAGCAGCGAGCAGTTTTTTCATTTCTCCCCAAATACGCTCCGATGAAAGCTTATGCAAACCATCTTTCAAACGAACACATGCCTTCAAGCCTTCCACATCGGGTCGCCCCATACCATACCAAGCAAAAAAGCGAAAAAAACGCAAAATACGTAAATAATCTTCGCGAATACGATTTTCTGCAACGCCGATAAAGCGCACTGTCTGGCTGGCAATATCATTCAAGCCTCCCACATCATCATAAAGGCGACCAGCAGCATCACAATAAAGCGCGTTAATGGTAAAATCTCGCCGTTCCGCATCTTTTTTCCAATCACGACCGAATGCCACTTTCGCATGACGACCATCTGTTTCAATATCAGAGCGAAGCGTTGTTACCTCATAGGAACATGACTGAGAAACCACCGTCACTGTACCAAACGCAACACCTGTAGGAACAGCTTTAAACCCTGCTTTTTCTACGCGTGTTATAATCTGCTGCGGCAAACAAGTTGTAGCAATATCAATATCACAAATAGGTTGCCCTAACAGCTGATTGCGCACTGCCCCCCCCACAATACGTGCCTCTTCACCATCCAAAGATAAAATGCGAAGAAGTGTTTGGAGATCATGATGTTGTAACCATCCAACCTGTTTGAAATCTTGTCTGATATTCACCCCTTTAACCTTTCAAAAAATTGTCTTCTTTTAAACAGATCTTTTCATGAGAATACTATTTCGCATAGATCGCTTATACAACACGTTTGTGTGTTTCAAAGAGGTCACTCTGCATATGTACGAAGATAAAAAAACAACATATTACCCTTCTTTTCTTCGCATTTTCTGCTACAAATCATAAAATATTCATTATCATGCAGAGAAAATTATCGATTTTGCTAAAAATGTCTTAAGGAAGAAACATGAGTCAACGTGATACATCATCCAGTTCTATGAAAAAGGCCAATATCAACAATGAAGCCCAAGAGGTTATTGATGATATTGATACCGCGCACAAAGAATTGGATATTCTACAACAAGAAATTGACAAAGTTATTTTTGGGCAAAATCATGTGATTGAATATGCTTTAATCACTATTTTTGCTGGTGGACATGCTCTTCTTGTCGGTGCTCCAGGATTGGCGAAAACGCGTCTTGTTGCAACTTTGGCAACAGTATTAGGGCTTGATGAAAAACGCATCCAATTCACCCCTGATCTCATGCCATCGGATATTATAGGCTCTGAAATTATGGATTCCGATAAGAGTGGGAAACGTTCTTTCCGCTACCTTCAAGGACCTATTTTCACTCAACTTCTTATGGCTGATGAAATTAATCGAGCCTCTCCACGCACGCAATCGGCTCTTTTACAAGCCATGCAAGAATATCATGTCACCGTTGCAGGTCAGCGTTATGATTTGCCACAACCTTTTCATGTTCTTGCAACCCAAAATCCTCTCGAACAGGAAGGAACTTACCCGCTTCCTGAAGCACAACTAGACCGCTTTTTGATGCAAATTGATATTGACTATCCTGATCTTATGACAGAACGGCGTATTATTTTAGAAACAACAAGAGAGAAAAATCAGCATGTAAAACCGATTTTGTCAACGCAAAAACTGCAAAAAATTCAAAAGATCGTTCGGAAAATGCCAATTTCAGAAAATGTTATAGAAGCCATTTTAAAGATCGTTCGTTCAGCTCGCCCTCATAAAGATAACAACCTTGCAAATACTTATGTTACGTGGGGACCTGGTCCACGCGCATCACAGGCACTTTCTCTTTGTGTACGCGCCCGAGCACTCTATTATGGGCGTTTAGCTCCCTCACTTGATGATGTTAAAGCACTAGCCTATCCCGTATTACAACACCGCATGGCACTCAATTTTTCTGCACGTGCCGAAGATATAACCGTAAAAGATATTATCAACAATCTCGTGAAAGACGCTCTTTAGAAATGGCCATTGGCAAAAAAGTTTCCAAAACCTCTCCCATGTCACTTGCTAGCAAACTGCATGAAGATATGGCAAAGATGCCGTCTTTTCTTCTACAGGCACAGCGGATCGCCAATACACTGATGACGGGATGGCATGGACAACGCAGGCGCGGTCAGGGAGAAAATTTTTGGCAATTTCGCCCTTATGTTGAAGGGGAATCCATTACACGCATTGACTGGCGTCGCTCAGCACGTGATGAACATACTTACCTACGTGAACACGAATGGCAAATGACACAAACGGTTTGGCTTTGGCCTGATCAAAGTGCATCTATGCATTATTGTTCGCGCCTTTCTAAAATCTCTAAAGGGGATTATGCCATCATTCTGACCCTTGCATTAGCATTACTTCTTGCACAAAGTGGCGAACATATTGCGATCCCCAATCTCATGCCCCCAACCATAGCTTCCAATGTCATAGAACGCATAGCACTTACTTTGACAAATCATCAAAATGAAAGTTCATTGCCAGATTTTTCAACGATTACGCGTTTTTCCCACGCCATCATAATAAGTGACTTTCTCGATCATCCTGAAGAGATCATTCAACATTTAAGCACTTTATCTACAAAACAGGTTACGGCACATTTCATTGAAGTCGCTGATCCCGCAGAGGAAAATTTTCCCTATAGAGGTTGTACGGAATTTTTTGATCCCGAAACAAAAGAAAAGCATACTTTTGGAAAAGCAGAAAATCTTCGTGAAAACTATCGCAAACTGTATCAAGCAAGACGACAAGAATTAGCAAATTTCTGCTCACGCCAAGGGTGGACCTATCACGTAAGTACAACAAACAAACCCTTCACACAAACTATTTTGCATCTCGCAAATCAAATGGAGAACTCTCCCTCTCATATCAGGAGGACGCTTTGAGTTTTGCTGCTCCCCTGCTGTTACTTGGACTTTTATCCCTGCCAATCATTTGGTGGTTATTACGCATAACACCTCCCTCACCGCGTAAAGAACTCTTTCCTCCGTTACGTTTTCTTCCAAAACCAATTAATCAGCAGAAAACGGCGAACCACACACCTTGGTGGTTATTGTTACTACGACTAACCATAGCCGCTCTGATTATCATCGCTTTAGCGCGCCCTATTTGGCATCAAAAGCCAATTATACTCTCAAAATCACAGCCCCTTGCTCTCATTATCGATAATGGATGGGCCTCTGCAAAAGAATGGAAAAAACGCATCTCTCTTGCTCAAAATCTCCTTGCACAAGCAGAAAAACAGCAAAAAGACATTTATTTTCTTGCCACCGCTGAAAATGGTGACTCCAATAGAGGTCCCCTTCCTGCAAAAGTCGTAAAACAACATTTAATGCATTTGCAACCCCGCCCTTGGCCCGTCAATCGTGTCCATGCATTACAAAAACTGATTGCAATAAACAAAGAAAAACCCCTCGATATTGCTTACTTTAGTGATGGATTACAAACAAGGGAAGACGATCAAACTTTTGCTCTTATTGAACAATTAAAACCTGAAACACTCTTATGGTATTTAGCCGATATTTCCGATTTATTTGGCATAACGGCCATAGAAAATGACAACGGAAACATGGTCGCACGCATTATCCGTGCAACGACACACGGTGAAACTCCCACCACATTAGAATTTTACGATTCAAACAATCAATTGCTTGGCCAATTTAAGGCAAACTTTCTTGAGGGAAAAACCACAACGCTTGTTCCTTTTAGTTTACCACTTGAACTGCGCAATGACATTGCTTGGATAAAAGTGAGCCACCAATCCCATGCTGCTGCGACCTTCCTCGTGGACAACCATAAGAGAGTGAGCCGTATTGCTCTGCTCTCACCAAATACCAATGAAATGGCACAACCTTTACTCTCTCCATTTTACTATATTATTAAAGCACTCCAAGGTCATACACAGCTTATAACAGCTGGTGGGAGAGAACTTTCAACGGAGATTGATCACTTACTGAGACAAAATCCTTCTGTTTTTATTATGGGTGATATTATAAACATGTCAAAAGAGGCTGAAAAAAAGCTGTCTGACTTCGTCAATAAAGGAGGAACACTTATCCGCTTTGCGGGAGAAAATCTGAGTAGCGCAGAACACTATGATAGCCTCCTGCCAGTAACTTTACGTCCTGGCAAACGTTTGCTTGGTAGTATTATGTCTTGGACGAAACCGCAAAAACTTGCGCCATTTGCAAAAAATAGTCTGTTCTCTGATCTTCCCTTTCCAGAAGATATTACGGTCTCACGCCAAATCCTAGCAGAACCAAGCCCCGATCTTTTTGACAAAACATGGCTTGCTCTTTCTGATGGAACACCCCTTATTACGGCGTCAGAACGTGGTAAAGGAACACTCATTCTTATCCACATTGCCCCTGTTCCGACATGGTCCAATCTTCCTCTTTCTGGCTTTTTTGCACAAATGTTGCAAAAATTGATCACATTGAGTGCCTATGCAGAAACAAACACAAAACACAGAACAACACAAACAACCATACAAAATCCGTGGCGGACAATCACTGCTGATGGACAAGTACAAACGCCCCCCTCTCATGTTGTTCCATTGGTTCTTAATGCCAAATATCCCCCTCTTCCTTCCTATCGTACTCCCCCCGGACTCTATGGCGTCAAAAATAATTTTTACGCACTCAATGTATTAAATCCTTCATCACACTTGGTAAAACAATCTCCACCACCTTCTTTAAGCAAAAATCTTTTATCTTACGACATAAAAGAAAGACATCTTATTGGCCCACTTTTAGCATTAGCCATATTACTCTTCGCCTTAGATAATTTTTTAACTTTATGGATAGGAGGTACTTTTTTTCTCAACAGACGAAGTAATATGTTGCTTTTTCTCCCCTTCGCAATAGGTTTTATGATCTTCTTTTCACAGGCTCCAACCGTTCATGCACAAAACACAGAAAGCATAGTACAAGCAGCAGGAGCAACACATCTTGCTTACATTATCACAAATAATCATGAAATTGATGCAACGAGTAAAAGTGGTCTAGAAGCCTTAAGTCGATTCATCGCAGAACGAACAATGCTCGCACCAAGCTCTGTGGTAGCAATTGATCTTGAGAAAGATGAACTTGCCTTCTATCCTCTCATTTATTGGCCCCTTGATGCCAACAGTCCTCTCCCAACACAAAAGAGTCTTGAAAAAATAAATCGATTTATGAAACATGGAGGCACAATTTTATTTGACACACGCGATCAAATAACCACCAGCCTTACTCTTGAAGACACCGCCACTCCAGCCACACAAAAATTAAGAACCATTTTAAAGGGATTAAACATCCCAGCCATTGAACCAGCATCAACGGATCATGTGATTACTCGTTCTTTTTATATTATGCCAGACTTTCCAGGTCTCTACCGTGGTTCACCTTTGTGGGTTGAAACATCATCATCAACCAATCAAAAAAACGCAAATTCCCTTGGCTTGGGTGACAATGTCAGTTCTCTCCTGATTACTGGAAATAACTTTGCTGGTGCTTGGGCACTAGACGAAAAAGGCATGTGGAAATATCCACTTGTTCCCAATGATCCGATGCAACGTCTCTGGGCTTTTCGTGCAGGATTAAATATAGTTCTCTATGTGCTGACAGGAAACTATAAAGCAGATCAAGTGCATGTTCCAGCTCTTTTAGAACGTTTTAAAAGGGAAAGAAGGCAATGAACCCATTCTTTACTTTTCAGCCTTTTTTGCCTCTCTCTTGGATTCTCTTCTTAGGAGGAATATCCACCCTTTTGGTCATTATTGGCCTCATTCAACAGCGTCAAGGCTCTTTATTACGCCTTATAACATTGATCGTGCTCCTTCTTACTTTGCTCAATCCCATGATCATAAAAGAGCAACGCGAACCACTAAAAAATACGATAGGCATTGTCATTGATCGCAGTAAAAGCCAAACATTTGGCACACGTACAAACGACACTGATGAAGCACGCAAACAACTTACAAAAGCATTGGCACATTACCCGCAATTTGAACCACGCTTTATTGAAGCTGGAAAACTTGCTGATAACCAATATGCCCCCTCAACAAATTTGTTTCATGCTTTAACACAGGCCATATCTAATATCCCACCATCTCGTTATGCAGGAACAATTTTTATCACCGATGGACAAGTCCATGACATTCCTGATATTACAGATCTTCACCATCAAGCGCCACTCAATGCCCTCATAACAGGAAGATCCAGTGAATTTGACCGCCAAGTCAAAATTATTTCTCCTCCTCGCTTTGCCCTTGTCAATAAACCACAAATGCTCTCTATCTTAGTAGAAGATAAGGGACAAACCCAACAATCTCTTCCAAAGCAAGCAGATATTACTGTAAGCGTCAATGGACAAGAAGTTGGTCATTATTCTGTGACCCCTGGCAATATTTTTCAAACGGAAATAACTCTTCCCCATGCTGAAAAAAATATCATCCAAGTTACCACGGAGGCATACAAAGACGAATTAAGCTCTGAAAACAACCGCGCCATAGCGATTATTGAAGGAATTAGAGAAAATTTGCGTGTCCTTCTTATTTCCGGTGCACCTTATAATGGTGAGAGAACATGGCGTGATCTTTTAAAAGGAGACTCCAATATTGATCTTGTTCATTTTACCATTTTACGTCCTCCAAACAAAGCAGATAATACACCCTTAAGCCAATTATCACTTGTTGTTTTTCCTACCAAAAAGCTCTTTGTTGAAGAGATCAATAATTTTGATCTCATCATTCTTGATGGCTATCAACACTCTAGTGTTCTCCCGTTAATCTATTATGATTATATCGCACAATATGTACAACAGGGCGGTGCGTTGCTGATGGTAACAGGACCTGAGTTTACGCAACAAAACTCGCTTGCGAAAACACCTTTAATAAGCATCCTCCCCGCATTACCCAATGGTACTATTCTTGAAAAACCTTTTCGCCCAAAGTTAACCAAAGAAGGTGAACGCCATCCTGTCACAAGAGATCTTGCAACACTTAACTTTCCAACCTCTCAATGGGGACGCTGGCTACGACAAATTGCCATTCAAAACACACACAAAGGCATTGCTCTAATGCAAGGAGCAGATGAACAACCTCTTTTACTTCTTTCCCATGTTGGTCAGGGACGTGTGGGCATGTTGCTTTCTGATGAGAGTTGGCTCTGGGCAAGAGGTTTCGAAGGTGGAGGACCCTATGCCGCTCTCTATCGCCGAATTGCCCATTGGCTTATGAAAGAGCCCGAACTTGAAGAAGAAAAATTAACTGCTACCAGCAACCATCATCGCTTAACTATCCGCCGCCAAACACTCAAAGATCATCCAGAGCCAGCCGAAATAACTTTTCCCTCTGGAAAAAAAGAAAATATAACCCTTACAAAAGAGCAAGAAGGGGTCTTTACCGCAACGATGGATATTGATGAAACAGGAGTTTTTACCATTAAAAACGGGGGCTTAACAACTCTTTCTTCTGTAACTGTACTGGATAATCTCGAAGCACTTGATGTCATTTCAACAACAGAAAAACTCGCCCCCATCACTAAACATACTGGCGGATACACCGCACGTTTACACGACAAAGAAAAAGCAGATATTCATCTTCCTCCTATCAAACTGATTCAATCACAAACCGGTATAGCACCTCCTCCTTCTCATTCAATTGTTTTAAAAGAAGCAACAGAGACTCGTTTAATCAACAGTTTCCATTTGTCGATCTTTTCTGGTTTCTTTGCACTGCTTATCTGTCTTATCCTGTTAAACAGCATGTGGTATCGTGAAAGCCGTTAAAAAGTCCAAAAATTCCTGTTATAATTTTATAATGCCTCTGATTCTTATCACAGCATTCACTTATTTGTTACTCTTAAACAGCTTATGATCTCGAGTCATTTAAAAACCTTGAGAATTCAAATCATCTTTTATTATGTAAAAAACAATGAAGCATAGCTTTCTCAAAAACTTTTCTTCCTCTTTTTGAGAAATTGTTTTTTCATTTTACAAAGCTTTTTTACCTCGAAAATGCACCAGCTTGTCCTCCCCTCTTTTTTTTCCTATTGTATTGCCTAAATCATTTCCAACGCTATGCTAACGTCTATGTTTTATCTTGCTCATATATCAGATGTGCATCTTGCACCTTTACCACAACCTTCTCTCTTTGAACTCTGTGGAAAGCGTCTAACGGGCTATCTGAATTGGCAAAAAAAGCGTAAGAACCAAATGGAAACAAATGTCCTAGAAATTTTAATGGACAGCTTGAAAAAGACAAACCCTGACCATCTTGTCATCTCTGGTGATCTTGTTAATCTTGCTCTTGATAAAGAATTTGAACAAGCGCGTCATTGGTTACTAAACCAAGGAGAGCCTCAAAATATTTCCTTAACATTTGGCAATCATGATGCCTATGTCCGTGGAGCATTCCAAAAAGCTTGTAATCTTTTTAAACCTTGGATCGAAGGTGATATCCCTCAAAAAGAAGCTTTTCCTTATATGCGCACTCGCAAGAATATCGCTATCATAAGTGCTTCCTCAGCCATTGCAACACCACCTTTTCAAGCTTTTGGTTATTTTGGCAAAAGGCAAGCACAAGCTTTATCTCAACTTTTACATGAAGCTGCAACGCGCAAGCTTTTTCGTGTTGTCATCATCCATCATCCCCCCTTTCATCACGCAACCTTTTGGCATAAGAAATTATGGGGTATTGAACGTTTTCTAAATGTGATCAGAAATCACGGCTGTGAACTCGTTCTTCATGGCCATACCCATCTTCCCACATTGAAGACCATTCAAGGAACAACAGGAAAAATTTCTATTGTTGGTGTTTCCTCTGCATCACAAGCTTTTGGTGATAAAAAACCACCTGCAGGATTCAATTTATTTGCCATTGATACCGAAAATCATCAATGGCGCTGCCAATTGCAACGCTACAGCCTTCTCAATCAAAAAAATGAAATCGCCTGTACTGAAACAATAAATCTTTAAAAATTTTGTAAGCCTTAAAAATTGTAAAAACAAGCAAACAATAACAACATTTTTTGGTTAAATAATTTATTCTCTTTCCCGTTTAGCAAAACAAAAATTCTTAACCATAAAATAAAGGGCAGATTGTCCTCTCTCAAATAGTTTTATCTGCCAACGACTTATATGCTTCCACCCCACCATTTTGTCGGATAAGCCTTGTCATTAATAATTTTACTTCAACCTTATTTTTATCTAGCCAATGCTAAAAAATCAGTTACAGAAAAACACCATGGATATAGAAATATATCTTATATTCTCCCTTAAAACATAATACTATATGTTACGATAGAGAATTGGAAAAATCTTTTTAGAGAAAAGGAACAACCGTTGTACCTGGAGGCAACTTAGCCTCTTCCTCAGGCTCAACATGAATAGAAATACGCACATTATCAAATTCTTCTTGAAGAACACCTTCAATTTTATCGCAAATCCGATGTGCTTCTCCTACCGACATGGCTGCCGGTACAACCAAATGAAACTCTATAAAAGTCACTCTACCAGCAACACGGGTAAGCAAATCATGAACTTCAAGTGCACCCTGTGCATTTGCAGAAATAAGCTCACGAATCCGCATAGTCTCATTCAATTCAACGCCAACATCCATTAATCCCTGAACAGCACTGTTAATAACCTTCCAGCCTTGCAAAAGAATATTAACGGCAACAATGATCGCTAAAATTGGGTCCAAAACACCCCATCCACTGAAAAAACCAGCAACTAAACCAATTAAAATGGCAAGTGAGGTAAAAACATCTGTGATGAAATGCATTCCATCAGCTTTAAGAGCCGGTGAACGATGCATTTTTCCCTGATGGATGAGAATCCAACCCCACATGCAATTTATAATACTTGCCACAACATGAATAACGAGCCATATTCCCGGCTTTTGCAATAATTTTACGGTTGAAAGAGCCATCCATGCTTCTCTCAAGATAATAATTGCTGCAATAATGATAAGAATTCCTTCCAGAATCGCAGAAAAATATTCTGCCTTATGGTGTCCAAAAGGATGATCGTGATCAGCCGGCTTCATACTCACTTTAACCGCCCACCACGCCGCCAATGATGCAAGTATATTGACGATTGATTCCAATGCATCCGAATAAAGCGCAACCGAACCGGTGATGTGATATGCCCAATATTTCAAAGCGAAAACGATACATGCAACGAAGATAGAGTATAGGGTTAAGTTTTGTATATTGATTTTGGCACCCATCACCACGCCCATTCTTCTTTACAAAATAAGGAAGAGCATTTTAAACTCTAATCCCTGTGACATTCTTGATATGCTACCATTACTCCTGCAACTTCATAGAAATTCTACAAGATAAACGAATCTCGCAGCGCACCATAGTCATTTCAATACCAAAGCTGTTACACAATATAACATCATAAATAAAGTAACGCAGAAACTCCCACAAGAAATAAAAATCTCCTTTGAGAAAAATCAAAAACATTATCTGATCATCTCATAAACTTTTAAGTAACTTGATAGATCTATCATTGAAAACGCGCCTGTTTTTTCTCAAACGTATCACTCTTATGCACTCTTTATCAATTGTTCTATGAGCCAAAAACCACACATAATATATCAGCAGCATTGCACACAGTAAGAAAGATCGCGTCACCTTCTAATGCAACCTCATAGCTCAACTGGAGCAAAAAAATATGACTGCTAAAAAATTCAAAAACGATCTTCAGGAACGAAAAAAGAGAACGCCCCCCCCCAAAAAAGAATCTGAGCATTGGGGACCCAGATTCTTTTCCCTTAGAGATTAAGGGCATGCAGAGCTTAGGAAATAGCGGGGACCTAAAACCCTGCACCCGATACGAAAACAACTACATTGTACCGCACTCGGTATTCTGACATTATACCTATGGTTGTATTTTGTCAACATGATTCTATTATAAGTTTTAAAATAATGGCCTTTTTTTATCCCTCTCTTTTAAAAAAGCAAATATTAAACATCTAGCAATTGAAAAAAAAGCACATTAAATCCTCTCTATGCATTTAAATATCACAACAATTCATGAAACTGATGATCCGCGTCTGAGAGACTATCATAACATCCGTGAAAAAGATCTTGTTGGACGACGACATCAATTTATAGCTGAAGGTAAAGTCATATTATCAGCATTGCTAGCTTCCAAAGAGTTTTCTACTCTCTCACTGCTTATAGTGAGTGAACGCCTTCCTGGACTTATGCCTCTTTTAGAAAAAACGCAGCCAACATGCCCCATTTATTGTGTCCATCAAAAAATCATGGATGATATTACCGGCTTTCATGTTCATCGTGGTGTACTTGGTATAGGTAAACGCAAGACACTCCCATCATTACAAGATTTTTTACAAGGTCTTCCGCCTAAAGCTTTGATTCTGGTTTTATGTGGTATCTCTAATCACGATAATATGGGAGCCATTTTTCGCAATGCAGCTGCCTTTGCCAGTCATGGTATTATTATTGATAAAACATCATGCGATCCACTCTACCGCAAATCCATCAGAGTTTCTACTGGAGCAGCTCTCAAAGTACCCTATACGCAAGGCACGGATATTCATGACATTATGGCAACGCTAAATGCTGCAAATTTTCATCTCTATGCGCTTTCCCCCTCTGCCCAACGCACTCTAAAGCAAGTAAAACCAACCAAAAAGACAGCTCTTATTTTGGGAACAGAAGGCAACGGCTTACCAACCCATATCCTACAAAAATCAGAAACTTTACGCATTCCCATGGCTCACGGTTTTGACAGCCTTAATGTCGCCACAGCAACGGGTATTGCACTTGCCCATTTCAGCGATTTTGCGAAACTCTCCTAAAAGCAATATCACTATAAATTGTAAAACATTCCACGAGTATATTCTTTTTATTTATAAGACGCTGTTGTTTTAAAGTCTGAATTAACAGCCGTTTTTGTTTCCAGATTGCACAAAAGGCGTTTCAACATCATTTCAGTATCTGCAGCACGTTCTGAACGGATTACAAACCCTCCTCCAAGCACACGTGCTTCATTACTGTTCCCATCATAGAGAACACAAGCTTGTCCTGGTGCCACAGCATTCTCACGTTCCAACAAGTCAACGGAAAAAATACCTTCTTGATAATGCAAGCGCGCAAGATGCGGAGGACGGGTTGAACGAACTTTTACAGCCACCTCAACACCATCGGAAGGAAAATTATCTAACGACTCATCCCCAAGCCAATTCACATCACGCAAAAAGAGCTTATGTGTTTCCAACATTTCACGTGGACCAACAATAACCCGCGCATTTTCTACATCGAGATAAACCACATAAAGCGCCTCACCCGTTGCAACACCAATACCACGGCGTTGACCAACGGTATAATGAACAATTCCCGCATGTTTTCCTAAAACCTGTCCATCAATATGCACAATAACTCCAGGATTAGCCGCCTCTGGACGCAATTTTGTGATAACATCAGAATATTTTCCCTGCGGAACAAAACAAATATCCTGACTATCATGCTTATTGGCAACAACAAACCCCATTTCTGCCGCCATTTCACGAACCCGTGCTTTGGGAAGATCTCCTAGTGGAAAACGCAAATAATCAATCTGCTCTTGTGTTGTTGCAAAGAGGAAGTAGCTCTGATCGCGATCATTATCGAGAGGACGAAAAAGTGCCCGATGCGCACCATGGGAACGCGAACGAATATAATGACCCGTTGCCAAAGCATCCGCACCTAATTGACGCGCCGTTGCCAACAAATCAGCAAATTTAACAGTCTGATTGCACGCCACACACGGCACAGGAGTCTCACCATGTGCATAACTTTCTGCAAAAGGATCAATAACAGCCTCACGAAAGCGCTTTTCATAATCAAGAACATAATGAGGTATCCCCAATGTCTCTGCTACGCGGCGCGCATCTTCGATATCTTGTCCAGCACAGCATGCCCCCACCCGATGTGTTGCAGCACCATGATCATAAAGTTGCAAGGTAATCCCAATGACATCATAGCCTTCCTTTTTCAAAAGGCCTGCCACAACCGATGAATCAACCCCACCCGACATTGCTACAACAATACGGGAATTCTCAGGCCGTCCTGGTAAATCAAGACTGTTCAAAAACATGTATTCATTCTCTATTTTAATGGACATCCATATACTAATGCCCTAATATGCGCTATTCATTGCTTTTATGCTATTCACTGCCCTTTTATATTGTTTTTTTATTCTTTCCACAACCAATAGGATCACTTTCTTAAAAGCGGCTGCAAACAAAAAAAGAGTGATGAAAATAAGGCGCAATAAAAATCTTTTCTCTTCTCCCAAAAAATCCGATAGAAATATTACAAAAAATTATTTTTCGCGCTTCACTTTGAAGCATTTTTTATTGTCTTGCTACCTTTATTAATTTTTTTTCAACGCGTTTAGCTCTTTTTTAAATTTCATGTTTTACAAACGAATCAAATCCTTGACTAAAGGTAGAGGATAGAATGACCAACCTGATAAAAACACAAATGAAATATGTTATTGGACCAGATGGAAGTCCGCTTACCATTGCTGATCTACCGCCCAAAACTACAAGGCGGTGGGTAATCCGTCGCAAAGCTGAAGTCGTTGCGGCTGTCAGAGGTGGATTATTAAGTCTTGATGAGGCGTGTCAACGTTATACTTTGACCGTAGAAGAATTTCTTTCATGGCAAAGTTTAATCGATGAACACGGTTTAGCTGGATTACGAACCACCAAAATCCAACATTACAGGCACTAATCGCCTGAGATGAATGATTCGATAACAGCTTAAAAGAGAAACAGCCAAACTTTTACAAGTTTGGCTGTTTTTTCGCGTCTCAATATATATAAACATCGCAAAATATTAATTTTAAAACGATCGTTTTTATCAGCCCGTCATTGAGTTAGAGCGCCTTAAAACATCCTCATCATGCGTGAAGGCTTTCTTTTCCCGTACCTCAAGAAGCTGTGCACGCTGTAGCTCTCCATTGATTTCATGAAGAATCATTTCGGCATTTGTTTTCTGCAATTGCAAATCACGAATCGAATTTACAAGATTATCGCGTCTCTGCCGCGCTGCGCGAGCAAAAGCAGAATAAGCAAAATGGTGAACATCATTGTTGCCAGATTTACGTTCTTCGTTAATAATTTGCGCTTCTAATTCCAATACCATTCGCTCAAATTCTGCAATCATCATCTCAAGCTGTGCAATTTCACGACGCTTCCCACGCACTTGAAACATCCTCAACCGCACTATACTTTCCCGTGGCTTCATACTCACTACTCCTTGATTACGCCAACTCAAAATTCCTATTCGCACTCTTAATATACACTGTTAGTTAGACTTTTGATAAAAACAGTCCATTTTCAAATTTAAAACGACAATTCCTGCCTTTCCTTAAAGCCCTTAACGAACACAATATTTTTTTTAAAGAAATAACCATTTCTTCACTTTTCTCTTTCACTATAGAACAAAGAAATTTAAAGCTCAGTAAACAAAAATCGAAATTTTAAAAAAGTAATTAAAGTAGTCCCTTATAAGATTTTCTTAAAGTCAGTTTTCCGTGGAAAAATCATTTTATTTTTTCATTCAGTTCAAAAATATGCTATTTCTCTAAAATAATTTTGTAACCTCTTTTAAAAATAAAAAGATTTTGTTAACCACTATCATGGATAGTGGGGAATTCAGTGGTGATTGTTACGCGTACTACTGAAATATTCATAAACGCTTTATTGTTAAGTGTTTGGTTTCATAAGTTATTTTTATCAATGGTAGTTTTACCTGCTGATAAAATGCAAAGTGCTCTTTCTGATTCGTAAAGAGCAAAGTGAGGGATTAAAATGCGCGTATTATTAATTGAAGATGATAAAGCAATGACACAGAGCATTGAGCTCATGCTCAAGTCAGCAAATTTTAATGTTTATATCACTGATCTAGGTGAAGAAGGTGTCGATTTAGGAAAGCTTTATGATTATGATATCATTTTGCTTGATCTCAATCTGCCTGATATGTCAGGCTATGATGTCCTGCGGACCCTCAGATTAGCAAAAATAAAAACCCCTGTCCTCATTCTTTCTGGTATGAATGCCATTGAAGATAAGGTGCGTGGTTTTGGCTTTGGTGCAGATGATTATATGACAAAACCCTTCCATAAGGATGAGCTTATTGCGCGTATTCATGCGGTTGTTCGCCGTTCGAAAGGGCATGCGCAATCAGTTATTGTGACCGGCGATCTCACTGTTAACCTTGATGCAAAAACCGTCGAAGTTTCTGGGCGTCCTGTTCATTTAACAGGAAAAGAGTATCAAATGCTAGAACTTCTCTCTCTGCGCAAAGGTACAACACTCACCAAAGAAATGTTTCTCAATCATCTCTATGGTGGAATGGATGAACCAGAGCTTAAAATTATCGATGTTTTTATCTGTAAACTGCGGAAAAAATTAGAAGCTGTTTCTTCTCACGTAAATTACATTGATACGGTTTGGGGACGTGGTTATGTGTTACGTGATCCCGTTGAAGAAAACGTACGTAAAACCGCTTAAACAGTGAAAATGCACATTGTAAAATCTCGGAGTGTAGCGGGCCGAGATTTTTTCCCGAGATTTTTTCTCTGTCATAACATAAGGGCTCGCATATAAAAATCTCCTCAGAGAGAATACTGAAAGCTTTAGGACCCTCAACCCTCCCAGTTCCAAATATACTCTCATCGCTCACGAATATATTCTAAGCCATCTTTTCTAAATACGGCTTAAATATTTCTATCTTATTCAAAGACTCTTCACACTTTCCAAAACAAAACACCCCTCAGTTTCATTGATCTTTATTTTCATATCTGTCATTTCAGCAAGTAGGACTGTGTAATAAAATTGAATCACATGAGCATCGATAAGCTCTTCCTGAATTTCTCCATTATACAATGCAATAAAATGAGGAGGAATACGGAGATTTTTACCGCAAATCTCAAAGCGAAAAGAACGTTTACTTTCCTCTTGCATAATCATAACAACAATTTCTCCCTCACGAGAAACCGTTGCATTTGCAATCAATAACAAATTAAGCAAAAGTTTAACTTCATTTTTGGGTAAAAGCAGAGCAGGAATTTGCCATTTTAAAATTGCTTTTTCTTCCTTCATATATTGTTGAGCCACTTGCTCAGCGGTACGTGTATCTATTTGTCCCCCACTTGCACCTGCAAAACCAAAAGCCAACCGTGCAAATTGTAGACGCGCAGAAGCACTCGCAACTGACCAACGCACCAATTGCAAAGCATCTTCTTCAGCTCCTCCCTCATCATAAAGCTCCATCGCATTTTGAATAGCACCAACAGGTGAGATCAAATCATGGCAAAGACGGCTACAAAGCAAAGCAGCAAGATCCATAGGCTTCAAAGAAACAGCTAATGTCATAATGATTGTGAACTCCAAAAATTTAAAAACAAGCGTGTTTTTAAAGCAAAACTCTTAACATCCAATGCATACATATAGAAAAATTAAACAATCACGCTAATTTTTTTAGAAACAAATTCAAGAATTTAAATAACCTTACCTTTTATTTTTTATTTGAATAGAATGAAAATCCTAATATGATCTCCTTGTTTGTAACCAACAAAAGGGAAAAACTCTATGGCCCTCTCTTTTTTAATACGCTGGTACAAAAACATTGTATCTCTCATCTTCCTTTTATTCATCATCATCACCACTGCAAATGCACAAGTCAAACCAATAGAACAACATGAACCTCATTATTCTCTGCAAGAAATTATTGATTCTGGTCATATTTTTTTTGGAAAAACAACAAGCGGTATAGCAGCAGCAATTCAAAATATCTTTTCACAATACGGTTATCCCAATGCCTACATTTTAGGGGAAGAAGCTTCTGGCGCCTTTTTTGCTGGACTAACCTATGGTGAGGGAAGACTTTTTACAAAACTCTACGGTCAACATAAAGTTTTTTGGCAAGGTCCTTCTGTCGGATGGGATTTTGGTGGCCAAGGTTCTCGTCTCATGATCTTAGTTTACGATCTGAATCATATAAATAATTTATGGGGACGCTATGGTGGTATTTCAGGTTCGGCCTATTTAATTGCAGGTGTTGGTTTTCATGTCCTAAAACGCCACAATGTCTTACTCGTTCCCGTTCGGACAGGTATTGGTGCACGCCTTGGCATCAATGTAGGATATTTAAAATTAACACCCAAACCAACATGGAATCCATTTTAAACGGAGTGTTGTAAAAAGGGGATTTATGCTTATTCAATCGCTTCTTTTTTTTATTCTTGGAGTTTCTTCCACGGCGTGGTTATTGGTGCTTTTGGCCCCTCTTATTTGGCGTAAAGCTGTTCATTTTGCGCAGAAGAGTGTTTCTGCACAAATTCCGTTATCACTCACTGAAGTACAAGCAAACTATGATTTTCTCTGTGCACAACACGCTGTGGAACTTGCGCGCAATGAACAAAAATATGAATTTTTGCAAAAAAAATATGCGCAACAAAAAATACAACTTAGCCAAACAACAGAACAACTTTATCGATCATGTTTGCCCACACAAAACAGATCTTCCTCCTCAAAGGAAGCGATCACAACCAAACAAAATCTTGTCCCAACCAATAGTTTCATAAGGGAAATGAAAACTATGCATGAAAAAATCGCACATTATCAACAACGTTTACAAAAAATTCAAATCAATGCGCTCAATACCACGCAAAACCAGCAACTCTTAAATGCACTGCGTGAAGAAACAAAAGAATTAGCAGCAACATTAGCCGCTGAAATAGCGCTACAGGAAGGAGCTACATCCCCCATCAGCGCATTGATTAAAAATTCCAAAAACACAAACGATCTCGCATCGCGCATTCGCAAAAAAATAACCTGCACTAAAAAAAACACCTCTACATAAGTTACCTTCAAAATAACTCAAATAAACTTCTGGATTGATAATGCTAACCCTATCTTTATAGCATAAATATTGCTCTTATCATCTTGAGATAAAAAAAGCATAAAATCTCTCTTTATAGGATAAGAGACACAGTTAACAGTCAACTGCTCATTTGGCTTTGTTTAAAAAATATCTCCAAGAGATCAGCAAAATAAAACCCACTATTTTAAAGAACTTTAGAGAGAAAGATATTCTCTCAAGCATGATAAAAATCCTTTATTGTCTGAATAATCATATCCTGATCATTTCGCGTTAAATAAGGATGCATGGGTAAACTTAAAACATGATCCCCCAAAGCCTCAGAAACCTCAAGAGAACCTTTTACATAAGGAAAATGCTTATAAGCGGGCTGTTGATGCAAAGGAGTTTTGTAATAAACCATTGTCGGAATAGAATTCTTCTGTAAATAGTTTTTTAATTCGTCACGGTTTTTTACTTTAAGGGTATATTGTGCATAGGCACAACGAACATTCTCGCCCGCTTCTGGAACTGTCACAATATCTCTTAAATGATCGGAATAATATTGAGCAATCGCCACACGCTTTTCCATCTCTTCTTCAAAGATAACAAACTTCTCTAATAAAATTGCAGCTTGGATCGTGTCTAGACGTGAATTCATACCGATACGCACATTGTCATATTGCGTTTTGCCTTTACCATGAAAAAGGATCGAACGTAGAAGTTCTGCCAAATGATCATCATTGGTCATCATAGCACCTCCATCGCCATAACAACCCAATGGTTTTGCAGGGTAAAAACTTGTGGCAGCCACATCACCAAAAGCCCCGCACATAATATTACCGCTTCGTCCCCCCATTGATTGTGCGGCATCTTCAATCACAAACAGATTTTCTTTTGCCGCCACGTGAGCAATTTGCGCGTAATCGGCAGGAAGGCCAAACAAATCAACAGCAATAGTCGCCTTTGGTTTAAGGCGCCCCTCTTTTTTAATCATTTCGATTGCTTCACAAAGTTTTCCAACATCAATATTGAATGTATCAGGCAAAACATCAACAAAAACAGGTTCAGCTCCCACCAAAGCGACAACTTCAGCGGTTGCAGAAAACGTGAAACTAGGACAAAAGACAGCATCACCTGGACCAATATTTCTAGCCATAAGAGGCATCTTCAATGCATCTGTTCCATTGGCACAAGCAATCACATGTTTAACACCAAGATAATCGGCCAATCGCTCTTCAAATTCTGTCACTTTTGGTCCCAAAATATATTTACCACTGGCGATCACATGCGCAATTGCAGAATTAATTTTGTCTTCAATACGCGCACGCTGCGCTCCAAGGTCGATAAATTGCATACTAACTCCATTGATCATCACAAGAATGCAAAAGCGCTACTTATCTCTTTTATCTCTGATAGTTGACATGAGCAGCAGTTAAAATCCGTAAAACAGCAAGAGCATCATCACCATTTGTGCGAGGGACTTGACGCGTTTCAATACAATGAAGGAAATGCTGTAATTCACAAGTAAGCGGCAAACCTTCACACACATCAATATAGTTCACCTCATCAGTGCTAAAAGCCCACTCTTGATTCTCTTTCCAAACAGCAAAACGGTGCAATGCCAATTTACGGCTCCATGGTTCCATATCATCAAAAACAAGCATAGCCTTTGTACCCACAACCGTTAAACGCCTTTCACGATACGAACTCAAGCGTGAAGTAAAAAGATGGCTACGGATACCATTTGGAAAAACCATATGAATATGAGCAAAATCAGCACACTGTTCAATAATAGCGCCTCCCTCACCGCGAACTTCAGAAGGTTCACATCCCGTGACAGCCAAAATCATTGAGAGATCATGAGGAGCAAGATCCCATAGGGCATCACTTTGTGTATGAAATTTTCCAAAGCCTAACCGATGAGAATAAATATAACGCACCTCCCCCAGTTCTCCGCTTTTCAGCAATTCACACATTTTTTCAAAAGCAGGATGAAACCTTAAAATATGGCCCACCATAAAAATCCGTTCGTATTGACGAGCAATTTTTACTTGGCGTTCAGCATCAATAATATTCAAAGCTATTGGTTTTTCAACCAAAACATCTTTACCATTTTTTACAGCACGCAAAACATTTTCCGTATGCAGCTGCGGAGGGAGTGCCAAAACCAACGCGTCAACATCTCTATAAGTAAAAAGATCATCAGGCGCGATAACATCAACGCCATATATATTTGCAAAATTTGCAGCACGAGCATTATCAACATCAGAAACTGCTGTTAAAGCCCCAAGACTTTGGAGTGTTCGTATATGATTCCCACCCCAATGACCGCATCCTAAAACCGCTACACGTGGCGCCATTTTTATGCCTTCCCTCACCTCATCATATAAAAATTATATTTTCCTAGTACTCCATATCGATGATAAAATAGAATGACAAGAGAAAAGCTTAAAAACGATGCTTGACATCTCACTCTTCTACCTCTTATATCCGCAAAAGATAAAATCACGTAATTGTATTTTTATGTGGCGGAGTAGCTCAGTAGGTTAGAGCAGAGGAATCATAATCCTTGTGTCGGGGGTTCAAATCCCTCCTCCGCTACCATTTTCTTTTCAAGATCAATCAAAGAGTATTTTTTAGAGTATATCGCTTAGGAATACCTTTTATCATTCAGCTTCAGTAGGATTTTGTATAAAGTGAAAACTTTAGTGAAAGTAGCTGATAAGCAAATTTTATACCAATTCACTTTTCAAAAGACTTCAAAAACCTTTTCTTCATTTTTTCTTTCAAGATCTTATTAAACGCTATCTCCATTGCCAACCATAAAGAGAAAGACAATGGTTGATCACATATTTCTAGCGCATATCTCCTTCTCTCACTTAGGAAAAAACATAAGAAACTATACTACAAAAATTTATTTCTTCATGAATTCTGCAATAACACAATATACCTATCCTTAGCGCATATACAACAGTACAGACACCGCTATTTTAATAGTACCTCCCCTTTTGAGAATCTTCTCTTTGTCATAAAAACTAAAACTGACATCCAATAATATTTATCATCAATGAAAAATCTTCTGAAAGCGTTAATCATTGCTCATAATATTATACTTAAGATTGAAATTACTTATAAAAAATTACAATTAATTAAAATACATTATTAAATTAAACTTAAATATTGCATATTTAAATATAAATTTAACTTTACTTTTGAAGTAAAAGCAAAATAAATATCAGAGTTCGTGCATTACTAAAAGAAAAGCAATATCTATTTTCTTTTCTTCCTTTTAAAAATGCGGGGAAGTAAATATTGGGGACTTTAAAAGGAGAGTATTCGTGTATAAAAAATCTCTTCTATTATCTATGGCGACAATAGCAATCGTGCTATTTAATATGCAAATCCATGCACATGCTGAGAATCTTGAAGTTTCTGATGGAAAAACAGTAACAGAATCTGAAAAAACCTATGGTGGACTTCGTGCAATAAACGGCAGTAAAATCATCGGTAAGCACTTATCGGTAACACATTCAAACATAGGTACCATGGAATATGCTGTGACAGCTGAAGGTGCTAACAGTGCAATTGAATTACTCAATGATTCAACCATTGAAAACAAAGATTCTGAAATGAGCTTCGGTCTTGAAGCAAAGGATGGCGGCACAATCAAAATGGTTGGAGGTTCTATTATAACTTCCAGCACTGGTGCCCATTTCTTGAACAGTAAGAACAAAGAAAATACGCTAGAGAATGTACTCATAACAAATGCAAAGGATGACCTAGAAACATATTTAGGAATAGTTACTGAGAACAGCAATCTTACCTTAAAAGGAGTAACCATTCATGCTTTCAGTGCTCTAGAAGCAGATGATCATTCTCAGATAACAATATTGGGAGGGGAATTTAATGGAAAGCTTGATGGAATATCTGCTAAGCAAGGCAGTATCATTGATATAAAAGATAACGCGAAAATTACCTCATCTCTTTATAGCGGATTACATTCCGATGGGCCACAATCAAAAATCACCATGACGGGAGGAACAGTAAGCGGGTATGCTCTAGGCTCATTGCATGCACAAAACGGCGGTCATATTGATGTTACAGATGTTGTTATAACATCAATAGATCATACAGGAACCGGTGCTTTCTCAGAAAATAAGGAGAGTGTAATTGAACTGCATGACACAACAATTAAAGATGTTTTAAATGGAATTGAAACACATGAGGGTAGCACGGTCAAGATGACTGGAGGCTCCATTACAGCTTCTCTCATAGGAGCTCAATATATTGAGAGTAACAATGACGAAAATAAACTAGAAGATGTGATGATATCAAGTCTTAAAGATGATGAAACACCATCCTCTGGAGTAAATGTCATCAAAAAAAGCAAACTCTCTTTGAAAAATGTAACCATTACTCAAGTAGATCAAGGCATAACTACTCATGATCATTCTCAAGTAACAATATTAGGAGGATCCGTTTCTGCAAACACCGTAGGGATGTCTGCTGAATCTGGCAGCATCATTGATATCAAAGATGAAGCCCACATTACCTCATCTAATGGTGGTGGATTATATGCAAGCGATCCACAATCTAAAATCACCATGATGGGAGGATCAATAAACGCAAAAGAAGCTGCCTTATACACTGCAAACGGCGGGCATATTGATGTCACAAATGTTTCTGCAACAGGGAAAATCGGTGGTTTGCAGCTCGCCTCCATTCTTTATACTATTTCAAATGAAAAAAATGATCTTAAAGATTATCAAAACGCTGAGATTAATTTAATCAATACAAAAATTCATGTCGATAATGGCACTGGAATTCTCATTGGAACTTTCAGTGATCATACCATTACAAATATTGCCAATCTATCAATTGGTACAGCCAATCTCATAAATTCAGAAATCCATGCGGATGTTTTATTAGGCAACGGTACTTGGGGAGATAAAGAGTTTTTGGAAGCTATAAATGCAAAAGCAATACCCAATGGCAGCTTCACATTAAATGCAGATCATTCCTCTTTAGAAGGCAGAGCAAACATTACAAAAGAGAGAAATGTACGCTTTAACCTGAAAAATGGTACACAATGGTTCTTAAAGACCAGCACACAAGAAAAAGATAAAAATGGCAAACTCCTAGATATCGCACAAAGGTCACGCTCTGATATTTCTGTGCTAGATCTCGAAAACAGCTCTGTTATTTTCAAAGAGCCAACAGAAGATGGTTATTACCACACATTGCATATAGGATCAGGAAAACCAGACACCTCAGCAATTTATAATGCCTCAGGCAATGCACAGATTTCTTTCAATACTTTGTGGAGTGATGGTAAGCCAATCTTTGAGCAAAACACCGATCGGCTTTTAATCAATGGTGATGTATCAGGCAAAACATCAATTTATGTCACGAAACGTTCAGGAAAGAATAATGTGAAAGAAAACACTACTGCTTCTGCCAATGTACGAGGACTTTCCCTTATTCAAGTTTCTGGAAAAGCCGAAGAAGATTCTTTCAAACTAATCAATGGTTATACCACAAGAAATGGGTCACCAAATAAATATACCCTACGTGCCTATGGACCAAATTCAAGACATGGCAAAGCCAATATGGCGCAAAACCTGTTGGATGAAAAAAATGAAAATTTCTGGGATTTTCGTCTACAACCTGAATTTATTAACTCTAACCCAGATAACCCTGGCTCTAACCCCGGTGGTTCTGGTTCCACCCCTAATCCTGAGCAAAATGTGCACGCCGTCGTACCTCAAATGGCAAGCTATTTGCTCATGCCAAATGCCCTCTTCTATACAGGCTTAACTGATATGGCAAAACAGAATGCGCTGTTAGCCAATATCAGAACATCTGGCTTAGGTAAACGACAAGAAAAACAGAGTGGTTTCTTCTTATACACCTATGGTGGGACAGGAAACTTCTCCTCTGAAAACGCTCCTCGCCAATATGGTTATAGTGGTGCACATCTGCGCTATGCCGCTCTACAAGGAGGC
>NZ_JAQITA010000019.1 GCF_028618575.1 Bartonella sp. ML70XJBT.G | reverse complement strand
ACCGGTACTGGAAGGCACAACCATCTCCATCACGAGCCTCAATAACTCCACAGACATGCAGGAGAGCCACATCCCCACGAACAACACCTCTCGTACCAACCACACTCTCAAGACGGAAATCCATCGCCAAAGCCTTACCTCTTCCACCACGGGCGACACCGTTTCCACAAACCACACGCTCTACAAAGGCAGCCAAAATCCTAATCCACCAGCAGACACGCAAAGCTTTCACCATTCGCCCATAAGCCTCAGCACCTCTACAAATGTACAGGAAGACACACACCACACCACCACAAGCTCTTCGCTCACAAAGCACACCTCCACCACTAGGGCTGCCACCTGCGCCCCAGACAATGCCCTCACCTCTGACTCCTTGTCGCTAAACCAAGCTTTTTCTTCCAGCCATGGGAGCGCCAATCAGACCACCACCAATAGAATTCTTGTTATCACGGAAGGAGAAATTGATGCACTCTCACTTGCCGCCTATGGATATCCCGCGGTCTCGGTACCGTTTGGAGGAGGCAGTGGAGGCAAACAAAACTGGATTGAAAATGAATTTGACCATTTAGAATCCTTTGAAACCATTTTTTTAGCCACCGATATGGATAAACCTGGCGAAGAAGCAGCCCATGAGATTGCCAGCAGGCTTGGTCGTCACCGCTGCTACCGTGTACGCTTACCACGCAAAGATGCCAATGACTGTCTCACCGCAGGGATTGATGCCGCCACCATAAGAGCAGCCTTTGCCGCAGCAAAAAGCTTTGCGCCAGAAGGTTTACGGCACGCCTCAGACTATAAAGAGCAAGTCATAGGACTGTTTTGGCCAGAACCCGAACAACATATTGGTTATACGCTTCCCTATCCCAAACTGAATGGCAAATTGCATTTTCGCCCCGCAGAATTAACGCTCTGGAGTGGAGCCAGTGGAGCAGGAAAAAGCCAATTGTTATCAGACTGCATTCCCCATTGGATTTCGCAAAACAGCCGTCTTTGCTTAGCCTCTCTAGAAATGAAAGGCGCACAATCTCTACGCCGTTTAACCAAACAAACCGGCGGCTTAGAACAACCCACAAGAGAAATGATTGAACGGGTTCTCCAATTTTTGGATGATGGGCTTATTCTTTATGAACATGTGGGCAAATCGAACGTCGACACCCTGCTCAATGTCTTTGACTATTGCCGCGCGCGTTATGGCTGCGATCAATTTATCATCGACAGTCTCATGCGGCTTGGCATTGCCTCAGATGACTATGCCGGTCAAGAACAAGCGGTTTATAAAATGGTTGATTGGGCTGTTTTAAACAATGTGCACATTCATCTTGTTGCCCATGCCCGCAAAGGAGGGCTCGATAAAGATATCCCAGGCACAGAAGATATTAAAGGCGCCTCAGAGATTGGTGCCAATGCTTTTAACATCATCACCATTTGGCGCAATAGATCCTTAGAAGACAAAATTTTTGCAGCCTCTCTCACACAAGAAAAAGCAGATTTAGAAAAACGCCCAAGCGTTATTATGAATATTGCCAAACAACGTTCCGGTGATTTTGAAGGCAAAATAGGTCTTTGGTTTGACAAAAAAACCTATCGCTATCGCTGTTCTTGTGAACACCACGCAACGCCACGGCGTTATCTGGAGCGTCCCATCAAGCCCACTCTCTTAAAAAACGCCTCCCCCACCACAAGAGCACATCTTGCTCCCTGATAAAGAAAAGGAGAGAAAAATCCATTGATACCAATCAATACAAACACATTCGAGAACCAAAGCCAACTCCACCCCAAGTGCTCGACTCCTGCAGCAACAAACATCAAGGCACATCCCCAAATGCAACCAACCAGCAGACAATTCAAAACACGCAACGACCTCTGCAAGACTGCATCATCACCCTCCCGCATCAGCAAAGCCACGAGCAATTTCAACAGGAGAGCAAATACCAACCCTTTCAAGAATATCCCCCTCATGATACCAATATGCATAACTCCTTCAAAAGCAATCAGAAGGATAACGCCGGAAAAGCAACAAAATGCCAATGCCTGCACAACCAGCCCCCACGCGGCAGGCAGACTCTTTACGCCCCCATGCAGCAAACCAAGGACAATGCCAAACAAGCAGGAAAATACTGCCCCCTTGCACAACAACTGTGCGCTCACAGCTCCACAACCCACACCAGCACAAACAAAACCCAAGTAGGCGGCAAGAATGCCATAAATCATCACCCACCGCCAAAACATCAAACCCATCACCCCACGGCACGCAGCCACCCTATAAAGAAAAGCCAAGGAAACAACCCAAAAGCATAAGAGCAGTAAAAACGGCAAAAACCACGAACTCTGTAGCATCAAGCCCCCCACAGCAATATTATCCAAGAGAATGTTCACCATGCAGCAAACTTCCCATCTCTTCAAGCAGAAAATCCCCGTGCTATCAACGCAGACAGCTGCTCCCTCTCAAAGCGAAAAGCACTCTCTCAGCCACAGATAACACGGACAATGGAGCAAAACACCCCCTAGCGCCAGAATGCCTCGCCCACCACAAGAGCACACCTTGCTCCCTCATAAAGAAAAAGGGAAAGAAATCCACAAATGGAGTAAAATACCCAATCCTTTGAAAACCACAGCCACGCGAGCCCCTTACTCTTCGCTCCCACAACAGCACAACCCAACAAGACTCCAACAATGTTGCAAAACACCAAGTGTTTCAAGATAGATACACCATCCCCCCTCCACATACCCAGCTTCCATATCAGCCAAGCCAAAGGCATATCCAACACAATAAGAAGCGATATTAGCTTCAAAGATCCCCCCCACATAAACTCCCTACTTTTCACTCCCACAAGAGCAAAGTACAAAATGACTCCAGTAATGCAAAGAAAGGCTATTCCCTTCAAAAGCACCCCCCACGCACCCCCCATATCCCTCGCGATCCCAGTAATAAACACCACGTTTGTTCCACAACAGCAAAACGACAGCACAAACTCCGCAAGCCACGACAAGCTCTGCACGAACCCCTTACCTTTCTCCCGTATCAGCAAAACTAAAAGCAATTTCAACAGGAGAGCAAACACCAACCCGGTCCAGAATATTGCATTTAAGAGAGCAATATTTCTGGCTCCCACAAAAGCAAGCAGAAGGAAAACACCCACCATGCAGCAAAACACCACTGCTTTCACGAATCTCCCCCAGAGAGCAGGCATACTCTTCACACCCGCATACAGCAAACCAAGGACAATGCCAAACAAGCAGGAAAATGCTACCCCCTTCCACAACAACTCTGCGCTCATACCCTCTCTCTTCACACCAGCGAAAAGAAAACCGAAGAAGGCAACAAGAATGCCATACGATATCATCCACCACCAAAACATCCACCCTGTCACTTTACGCCGCGCAGCCATCCTATAAAGAAAAGCCAAGGAAACAACCCAAAAGCATAAGAGCAGTAAAAACGGCAAAAACCACGAACTCTGTAGCATCAAGCCCCCCACAGCAATATTATCCAAGAGAATGTTCACCATGCAGCAAACTTCCCATCTCTTCAAGCAGAAAATCCCCGCGGAACACGCACACTGCTCCTGCACAACCCTGCACACCCTGCACACCCCACACATCCCACACATCCCACACAAACCTGCGGATACCCCCCCTTCTGATAAACCCCCTTCTGATAAACCCCCTTCTGATAAACCTATGACAGCACCAAAGCCACCCCCTTAGCAAATTCTCTCAGGCAAAAGAGCGGAAACGGATCCCTCGACAAGCATACAGCAGCACAATTCCACTGCTTTACACAAAAGAAGCAAATGAATCATTTTTGAGGAGATGACATGAACCATAGAGATAAGAGAAAAAACCACACACCAACTTTTGCTCCCGCCCCTCATGGTGAAGAACACCCGCACATTGGTCACTTAAAAACAAAAGAAATCGTGGTTGAAATGAACAATCCTTATTTTCAACCCAATCATCGAGAAAGCTTCTGCAATCCGCGCACCATCAAAGCCATTGCCAATGCAAAAAGCCATCCCATTGCCCTTTTATATGCGAAAGGACATCTGAGCAAAGCACAATATCAAGCAGCAGAACGCTTTTATGTTTATTGGCGCCAAAGTCAGGGCGACCACCATATGAGCCTTGACTACACACGTGAAAAGGTTGCCTGTAGCCAAGGTTATACACACCCCATTGAACGTCAAATAGAAGCTTCCAATCACTTAAAAACCGTCAAAATCCAGCTTGGTATTCTTGGCTACTCACTTATCGAACGCGTTGTAGGTTATGGTCAAGCAATCAAAGAGTTAAGCGCGTCTAAACGCAAACAAAACTCCCTTGCCGACCATTTGCGAGATTGTCTAGACTTGCTAGCATTTCATTGGGGATATGCAACTCGCACATATTCTGACACCTTCCCCTTTCAATAAGAAGAGCAAAACACCATCTCCCCAACAGGCGATGCACTTCCCACCACAACGCCATCCTTGACACCAGCAATAGAACTCAACATCTTGCCCCACCAATAGACACACAAAGCCTCACCATTCACCAGCTCCCCACATCCGTACAGAAGCCCCCCCACAAGCACAACACCTTGTGTAACGAACCGCACTCCCAAGACGGAAAGCCATCTCCAAAATCTTACCTCTTCCACCACGGGCAACACGGTTCCACAAACCACGCGCCCCACACAGAGTGTTTTGCCCTTCTTATTAGCAGCCAAAATCCTAACCCACAGGCAGACACGCAAAGCTCTTACCTTTCACCCATAAACCTTAGCCCCTACACCCGTATAGGAAGGCAACACCCCCTTTCTCACCGATCATACTCCAAACGGGCACAGCCACACCATCCCCCCATCACACGAGCCCTCTCCTCCCTATGCACAGTCAACCCATATAGCCTCCTCCCACACCCCACGTTCCTCAAACGCACAGGAAAAGCCGTATGACGATACCCAAAGGGCAACATATTTTGACCAATTGGCAAGCAGACATCGGTGCAATAATTTTAGAAGATTTGAGAGAACAGCAAGTCTGATGACAAGAAAAGAAATTTCGCAGCTATCAACATGCCAAAAACGACAAAAAGCACGCTCTACCGACATCCACTAGTACCCACGAGCAGCCATAACTTCTACCACAAACTCCTAGCGGCAGCTTCCAGCAACTCTCTCACCGGCAGCTCCCAACACGAGCCTCACTTCACCGTAAATCCCACCACCAACACCCCTTGTTCTTGTCACTCAAACCACATTTTATCAAGCAAACCAAGGGAAAAGCCACATGCCAATGCACTCCACGCAGAGTTTTAGCCGCTCCCTATCCACACCAAATACAAGCCCAGCAACCACCAACACACACCAATGGCACTACAACAACTGATTGCACAAAAGCACGCTCTACCGGCAGCCACCAGTACCCATAAGCAGCTATATCCCCCCAGCCACTCCTCCACAAACAGCGCGCAACAATCCTCCCTTCACCACAACAACTCCCCAACAACAACTCCTTTGTCACCCAAACCCATCATCAAGCAAAGCGAAAACAATACCACTCTACGCAGAGTTTTAAGCCGCTCCCTATCCACCCCAAATACAAGCCCAGCAACTCTCCCCAACACGCACCAATGGCACCACAGCAACCGATTGCGCAAACGCTCTCTACCGGCAGTCCCCTTACAAAAAATCATTTTACTGGAAATATTCCGCATTGAGGTGCCTGCATTGTTATAAAACCTATATTGTTATAAAAATTGACAGTCTTATAAGATCTTTATTCAATTCTTTGATTTTGTGTAGATTCTCATCGATCAAAGACGTGGTATTCTTGCCATTTTACTTCTGCATCAGCACATTCAAAGTTCTTCTTCTCGTAAGTTCTCTTTTGGACAAAGAATAAAAAATCATCCCAAGAGCATGTTGCCTATAATATTGTAACCCCCTACAACACTTTAAAAAATTGTATAGAGAGGTATAGAAACCACGTTGTGGATAAGTGGCTATCTTTTAAAATAACGTATTGCATAATCTTGGAAGAAAAGAACAGTTAATGAGCTCTTTCTCTGCTGTATAATATTGCATTATGTTTATTTTCTACCATAGGAGTAATTTTGAGGCCGAGAGCCATTTGTGCTGATAAAACAAAACCAAAAAGAGACCAAACAGCAGCACAAAAATATCTCCCTAACAGATCCTCATAACTATAGATTTTTGCGTTTCTTTTACACCGAGAATGCCCAGCTGACCTTATGATCCCATTATTTCAAAGAGGAAAGATGCAAAATCAACGGCTTTCAAAAACAGAATAATCCATTAATATCATAATATAAGGTCAAAAATCATAAATTTTCTTGACTATCTTATGAACTCCCGAATATATCTACCCCTCATCGGGGTGCACTCGACCCTCAAAGAGTGCACCCCGCCCCTCATAGGGTACATCACAACCCTCAAAAGATGTACCCAAATCTCATCGGGGTGCACTCAACCCTCATAGAATGCACCCCACCCTTAAGGGTGCACCCAACCCTCATAGAGTACACCCTTGCCCTTAAGGGTGCATCCAACCCTCATAGAATGCACCCTACCCTTAAGGGTACACCCAACCATAATAGAGTGCACCCTTGCCCTTAAGGGTGCATCCAACCCTCATAGAATGCACCCCAGTTCTACAGGGGGCACCCCGACCGTTAAAGGATGCACCCTGCCTTAAGGATGCACCCAACCCTCATAAAGTGCACCCCAATTCTACAAGGGGGCAGCCCAACCCTCAAAGGCTGCACCCCGCCCCTCATAGGATGTGTCTAGCTTTCATGGGTTTTCCCTCTTTCCCATAATGCAAAACAAAAATTTGCCAACAGCTATTTTTGTCACTCCATCATATGAATGTATGGCCTGGAACCTTCAAACCCTCATTATAAAACAGAGTTCGAAAGAATTGATTGAAGCAATTAAGGGTAAATTTTGTCAATTTCGAGGCAAAATTCATTCTTTTTTATGAACATTGCATTTTTACTATAATCGTTTAAAATGAATCTATGTATAATACATTTTGATATTTATATATCATAAATAAATATAGGAGAAAACTATGAATATCAGATATTTTTTCATAGCAAGTGCAGTAACCAGTGGTTTAGCTCTCGCAATTCAACAGTCTGATTGTATAGTCAATAAGAAACCCTCTCCTATTGTCGCTCCTTATAATGTTGAGAAAACGAATTTACAGTTTTTTGAACCAATAAGTGGTACATCGGATACATTGAATATACTCTTAAAAGAAAGTAAAACTATAGCAAAATACAGAGCTATAGAAGAAATCTATCATCAAGGTAAAAATTTATTACATGCATTAATTGGCTTTATACGCTCAATTATAATGTATCGTGTGCAAATGTTTTTTCTAGAGAGCTAGATAAATGTATAGAGAACGGTGATATAAATTAAATAAAAACAAATTATTATATAATATAAATTCTCATATGAAAAAGGCTCCATTTTTATTGGAGCCTTTTTTACTCTTTAATTTTTATCGAGAATGATTCTGCTTGATAAGAATGATATTATTCTACTGTGAGGATATTTTTATACTTTAGTTAACCCCTCCCTTTCCATTCAGGGTGATCATTTTTGTCTTTTCACCAATCTGTCATAAGATTAATATTCTTGACAGCATTCTGATGGCTCACGAGATTGAATGATTCGCTTCACAGCTGTGATAAAGATGGAGCAAGAGCTTGAAAGAGATTGATGGGCGAGTCACAAAAGGATATGAGAGCCTCTTTCTAATCTCGCGTTTTTGCTAAGCTTTGCTCTTTTACCCTGAAAGGGATAGAAAAGAAGAGAGGAGAGAGAGACGACATGGATGCCTTTGTTTGGATGTATTTTATTGCTCTCAAAGCGAATATTTTACACCACTGATGATTCGTTTTTTCGATGATGGCAGCAGATAAGGCATCATTTTCCAATCAACCTGCTGTTTTAGAGGGATACGAACCCAACTGCCAATCACACCAACCAAACGACAGAGAAGAGTAACGACAATAAAATCGAGAGAAGATTATTGATACTCAACAAACAGCTTTCTAAGCTTAAAGAAACTTGTACAGGATGAAAATTTTGACCCCTTCCTTACAAATCAAGACCGCGTTTTTCCCTCCAAGCATTTTTGCCATATCAGATCATAATCTCATCTCTTATGGAAAAAAATGCTTGTTCGAGCGCAAAAGACCGTGGTCTGTTATCAAGCTGGCAATTGTGTTGCTCCATTTGCTCCTCCTCTTTTTCATAAGAGCGCTTGATATTTCAAGCACTTTGCAGATTCTAAATCCAAATGTTCGGCACACTCCCAGCTTACCTTCTCGATTACTAACCCTCCATTGCTAGAATAATCTTATTGTCCTCTCACCGAGTGCGGAATTTCACCAGCTTCTCCATTTTACGACATATCAAGAATTTTCTAAAGAAAGCAGCCTTTATGCTTAAAATCTCTGCCTCTCTTGCCAGTTCTCTTACTCTGCCCCTAAACACACATGCTTTTTCACACACCCCAGCACCTAACAGCGACATACAGGGTGAGAAAAACCTCTATGCTTTAAGAGTTTTCCCTTTGTCCCTATGACACACGCCTATTCTTTTATTGCTGAGCTTCATTGTCCAACCTTGTAGGAGGCAACCGCTTGAGGAAAGAATGGTAGGACGCTACCCTTGCTGTCGTAAACAACACAGCAAGAAGTATCCCCACAGAGAAAAAAGACGTACATCCGAATAAAATCTGACAAGGAAGCGTTTTAAAACATCAAGAATCCGCCAGAAAGAGTTCTTTTATACTTTAAGATCTCACCACCCTTACTCCACACCCCAAACACACATGCTTCTTCACACGCACCACCTCAAACATATGACATCACGTGCACACAGATAAAACAAACCGTTGTATTTTTGAAATCTCTACCTCTTTAACCAGCTCCCTTACTCCACACGCCAAGCGCCCAAGCTTGTTCAGGCACACCACTCCAGCACCTCACATCACGTGCACACAAAAGCATAAGGTCGTTTTAAAACATCAAAAAACACAAAACACACCTCTATGCTTTAAGAGTTTCTCCTTTGTTTCCCATAACAGAGCACTCTGCTTAACTCTTTTATCGTTGAGCTTCATTGTACAACCTTGTAGGAGGCAACCGCTTGAGGAAAGAATGGTAGGATGCCACCCTTGCTGTCGTAAACAACACAGCAAGAGGTATCGCTAATCGAGCTGTGTAGTAGAATATGAACATTGCAATTGTCTTAAGCGTGTTTTCTGCGCTCTCTTTATGAATTATTTTCGTGTTGCTTCGTTAATTCTGCCAATTTTTGGATATTTTGTTTCAACAGATGCCCCAATATGACATAGAGTATTAAAATAACCGGTATAAAAGCAAAAACACATACCGTTATGACTTCCAACCAGACAAAGACAGAAAAAAGGCTGTAATCCTCCCACTCGATGAATTCCCACTCGAGCAAGATTGGTATAAAGAGAATTTCTTTACACAACACAAAGATGACACAAATACAGAAGATGATTTTATAATCTCTCCACGAAAGAAAGACCTCTTCAAAAGGAAAAGACCGCAAATCTTTATCAAGTTCCCAATTTTTTCCCTTCATTTGCTTCTCCCTGTTTTCATGAGAGCTCAGACTTGCAATACCCCGCACAACTCCAGCACTCATGCTTTTTCACAAGCTCATCCAAATAATGCACGACTTGCACACAGATGAAAAAACGCATAAAGATCGTTTCAAAATATCAAAAAACACCAAGAAAACAAATCATTATATTTTTGAGATCTCTACTTCTCTGACGAGCTCTTTTGATCCCCCCAAGCACCCATGCTTTTTCACACGCCCCACCCCAGCGCCTAACCGCGATTATACAGGATGAGAAAAACCTCTATGCTTTGAGAGATTCCCCTTTGTTTCCCATAACACAGCACTCTGCTTACTCTTTTATCGCTGAACTTCATTATCCAACCTTGTAGGAAGAAATCGCTTGAGGAAAGAATAATCAGACGCCACAACTTCTGTCGTAAACAACACAGCAAGAAGTATCCCTAACAGACAAAACAGACATGCATGCGGAAAAACCTCACAATAGCCTTTTTAAAATATCAAAGATCCCCCTAAGCTCCTTTATACTTTACGATCTCGCCTCTCTCACTCCACACCCCAAGCACGCGTGCTTCTTCACACGCCCCACCCCAACACATGCCACAACACTTTTTTTATCGTTGAGGTTCTTACCCTGTTACCTTGTGTGGTAAGAGACCACTTGAAGAAAGAAAGGTAGAACGCCACCCTTTCTATAGTGAATAAGATCTCTAAAGAGCAAAACAGCATGGTAATCTATACTATAATAGATACCTTAAGCATTTTTTCATTGCACTCTTTATGAAGAGCCTTGTTGCTTAGTTAATTCTTCCAATTTTTGGATATTTTGTTTCAACAGATGCCCCAATATGACATGGAGTATTAAAATAACCGGTATAAAAGCGAAAACACACACCGTTATCACTTCCAACCAGATAAAGACAGAAAAAAGGGTGTAATCCTCCCATACGGTGAGCTTCCACTCGAGCAAAGTTGGTATAGAGAGAACCATTTTGCCCAATATAATAAGGATACAGAGACAGAAGATGATTTTATAATCCCTCCACGAGAGAAAAGCCTCTTCAAAAGAAAAAGAACGCAAGTCTTTATCAAGTCCCTCATTCTTCTCCTTCATTTTCTCCTCCCTGTCTCATCAGAATTTTAATGATACATCAAATACCCCGCATACTCCAAACATTTGTATAGCTTTCACACGTCCCACCCCAAGCATATGCCACAGCACTCTATTTGTTCTTTTATTGCTTTGTTTCATTGTCCAACCTTGTAGGAAGCAACCGCTTGAGGAAAGAATAATCAGACACCACAACTTCTGTCGTAAACAACACAGCAAGAGGTATCCCTAACAGACAAAACAGACATGCATGCGGAAAAACCTCACAATAGCCTTTTTAAAATATCAAAGATCCCCCTAAGCTCCTTTATACTTTACGATCTCGCCTCTCTCACTCCACACCCCAAGCACGTCCCATGTTGTTTCACAAGCTGACCCAACAACTGACATTGATCATACCCGCACACAAATGAGAAAAAACTCTCAAGAGGCATTTTAAAATATCACGAAATACAAAACAAACCGTTCTATTTTTGAAATCTCTACCTCTTTAACCAGCTCTCTTACTCCACCCCTAAACACGCGTGCTTCTTCACACGCCCCACCTCAGCACCTAACAGCGATCATACAGGGTGAGAAAAACCTCTATGCTTTAAAAGCTTCACCTTTGTTCCCCCATAGCACAGCACTATGTCTGCTCTTTTATCGCTTTATTTCATTGTTTTGTCACATTGTAATAAGCTCTGCAGCATTTGAGAAGAGAATAATACAGAGCGACAATTGTTAGACTTAATAAACCATCAAGGATGATCGCAAACTTAACCACGAAATACATGCCCATTACAATTAGAACTCTTGCACTTTCTGTAAGCATTTTCCCTCCCCTTCCCTTTAAGAAGAGCCCTGTTACTTGGTGAGTTCTTCCAATTTGCGGATCTTTTTCTTCACTCAAGAAGTTAATATTGCGCGCAGTATCAAAACACCAGGGGCTGTAAGACAAACACATAGCGAAATCAACAACAGCAGTATAAGCAGCATAGTATATGCTTTCAATCTGTCAGGGTTTACAAGATGATGAGCGTTAAGGTCCCCTCCTGCGCAAAAGCTCTATAAACATGCGCTTTGAAAGCCATCATGATGAGAGAGATGAAGAATAGACAAAGATCACCTTTTCATGAAAAGGTGAGCCATTTTTGTATAAAGTGGAATGTCTTCTGGCAAGAGCGCTAAAATTTGCTTTTTGATCTCACTCTTTTGCAGATTATCAAAACTCTGCTGCTGTTCTTTCCCTTTATATTGTTTGAGCTTTGCATAGAGGCTGAAACGTTTGATAAAAGAATAATAAGACCCCACAATGAACATCTTGAGCAAAATGGCCAACATCACAATCGTGAGTACTGTGAAAAAAGGCCGGTATGACAAGAGCGATAGCACCAGATCCATGAGGCTTTATGTCTTCACTGTTTCATCTTGTGACTCATTTGTTTGTTTTAACTGCTGCGTTTTTTTTAATTTACGCTCTTTGATGCTGTGGATCCCCCAAAGAAGAGGCAAAGGTGTAAGCAGACAAAGCCAGATCAAAATAGGGAGTAGAAAAATCACGTGTCCCATACCATCCCATTGTCCCCATTGCAAAAACTCTCTCAAAGACTTTGCACAGGCAGGATTTTCTAGAGCCATCATGATAAAAAAAGCGCAAAACATGATAAGAAAGTTGCCTGAGAGTATTTTATCCTTTTGCCATGAAAAAACACTCAATTCTCTCCATTGAAAAGCAGATATTTTTTTCTCAAATACCCTGTTCTCCCTTTTCATTTTCTCCCCTGTCTTGTTCATTTTGCTCTAAAATTCCCTCTTGTTGTCCTTTGTATAAAGCAGCTTGCTGTTTTTCTCAACAACCATTTGCTTTAAGCACTTTGAATATCCATAAATTTGCGTTCCCCATCCTTTATATAAAGAATATCGTAGCAATATTTTTGCCATCGACCCCACAGAGCGCTTCCTCTTCGCAGACAATAAAGCCCTGCTCTCTTAATTGTTATTTTTTCTCTTCAACGAATTTTTGATGCAAAGCTCTCTTACGATTGCACACCAGCGGATCACCGGCTCTAAAATATTGATAGCGGATCCCTGTCTTTTCTGGAAACAAGTTTATTGCGACCTGTTCAAGTCAATCATAATTGACTTGCTTAAGCCTTACCACTTCTTGAGCCAACATCACAGCCGGTTCAAGATGCACTTTTTCAACAGAAGCATCAAAAGTTTTTTCCTGCAAGGCAAGTTGATCACCCTCTGGAAAGCTTTTGTTGTAAGAGAACAAAGTCTCCACATCGCCAAGCAAAGCAAAGGCAGCCAAATGCCGCAAATCATAAGGTACCATCTTATCTTCACCCTTGACCAAAATAACGTATCCCTTTCCCATGGAGGCGTACTCTATTGAGAACGCAACATTGCTTGGAGATCAACAATCTCCATCGCCCTTTCTAAAGCTTTCTCAAGCGCTTGCTTTAAGCACCCCACAGAAACTTTTTCGGCAAAATTTCCAGCCCTTATGATCTTAAAATTGAGTGCTCGATCTGGTAAAATTGCAAAATTGCTGAAAAACGCGACAAACTACAGCAAAAATACCATTCATAATCAAAACACGCCTCACATTACCGATAATTTTTACTCCTTTCATTCTATAAAGAGTCTCCACTTCACAACTGCGATAACAACCGCTTCGCAAATGTTCTGCTTTTCTCACTGACCAAGCTTTTTCAACAATGCTGTGCGTTTTGCCCTTTCACAAACCTTTGCTTTTTAAAGGCGCATATTTTTTATAGCGCGGTTGTGGGGCGTGAAATATGGAGCATGGATTTGTCTGTTTGTCCTCGTGAGAAAAGCATAAAAAGTGGGTAGAGTGTTCAGATCGCTGTGGAAGAAAATATTGCTGCAACAGAAATGTGCGTAAAACAGTAAGAAGAGTTTTTGTGGGTTATGATGGTGAAATTTTACTATCAGAGTTCAGCTGCACACGATACATCGGTGCCAACATTCTCTTTAAAAACGCACAGATCATGACAACCAGCTTCAAAAAACAGCCTTACCAATGAAGTAATAGCGAGAGGGTCGCGTGTACAACGCAATAATGACACACTGATCCCGCAAGCATGCTTTACATATTGTCCGCACAGCCTATACGGATTCTGGCGCTCTTAAATACGCAGACAGAATGCTACTTACGTCATACAGTGACCACCGTTTCCCCCTTAAACACCGGTTCCACCCCTATCATAATACTTGACAAAAGCATCACACCATCATAGCAACCGCTAGGACTTCCACAACATCGTCCTCCAAACTGTTGACGCATTGCCAAGCTAACCGTTTTCTTAGCCCACCTCCGCCCATGAGACTATCATCTCTTCTCTTTTTGAATCGTAAAACAAAATGATTTCCCATGAGCGATAAACCATCTCTCAAAGTCCAGCGAGCTTAAACTGATAGCATTCTAAACCTTTAGGCTCGCGCTGCCCCCTTGGGCGCAGAGTCAGATCTATCACTTCCCTCACCTCTTCACGCACTGGGATAAAAAAATCTGAAACTATAAGACAACGCTGCGTTTGTATGCAGCGTTGTTGTTAAGAATAAGCTTCTATTGAGAGAGTTCTGATAGGAAGCACCCATGGTATAGGAATTAATTTGGATTCTTTCGAAATGCTCTATATAAATTTAATGTGCCGCCCCAAAACACACCAGCAGTGAACCCATTTAAAAGACCAAAAAGAAGGTTAAAATCAAATGCATGTTTCAAATCAGGTTTAACATGGAGAAAAACAATCAATGTGAATTTGATGACAAAAGCGATAAGAATAAATATCAGCGTCAACGGCGTACCGGGCCGAATAATGAAATCCGTTCCCTCTTTGCGTTTTAAACGCGGCGTAGAACGCCAGAGCAACCAGCCAACGCCAACACCGATCATCAGCCCCGCCAACATTGCGATTGCTCCCCAGAGCGGGAACGCCAGCTTGTTAATCACATCGCTTGCGCCTAAAAAAAGAAAGACCACCGGCAAGAGAAAAAGGCGGTAAACCCCCATTTCTCTATCTTTCAATGCGATTATTCCCCACGCAATGAGAAAAATAAGCAAAATCCAGACCCATAAAGGAGTTCCGGTCAGAATGTTAAACAATGACATATTATGCTCCATGATGTTTGATGCGATAAAAATATTGCATGATGTTAGGAAGATATTTAGAAAAAAGAATACCAGCACAAATGAAACCCATAGTGACCAACCAAAGCTGAAAGGTCCATGCAAAAAAAGCCACGAGAAGACCATTGGCAAAAAAGACGATGACCCAAATCCATGTAATATATTTATTGATGAGATAAAAAAGGATATGTTTGCGTTTTTCTTCAGAAATACCAGCAGGCGCATAAAAAATGGTAAAGGGTTTTTTTACCAACAAGCTCATCAATGAAACCAGAGCAAGTGACAGATAGCAAAAAACTGTTGGGTAGTTCAATAAAAGTGTAGACCATCCAGTGAAATCATTAACAAACAGAACAATAACTGTCAGAATGTTCGTAATCATCACCGGTTCTCCCTGTCGGATAATTTTAATATTCACAGCAATAATCAACAATAAAAGCACCGTTAAGATGAGAGAGCGTTCGACCAGAGTTAAAACATTTCCATTGAGAATCCAGGAGTGAAGACTCCACGGAATAAAAGAGATTATTATGTTAAACATGGTGCATCCTTCTTTTTATATTTGAGAGAAAACCGACCGCAATTCCTTCGTTTTTAGTTTCCGTATGAATATAAAAAACACCATCTGGTTCACACTCTGTATCCTGTTTAATGGTCAACTGATAGGTATCTCTCGGATAAACTGCTTTAATGAACTTTACTTTTTTCAGCGCAACAGATGCGATATTTTTCGCCCCACACGAAAAAGGCTCCCTTTTATCTTTCCTTGATGACAAGGTGTCATGATATTCGTTTTTCTTCACTAGATTTCTTCTTCCAGTTCCTGAATGATTTTCTTGCAACACATGCGTCACAATGACACGCCGCAGAAAAAGAGTTGGTAAGAAGAAAAGAGCACCAGCCAAAATCCATGCCAGCGGCTCTAAAAGAGCAAAGGAAAGAAAATCCTCTCCACGCATCATCTGGTACACAAAGCCAAGCACGATCAAAACAGTCACCATAAGCGAAGAGATATATTCTTTTATAATCCTGCCTTGACAGAAAGCCCCTTCCAACGAAGAAGCAATCCCTTGATCACCCCCTAGCTCCATGTTATTTTTCCTCTTTTGCACATCGTTTTAGCAATCCATCACACTCTTACAGCACTCTTTTGCGTTCTCCTTTTGCTTTACCATACAACCGCGCACGTTAAATAAAACCATAAAAAGCATAATGCCATTTACTTGAGCGTACAGAATAAGGCTTCTCAAACAGTAAGATCATCTCATAAGCCGATAAGAAGAACTTGCCTTCTACAAACAATTCCTTTTTGCTATTGGGTACTTCTTCCCATTGCGGGCTGTTTTTTCCACTGAGGCTCCTGTAGGATGTACAAGAGCGTAACGATAGGTAAGAAGATAAAAAAACTATCTAAAAAAACGGGCGGTAAAAAACACACACCGCTCATATCCCGCAACAAACCGCCATTTTCCCAAGGAAGCAACAAGATCAGAAACTTTGCATGGCTAGGCAATTAAGGGATCATAATGATCAAAGAAATATCGCCTATGATAACAGCTCGCCTCTTCTGTTACACTCTTTTTATACTCTTTTCTTGAAAGAAGCAGCGTACCTGCAAATGATAAAACAGCGCCTTAATCAAAGCTTCAATCCTACTCCATTTTATCTTTCTTATTTTGCATTACCCCCTAGCGCCACCTCACGTTCTTGCAACACTCTTTTCAGTTCTCTTTTGGCTTTACAATACAACCGCGCACGCTTGATAAACATGTAATAAAGGAGCAAAATTGGCAAAGAAATGGAAAGGCTAACGATCACCCAACATAGACCAGAGAGAACTGTTAATGTTATAAAACTAGCGGTCATTGTTTCCCCCTATAGCATCCTGCGCACGAAGCGCTTCATCTCGTTGTACAATCGCTTCTTCCAATTGTTGAATTGTCTTTCTCAATTTTCCACTCACCTTGACAAAGAATAGCGCAATGATAGGGCTCAATAACAAAGCACAAACCCATATGATACTCCCCAGCATCATGATAAAATAACTTACATCATTCTTCCACCATTCCCAGCCTTTTACAGCAAGGAAGGTCTGTAGGATCACATAGAGAAAAGAGAAGAACAAGATGACTTTAAACTCTCTTGGCCAGAGCATCATGGATTCTTTAAAAGAAAGCAGGCGCGCTTTTGCCTCAAGCGCTGCATTCTGTTTTTGCATTCCCTTCTTATCACTGCGTGATTGCTGTAATGCATCCTTTTCTTGTATGATGTTCTTTCTCAATTCTTGGGACAGTTTACAGTGCAATCTGAGATATTTGACCAAAAAGTAAGGAACTCTGATGATGACCATCATCAAGAGAATACCTATGATGATCAGTCCTAACAAACCGAAATATTTTATAAAAATAGCCACTTTTTTCCCCTATCGCATTGTGTGAAGATGTTGTGTTACACTTTCTTCAAGCAAATTTTTCCAATTTTTTTACCGTTCTTTTCACGCCACAATGGAGGAGAGCGTGAAGTATCAAAACCACCGGCAAGAAGAAGACAATACATGCCCAGCTTAAAAGCCACCCTTGGAATACAAATGCAATGACTTTAGAAAAAACAGGGGCCTTGTCTGCCAAACCTGCCAAAAAGATTGCAGATCTTGGATAAAAAGCACCAAAAATCGCTGAACACACCAAAGGGATCAACATGATCAAAACAACACAAAAGATGATTTTATACTCTCTTCTTGATAAAGTCAGAGATTCTTTAAAAGCAACAGGACTAAACTTTGCCTCAAAAATTGAGTTTTGCACCCTGCTATGTTTCTCATAACGGCCCAATTTTTGCAGTGCAGCTTTTTTCAGTTTTCGCCCCATGCAAAACAACAAGCCTGCGCGTTTAACAAAAGAATAATAAATGATAAAAACCGTCATAAGAGTAAAAATAAAAATCATAAGATATGCTGCACCAATGAGCACACTCGTAAAGATTGTCCAAACTATGGTCCATAGTGAAAAAATAATCACTTTTCCCCCCTCTCCATCGCATAATTGGTATTTTGCAATTCTAACGATTTTTCCCATTGCTGGATCATTCCTTTTATCTCACGCTTCAATACAGCACGGAAGATAAACAAGAGCAGAAAGAATCCGAAAAAAAATACAAAGATGGCTATTGGTATACAACATATAAAAGCCCAAACGCCATTCCATCCAGCAGCCCGCCATAATTCTATAAAATGCTTTTGTAGAAGAGCACCTGCTTCAAAAACCTGTTTTCCAATATTTTCCTGCCCCATTGCTCGAAGATTTTCCTGAGCAATCGCTTCAAACTGCTCCTTGGAGATCACATGAAAATATTCTAGAGGATTGATATAGGCCATAGCGGCAAAGAACAGCAAGAAGATCACAGTCAAGCAAAAGATAATGACATAATCTTTTGTTGAGAGAGCCAAGGATCTTTTGAAAGAAAAAAGCTTTGATGCTTTATCAAAAGCTTGCCCCGACACAACAGCCGCCTCCCTATGAAGAGACCCGTGTTGTGGTTTGTCTATGGTCATGCAAATACCCCCCCATTCCTGAAATGTTTGACAACACGCACTAACGTGAGGGATTCATTTAAAGCTTTTTTTACAATTGCGCAAGCTCTCTCATGCTCTTATCAGCACGTTTTTCTCCACCCCTGTGTCATTTCTTTCAATTCACCATCCAAGAGAAAATGGAAGAGCAAAATAAATGGCAAGAGTATATAACGAAAAAAAATCGCTTGCGAGATAAGACATAGAGGAGCCCAAACGCCATTCCCATCCAGTGACATGCCATAATTCTGTCCTCTCCATTTTTCTAAAGGCAAATTTGTTCAAGGATAAATTTTTTAAACTTTCCAGAAATGTTTAGTGGAGATTTCCCTAAACCATTGTTTCAAACGGCTCTTTGGAGATCATATGAAAATATTCCAGAGGATCTCCGTACATTATAGCAGCGTAAAATATCACTATTGTGAGAGATAAGCAAAAGATAAAGATAATGACATAATCTTCTGTCGAGAGGGCATTGCTTTTTTGAAAGAAAAAAGCTTTGATGCTTTATCAAGAGCTTGCCCCAACACAACAGCTACCTCACTGGCAAGAGACCCGTGTTGTGGTTTGTCTATGGTCATGCAATTCCCCCACTTTTTCATTATCTGACAACACGCACGAACGTGAGAGACTGGTTTAGCTTTGTTACAATTATGCAAGTTCTCTCATGTTTTTATCAGCACGCTTTTTGTTTTTTCTCCCCACAAAGAGAAAATTTCATCCCTTTGATAAAAACGACAGAGCAAAATCAATACCATATTCCACAAACCTCTCCCATCAACAAAACCAATGCCTCACCATCCCTTTGATTTGATTGCTGCTTTCTCGTGGAATTTTTTTTCAATGAAAGCCCCTATACAATGTACAAAAGCGTAACAAGAGGTAAAAAAATCAGAAAACACGCGCAAAACAAAACGAGCAGGAGAAACATCACCTACCCCATGACCACGCAGCCACTATTTGTCCTAAGGAAGCAACAAGATCAGAAACTTTAGAGAGAGAGGCATTTGCAAAGAGGAGGCGATCAGAGCAATATTCTGTATAATAAAAGCTCTCTTGCCTCTTTTGCTGTCTTGTATATGAATTCCCTAGCAATAACGTTGTAGAGATAATGTTGTGACCTAATCAAAGGGCTTTCTCATTGCCGGCTTTTTTCTGAACAAACACCTCAAACACCCCATAGGATGCCCCCCCCTAAAAACCATTAGAAAGAGAAGTGCACACACCTTTATGTATGACGACCAAGCCTTCTCTCCCATGTCTGAAAAACGCTATGTCGTGTTTTTCTCTCTTTTCATTTTTTTTACTTTGCAATACAGCCATGCCCGCTTTATAAACAGATAATAAAGAACTAAAACTGGCACAATAACTAAAAAGCCGGTTATTGTTGAAGACAAAAAAGAGAGAACCAAGAATGTTGCAAAACTACTAGTCATTTTTGCCTCCAAGCGCGTTCTGCATGCTAATTCTTTTATCTTCTTGTACGATTTCTTCTTCCCATTGCTGGATTGTTTTTCTCAATTTACCCGTCAATTTGAGGCATAGCAATCCAACAATTGGTGCCAAGAACAGAAAAGCTTCCGATAGACAACTTAACAGAAGAATTATAACGCCACTTACATCACCCTTCCAACCTGCTGTATTTGCAGTCAAGAGTGCAGCTCTTAAAAGCACCATGAGGAGAGAGAGGACACATATTATTTTAAACTCTTTTGGCCAAAGCAACATGGATTGTTTGAAAGAAAGAAGGCGGGTTTTCGTATCAAGCGCTGCATTTTTTTCTATCGTTCCCCGCTGTTGAAAAGACGCAGGATGTCCCGCATTCTTTTTCAGTTTTTCAAGCATAGCAAAGTATAATCTTGCCCGCTTTACGAAAAAATAATGAAGCCCAATCAAAAGCATAAATATGACAATGCCTATGATGATGAGTCCTAGCAGACCCCAATATACTGTAGAAAGAAACACTTTTTCCCCTCTCACATTCTGTGTGCCTATCGATTGAATGACCGCTCAAGCAAGCTTTTCCAATCTTTTCATATTTTTTTTCACGCTCTGATGAACGATACGGTAAAAGATTAAAATCACTGGTAAAGAGAAAGCAACCAATACCGTGATACAAAACACGACCACAGCCATTATGATATAAAAACGAAATAATCCAGAACCCATATTCACTATTTGTTTTATGTCCATTCCTTGTGCAAATCCTTGTGCAAACTTTGCTCCTTCGATGGCTAGTGAAAATGCGAAAGGCACAAATATGAAGACAAATACAATAAGAGAAAAAATAAATATTCTCTTATAATCCTTTTTTGAAAGCATCAAAGATTCTTGAAAGGAAGAGAGATAAGCTTTTGTGTTAAATGCTGGTCTCTTCTCCTTTATTTTGCTCCCATCACCACTCAAATGCTCTGGGGCATTCTTTTTTAGTTTCTCAAAAATTTGTTCCTCAAAAGTCTGAGACAACTTTCTTGCACGCTTAATATGCTTAATAAAAGAGTAATAAATTGCAACAATTGCCATAGTACTACAAACAGTAATCACACTATACATGACAATCATTGACCCAGCAGTTAAGACGACCAACATTATCACCAAAAAATTCATTTTTTCCTCTCTTGCTTTATAAAGCCATTGAATCGCACTACTTTTGCGATTTTGCCCATTGCTGGATCATTTCTTTTAACTCACGATCCAAGAGAAAATGGAAGACAAGAATAACGGGAAAGAGCACTTCAACAACTTCCAAAATCGTCTGCGGCAATAAACAGAGAAAAGCCCAAACGCCATTCCATCCAGCGGCATGCCACAATTCTTGTATAGCCATTCCACTCGAAGAAAATGAGGGCAAGATTAGATCTTTAAAAAATTCTAAAGGTGTTTTGTGAAGATTTTCCTGAACCATTGCCATGAGCTTTTCCCTAGAGAGCACATGAAAATATTCCAAAGGTTTTATATACGTAACAGCGACAACACCCCCCAATAAGAGAATAGCCAAACAACAGATGACGACATAGTCTTTTGTTGAGAGAGCCAAGGCTTTTTTGAAAGAAAAAAGCTTCGATGCTTTATCAAAAGCTTGCCCCGACACAATAGCCGCCTCACTGGCAAGAGACCCGTGTTGTGGTTTGTCTATGGTCATACAAATCCCCCCACTTTTTTATTATCTGACAACACACACGAACGTGAGAGGCCATTTAAAGCTTTTTTCAAGATTGTGCAAGTTCTCTCATGTTTTTATCAACACGCTTTTTGTTCTTTCTCCCCACAAAGAGAAAATTTCATCCCTTTGATAAAAACGACAGAGCAAAATCAATACCATATTCCACAAACCTCTCCCATCAACAAAACCAATACCTCACCATCCCTTTGATTTGATTGCTGCTTTCTCGTGGAAAATTTTTTTCAGTGAAAACCCCAATAGAATAGACAAATGCAGAATGTACAAAAGCATAACGATAGGTAAAAAGATCAGAAAACACGCACAAAACAAAACGAGCAGGAGAAACATCCCACACCCCATAACCACGCTAGCTACCATTTTTCCCAAAGGAAGCAACAAGAACAGAAACTTTAGAGAGAGAGGCAGTTGCAAAGAAGAGGACGATCAAAGAAATATTCTGTATAATAAAAGCTCTCTTGCCTCTTTTGCTGTCTTGTATATGAATTCCCTAACAATAACGTTGTAGAAATGATGTTGTGACCTGATCAAACAGCTTTCCAATTGTCAGCTCTTTTCTCAACAAACACCTCAAACACTCCCATAGAATGCACGCATAAGAGAGTCAATACATTGATTTATAATCATAATTCATTGTTTTGCATATGGAATAAAAGTCCAAAATACCATAAGATTTTCTTATTTCAAACCTTTCCCATGTTGAAGCAATCAAAATCTCTCGCTTGCACATCACAAGTGGAATGAGCGTGTGAATACAAAGTGTACGAAAAAACTAAAAATGCCTCTTATGAATCGTCTCAAGTAGCAAGGACTGCCGCACATTGGGAGCTGGCAAAATGAATAATGGTGCCGACTTGCTCCTTCATAAGCGGAAAGAGGCGGTACTTAATGGATTTACCGTTATACCACCAATAAGCGGCGCCGTGCAAGAAACCACTATGCACACCCCCTTATAGATGACGACAAAACCCTCTCTCCCATGTCTGAAAAAACGCTCTATCGTTTTCTCCACGCTTTTTACTTTTGTCTCCTCGTGCAAAACAGGAAACTCCCTGCCCCACCAGCCCATGTTTAAAACATACACCAACAGCAAAAGCTAACGAAAAATACACACACACGAGAAAGGCTCCCCTCCCCGATTACCTTCACCCCTCGCCAATGATAATCTGTGATAATCTCCATTTTTCTACTGGCTTTCTTTTTCAATTGTTGCATAATTTTTTCAAACGCCTCATAAGAAGAGTGCAGAAAACCAAAAGCCATAGCAAACACTAAGCAGTAAAAACACCCCCTTCATTCTTTCACAAAACGCCCCTCACTTCTCCCAACACAGCCCAATATTCAATAGGAAGAAAACAGCAGAAACAACAATCCATATCAGCAGCTTTCAAAAGAAAGAGGAAATCTTATTTCCCCGTGCTCTGCTAGCGCATAACAACAAAAGCCCTCAGTATAACCGTGAAAAGAGAGAAGCTTTGTCTTGAAAAGGTCAAGTTTTTTACGAGGCTTTTTGAAATGATGAAGCAAGAGTGCCTTTATCAAACACTGAATTCTGTTTCATCTTTCTGGTCTTGTTTTGTTATTCTTCCAAGTTCTCTATTGCGTTCTTGAAGCACTTTGAGTTGTTTTTTCACTTTGCAATACAGCCTTGCCCGCTTCATAAACACGTAATAAATGACCAAAACCGGCATAGCCACTAAAATGCCTATGATTGTCGAAGACAAAAAAGACAGAGCTGTTAATGTTAGAAAACTACCCATCATTTTCCTCCGCTTGCCTATCTAGTATAGGAAGTGCATCTGCTACAAGGCGTGCATCTTGTTGTACCATTGCCTCTTCCAATTGCTGCATCATTTTCCTCAATTTACCCGTCAACTTTATGCATAATACGCCAATGATGGGTGCCAAAGCAAGAAAACAGACCGATATAAAATTGAACAGCACAGTGAGAACTGCACTCACATCACTCCTCCAACCTGCCAACTTTACTGTCGAGAAAACAGCATAGAACAAAGCAAAGCTAAGGGAGAGAAAAAAGAGCCTTTTACATTCTTTTGGCCAAAGAAACAGAGATTCTTTAAACGCAAAAGAATGCATGTCTGTACCACAGTTTTGTTCTCCCACTTGCCCTTTATCATCAAGATACCTGCTTTTCAGTTCTTTCAGCATAGCAAAATATAATCTTGCATGCTTGATGAAAAAATAATGAAGCCCGATGATCACCATACAGAGCATAGAAGCCACCATGACACGCCCGAGCAGACTACAATATTTGATAAAAAACAGCACTTTTCCCTCTCATATTCTACTGATTGCATTTCTGTTTTAGGTGAAATTGTTCACGATCTTGATCATCTTTTTTACTCTCAGATGGAGTCTGGCATGAAGGAGCAAAAAGATTGGCAAGGAAAACGCAACAAACACAAAAATGATATAGAGAAACACACCATTGACCATAAAAAAAGTAAACGACCAATCACCACTCTGCATCAATTGTTGTATAGGAACTCCATTTGTTGCCACCTCTGCTATCATCATAAAACATGAAACGAGAAAAGGCATAACGAGAATAAAAAGGACGATAAAAGAGAATTTGAAGATTCTTTTATAATCTTTTTTTGAAAACATCAGGGCTTCTTTAAACGAAGTGAGATAAGCCTCTCTATCAAAGACTGGCTCCTCTTCCCCCCTCTCATGACAAAGTACCTCGCGTACTTCGAAGATTTCCAGTTTTTCACGCGACTTGGCAAGCACTCCACTACGCTTAAAAAAAGAGTAATAAACCATGACAATGGCGATAATAGCAAAAAAACTTATCATGCTATAGACCACCATCATGGATAGAATGGTCAATATTGCTGTGCCTGCTGACAAAAAAGACACATTTCCCTCCCTGCTTATTTTTATGAAGTAATTGGATGACACTCTTCGGGCGATTTCTCCACTTGCTGGACCATTTCTTGCAAGTCACCCTTCAATATGAAATAGAAGACAAAAATGATAGGAAAGAGGATTTGAGCAATTCCAAAAATCATTTGCGGGATAAGACATATAAAATTCCAAACACTACCCCACCCAGCTGTACTCCACAATTCTCTCCTATAGATTTCATCCCATGAAATTTGTCCCAAGAATAAATCTTTCAAATTTTCCAGAAACGTCCCATGAAAATTTTTCTGAATCATTGCCGTGAACTGTTCTTCAGACAATCCATAAAAGCATTTCATAAAATTGCTGTACATGACAACCACTACTATGAGAGACAAAACGCCGATGATGAGATAATCTTTTATTGACAGAACAGAAGTTTTTTTTAAAGAAAAATTTGATTTCTGATCAAACGCTCCCTGAGAGACAACAGCCCTATCACTGCAAACAGACACCTGTTGTTGCGCATATGGTGATTTATCTATACGCATCCCCCCACTCCTTAAATGTTTGATAGTACGCACCCATGTGAGGCATCCATTTAAAGCTTTTCGCAAGGTTTCGCAAGCTCTCTCTGTGAAGATATTTTTCAGTTTCTCCTTGCCAAGAGACCATTTAACCCCTTGGATAACAGCCTCGCACACAAGAAGAAGACAAAGCGAAAAAGTGCAACAAAGAGGAGGAAAAATGATCCGTTATTTTCCCTCTCCCATTCCACAGATCAGAGGCTGAACTCTTTTTCAGAGCAACTTTTTCAAACAAACAATGCTCTCATGCCTTTGAGAAACATTGCCCTGTAAGAGATTACCCTCTAAGAGAGAGTGTTTGTACACTTAATTTGAGAAATTATTTTATTGTGTTGTCAGTTGATTTTTCAAAGGATAATTTTTCAAGGGCGGAATGTTTTTTCAACAAACCAAACCACATAAAGCGAAGCCCCAAAGAAGAAAAACAATGAACATAGACTGATAGAGATTTTCCCGCATGATAGAATAGCATATCGTGCTCTTCACATTTTCAAAAGCTTTTGCTTTGCCTTGAGACACATGCAAGTTACCCATTTTACGCCTTAAAGCCCTTGAGAAGGACTATCAGAACGGCTGTCCTTGCCAATAGAAACGCACAGCACGCGAGAAACCACACAAACATCATAAAAATTTGATGATACAATTTTACCTTTAGCAGCAGCGAGCTTCTTTTTAAGCCAACATTTCATTTTCAGCCAACATATTGAGAGTCTTAAGAGAACAGAAGAAAAATGCAAAATATTTTTATCATTCCGTGCCGCAAACCACAAAGCTAACCGCAAACCACAAAGCTAACCGCAAACCATCAAGCTAACCGCAAACCATCAAGCTAACCGCAAACCATCAAGCTAACCGCAAACCATCAAGCTAACCGCAAACCATCAAGCTAACCGCAAACCATCAAGCTAACCGCAAACCATTGAAAAAATGGGATATTTGTAAAAAAGAAGCAACAATTTTTTGTCAAATTTTGCATTTTCCTTCTTTTTCTTGTCAGCACTTATCAAAAGTCCTGATCCCCCTTTAACGCCTCTCGTTCAGTTCCTTTTCTATGTTAAGATATAATCGCACCCGTTTAACAAAAAAGTAATAAATTCCAACAATAAGCATACCGTTTAACACGGCAATGATGATAAGCCCAAAAAGCGCGAGAATACCTAATAATTTTGTAATAAGAAACATTTTTCCCCCTATTTTTATGGAGCACTTGATTTTCTTTGCTGTTGAGATGTTTTTTGTTCCAGTTTCTCAAACATGTTTTTCAATCTACGATCCAATATGTAATGTAACACCAAAACGACAGGTAAGAAGATCACCGACAATCCCCAAAGAAAAGCTGGCAGAAAAAGGATATATTCAAAAAAGCTATTTTCCCCACCATAAATTCTGCCAAACAATAATCCGAAGAAAAACCCTGGCAGATAATAGATACGCACAGCCCCTAAGAGCAACAGAACTATAGCGATACAGAAGATGACTTTATAATCTTTCATGGAAAGCATCATAGCTTCTTTGAAAGCAAAAAGTTTTGATCCTTTAGCGAAGGTTGAATGTGATGCAGTCTGTGCATTCCCTTGCGCTTGAAAAGATTCCTGCTGTGACTTACTTTGTTGTTGATTGCTTTGTTGTTGATTGATTGTCATGCTGACATCCCCCCCCACTTTCTTTTTTACCCACTTTCTTTTTTACGAACCACCTCCCCTGAGGCATCTCCTTAGAGCGCGCTCTCTTTCCCCCCCACGCGTAAACATATTTAAGAGAAACCCCCACATCAACAGAATCCATATCCGCCGCAAAACCCAAAAGCAGCCCTAAAAATACGACAGCTCTGTGTGTTCTGGTGAACCAACCCACACATGGAGGCATTTGATCACTTTATGCATTTAAGCTGTGTCTATCAGTCTCAAAAAAAGTTTTCAAGCCCTCTTTCAAGCTTCCCTTTCAAATAAATCAAACCTGTTTCAAACAGGCAACACTCCCACCTTTTCAGACCAATATTTGCCCATAAAAAACAGCTCTGCTCAAAAGCAACAGAAAGAAAACCCCAACGAAAACAAGTAGAATAATACCCCATCTTCACAATAATCTCATGATAAAATCTCTTTTATAGAACAACAAGAATGGAGTCTGTATTTCCACTATAAAGGATATTTGTAAAAATCCAGACTGATAAAAAACGCCTCTCAATTTGTCTGAGCAGAAATTTGATTATTCCTATGAATTATCAGTATATTACCAATATTTACTTGAAAAAATCAGTCCTGCTATGATATGATAAGTAGGGATAAACTATTCAAGACAAGATAAGTTTCATCCTCTAAAAGAGATGAACTCTGTTTCACCACATAATACGCATCAAGCTTCTTCGTTTTGTGTCTCAGAGCAAAACGATGCCCCCGAAGAGAAGCTTGCAAACTTCTATAAAACTGTCTCAAACAGAACGAGCAGTAAAACATCTCCTCAGAACACACAATTCCCTTTCTCATAAAAATATTGTGTTTTTGGAGAGGATATTTGGCCAAAATGATTTTTCCTTACAGGAGTAAAAAATCTCTGTAGAAAAAAATATAGAGCTGTAAATGACAAGATAAAAGGTAGTGAACAACTGATAACAAAAGTTTTTGCCCTTTCTAAAGACACTTTCATTTGAGGGAGAAAAGACACTTTTACAACGTCTTTTTTATCCGCAGCCATCATTCATCCCTCCTATGCGCATTCATTTCTATGCACGTTCACCCACGAGCTTTTTGCACCGTTATTATTTTTAAACAAACAGTTTTTTAAAATTCAAATGGGATGTTCATGAAAATAGCTAAAAAACGCGGTAGACCGAGGATAACAGGAAAATTAAGAGAACCCAATGGGCGTATTTCACGCGCCAAAACCCCTCCTTCTCCTCAACAGACCCTTGAAATGCGTGCGAAACACTTTGGTTTGACCATAGAAGAAGCGAAAAATCCGCTTGTTGCGACCTATATTGGACGACTTTGTTTACTTGGCTTTAAACAGGATGCTTTAGGTATCAGTAAAGAGCAATATGATACTGCGCAACAGTATCTCCAAATCAGAAACGACTATTTATGTGCAAAAGGTTTGCCAAATGGCTATTATGATGGCTTTACCCATACATCCGATGAAAAAGCACAAAAACAGTGGATAGAAAGAGCAACCAATCACTATGAGGAGATGCAAGAAGTGATTAAGAAAGCACAACATCTGCATCGCCAACATCACTTTCATGCTGCACTCCAATATCTTGTTGTCGAGGATCAACCGCTTTCCTCTCTTGTTTGTTCCTTACGAATGATTCTTGATGTGCTCCATCAATATTTTGCCGGTTAAGCGCATTCCCTCTTTCTTTGTGACTTAAAGAATAAGCTTCTCACAAAAGCACAACAGCAGAAATATTGCCGCATGCTGTCTCATAGAGAGAGCATAGCACTTTCTACTTCATGAAATAACAACCTGAAAAAGGGCAGGAAAATCGTAAATATCCAGAAATGCACCTTCAACGTGCGATGACCAAAGAAGACCTTTTCCTCTCACACAAAGAAACGATTGATGCTGGGATTCACTCATCTTAACACATAGGAAACTCAAGAAGCAGCAGAATCCATTTTGCCGTACTTGATCAGAAAACCATCGAGAACAAAACATCTTTGAGATTCTCTGAATCGACAGTATTTTAGTATCAGAGTACAGCCATGTTAGGATTGAGAACAGAACAAGCCATTCAAGACTGCCAATTGCCTGATTGTCATTTTTCCATGGTAGAAATGGACATTCAACGCAGTTCTTCTGAATGTGGAAGTTTAGTTTAGCGCTTACCCAAAAACTTTATCGCGAATCTGGGAATTAATGGGAAATTAAGACGACACAATCAAAGTATAAAGAATGTAAAACGCTCTCATCAAAAGCCGCACCACTAAGCCCGCCAAAAACAACGCCAACCAGCACCAAAAGCAAACAACCAGACACTCGTACAAATCGTCAATACTAGCCATCAGCACCAATCACCAACGCTAGTCCCCACAAACGCCAGACAGCAACATGAAAACTTATTTTTGTAAGCCCGCCGCCTTATGGTTTAATTTTCTATCCCATTCATTCTTGGCAGGCAGGGCAAAAAATCATTTTTAGCATATCAATCATGCCTTACTTTGTGTGCAGCTTTTTTAGGAAAAATTTTATACGAAAAAGATCAAGCACAAACCATCAACACCAGCCCCACTTCAAAACCCCACGACAAGTACAACCAATCTTATGGTCACATCTTGGCAAAGTCAGACTTTTTATCCCCAAAGAGTATTTATTTTCAGCATGCCCCTGCTTTGGCCAAAGATTTGGCAGATTCTATATGAGCACGCCCCACATCACCAATCAACATCACCTTCTACATCACCACCTTCGGCAAAGCATCTTTTTTCCCAAAGTGAAAAAAGCGTTTGTGCGATATTTGAAAAATACTTTCCAATTAGAACGATAAAATTTGCTCCATAATCCACGGATTTGCTAAAATAAAAATATCAGATTCTACTTTTTCTCTTGACAAGAGAAGAAAAATGGTATTTAATGACATTTGCGGGGAGAGGTTTTTTATATCTTTATTCTTACAGTTAGATCCCTATAATATTGTAGAATATTGTGGATTTTCTTCCCGTCCTCACAATATTGAGATTTCTACCACCACAAATTCGTAAACAATCCGGTTTTTTCCTTAAAAATTTGGTTTTTTATTGAGCAAATTGCTCTTACCGCTTCCTCTGGTTCACTGAATAAATTCCAACAAGACCACAACTCTCAAAGCAAGCAGTGCCCTCAATATTGCCCACTCCCCCTAAAATATTCCATGTGGGAAAATGTTATATGACTTATATTACAACCCTAAACGCTGGTAGTTTATGATCCAAATCATCTGTCTCAAATGACATTGTAAGACCAGAAGAGAAAGGATATGAAATAAGAGGATATCCCTTTTTTTATTTTAATCTTTTCTCTCCACAAAGAAGACAAAACGCCACAATCGCTTTCACCTCGCCCCCTAATCGCAAATACACGATAACAGCTCTACGGACTTCAAATCATCAGCAGCAACAGCCACCATTGCATCCTCTCTCTTCTCCCATCATGAAGCATAAATTTGAACAGTCTATTCAGGGCAAAAGCAAGTCAATAGGCCCCCACAATCCATTACAAAAGTAATCAAGAGATTTCCGGTAAGAAAAACCTGTCTAAATTGGGTGAATTTTTCGTTCTTTACGAGAGACAAAGAGATCACTTTACACATGCAGAAAGCAGCAAAGCATTTATGAAAAGAGAAGCGGAGAAAGTAGCTAAGAAAGCAAACCTTCAAAGGAGATGACATCATTTTCATGAAAAAAACCGTGAAAACACCTTTCCATAAAAAATTGCTCTTTCCAACGCTTCCATACACAATGTAAAGAAAAAAGCAGGAAAAAAACTTTTGTTTGAAGATATCAAGATAAAGTTGCAAGACACGCCAACTTCTCATTCTCACCAATTTTGCATGTGAGAGGACACGAGAATACACAACTCTAGAAAGCTTATCATCCCAACTTCAGCAAGCTTTTTTACAAAAATTTATCCACTTAAAAAAACGCCTTCATCACCTTTCCTTTTAAGATGAAAAAATCAAACACAATCAATAAATAAACATAATTAAGCCGGAATTGAGAAAATAATATTGAAAGCCAATGACAAGCATGGAAAGTCAATATTATGAAACCGCAAAATTCAAAAGACACCCCCCATAATTCATCAGCAACGCAAGCAAGTGAAAGCGCAGATGAATCATTAGCAAGTCTTCTTGCACGTTTAGAGAGTACCACCGTTGAAACAAAAGAAGAAGAAAATGTTGCTGTCAGTCGTGAAGAGTTAAAAGGCATTATTGCAGGCTTAGAGGAAGATATCTCCAGTGGTCGTTGGATCAAAGCCTATTATGCAGATACAGATCTTAGAATGATGCCAGCTTTGGTAGAGCAAGCAAATCGTAAATATCCAGAAATGCATCTTAAACTTGCGATGACTCCAGAAGACCTTTCCCTCTCACTCAAAGAAACCATTGATGCTGGGATTCACTCCTCTCAGCATATAGTAAACTCAGGAAGCAGCAGAATCCATTTTGCCGTACTTGATCACAGAACCATCGAGAACAAAACATCTTTGATACTCTATGAACCTACAGCATTTCAGCATAAGAGTGCAGCCATGTTAGGATTGAGAACAGAACAAGCCATTCAAGATTGCCAATTGCCTGATTGTCATTTTTCCATGGTAGAAATGGACATTCAACGCAGTTCTTCTGAATGTGCAATGTTTAGTTTAGCGCTTGCCAAAAAACTTTATCGCGAATCTGAAAAATTAACAAGAATACACCAAGATAATATAAGAGGTGTATTATGTGAAGAAAACGCTCCCCTCCCTTCTGAAAAGTTGGATAAGTATCTTCCAGCAAGTTTTTACAAACACACGCAAGGCAAAACACGTCTTGGGGAATATATAAAATCAAATCCGAGTGCAGAACATGAAAAAGTAAACAAAAAAGACGAAACGCTCTTGGAGAGATTTGATAAAAACCTCGTTGAAGCAGAAGGAAAGACTGTCTCCGTTTCATCACATAGAAAAAGGATTTCTGAATACAAATCTGTCCTAACATTATGATGTCATTTTTGAACGTTTTTGCCAATATGGATAGCAAACAAAATACCACATTCAGATTGAGCGATGATAGCAAATGCATTCATATTGGCAAATACACCCTTTGTTTTGGCTTGTAAAAGGCAAACAGCACAAGCTAGCTTACCTGTTAAGGCAAAACTGAGCTAATATCTCAAAAACAGTGACATCAACCCTTTTCAAAATTGTAAAACTCTTGTGTGATAAACATCATAAGGAAAAGAGTGCAAAAAGCTTTCATTCTAAAATATCAAGATGCCTTACAAACAGATTCAAGTTTTTCATTTTTTACAGATTTTAAAGAAGCAGGCAGTATCAAGATCACAATTCTCAAAAAACGATCGTTCTCATGAGCAAAGCTTTTTACAAAGATTTTTCCGCTTAAAAGATGCCCTCATCACCTTCCCTTTTAAGCTGAGAAAAACATATTAAAATCAATAAGTAATCATAATTAAACCAGAATTAAGAAAACAATATTGAAGGCCAATGACAAGCATGGAAAGTCAATATTATGAAACCGCAAAATTCAAAAGACACCCCCCATAATTCATCAGCAACACCAGAAAGTGAGAGTGCAGCTGAAGCATTAGCAAGACTTCCGGAAGATTTAGAACAACTCAACGTCGAAAAAGAACAAAAAATCCCATTCAGTCGTGAAGAGTTAAAAGATATTATTGCAGGCTTAGAAGATGACATTGTGAATGGAAAATGGCTCAAAGGCAATTACCATTATGCCAATACAGACCTTAAAATGATGCCGGCTCTCATAGAGCAGGCAAACCGTAAATATCAAGGATTAAATCTTAAACTTATTACGACATCTGAAGAGCTTGTTTCCTCCATAAAAGAAGCAATGGCTAATGGTGTTCAATCTTCGAGATATATAGTGAACACAACCGATAGAGGAATCCATTTTGCTGTAATTGATCAGAGAACCATCGAGAATAAGACATCCTTGATCGCTTTCGAACCCGCAACTCTCCAAGATGAGATACCCTTATTACTAGCAATAAGGATACAACTCATCGTTCAAGAACAATTGCCTGAATGTTCTCTTTCCAAGATGGAGATGGATATTCAACGCAGCGCCTCTGAATGTGGAATAATAAGTTTAGCGCTTGCCAAAAAGCTTCACACCGAATCTGAGAAATTAACGAGAATGCACAAGGAGAACATCGACGGTGTATTAAACAAAACACATCTCACATTACCTCCTGAAAAGGTAGATCCGTATCTTCCAGCGAGTTTTTACAAACACACGCAAGGAAGAAGACGCCTTAGGGAATATCTAAAATCAAATCCGGAAGCAGAACATGAAAAAGTGAACAAAAAAGATGAAACTCTTGTAGAGAGATTTGATAAAAACCTCGTTGAAGCAAAGGGAAAAACCGTCTCCGTTTCATTACATAAGAAAAGGATCTCTGAATACAAATCTGTCCTAACATTATGATATCATTTTGAGATGTTTTCACCCATATGCATAGCAAATAAAGTGCCACATTCCAACTGACGCATGTTGGAAAATGCGTTGATCATGCAGCTTTTGTTTTGGCTTGTAAGAGGCAAACAGCACAAGCCGCTTCCCTGTTAAGGCAAAACTGAGCTAACATCTCAAAAACAGTGACAGCAGTAGAAACACCCAAACAAAAAGAGCAAGAAGAAGAGAAAAAGGGCGGTGTACTTGCAAGCTATCATGATATCCGCACTGGTGAGAAAAAGGAAGTCAAGGTTGGTAAAGAACCTTTTCACGAACTCAAATATACCTACCATAACCAATCAGAAGCGGTTGCGGCTATTACTGCTTATCGCAATAAGTCATCGCGTGGGAAATCTTCTTTCTCATGTGATATTGGTGGTGATCCCTTCGTGCAAGCAGAAGCAAAGCTTATTCAAGAGCCCCCTTTCCGCCCCTATATTCCAGCAGAATGGCGCATCAAAAGCGTCAAACACAAGCTTGATAAGATGGGTGGATATACAACAAAAATAGACTGTGAACTTTTTGATAAAGCCCAAGAAGATGCTGCAAAAAACGTAGCCAATACCACACCAAACAAAGACGATACCCTTGATCCAAACGCTCCTCCCAATGCATGTGATGAAGGAAACGGCGTCATCCATATGGATAAAGAAGATATATAAATAAAACTATCTGATAAAGAAATCCAATTTTTATTTTACTATTCCTAAAAATACAGCCAAACAACGTTCAATTTCTACCATTTTATCTACAGGAATGAAACCGAAAGCTGGACTCATTTTTTCACA
>NZ_JAQITA010000018.1 GCF_028618575.1 Bartonella sp. ML70XJBT.G | reverse complement strand
ATGTTGCGATGGATGTTTCATTGATTGTGCCTATTGCCATGGAAGAGAAACTTCGCTTTGCTATTCGTGAAGGTGGTCGTACTGTTGGTGCCGGTATCGTTTCTAAGATCATTGAGTAAGGATTGGTCTTTGAGGGGAATTGGTGAATGATTTAATAAAAAAGTTAGGGGTATAGCTCAGTTGGTAGAGCGGCGGTCTCCAAAACCGCAGGTCGCGGGTTCAAGCCCTGCTGCCCCTGCCAGAGAGAAATGAGTTTTCGCTGTTAGGAGGCGGTTTTTTCACTGCCTTCCTCTCTTTTTTTTCTATAGGGCTTGTTTTTTTGTGTGTGAATCGTTATTGAGTAGAGAATAAGGAAGGTGCATAAGGCTTAAGATTGGCTTTTCGCATTTTTGTCGTATTTATTTTGTTGTATAAGTACTATAAAGTAGAAAGAGTATAGTGTGACTAATGGCATCTAAAACCAATCCAATTACCTTTTTAAAGCAGGTTTATGCAGAAACAGTTAAGGTGAAGTGGCCTACGCGTCGTGAAACAGTAATTTCGACTGTTATGGTGTTGTTAGTAACGGCATTAGCTTCGGCTTTCTTTTTTGTTGTGGATCAAATTATGCATTTTGGTGTTTGGCGGTTTATTGATCTTCTAAAATATCTTTTTAGTTAAAAGTGCAAGGAAGTGTGACTGTGGCTGCTCGTTGGTATATTGTTCAAGCATATTCAAATTTTGAAAAGAAGGTAGCGGAAGCTATTGAGAAGGAAGCAAAACAGAAGGGGCTTGATCATCTGTTTGAGAAGATTTTTGTTCCTACAGAGCGTATTGTAGAGGTTCGTCGTGGGCGCAAAGTTGATGCTGAGCGGAAATTTTTTCCTGGTTACGTTCTTGTTTGTGCTGAGTTGACAGATGAGGTTTACCATCTCATTAAAAATACCCCTAAAGTGACGGGTTTTTTGGGGTCAGATTCGCGTCCCGTTCCCATTTCTGATCGAGAAGTTGAGCAGATTCTTAAACAGGTTCAAGAAGGGGTTGAGACTCCGAAATCTTCTGTATTATTTGAGGTGGGAGAGCAGGTTCGCGTTGCTGATGGTCCTTTTGTTTCCTTTAATGGTATCGTGCAAGAGGTTGAAGAAGAGCGTTCTCGCCTTAAGGTCGAGGTTCTCATTTTTGGGCGTCCTACGCCTGTTGATTTAGAGTTTGATCAGGTTGAAAAACTCTGATGAGATTTAAAGTGGTTTTTATCACTTTGAGTAATTGGTGGGAGGTGATTTATGGCTATTGTCGGCTTAATGAACCGAACCACTTAACTGCAGTAGGTGGCGGGCGAGCAAGTTGTCCGTATACCAGTAAAATTGAAGGCAGATTGTTATGGCAAAAAAAAGTATAGGTCAGCTTAAGTTGCAGGTTCCTGCAGGGGCTGCTACTCCATCTCCACCGATTGGTCCAGCTCTTGGTCAGCGTGGGATTAATATTATGGAATTTTGTAAGGCATTTAATGCAGCGACACAGGAAATGGAGAAGGGTGCACCGATTCCAGTTGTGATCACTTATTACCAAGATAAGTCTTTTACCTTTTCTTTAAAGACACCTCCTGTATCCTTTTTCTTAAAAAAGGAAGCAAATTTAAAATCTGGTTCAAAAGAGCCTGGTAAAGTGTCTGTAGGGAGCATCTCGCGTGATAAGATACGTTCAATTGCAGAAGCAAAGATGAAAGATCTTAACGCTAATGACATTGAGTCAGCGATGCGTATGGTTGAAGGTTCTGCTCGCTCTATGGGCTTGGAAGTGGTGGGCTAATGTTATGACAAAACTAGCAAAGAGAATAAAAAATATCCGCAAAGATGTTGATTTTAATCAACTTTACGCTTTAAATGATGCTGTTTCGATGGTTAAGGAGCGTGCAGTTGCTAAATTTGACGAAACAATTGAAATTTCGATGAACTTAGGCGTTGATCCGCGTCATGCAGATCAAATGGTTCGGGGTGTTGCTCATTTACCCAATGGAACGGGGCGTAATGTTCGTGTTGCGGTTTTTGCGCGTGGAGATAAGGCTGAGGAAGCTAAAGCAGCTGGTGCAGATATTGTAGGAGCTGAAGATTTGTTTGAAAGTATTAATGGTGGAACGATTGATTTTGATCGTTGTATCGCAACACCGGATATGATGCCTTTGGTTGGTCGTCTTGGTAAGATTCTTGGTCCACGCAGTTTGATGCCAAATCCGAAAGTTGGAACTGTGACACTTGATGTTTCTGGTGCTGTTAAAGCTTCTAAAGGTGGTGCTGTTGAATTTCGTGTAGAAAAAGCTGGTATTGTACATGCTGGCATTGGTAAGGCTTCTTTTGGGGTTGAAAAAATAGTAGAAAATATTAAAGCTTTTGCCAGTGCTGTTATTAAAGCCAAACCGCAAGGTGCAAAAGGTGAATATATTAAACGTGTTGCAGTTTCTTCAACTATGGGGATTGGGGTTAAAGTTGATCCTACAACAGTTCGTGCAGAGTGAGTTTAAACAGATTTATAATTTTGTTTGGGGTGTATGAATATCAAAATTATATTTTAAAATATCGATTTTTATCGTTATTTTGTTATCTAAGCTTTATCGAGCTTAGGTGATGCCGGAGGAAATTCCGGAATATCCTGTCCGAGATTGTGGGTGATGCTATTAGAGTATCTTAATCAAAAAAACCTGCATGAGACTGGGGTAAGAACTGAGAGTTAAAGACTTAAAGGGTTTGAGCCAAGGTTGCCTTTGATCGCTGTGCGTGAAAAAGGGGACAGGATCCTCATCGGTGGCATAAGATATTTTATGTTATCAAAGGTAACCAACGGGTTTGTTTTAGCAAATCTGTTAAATGGAGAGAGACAGTGAATAGAGCGGAAAAACGCGAATTTGTTACATGGCTTAACGAGGCTTTCCAGAAGTCTGGTTCTGTTGTTGTTGCACATTATTCCGGTCTGACAGTTTCGCAGATGAACGATCTTCGTTCGAGAATGGGTGAAGCTGGCGGTGCCGTTAAAGTCGCCAAAAACCGTCTTGCTAAAATCGCTCTTCAGGGCACGGAATCTGAATCAATAGCGTGTTTGTTTACGGGACAGACGCTTATTGCTTATTCAGAAGATCCAATTACAGCACCGAAAGTTGCTGTTGATTTTGCGAAAACCAATGACAAATTTGTCATCCTTGGCGGTTCAATGGGTGCAATAAGTTTGAGTGTAGATGCTGTGAAGTCATTGGCTTCATTGCCTTCACTAAACGAATTACGCGCAAAACTTGTCGGTATGATTTCTACTCCTGCAACCCGTATCGCACAGGTTGTTAATGCACCTGGTGGTCAGGTTGCACGTGTCATTGGGGCATATGCTCAGGAGAATAAGGCGGCTTAAGGCTGTTTTGCATTCATACTATGGAAGAGTTTTAGTACTTTTCTATTTTTTGAATAAGTTTAAACAATGGTTCAAATCTTTTAATTGAAGGAATTTAAAAATGGCTGATCTAGCGAAGATCGTAGAAGACCTTTCTAACCTAACCCTTTTGGAAGCAGCAGAGCTTTCTAAGTTGCTTGAAGAGAAGTGGGGTGTTTCGGCTGCTGCTCCTGTAGCTGTCGCTGCTGTTGCTGGTGCTGCTGCGCCAGCTGCTGAAGAAAAAACAGAATTTGATGTTATTCTTGTTGAAGGTGGTGCGCAAAAAATTAATGTTATTAAGGAAGTTCGCGCTCTTACAGGCCTTGGTCTTAAAGAAGCTAAAGATTTGGTGGAAGGAGCACCTAAACCTATTAAAGAGGGGGCTTCAAAAGACGAAGCAGAAAAAATTAAATCTCAACTTGAAGCTGCTGGTGCTAAAGTTGAACTTAAATAAATTTGATTTTATCGGCGAGCATTTATGTTCGCCGATTTCCTTTCTTCTCACAAGAAGGGAAATGATTAATGAAGAACTTTTCCCAGCTTTCCAGTAACTGTTGGGAGTGGTTTTTGCTCTTAGTCCCTCATTGTTGAGCCAATTGAATAGATGGTTTTTATGAGTGGGACAAATTGGTAGTGCCCTAAATGGGTATCGAATGAACTGATCTGCATATGCAGGTTAATGATATAAGGCTTTCAAGGTTTAGTCTACCTTGAAAAGTAAAGATCAAGGAGCGACGATGGCTCAGACCCTAGCGATGATGTCTCAATTCAATGGTCGTAAGCGCGTACGCAAATTTTTTGGTAAGATTCCTGAAGTAGCAGAGATGCCGAATCTTATTGAGGTTCAAAAAGCGTCATATGATCAGTTTCTCATGGTTGAGGAACCCAAAGGTGGACGACCAGATGAAGGTTTGCAAGCTGTTTTTAAATCGGTATTTCCTATTTCGGATTTTTCCGGTACAGCTATGCTTGAGTTTGTTGGTTATGAATTTGATTTACCAAAATTTGATGTTGAGGAATGCCGTCAGCGTGATTTGACTTATGCTGCACCATTGAAAGTGATATTACGTTTAATCGTTTTTGATGTTGATGAAGACACTGGCTCAAAGGATATCAAAGATATAAAAGAGCAAGGCGTTTATATGGGCGATATGCCTTTAATGACGACGAATGGTACTTTTATCATTAATGGTACAGAGCGTGTTATTGTTTCACAGATGCACCGTTCTCCTGGTGTCTTTTTTGATCATGATAAGGGAAAGTCCCATTCATCGGGTAAGTTTCTTTTTGCTGCTCGTGTTATTCCTTATCGGGGGTCTTGGCTTGATATCGAGTTTGATGCTAAAGACATCATTTATGCCCGCATTGATCGGCGACGTAAGATTCCTGTTACGAGTCTTTTGATGGCATTAGGCATGGATGCATCAGATATTTTGTCGACATTTTATAATAAAGTGACTTATGAGCGAGATGGGGATGGGTGGCGTATTCCTTATTCTGTTGATCGCTTTAAAGGAATGAAGCTCGTTTCTGACCTTGTTGATGCAGACAGTGGCGAAGTTGTTGCTGAGGCTGGTAAAAAGCTAACGGTTCGTGTTGCAAAATCTTTAGCTGAAAAGGGGTTAAAAGCAGTCAAAGTCAGTGAGGATGATTTATTAGGGTGCTATTTAGCAGAAGATATTGTCAATTATCAGACAGGTGAGATTTATCTTGAAGCTGGTGATGAAATTGATGAAAAAATATTAAAAATTTTATCTGATGTTAATGCGGATCAAATCAATATCCTTGATATCGACCATATGAATGTTGGGGCATATATCCGTAATACTTTAAAAGTGGATAAAAATGAAAGCCGACAGGATGCATTATTTGATATTTACCGCGTAATGCGTCCAGGTGAGCCACCAACAATGGATACAGCAGAAGCTATGTTCCATTCGCTGTTTTTTGATCCAGAACGTTATGATCTTTCTGCGGTTGGGCGTGTTAAGATGAATTTACGGATGGATCTTGATTGTCCAGATACAGTTCGCATTTTGCGTCAAGAAGATATTCTTGCTGTTGTGAAGATGTTGGTTGAATTGCGTGATGGTCGTGGTGAAATTGACGATATTGATAATCTTGGCAATCGTCGTGTTCGTTCCGTTGGGGAATTGATGGAGAATCAATACCGCATTGGTTTATTGCGCATGGAGCGTGCGATAAAAGAGCGTATGTCATCGGTTGAAATTGATACAGTCATGCCGCAGGACTTAATAAATGCAAAGCCTGCTGCTGCAGCGGTTCGCGAATTTTTTGGCTCTTCGCAATTATCACAGTTTATGGATCAAACCAATCCATTATCAGAAATTACCCATAAACGTCGTCTTTCTGCTCTTGGTCCAGGTGGTTTGACTCGTGAGAGAGCGGGTTTTGAAGTTCGTGACGTACATCCTACGCATTATGGTCGTATTTGTCCGATTGAAACCCCTGAAGGCCCTAATATTGGTTTGATTAATTCCTTAGCGACATTTGCACGTGTTAATAAATATGGTTTTATTGAAAGTCCATATCGTAAAATTGTTGATGGTAAAGTAACAACAGAAGTTATTTATCTCTCTGCGATGGAAGAATCAAAGCATTATGTAGCACAGGCCAATTCTTCGTTAGATAGTGAAGGGCGCTTTACAGAAGAATTCGTTGTTTGTCGTCATGCGGGTGAGGTTTTGATGGCGCCGCGCGATCATGTAGATTTGATGGACGTTTCTCCAAAACAGCTAGTTTCGGTCGCAGCAGCTCTTATTCCGTTTTTGGAAAATGATGATGCCAATCGTGCGTTGATGGGATCAAATATGCAACGCCAGGCAGTGCCTCTTGTACGTGCTGAAGCACCTTTTGTGGGTACGGGAATGGAATCGGTTGTTGCGCGTGATTCAGGTGCAGCTGTGAGTGCAAAGCGCAGTGGTATTGTCGATCAAGTTGATGCAACCCGTATTGTTATTCGTGCAACAGAAGATTTAGATCCTTCAAAATCTGGCGTTGATATTTATCGCTTACAGAAATTTCAGCGTTCTAATCAGTCTACTTGTATTAATCAGCGTCCTCTTGTGCATGTTGGGGATCGGATAGAAAAGGGTGATATTATTGCTGATGGTCCTTCCACAGATCTTGGTGATTTAGCTCTTGGGCGGAATGTGCTTGTGGCTTTTATGCCTTGGAATGGATACAACTACGAAGATTCCATCTTGTTATCTGAACGCATTGTTGCCGATGATGTCTTTACTTCGATTCATATTGAGGAGTTTGAAGTCGCGGCACGGGATACAAAGCTTGGTCCGGAAGAAATCACCCGTGATATTCCTAACGTTGCAGAAGAAGCATTAAGGAATCTTGATGAAGCTGGCATCATCTATATTGGTGCTGAAGTTCAACCTGGTGATATTTTAGTGGGTAAGATTACACCAAAAGGTGAAAGTCCCATGACCCCAGAAGAAAAGCTTTTACGCGCGATTTTTGGGGAAAAGGCTTCAGATGTTCGCGATACTTCTATGCGCATGCCGCCTGGAACTTTTGGAACTGTGGTTGAAGTTCGTGTTTTTAACCGTCATGGTGTCGAAAAAGATGAACGTGCAATGGCAATTGAACGTGAGGAAATTGAGCGTTTAGCGAAAGACCGTGATGATGAGCAGTCGATCCTTGATCGCAATGTTTATGCGCGTCTTTCCGATATGTTAGCAGGTAAAGTGGCAGTAGAAGGACCGAAAGGTTTTGCAAGCAGTAAGAAACTTGATAATACGATCATGGGGCAGTATCCACGCTCACAATGGTGGCAATTTGCTGTTGAGGATGAAAAGCTTCAGGGTGAGATTGAGGCTTTGCGCAAGCAATATGATGAATCAAAGGATGCCCTACAACGTCGCTTTATGGATAAAGTTGAGAAGGTCCAAAGAGGCGATGAAATGCCTCCTGGTGTCATGAAAATGGTGAAGGTTTTTGTAGCTGTAAAACGCAAAATCCAACCAGGTGATAAAATGGCGGGACGTCACGGTAATAAGGGGGTGGTATCTCGTATTCTTCCCGTAGAAGATATGCCATTTCTTGAAGATGGAACCCATGCTGATATTGTTTTAAATCCACTTGGTGTGCCTAGTCGTATGAATGTTGGACAAATTCTTGAAACGCATCTTGGTTGGGCATGTGCTGGAATGGGCAAGAAGATTGGTGATTTGTTAGAGTTATATCAAGAGACTGGGGATATACTACCTCTGCGCCAGCGTATCGAAAATCTTATGCCTGATAATGATCATAATGAACCAGTCCGTCAGTATGATAATGAAAGCCTCTACAAATTAGCGCAGCAGATGAAAAAAGGCGTTTCAATTGCAACACCTATTTTTGATGGAGCACATGAAGCGGATATCAATATGATGCTGGAGGATGCAGGTTTAGATAGCTCAGGCCAAGTCACACTTTACGATGGTCGTACTGGAGAGCCTTTTGATCGTCCGGTGACGGTGGGTTATATTTACATGTTGAAGTTACACCACCTTGTTGATGATAAGATTCATGCGCGTTCGATTGGACCATATTCCCTTGTTACACAGCAGCCATTGGGTGGTAAGGCGCAATTTGGTGGTCAGCGTTTTGGTGAAATGGAGGTTTGGGCACTTGAAGCTTACGGTGCTGCATATACTCTCCAGGAAATGTTGACAGTTAAGTCCGATGATGTTGCTGGTCGAACAAAAGTTTATGAGGCAATTGTGCGTGGTGACGATACATTTGAGGCTGGTATACCTGAGAGCTTTAATGTGTTGGTGAAAGAAATGCGTTCACTTGCTCTTAATGTAGAACTTGATGATGCACGTGAACTTATTGCGCAGCGGGCATTATCTGATACATCAGAATAATAAAGGAGCGCGCTGGAAAGAGTGCGCTCTGGTTGTCTTGAGAGGCTAAATCAAGAAACTTTTATGAAGAGAGCACAGACAGTTTTAAAAAGTAGAAATAGCCTTTAAAAAACATCTGTGATAAAACAAATGAGATATTACAACAGGTTCTAAGAATCTTTGAAGGAGAACGGCATGAACCACGAGGTCATGAATCTTTTCAATCCTCAAGCGCCAGCACAGACATTTGACTCTATTCGTATTTCCATTGCGAGTCCTGAGAAGATTTTGTCTTGGTCGTACGGTGAGATCAAGAAGCCTGAGACGATTAATTATCGGACTTTTAAGCCAGAGCGTGATGGTCTTTTTTGTGCGCGTATATTTGGTCCGATTAAGGACTATGAATGTCTATGCGGTAAATATAAACGCATGAAATATAAGGGCATTATTTGTGAGAAATGCGGTGTAGAAGTGACACTTTCGCGCGTGCGTCGTGAGCGCATGGGGCATATTGAACTTGCAGCACCAGTTGCGCATATTTGGTTTCTAAAATCATTACCAGGGCGTATTTCTACACTTTTAGATTTAACTTTAAAGGATATTGAGCGGGTTCTCTATTTTGAGAATTATATTGTAACAGAACCAGGTTTGACATCCCTTAAGCTTCATCAACTTCTTTCTGAAGAAGAATATATGCTCGCTGTTGATGAGTTTGGGGAAGATCAGTTTACGGCTATGATTGGTGCTGAAGCTATTTACGAGCTTTTAGCAGGTATGGAATTAGAGAAAATCGCTAATGATTTGCGCGTTGAATTGTCTGAAACAACGTCGGAATTAAAACAAAAAAAACTGATTAAACGGCTTAAAATCGTCGAGAATTTCCTTGAATCTGGCAATAAACCAGAATGGATGATTATGAAGACGATACCAGTCATTCCACCTGATTTACGTCCATTGGTTCCACTTGATGGTGGGCGATTTGCGACCTCAGATTTGAATGATCTTTATCGTCGTGTCATAAATCGTAACAACCGTTTGAAGCGTTTGATTGAGCTTCGTGCTCCTGGGATTATTGTACGTAATGAGAAACGTATGGTCCAAGAAGCTGTTGATGCATTGTTTGATAATGGTCGGCGTGGGCGTGTGATTACAGGGGCAAATAAGCGTCCATTAAAGTCTCTTTCAGATATGCTAAAGGGTAAACAAGGACGTTTCCGTCAAAACTTACTTGGGAAGCGTGTTGATTACTCAGGACGCTCTGTTATTGTGACGGGTCCTGAATTAAAACTACATCAATGTGGTCTTCCTAAAAAAATGGCTCTGGAATTATTTAAGCCTTTTATTTATGCGCGGCTTGATGCAAAGGGGTATTCGTCAACTGTAAAACAAGCCAAAAAGCTTGTTGAAAAAGAACATCCTGAGGTTTGGGATATCTTGGATGAAGTTATCCGTGAGCATCCTGTTTTGCTCAATCGTGCGCCGACATTGCACCGTTTAGGGATTCAGGCTTTTGAACCTGTTTTGATTGAAGGCAAAGCTATTCAACTTCATCCACTGGTATGTACAGCTTTTAATGCGGATTTTGACGGTGATCAGATGGCGGTTCATGTTCCGCTTTCTCTTGAAGCACAGCTCGAAGCTCGTGTTTTGATGATGTCGACCAATAATATCCTTCATCCAGCCAATGGTGCACCGATTATTGTTCCATCACAGGATATGGTTCTTGGCCTTTACTATCTTTCCATTGTTTCTGAAAAAGAACCAGGAGAGGGAATGGCTTTTGCTGATATGGGTGAACTCCATCATGCTTTGGAAAATAAGATTGTAACGCTTCACACGAAAATCAAAGGTCGTGTTAAAAATATAGGCAAGGATGGAAAAGAGATTGCTAAACTTTATGATACAACGCCTGGCCGCTTAATTATTGGAGAGCTTTTACCAAGAAATTCAAATATTTCATTTGATACAGTCAATCAAGAGATGACGAAAAAGAATATTTCTAAAATGATTGATCAGGTTTATCGGCACTGTGGTCAGAAAGAGACAGTTATTTTTTGTGATCGTATTATGCAACTTGGCTTTTCTTATGCGTGTCGAGCGGGGATTTCATTCGGCAAGGACGATATGGTTATTCCTGATAGCAAGTCACGTTTGGTTGCAGAAACGGAAGCTTTGGCCAAAGAATATGAACAGCAATATAATGATGGTTTGATTACGCAAGGTGAAAAATATAACAAGGTTGTAGATGCGTGGGGGAAATGTACGGATCGTGTTGCCGATGAAATGATGAAGCGCATTCAAGCCGTTGGATTTGATCCTAAAACGGGACGTCAGCGTCCAATGAACTCTATTTATATGATGTCGCATTCTGGTGCGCGTGGTTCTGCTAATCAGATGAAACAGCTAGCTGGTATGCGCGGATTAATGGCAAAGCCATCGGGTGAAATTATTGAAACTCCCATTATTTCAAACTTTAAGGAAGGGCTAACCGTTAACGAGTACTTCAATTCAACACATGGCGCTCGTAAAGGGCTTGCTGATACTGCATTAAAAACAGCTAACTCTGGTTATCTCACACGGCGTCTTGTTGATGTTGCACAAGATGCGATTATTTCAGCTGTTGATTGTGGTACTGCAAAGGGGCTCACTATGCAGCCGATTGTTGATGCAGGGCAAATTGTTGCGTCTCTTGGGCAAAGAATTCTGGGGCGCACAGCGCTGATTGATATTTTGCATCCCGTCTCTGGGGAAGTTATTCTTGAGGGTGGAGCAATGATTGAGGAAGCTGATGTTGCTAAGATTGAAGAAGCCGGAATTCAATCTGTTCAAATTCGGTCTGCTTTAACATGTGAAACACGTCTTGGTGTTTGTGCCAAATGTTATGGTCGTGATTTGGCACGTGGAACACCAGTTAATCAGGGTGAGGCAGTTGGTGTGATTGCTGCTCAATCAATTGGTGAACCAGGAACACAGCTTACGATGCGTACTTTCCACTTAGGCGGAACAGCACAAGTTGTTGATTCATCTCATTTAGAAGCGTCTTATGAGGGTAGGGTAGAGATCCGCAATCGTAATGTGGTCCGCAATTCTGAAGGCCATTTGGTGGTTATGGGACGTAATATGGCTATCCTCATCAAGGATGAGACGGGTAAAGAGCGTGTTGTTCACCGTGTGAGCTATGGTGCACATATTTTTGTTGATGATGGTGACGTTGTTAAATGTGGACAACGTATAGCAGAATGGGATCCTTATACGCGTCCAATTTTAACTGAAGTTGAGGGTTATGTAGGCTTTGAGGATATGATTGATGGTTTATCAGTTACTGAAACAGCTGATGAATCTACGGGTATTACGAAGCGTTTGGTGATTGATTGGCGTGCGAATCCTCGTGGTGCTGAGTTAAAACCAGCTATTATCATTCATACAGATAAAAAAGGTGACAACATTGCCAAATTGCATAAAGGTGGTGAAGCCCGTTACATGATGTCAGTGGAGACTATTTTGTCTGTTGAACCTGGTTCTCATGTTAAGGCCGGTGATGTTATTGCGCGTTTGCCCATGGAAAGTGCTAAAACAAAAGATATTACAGGTGGCCTACCACGTGTGGCAGAGCTTTTTGAAGCACGGCGTCCAAAGGACCACGCCATCATTGCTGAAGTCAGCGGTACAATTCGATTTGGTCGTGGTTATAAGAATAAGCGTCGTATTATTATTGAACCAAATGATGAAACCCTTGAACCAGTAGAATATTTGATTCCAAAGGGGAAGTTGTTTCACTTCCAAGAAGGCGACCAAATTGAAAAAGGGGATTATATCCTTGATGGGAATCCAGCGCCTCATGATATCTTGGCGATTAAGGGCGTTGAAGCTTTGGCATCTTATCTTGTTAATGAAATTCAAGAAGTTTATCGTTTGCAGGGTGTTCTCATTAATGACAAGCACATTGAAGTGATTGTTCGCCAGATGCTGCAAAAAGTAGAAATTACGGAATCTGGAGATTCTGGTTATATCCCAGGCGATAATGTTGATCGTATTGAACTTGATGAGATCAATGATAATTTGATTGCAGAAGGGAAGAAACCCGCATCCGGTACTCCCATCCTTCTTGGAATTACCAAAGCATCTCTTCAAACACCATCATTTATTTCGGCAGCATCCTTTCAGGAGACAACAAGAGTGCTTACGGAAGCGGCAGTTTCTGGTAAAATTGATACTTTGCAAGGTCTTAAGGAGAATGTTATTGTTGGTCGTCTCATTCCTGCCGGAACAGGTGGTACGATTGCACAAATCCGCCGTATTGCAGCAGTTCGTGATGATTTAATCGTAGATGAGCGACGCAAATCGAGTAATAATGAGGTAGCTAAGGCGATGTTGACAAATATGGCAACTGAAGCAGTTGCTGAATAATTTAAATAAATTTCATAAAGAATAAGAGGAGAGCGCCTGAATTTAGAATTCGGGCGTTTTTTTTATTTTACAATGCAGAAAAAGCGCTTTTTTAACAAATATGACATAAAAAACTGTGAGATGACTGTTATCATAAACATCCATGGTGGTTGTTGTATTTTTGTTAATGCGCTTTATCTTTTTGTTTTATTTATAAAATTTTTTATTTTTATCAGATAAAACGACCTTTTAAAGAACGTCAAAGGAGAAGAATGCATAGGGAATAGACAGCGATATTTTAAAGGAAAAAGATGTCTTATCTAAAATAATACAATGCCTTATTTTAATATTTTTTTGATTGGTATTTTTTATAAAAATTAAAAAAGTTACCATAAATGATCAAAAGTTTTTTATAATCAGGAAAAATTGATTTTTTGCTATACGATATATGCATGAGGGAAAACTTTGTATTTCCTTCATATAAGACTTGAGAAAAGCAGAGATAAGAAGCTTATAAAAACGAATAGTGAACTGTACGGATATTATTCAATTATAAGTGAAATGAGAATTTTTAATAGATGTTCGGACTTTAAGTTATTATTCGGACTTTAAGTTATTATGAAGAATAAGGACTTTTGCTACCTTTCCTATGTAGAGCTCACGTCTTAAATGTTTAAACGAGCAGTTAATATTTAAGATTTTTGGGATGATGAGATGCAAGAATGCAATGTGGCCTTACAAAGAGCATCGTCAACAATATTTTAAATCACGAAAAAGCCTATGATACAGCGAAAGCGGATAACAGATTTGCTATATCAGCAATGGTAGCATCATATCCTTACAGGTAAAGCCAGCTAGAAAGCAATGGGAAAAAGGTTTTAAGGGGTCCTTCTTCAGCCGCAACACAGCAGAATCGCTAAGCTGAAGTGCCGATAGATGAACAGTCGGTTGAGGGAATAGTTCATAATAGCTTAGATATGATCAATAGATGAAGGATTAGGAAAGCTTAAGATGAAATTGGTAAAATTACATTTAGAGCATCTTGTTGGCACTGTTGGCATAATAAAAAAATGAAAATATAATCTATTTAACCAATAGAGAGGGAAATCCTATAATAGAGCGTAATAAAAAACCAATATTTCAGTACTATTATTGAAAAGCTGAAGATAATTAAACAATTTTATTTTACAGTTTTCTTATAAGCTGACTCATGGAAAGTAGAGTTTGGGGGAGCACTTTATAAAAAGTTTTAGGGTGAGTCATTTGATAAAGAAATTTTAGAATTTTTGATATCGTTATGGCATAGAAAGATGCTTATTGATGTGCACAGCCCTCGTAGCTTGATAGTAAGCAGTGGATTCGGTGATACTGGAAAATAGAGCGTTCACAGTATAACAAATAAAACAGAGTTCTATCTTTTGCAATTCGTTGGTCATGCATAATCAATAGCGAATACGTGATATGTTGTAAGCAATTGTAAGAAAAATTATGTCAGCTTACAAAACTATGTCGTTGCTCCTCTTGATATGGTGTTTTGTTATAATTTACTTACCTTTTCTCAGTTATCCTTAGAAATAAATTTCTATTGATGATACGACTTATATCTCCAAGACAATCTATAGTATAATTTTATTTAAAGAGTAGAGAAAGCACTATTGGGATATTTTCTGAGTATTCATAGTTGTTATGGTCATGCGGGCGATACACGCACAGGGTGCGAGTATTCTTTCAATTCTATACCCAATTTATTTTTAAAGTTCATCGAGCAAAAAATGAAATAAACCTCTAAATTATTGAGTAGGCTTATTCTGTTAAGTGCTACTAGATATGATTTTATGCAAGCCTCCTTTTGAATATATGAGCATGTAAGAGAAGTTTAATATAGATTTAATGGGATAGAAAAAGCACATTGTTGGAATGCGCCATGCCAATCCTTTATGATAAGGATGCAAAAAAGACAAAAGTGAGCTTCAATGAAAAAGCAGCAGTTTTATCTGTATGTTTTAGATGAATTTTGCTATAAAGATGAAAGAGTTCAAGGATGGGGCCATGTTATGCTTTTAAAGAAAAAAATCCCATTTATCATCCTGCCTCTATCAATCCACAGCGCAGTATCAAGAAGGTTTCAATAGTTCTTTTTGTGAAAAGCATCCAGAACAATATAAATGCCTACCTTAAGTGTTACTGTTTGTGGAAACCACAATCCCCACATCCATGTTTGTGCTTTCTTATTTGGAATTGTTTTCTCAAAGCATCACTGCAATGCTGTTTATCTATATTTATCTATAATTGTTATACCAATGTGATACAATAGTTAAAAACTACTTTAAGTTGTAATACGAATATGATCATAATTATGGGTATAACGTTGAGGGAAGAAGTATTGAGCAGTAATTCTACCATATTTTTGACATGATATATGATGCCAGAAATTATTGAAAATAAGATATCCAAAATGATAATAAAGGTTGATGTCGTCTATCATTATTTTGGAAGGAAAAGACAGGATATAAAATAATTTATAGGTTGTTTTTAATATCAAATATTCAAGGATAGAAAAATGAAGCAGATTGTAAAATTATTAAGCGGGATATTTCTATTTATTATGGCTGGATGTTTCCTAGAGCAGCCTTCTCAAACAGCTGTAGATGCATGGGAGAAGCCTGGTGCAGATCAAATTGAGATAAAAAAAGCTTTGTTAGAGTGTGGAATGCAGTATCTTGATGGTCGCCTTGATACAGACACAAGCCTCGATGAAAAATTAAATGCAGAAGAAACAGAGCGTCTATGTATGATACAAGCAGGTTTTCATGATAAATTGGGGATGGTGAAATGGTGTGAGAAACATGGAAATCTGCCAATTTGTCAGCCTAGTGCAGTGATTCCTCAGAGAAGTGTTGAGAGACGCTTGAATAGCCCTCATTGTAAAGAGCATAAAGAGCAACCTGAATGTCAGCCTTAAATTTTGCTTTTGGGAATGATTAAAAATTCAGTCTTTTTTCTTATCCATCATTTCCATTGAGTTCTGAAATATCTTGGAAAATGGGGAGAAGAAATATTAATAAGCGACAAGTCTTTTATCGTAAATAAATTCATTGGAAGACGAGAAAGTGAGAAAAATCTTGAGATTATTTGAGTAACATAGTTCTCTTAAGCACAACTGGATGTATAAACCAGCTGTCTTCATCGACATTGGCATTATGAAAAAGATGAGGTATCGGTAAAGCTCAATCCAACATGCTCTATCCAAATGTTGTTGTGAACCAATCTATGTCCCCCTAAAGAGATAGATTGGGTTTCGTGCTGTTTGCATCAATTTATAAGTGCATGTTCAGAGTTGGTTATCGGGACAGGTTGCAGGATTCAAAGGGGATTTATTCTGTATAAGCTTCACGGAATGATTCATTGTTAACCAATTTCATGATAGCAGGATATCAGTAGTCTAAGGACGATGATCGCTTTGCTGTGTCCAGTGCAGCGAAACAAAAACAAGCTTTGCTAGCGCATTTTGAGAATGAAAAAAAGACATCAAAACCGAAAAAAGTTTTACAAAAACAATTTTCAGTATCGCATAAACCCTTAAAAAAGCAACAGGATCAAAGGCATCCATAGAAAATTTTAAAATAGCTCTCTACATCAAAAATTAAGTTTTCTTCAGCTAAAAACTGGCAATGCTATTCTTACGGGTTTGAGTTTTTAGGTATTTTGGTTAGTTATTATTGACCGAAACTGACTTTATATAAAAAACGCTTTTACTAAAATCTTTACCTCAAGACGACTATACATGCCATTATCCATAGACCGGATTTTAGTGAGATGTTTTGTTTGATACCTCTTAATTTTAGGATATTGATTATTCTCTTGTATCGTATTTTTAGTTAAGATCCAAAGTTTATTGTGTAAGTAATTTTTATTTAGTCTCATAGATTATTTAAGTGGAACATCATTTTACGAAATAAAAATGAACAGAAAGATTTTTTTGAAGTTCTTCTTTCAGAGAAAACCGTGGAGGTTTACTTTTTATCGATCTGTCTTATATTTATATAATACATTTTCTACTATATTTATTTATAGTTCTTTTTGTTAAATGTAATTTTCTTTAAAAATACAATACGTTATAATATTCAGATCTCTTCAGAGTTTTCCTTTTATAAATTTTTATCAGCATAATTTTATCAGATTTGTTTTCCGATAGCGAATGATGCTAGCTTTCTTAGCTATTTTGTATAAACCTTTTAAAAGGTTGCAAGCGTGAATTGTGACCTCTTATTTTATTCTCACTTTACATAAAATACAAAACGTATTATGTGTATTAAGATTTGCCGGATAAGCAGCTTATTATTTATTTTATATCATCGTGTTTTAATCCACAGTTTGTTCTTGCCTACATTATTTGGTTCTGCTGAGAACAAGGAAGTTTGAAGAGGAATGATGATTAGGGTCTCTAAAAGTCAATTATATTCGTGTGTTTTTACAACAGCTATTTTTCCTTTTTTATTGAATACAAATGTTAATGCGAGTTCTCGCTTGCCTGTATCACTTCGATGTAATGAAAACCAATTACCTTATCAATGTAGTGATGGTGCAGAACATACAATTAGCGATAAAATATACAAATTTGTAAAATCTTCTAAGAAAGAAGAGAAGGGGCGAGGCAATTTTCTTACATCGTCTGCTGCCGTAGTTGCACAGAAGACAGGCACAATTATCCAAGCAAATCGTCTCCAAATGAGTGGTGTTGATGGTGCGGAGAATGCTTATGGTGTCGTCGCATCACAAGGGGGAAAAGTTGTTTTGAATGATTCAACTTTTAAGGATATGTCAACAGGTCTGAGAGCGGATAATGGAATAATCGAGATAAATCGTGGAACCGTTGAGGCAAACGAAATAGCTGTTCATGCAGAAAAGCAAGGAGCATCTGTGCTTTTAACGAATACAAAAATTAAGGTAAAGGGGCAGGACTTTAACCAAGGAATAGCTCTTTTCAGTGGTGTTGATGCGATTATTAAGATGACGGGCGGATCGATTGATGTGGAAGATGCAGCAGCACTTTATGTAGGCATACGGGGGCGTGCAACTTTAGAGGGGGTTAGCATTTCTTCAAAAGATCAACAAATAGAGATAGATGAAGACGATGAGATTGGTTTTTCAGTTTTTAATGTAAATCAGAATGGTTCTATTTCTTTAAAAAAGAGCAATGTTATGGCAACCGATATTCATGGTTTATGGATGGGATTAGATGCTCATACGCATTCAAGTGGGAGTGGCGAGGAAAGTATTTTAATTTCACGCGTTAATATTGAAGATTCGAAAGTTACTATTACAGGTAAAAAATATGGCATGTATTTTGATATGGACAAAGAAAACAATGAAGACCAACAGGGATTTGTTTTTCTGAAAAATACAACTTTTGACGTTCCCAATGGTACAGCTATTCATAGTCATAAGAGCAGTGGTTATATTGGCTTAACAAAAGGCACGTGGATCTCCGGTGACTTATTACTCATAGCGGAGAAGGGTTCCTCTGTGACGGTTTTAGCGGATTCTTCTTCTCTTATAGGGGGCACCCGCGTTACGGATGCTTCTGTTGCGGAACTTTATTTGACAGGAGGATCAAAATGGCTTTTGACAAAAAGGAAAGAGGCAAATTCGCAAGATTTAAACCGTGTCTTCTCGTCTATTTCATTTGTAAAACTTTCTGACAGTTCTCTTATCTTCGAAGATTCAACTTTGCAAGAATACCAGACTCTTTATATTGGAAAGGGAGAAGGAGAAGTTTACAATGCTCAAGATAATGCTCGGATTTATCTCAATACGCATCTCAATAGTGATGGCTCGCTTAATAATCAAAAGACAGACCGGCTTTTGATCCATGGTGATGTTTCTGGAAAAACCACAGTTCATGTGCAGTTTATTGCAGCAAATCAAGGGGAGGCAGCAAGTGGTGAAAACGCTAAAACTATTTCACTTATTCAAGTCTCTGGAAAAGCAGCCGAAGATTCTTTTCAGTTGAGTAGCTCTTATATTGCGTTGGAAGGTTTTCCTTACCAATATTATCTGCGTGGGTATGGCCCAGATTCTTCTCTTGGGAGAGCAAAGAATTCTCAAAGATTAGTAAAAGGCGATGGGAGTTTTTGGGATTTTCGCCTCGAAAGTAAATATATTCAACCCATTCAAAAGACATCAGAACTCTCTCATTTTGAGCTAAAAGTGAGGGATGTTGTTCCACAAATTCCAACCTATCTTCTTTTACCAAATTCTTTATTTCACGCTGGATTGATGGATATTAATAATAAAAATAAGCAATTGAAAACTATACGTTCTGTTTCTGGTAGACAGATTGATAGAGGTCCTACTTTATTTGTTCATGGTTATGGCGGAAAACATCGTTATGTCCCAGATCTTTCCGCACTTGAATATGGTTATGCGGGTGATCTTGATTATAATGCCATAGAGGTAGGTATTTTATTTAAAACGATTGAAAATGCATACAGTACAACATCCTTTGGCATTATGGGAACCTATGGAAGACTTTCTTTGCAACCTCAGAATGTTGAAAAAAGTCGAGAAAGTATATTCCATAAACAGTCAGTGACGGCCTATGGTAATGTGAAACATGAGGCTGGATTTTATGTGGATGGCCTTTTATCCTATGGTCTTTTAAAAGGTGATGTTCTCACTTCTGTACGGGGCAAAGCGGCAACATTAAAGGGAAATCCCCTAAATATTTCATTATCTGCTGGTAAAGCATTTATCACTGGGTATGAAGGTTTTGTTTTTGATCCACAAATTCAATTTGTTTATCAGCATCTTCAATTTCATAAAGCACGCGATATTGATGGATTTGATATTGATATGGGAAAATTTGATCAATGGGTAATGCGTATTGGTGGGCGTTTAACCAAGACATTTGCAGAGCCTGAAAAGGAGCGTATCATGTCTTTGTATGGCAAAATTCATCTTTCTCATAATTTTAGAGGAAAACAATTTGTGCATTTTAAAGATGCTTTCCAGTTAGGTTCCTTTGGATCTTCCTTAGAAGCTGGTTTGGGTATTAATTCGCAATTATCTCCTAAAGTTACACTTTATGGTGATCTAAATTATCAACATAAGCTTACTAAAGCTGGTTTTACCGGAATTTATTTTTCTGGTGGCTTACGTTATCGTTTTTAAAATGCGTTCGGGAAAGGTTTAATTTAAGAAAATCTGTTATGAGAGCATATATTGGGAAGAGTTTCTAAATGAATTTATACTCACTTGTCTTGTAAAAACTATTTGGCTGGATTTTGTGTTCTATAGCTACACCAGCGTGTAATTTTTCGTATCCCGCCATCTTCATTACGTCGTACAGCATAACAATAACGCTGATCAGGAAATACATGCCGCTGCATATCGCGGACAATATGTGCAGTATGACCATAAGGTGCAACAAAATCAATGAACCACATATATTTTCCAGCTTGCCAATTGGCATTGGGTAAAAGTTCTCCCGTTTCAAGCATGGATTGATGATTTTTTTCATCTAAAAAAGCCCAAGTGGTAAAGGCACAAAATTCTCCATGTTCATTTTTATAGAGTTTATATTGCCCAAACCGTAAGGCTGGACCTAAGTTTCGTCAATATCCCAAATTCGCCAGCGACGGTATAAGGGAGATGTAAGCATTAAAACGGCCATGGCACCCAAAGCCGTAAGAGGATCTATAAGTGATGGTGATGAATTTTCATTTACAGACATTATCTTTCCTTTAGAGATTGTTCTAAAATTTTTGTAATAGGTTCAAAGAAATAAGAAATGAGACGCCGTTTTGAAGTAATGACATCAGCTATCACAGTCCTACCTGGGATAAATTTCAACTTTTTCTGATTAAAAGTGATGTGATCCTGGTCGATTTTGATTAAAACAGCATAAGCACCATTAATTTCTTGCTCACGGCGAGCTGTTGCACCTACATTGGTAACTGTGCCATAGACAACACCGTAGCGTTCAGGTGGAAAGGCAGAAAATTTTATGTAAGCACGTTGGCCTTTTTCTAAAAAACCAATATCTCGATTATCAAAAAACGCTTCAACAATCAGTCCACCTGAGCCTGGGACAATACGCATGAGCGTTTTCCCCGCTTCTACAAAACCACCCAAAGTGTGGATACTTAAATCATCAATGCGTCCATCCACAGGTGCATAAAGTGATAAGTGGTCAAGACGATATTGGCAGCTGTCAAGTTTGGCTTTTAATCCTTGAAGAGTGAGTTCTGTTTCACGAGAAAGTTGCCGATAGCGGGCGATTTCATCAGAAATAAGGCTTTGTCTTTGTTGGCGGAGTGCTTCTATTTCAGCCGTGTTTTCTTCTAAGCGTCTTTGATTGGCTAAAATTTCATGTTCTACATTTTTAAAGTCATGTAAACGTTCTAGATAAAGGGAGTTGCTGATGACTTTTGTTTCCATTAGGCTTTTAGCAGCTTTAAGCTTTTCTTGGCTTAATTGTTGATCGTCTTTTAATTTATCCAATTGCGCGTATTGAACAGCACCGCTTCGTGTAACACGATCAGCTTGAGCTTTCAGTGCTTTTACTTTATCTTGTAATGATTGGAGGGTCGCGTGAATGAGTTTCTCTCCCTCCATTTTCGCTGTTGTACTGCTTGAGGTAGGAAACTGCAAATAAGCGAGCCCTTTGGTTACAAAATTTTTCTCCAAAGGATCTCGCTCACTCAAGGCAGCTAAAATCGCTGCGGCAATTTGGGCTTGAAGAGTCTGTTGGGCAATATCGGCTTGAACGCGTGCGCGTTCATTGAGGGCTTCACGGGGATCCAATTGAATAAGGAGATCGCCTTGATGAACAAATTGCCCCTCTTTTACGAGAATTTTCTCAATACGTCCTGTATTTTGCGCTTGGACGAGTTGAACATAGGAAGTGGGAATAACCGCTCCTTGTCCCCGTGCAACAATCTCTGTTTTTGTGACAAAGCTACCAATCACAATAAAAAGGAATAAGGTGATCAAAACAGCAACCACCATATGAAGGGTTGGCGATAAAGGGCGCAAATGGGGAGCATTATCTGCCATTTTTTGCCTCCAGATCAGTAAAATCTAATATGGTTGCATGCTTGGGAAAAAGATCACGTTTGTGGGAATGACAAGAACGATGCGCTCTTGCGAAAGTTTATATAAATGTTCAACAATTTGTGTACTGACCGTGTCATCTAATGCAGAAGTTGGTTCATCCAAGATAAGAATCTGCGGTTCGATGAGAAAAAAACAAGCCAATGCTAAGCGTTGGCGTTGTCCACCTGACAAAAAGCCACCTTGCTCACCCACTTGGGTATGGAGCCCCTGAGGCAATTGGGCAATGAGATCATAACAAGCGCTAGCATGAATTGCAGCATTGATTTCATCTTCAGTAGCATCCGGTTTGGCAAGATACATATTTTCAAGAATGGTTCCGGAAAAAAGGCAAGGACTTTGGGGAAAATATGCGATTGTTTTACGAACGCTACGGATATCAAAATTCTGTATAGATTGATCGTTAATCATTTGTCCACTTGCTGGGGGATAAAGAGCGAAAAGGAGTTTGGCTAAAGTTGATTTTCCACAGCCTGAAGGACCAAGCAACATGATAGGCTTGCCAGGTTGCAAACAGATATCAAGATGGTTAACAATAGATTTTTCTCCATAAGAAAAGCAGATATTTTTCGCTTCAAGATAAGGGGGCGCAGTGAGCTGAAGAGGTAGTTTTTCTGTTTCCCATTCTGAAGGAGAGTTAAGAATATCACCTAAACGAAGACGAGAAATTTTTAAATGCTGCCATTCTTCCCATAAGGATGCAAGGCTTAAGATAGGACCAGAAACATTGCCAGCAAGAAGATGAAAGGCAATAAGTTGTCCTAGTGTGATTTGATTTTGCAGCACTGCTTGAGCGCCAAAAAAGATAATAAGAATGGTGAAAAGATCACCAAAAATATGGCTTAAGCCCCATTTAAAAGGTGAAATTTACTCGTTGTAAGGCTTTGATCGAGACTGCGTGCTAAAGTTTCTTGCATACGTATCGTATGAGCAGGTTCTTTTACATGTGCTTTGATGGCTTCAAGATTAGTAAAACTTTCAATAAGGCGTGATTTATGGGCGGCTTGCAGAGTGAATGCGCGGCGTAATTGGCGGCGCAAAAAGGGACCAACAAACGCCAAAGAGCCCATTTGTAAGGGTAAAATGATAAGGACGATAAAGGTAAGTTTCGGACTAATGGAAAAGAGTGCTGCAAGATAAATAATGGCAAACAGAACATTCAGTACAGTTGTTGCAATAGTTCCTGTTAGAAACCCGCGAATTGTATCAACTTCTCCAATACGTGAAAACAGTTCTCCTACTTGCCAATGGCGTAAGGTAGGTAAAGAGAGACTTAAAAGATGGGTATAAATACGCCGTCCAAATTCTAGGGTAAGCCGATTGGCTAAATAAGTGCCTAAATAACCTGATAGAGTGCTAAGAGCTGTGCTAAACAGCATGATAGCGATCATGAGGATAACAATAGCATAGAGACTTTCAGCACGCTGAAAAGGGAGAATACGGTCAATAATTGCCTGAAAGATAAAGGGGTTCACCAAACCCAGCAAACGCAAAACAACAGCAACGTAACTAAGTTCGAGAACATAATAAATATATTTCTTTGTGTGCTTGTAAACTAGGAGAATGATACTGGTTTTTCTTGTGAAGGGTTCATTTGATTTTATGATTTTTAAAAGAGAAATAGAGCTTTGGTTTAATATTTTAAAAGTATTGTAAAGAGTATTATTATGTAATTAAAATATATTTTTACGTATAAACAATACACACATACTGTATTTATTATGTATGCATTATTTTTATTTTAAATTAAAATTATATTTGAAAGTGCTCTAAATAGCATGCTAACCATTTTATCTGTATCACTATGATACGTTGTTTTAATAAATATAAAGGAGGAGGATTTATATGTTTGGTTCATTTCGGTCTAGTTTTTCTAATGGATGGTCTCATGTTTCTAATACGTGGTCAAATATTTCATCAATAAATTTGTCAAGGTAGTGGATCACAGCCTGGTGTACTGTTGGAGATTATCTTTCTACAGCAAATTCATACGGAGTGGTAGGAAGAGATATTGGAAGAACTACTGGAGTAGTTGTAGGTGCTTTAGTAGGAGGTTCTTCATCAGGTGGATTGGGTGCAATTGCAGGTGCAGGCACTGGTGCAGGTATCGGAGCAGGTATTGGCTATGGGGTAGGAGCAGGTATAGGTCTAGGTTACAAGTATAACGAGTGCTATTATTAATTTATAAATATATCTCTAATATTTATAATAATCTTATAAACGCATTTTTATTAATGTGTCTATAAGTATTGATAAAATTAACTCTTAGATAATAATTCTATATTCTAATTTGGAAATTTTTTATGTTATGGATGTTTTTCATATTATTAGCGAATTAATTAAATTATTTTTATCAATATCTATTTTATTTGTCTTTATAGCTTTATTTGAATTGTATTATAAATCTAAGGAGTGTCTTAAAAAATATATTAGTAAAAAATCATTTATAAGAATAATCTCATTTTTTGTATTTTTCTTCTTCTTATTTTCTTTAGTTAATTTTTATATAACGTCATATATTTAATTTGAAGTTTGTTATGATTGATCTTATGTTTAATATTAAAAATACATTACTTGCAACAAATATATTTGTATTTTTAAGTATGTTTTATTCTAAATTAAAATTTCCTACTTGGAGACAGTCTATAAAATTAGGGTCAATTATAATTATTATATATTTTATAATATATTTTGGACTTTATTATTTAATGAAATAATTTGTAGTGGTTATTATTTATGTGGAAAGATTTTAGTAGTTTTATTGTAAATATGTTATTTTGAATAATAAGTATAATTACAGCTATATTTTATTTAAATTTGTTTTTTAAGTCTAAATATTATAGTAAAAAAGAAAAAAAGTAATGTTATTAAAGTTATTTTTTGTACTTATATCTTCAACTTCTTTTTGTATATTTGTTGTTATTATGCTTTATAGATATAATTTACTTGATAATGTATTAAATTATATAAAATAGTCTGTTTTAATTATAATCTATATTATTGTATTATAAAAAAGTAATTTTCTATTATTAAAAAAACTTAGTTAGGCTTATTTCTCAATTTTGGCGGATGCTGCAAAGAGCAAAATAAAGCTTCATACCCTCTCTTTCAATAAACAAAAATGATGCTTTCATCTGGTGTTGCACAATAAGCCTAGAGCTATACAGATGTTATTGCTTATCAATGATAAAACTCATGTGATTGATGTATAGAAATTACAAAAGATTGAAAGAGTTTTCTGTATGTTCATATTTTCTTACTAATTCCTTTTGAAGAATAATAAAAGAGAGGAAATAAGGAGGAAGGAAATGTTGAGAATTTATAATGAGATTTTCCAATATTGTTAGCGCTTTTGCATTTAATTTTGCACTAATTGCATGTGTGATTTCTTCCAAAATTTCGTTTAAAATTCATCGGTAATCTTTGTTCTGAATGTATTATTGAAAAGCTTTGTTGATGTATCATACAAATGTTTGAGACAACAAAACATTATAGCAGTAAGCATCTTAATCGAACAGGTTAAACACTGATTGTTTGCCCCCAAACAACCAATGCATATCAAAGTGATTTCTCTCTTTGAAATGTATATTTGAGCTAAATTTGAGGTTGATATTTTTCTACGATGAAAAAGCCTCTGCGTTATCAAGATATCCATAAATTTTGTAGATCCGTTCAAAAAATATACGATAATCTCATAGTTATTATGATTTTATGCTTATAAAATGAAAAAGCATAGTGATAAGCATAGCAAATATTTGCGAAAAAATGCTTTTAACAAAAATTATTGAGGCTCTTTGTAGTTTACAATTTTTTTTATCATTTTATCTTAACTGAGAGGGAGTATGTATTCATTTCTCTTGATCTATTTTATCTCAAAGGGTGGAGTTACCTAATGTCAAAAAAAGTCATGATCGTAGAAGATAACGAACTGAATATGAAGTTATTTCGTGATCTTGTGGAAGCGAGTGGCTATGAAACTGTTGAGACACGCAATGGTCTTATGGCATTAGATTTGGCTCGTTCATCCATGCCCTCTCTTATCCTTGTAGACATTCAATTGCCTGAAGTATCAGGGATTGATGTGATTAAGCAATTAAAAGAGGATGAGGAGCTTAGATCTATCCCCGTTGTTGCTGTAACAGCCTTTGCTATGAAAGGCGATGAAGAACGAATTCGCGACAGTGGGTGTGAAGAATATATGTCAAAGCCCATTTCTGTTCCGCATTTTATCTCAATGGTAAAGAATTTTTTAGACTGAAACTTTGCGTAATATAGTAGAAAAAAGAGACTGAAAAGCGCATGAGATCACTAACCATAGATGGCTAATGTTTCTGTAAAAAGAGCATGTATATGAATAAGTTATTTATGCTTGAGTTACTAAAGCACAACTTTAAAAAATGTAAATCGAAGTTCTGAAGCTTTTATGGACGATTTCCAGTCCTTACCTACAAAATAAGGCATTTTGCATCCTTATTTTTTTCTAAAGATAAAAAACTTCTCTTCTACATTGTCCTCATAAAAAATATTGATAAACAAGCAAAATCTCGTGTCATAAGAATTCTGCTTTAGCAAATAAAAAAAGCCTCGTTGAAAACGAGGCTCTATGCATTGCACAAAAATGAAAATTAGCGCTTTGAGAATTGGAAAGAACGACGCGCTTTTGCTTTACCGTATTTTTTACGTTCGACAACACGGCTATCACGGGTAAGAAAGCCACCTTTTTTCAAGATTGTACGAAGTTCAGGTTCGTAATAGGTTAAAGCTTTGGAAATACCATGGCGCACTGCACCAGCTTGTCCAGAAAGACCACCACCTGCAACGGTCGCAACAATATCAAACTGGCTATCCCTGTTTGTTGCAACAATTGGTTGGCGAAGAATCATTCTCAAAACAGGACGTGCGAAATATTGGTCAAATTTCTTATTGTTAATGGTAATTTTTCCAGAGCCTGGTTTGATCCATACGCGAGCAACAGCATCTTTACGTTTACCTGTTGCATAGGCACGTCCCTGTGAATCAAGCTTTTGCACATGGACGGGAGCGACATTTTCATGAGCTTCTACAGTATTTGTGACGACACTAAGCTCAGCAAGAGAATTAATTTCAGCCATAATCAAGCAATCCTTTTGTTTTTGCGGTTTAAAGCACCAACGTCAAGAGCTTCGGGCTGTTGTGCCTCATGCGGGTGTTGGCTCCCAGCATAAACACGGAGATTCTTCAATTGACGACGACCAAGAGGTCCGCGAGGAATCATGCGCTCCACAGCTTTTTCAACAACGCGTTCAGGAAAACGACCTTCAAGAATCTGACGCGCTGTACGCTCCTTAATTCCACCGATATAGCCAGTATGCCAATAATATTTTTTATCGGTATATTTTTTACCGGTGAGAGATATTTTATCTGCATTGATCACAATAACATTGTCACCGTCATCAACATGTGGAGTAAATGTAGCTTTATGTTTACCACGCAAGCGGTTAGCAACAAATGTGGCAAGACGGCCTAAAACGAGGTTTTCTGCGTCAATAATAACCCATTTTTTCACCACTTCAGTTGGCTTTTGTGAAAAAGTTGCCATAGAAGTATCCTTTATTAAAACCCTTATCACGAAGGGCATTTTCATTGTTTTGCGTTGAAAGTTGTATCATAGCGAAATATTTAACGCGCATTGTTTATTCTGATATAATGTCTTTTGATTTACGTCAAGAGAAAATAAAAACTTTATAAAACAGTATGTTATCATTGAGGTGTTATGATACCTCATACAAAGAGGTGCCTATGTACATTTTATTGAGAATAAATGTGGCAAAAGACTGTTTTATCTTGAACGCATGATTGTATTTTATTCGCCTTCATTATAAAATAAGCAACAATGCAGCGGTCCCGTTATTTCCTCAATGTTGAATCTTCTGCTTGTGGTCAAGCTTGGTTGGATGCTCTTGATATTCAAGGGATAAATAATGCGCGCGCTATTTCTCAAAAATTTGGTTTTCCAGATCAATTAGCTCGTGTTCTCTCGGCAAGAGATGTGGATGAATCAGAAGCTGTTGCTTTTATCAATCCAACACTGCGTACGCTTATGCCTAATCCAGAAAGTTTTATCGATATGCAATGTGCAGCAGAGCGCATCGTAAAAGCTATTTTGAATCAAGAAAAGGTTGCAGTTTTTGGTGACTATGATGTGGATGGTGCTTGTTCATCGGCACTTATGGCGCGCTTTCTGCGTTATTTGGATGTCGAGGTAAAAATTTATATTCCTGATCGTATTGTTGAAGGATATGGTCCCAATGAACAAGCAATGAGGATGTTGGTACAACAAGGTGCTGATTTGATTATCACCGTTGATTGTGGGGCAAACAGTCCAGATGCAGTCAAAGCCGCCAGACTTGCAGGCGCTGATGTTATCATTTTAGACCATCATCAAATGTCAGAGATTCATCAAGAAGCTGTTGCGCTTGTTAATCCTAATCGTCCTGATGACTTTTCGGGACAAGGGCATTTATGCGCAGCTGGCGTTGTCTTTGTTACCTTAGCGTGGGTCCATCATTTATTGCGAAAGAAGAAATTTGCAGGAAAACTTCCTGACCTTCTCAGTATGCTTGATCTTGTTGCCTTGGCAACCATATGTGATGTCGTTCCCTTACAAGGTGTGAATCGTGCTTTTGTGGTGAAAGGGCTCGAAGTTGCACGTTCTATGTATAATCACGGGATAGGAGCTTTAACAAAGGTTGCGCGTATAGGTGAGCCACTGAATAGTTTTCATTTAGGTTTTTTGTTAGGTCCAAGAATTAATGCGGGAGGGCGTATTGGCGACCAAGCTTTGGGAGCATATTTGCTCAGTTGTGAAGATAAAGATGAAGCAGACAAAATAGCAGAACAATTGGATCTGCTTAATCAAGAGCGTCAAGAAATGGAGAGTATTCAATTAGCCCAAGCAGAATCGTATATTGATTCTCTTTATCAAGATGGGAAAATGCCTCTGTCCCTCGTACTTGCTCACCAAGAATGGCATCCAGGAATTATTGGTATTCTTGCATCCCGCTTAAAAGAGCGTTTTTTTTGTCCTGTTTTTGCCATTGCTTTGAAAGAAGATGGAAGTGGGGTGGGATCGGGGCGTTCAATCAGTGGCATAGATTTAGGAGCCCTTGTGCGTGAAGCTGTTACACTCAATTTATTAGAAAAAGGGGGAGGGCATAGTATGGCAGCAGGACTCACAATTCAAGCGACAAAAATTGAAACTTTTCGAGAATGGCTGGCAGAAAAAGTTTCTTTAATGGTTTCACAGTTGCGTGCTAAAAAGTCTCTCCGTATAGATGGTTGTCTTTCTGCTTCTGGTGCCAATAAAGGGCTTTTTGATATGATTGAAAAAGCCGGCCCCTTTGGTTCGGGGAATACAACACCTGTTTTTGTTCTTCCTTCTCATCGATTAATGAATTTGTCTGAAGTGGGTAAAGGACATCTTCGCCTTACGGTGGCTAATATGGAAGGCAAAAGACTACAAGGAATAGCTTTCCGTGCTGTGGGGACGTCACTTGGTGATTTTCTGTTGAGAAATGTTGGTGAAATGATCCATTTGGCTGGTAATTTGAGTTTGAATTATTGGAATGGAACAATTAATCCACAGCTACGCGTGATTGATGCAGCAGCAGTGGTTTGAAAAGGGATTTTTTTGAACGTTAAATATCAAGATTGGAAGCAAAAGTAGAATTTTCTTGTATGAAACGAAACCGTGCTTCTGGTTTTGTTCCCATGAGACTTTCTACAATATTTTTCGTTTCCTGCATTTCCATTGCGTCAATAGAAACGCGTAGCAATGTACGTTTTTCAGGATGCATCGTCGTTTCTTTAAGCTGGTCAGCACGCATTTCTCCAAGTCCTTTAAAACGGCCAATTTCAATTTTAGCTTTCCCTGTGAATTCAGTTTTTAACAATTCATCTTTATGTGTATCGTCACGTGCATAAGCAATTTTTCCTCCTTGTGAGATTCTATAAAGGGGAGGGACGGCAAGATATAAATGTCCCTGACGAATAAGATCGGGCATTTCTTGAAAGAAAAAAGTAATAAGGAGTGAGGCGATATGGGCACCATCAACGTCTGCATCCGTCATAATGATAATACGTTCATATCTGAGATCTTTTTCACGATACTTAGAGCCTGTTCCACATCCAAGCGCGAGTATAAGATCACTGATTGTTTGGCTTGAATTCATTTTTTCGTGTGCAGCACTGGCCACATTGAGGATTTTCCCACGAAGAGGTAAAATCGCTTGATGTGCTCTGTTCCGGGCTTGTTTAGCGGAACCACCAGCAGAATCACCTTCAACAATGAATAATTCAGCTCCAGCAGCACAATTTTGGCTACAATCTGCGAGTTTTCCAGGCAGGCGTAATTTACGCACAGCTGTTTTTCGGTTTATTTCTCTGTCTTGGCGGCGTTTAACGCGTTCCTCAGCACGTTCAATAACCCAATCAAGGAGTTTTGTTGATTCTTGTGGAGAATTGGTCAACCAATGATCAAAAGGATCGCGTATTGCATTCTCAACAATACGCTGTGCTTCAATTGTTGCTAATCGATCTTTTGTTTGTCCAACAAATTCAGGATTTTTTATAAAAACTGAAAGTATTGCAGCCGTTGAAATCATTACATCATCGGATGTAATAATAGCAGCGCGCTTGTTTCCTATTAATTCAGCGTAAGATCTTAATCCGCGCAAAAGAGCTTGACGCAGTCCCATTTCGTGTGTTCCACCTTCTCCGGTGGGAATAGTATTGCAGTAAGATTGTACATGAGCATTACCACCATGCCAAGCGATAGCCCATTCAACAGAGCCATGACCATTAGAGTGTTTTGTTTTTCCAGAAAAAATTTCTGATGTTACGCGATATTCATCTTTGAGTGAGGAGAGCAAATAATCCTTAAGTCCATCAGGAAAGTGAAAAACAGCTTTTTCGGGAATATTTTTTGTGTCTTCAAGAATGATAGGATCACAATTCCAGCGAATTTTTACACCACCAAAAAGATAGGCTTTTGAGCGTGCCATTGTGTAAATTTTTTCTGGTTCAAAAGCGGCTTTTTCACCAAAAATTTTAGGATCAGGATGAAATCGAACACGTGTTCCACGACGATTATAAACATCACCCAAATCTTCCAATCCAGATTGAGGAATACCCCGTGAAAAGCGTTGTCGATAAAGCTTTCGTTCTCGTGCTACTTCGACTTCCATATCGTCAGAAAGAGCATTGACGACAGAAATTCCTACTCCATGGAGCCCTCCAGCAGTCTGATAAGCTTTTCCATCGAATTTTCCACCTGAATGGAGTTGTGTCATAATAACTTCAAGGGTAGATTTATCAGGCATTTGAGGATGATTTTCAACAGGAATGCCACGTCCATTATCCGTAACCGTTAAATAACCGTTTCTATCTAATGATACGTCAATGAAATCTGCATAACCAGCAACGGCTTCATCCATAGCATTGTCAATAATTTCAGCAAACAAATGATGAAGTGCTTTACTATCTGTTCCACCAATATACATTCCAGGGCGTAAACGTACAGGTTCTAACCCTTCAAGCACGCGAATAGAGAGAGCATTATAGCTATCTTCTTGTATATCTTTTGTATTTTTTTTTGAAGCTATTGCTTCGGAGTTCATGGAAGAATGCGGATTTTTGGTTTTTGTATTTATCCGAGACTGCGCATTATTTAAAATACTAAAAAGATCTTTGCTGTTATCGCTCATAGCGTTTGATTATCCACCTCATAAAATTAGTCTTCACAAAAATAAATTTTATGCCTTTTTTTTATTTAAAAATCAATGCAGTTAGGAAACATCAATGGTTGGACCGAAAATTTGTTTAAAGGTTTGTTTGAGAGCAATATCAATATCATGCATTGTTACAGGAAAACCGAGATCAAAAAAGCTGGTTACACCATAATCAGTAATGCCACAGGGAACGATCCCTGAATAGTGCGCTAGATGAGGATTAACGTTGATAGCAACCCCATGAAAACTCACCCATTTACGCACGCGAATGCCAATAGCTGCAATTTTATCTTCAGAAGGTAAACCACTTTGTGTCGAAGGGAAATTGTGTCGCTGAATCCAGACCCCAACACGATCTTCACGGCGTTCACCTTTAATATTAAATTTTGCAAGCATTTGTATAATCCACTCTTCGAGTGCACTAATAAAAGCACGGATATCTTGTTTTCGGCGTTTAAGATCAAGCATAATATAAGCAACACGTTGCCCTGGACCATGATATGTAAATTCACCACCACGCCCTGCTTCATAAACAGGAAACAAATGAGGTGCTAAAAGATCTTTTTTATTTGCACTTGTACCCGCTGTATAAAGGGAAGGATGTTCAAGGAGCCAAACCTGTTCAGGGGCTTTTTTTGCAAGAATGTTTTCTACATGCTCTTGCATATAACGCAGTGCTTCAGGATATTCGATCAAGCTATTGCTGACTTTCCATTCCACTGGTGGACTTGCAGAAACCGCTTTAAATTGATGTGATAAATGATCACGATCAACATGTTTTAATTCAAATGTCATGAGCAATATTTATGTTGGTGTTTAAAGTAGCATGAAACAATAAAAGAGCTATAGAGTAAGATGTCAAATATTTTATTAAAAGTAAGATAATACAGGTGAAATTTTATCTTAAGAATTTTCTACGTTTTAAAAATCTGTTTTTATTTTACCATCTTCCTGTTGCACCACCACCACCAGATGATCCACCACCACCAGAGAAACCACCTCCTCCAGATGATCTCCTTCCTCCAAATGATCCTCCACCTCTTGAACCGTTGCCAAAGATATCATCAGAATGTCTGCTGCCAGCATTTAAATTAAAAAACCAAGGCGTAAAAACGATCCCCATCCAAAGATATTTTTGGGGTCCTACTTTTTTTCCAAAGATCATTGCAAGAATAGGCAAACCAAACATGATAAAAAAGGTCAAAAATATGATTATCTTCACGATCATTTCTTCTTTTTCAGCTTGTTTGCGTTGCGCTTCAACAATTTTAGCTTTTTCTTTGATTCGAATAGAAAAATCAGAATCATTTTCTGTAATGACACTGATAATAGCATGAACTGCTTCGACAATTCCTTTTTGATAATTTCCTTCACGAAAATTGGGAAGAACAAAGCTATTAATGATAACTGCGGAAAGAGCGTCTGTGAGCACGCTTTCCAAACCATAGCCTACTTCAATATGCATCTCACGTTCATTGGGGGCAATGACAAGTAATACGCCATTATTAATTTGTTTCTGACCTATCCCCCATCTGCGAAAAAGAGCATTACTGTACGTCTCTATATCGTTTCCTGAAAGGGTCGGAAGAGTTACAATAACAACTTGATCTCCAGCTTTTTCTTCGTGTTCAGCCAATTTTTCTGTTAGATTCTGCTTTGTTGCATTATCCAGCAAGTGAGCCACATCGTTAACATAGCCCGTTAAGGGAGGAAATTTGCTTTGTGCGTAAGCGACATTCCCCAATACAATGATCAGATAGAGAACACTTAAAAGAGTCCATAAATATGAAAAAACATTGCGTTGTAGAGAATGTCGAAACAGTTTCATTAATTAAAATTGACCTTTGGAGTTTGCTGACTATTGGTATCAATCGTAAATGTTGGCATAGGCTTAGCATCACGAAACCATAATTTTGCCCAAATTATCGTTGGCATTGTCTTAAGTGCAGTATTGTAAACACGTACTGTTTCAATATAATCGCGGCGTGCAACAGAGATACGGTTTTCAGTTCCTTCTAATTGTGATTGCAGAGCAAGAAAATTCTGATTTGCTTTAAGATCAGGATAATTTTCGACAACAGCCATAAGACGTGAGAGGGCGCTTGATAAATTTGCTTGATTGTTGAGATATTGTTGCATCATTTCTGGGTTATTTAACATATCTGCGTTGATGTTTACTTGCGTTGCTTTAGCACGTGCTTCAATAACATTGGTAAAAACAGCTTGTTCATGAGCAGCATAGGCTTTGACAGTTTCCACGAGATTAGGAATAAGATCTGCACGGCGTTGATATTGGTTGAGTACTTCACTCCATGCGGCATGTGTTTTTTCTTCATTTGTTGGTATTGTATTAAATCCGCAGCCACTTAGGAATGGCACTAAAAGCGTCAAGAAAAGAACAATTAAAAATTGTCTTACCATTTTAGTTATGGAATAAGTGTGTGGAATTGAAACAGCTTGTACATTTAACATAAAACATCTCCGCAGCGATTTCATGTACTATATAGGATATATCTTTTTGATGAAAAGTCTTTTTAATTTTAGAAAAAGAGTTTCATGAATGAATTAACTTTCTTCGGCATTTTGTCGTGCTTTAGTAATTGATTGATAGTAAAATAATAATATACATGTAAATATACGCTTATAAGTACTAAATTATATTTATTATATTATTGCAAGTTATTTTCAAAAAAGAATACTCTTTTAAAAATCGTTTTTTTTAGAGATAACAATAAGAAATAAAGTTTTAGATGATTTTAAAGAGCTACGGATATAAAAATTTATCAATTTTATTCTATAAGTAAAAATACAAATAAAAGTAATATCTAAACTAGAAAATATTACGCACTTTTTTGATAAAACAGGATACTAACTTGAGGATCTTATGTAATACACCAAGCAAAATTCTACTAATGTGGGCAATAAAAAGAAACAGTCGTGTAATTTATTTATTTTGATCACTATTTCTATTATGGGGGAGAAGGCGTAAGTTTATTATATTCTTTGGTAAAAATCAGATTTGACTGCGCTTTTGAATTCGAATAGTTATTCAAAATATCCTCTTATGAGTATGTTCCAGCTAAAATATCAAAGGCATTTTAAATATTACGCAATGACGAGCTATTTTAATAATGAAAGGAGTTTCCTTTCTTGATTCTGTGCGATAGCTATGGCAAATGATACATCCAATCTCGCAAACGCATATACGCGCACCTTACTTTATGCGCTTAAAGTTTTAATATGCACTAAATGGCAAATTGAAGATACGTCACTATGCAACTACCGTGAAAAATGCACTGTGTAAGAAATGAGACACCGACGTGCGGTTATGTAAGCTTAATCTGTAAAAATTCAAATGACCGTCACAGGATAATTACTGTCTGGCATGTTTCTCAACTGGAATATTACAAACAGCAAAGAGATTTTTATAGATAGACTACAACTTAAGCGGTAATTGCTTCTTATTAGGCCAAATTAACCAAATGCATTTACCATATCTATTGATCAAAGATAACGTCTAAGTATGAGCAGTCACTTTAAGCTTGCTATGGTCTTTCAGTATTTATAATCTGCGATTTGTGGTACCTTTTGGTAATAATAAGGTCAATAAGATAGCTAAAATTTCACTAAAGAGATGATCGTTAATTTTAATTTATTAAAAAATTCAAAGAGTACGCTCGATGAATTCATAACTTAGCTATATGCATAGAAAATAAGGAAGCATTTGTGATCGTATCAGTTCTAGCGAAGATCTCAATATAAATAGCGATAAACAAAAAATATAAAAATTTTTACTGAAAGTTGTGCAACTTATTATCAAAAGATAAAACGGTGCCTGTCGTTATATTAATTATTCCTTTTACGCGTTACTTTTTTAAAATGATACGAGCAAATGATATAAAAATAGTCATCAAAGTAAACCATGCAAATATATTAAAGGAATGTATGGTTACAAGTTCACATCCTGTTTTAATGCTACCACCAGAAGATAGGAATTTTGGAAAAGCTGCGATATAGAATATCGATACCTTTGGGTTTAGTATTTGCGTCATAAATCCGTCTACGTAGCTGGTTAAAATCTTTACTTCATTCTTAGTATTGCTTTCATTTTGTGATATTATTTCTCTTGAATTTAAGTTGTTTATTCCGGATTTAAGCGATTTAACTCCCATATATAATAAATAGCAGCCACCCATAAGTTTTACTAAAAAAGAGCGTTTTATTTTTGAGAATGATTGCTGACACACCTAGTATGGAAAATGCTCCATGCGCATATGTTGCTGTGCATAATCATGCAACGTTAGCGAGAGCATTCTTTTTCCCAATCTCGTTGCGTTATCGATGATAAGAGCCATATTGGGCCCAAGGGAGATGACTAAAAATAATGAGACGATAAAAAAGGTAACTATTTGATGATTCATTTGACTTTTATTTCTGAAACTAACTTATCTTCGAGATATAATTCTATTCTATCAAGTGAAGAAAGTTTGCCTACACCTTGTGGAGTGCCCGTATATATTATATCGCCACTCTTTAGTTGGATGTAGCGACTTAAGAATGATATTATTTTTTCAAAGCTAAAGATCATATCTTTTGTATTGCCAAATTGCCTCGTTTCACCATTTAGCTTCATTTCAAAAGTTATTGGGTTATTTATTCTTTCTTTGCTTATGAAGTCAGAAACGTATGCGGCTCCTTTAAATCCTTTAGACAAAAGCCAAGGAAGCTTTTTTTCTTTTAGTTTTGTTTGTAAATCTCTTGCTGTGAGATCAAGCCCTAGCGCTACTGCATCGTAACATTCTTCAGCTTCTATCTCATTGACCATAAAAGTGTCCTTTGAGATTCTAAGCACAATTTCAGTTTCAAAATGTATTTCTTGAGAAAAGTCAGGGAGACAAATTTGATTTCCTAACACAAGTGAACTGTTTGGCTTGCTAAATATAACAGGCTCATCTTCAACAACATTGCCTAGTTCATATGCGTGTTCTACATAATTGTGTCCAACGCAGTAAATATTATTTATCATAAGAGCTTCCCCCAATTTTTCATTTTTTTACAGATATGCATTATGTGGATTCATAACCAACCTTGATTATACCCAGTTAGCTTTCACTCTACAAGCTTTAATGAGAGAAGGGGTAATGAATGGCTTTAGGGGTAGGAATGCTATATTTATATAAAATCAATAGATTATATAGAAGTTCGGGAATTTTGATTCCGTTGATTCTTTTAACTTATTTTCTGCCTATCCCGAACCTTTTTAGAGCTTATTCTCGATCATTTAGTTCTAAATTTATCTTTTATTTTCTCTTCTTTCAGATATTAAGAAAGATGGCTTTGAGAGAAGGAATTGTGTTAGAGATCTGCTAAGGTTATTGTGTTTCAAAGGTTGCTTTTTAACACCTTTTAAACTATATTACCACCTTATTGTAAGATAGGAGTATAGTCATGGCTACAACTGTTAAACTGTCTGATGATCTTATTAATGAGGCTAAGCGTTACGCGTCTGTTTATAGCCGCTCGGTTCCTAAGCAAATTGAATATTGGTCGCGTATGGGCAAAATAGCCGAAGAAAATCCAGATCTCTCCTTTCAATTTATTCAAGCAATCTTACTTGGACAACAAGAAAATGCAGATGGCGATGTAACAGCATTCGAATTTGGCTGAATCTATGCAAGTTTTACAAACCCATTCATTTAAAAAAACTGTCAAAAAACTGCATGCCAACCAAAAACAAGATCTAGACCAAGCTGTTCGCGTCATTATGAAAACGCCTACCATTGGTCAAGCCAAAACAGGTGATCTTTCTGGTGTTTTTATCTATAAATTTAAAATGGCCAAGCAATTGACGCTGCTTGCTTACAGCTATGAAGATCACACGATTACTTTGACCTTGTTAGCACTTGGCTCTCATGAAAATTTTTACCGAGATCTTAAAGCATAATATATTTTACAACTTGATAGAGGCACACAGCATTAATTTTACTAAAGTTCTCCAGTGTAAAGGTATTAAACCAAAATTTATAGACATGATCAAGCTATATTGGGCCCTAATTGCGGCATAATATTTTTAGCTAAACCGATTGGAGGACTTTGCAGCAAAGGAGTACTGCACTCATCTGCTATTACATACCTCTAACTTGAGTTAAAAACAAAGCTCTTCCGTACACCCCAACAAATGGCTTTGTCATGATAGAACTTTACTAGATTAGAGGTAAGTCAGTAGCATCTGTTATAAATTTAACGCTTCGCACTTTCCTCGGTAAATTCAAGCCGCAAAATACTAAATACAACTAAGTCCTATAGCTCAATGCGCACATAATCATGCATGGTGTTTCTACGCTCAACAAGTTACACCTCAGTTCTCTTGCGCAAATACGAATAAGAAGGTTTAATTTGCTAATTTTAGCTCAGTCTTAAGTACAACGTCTGGAAAGGCTACACGTGCCTGCTGCATCAACGTAATATTAATACCATAGAAAAATCCCTTACTATCTGCTATAGCTTCATAAGGATTGCCTATAATGTAAAAAATGAAAAATAATATAAAATAAATTTACAAAAATGATTGACTAGGATATTAAAGCACGATAACGATTCATGCAATGCAAGTCCGCAAGAGGAGATAAGGTATTGCATTTTAATTGAAGGTTTAGTTTTTAAGGAAAGTAAAAGCCTTATCCAACTAAGGCTCCGTGGGGAGGAGGCCATTACATGCAAGAACAAACATTTGTAAATTATAAGAAAAATGCCTTATGAATTGGGCGTGGAGCGTTTACGCTCTATGGAATTGGTCGAGACCCCTTCAATTCTTGAAGAAATGGCCGATATTGCCCCTGATCTCGCAAAATTCATCATCTCTTTTGTGTATGGAGAAATTTATGAGCGACCTCACTTAACAAGCCGTATTCGGCAGCTTGCCACCGTTGCCATCTTTGCAACTCTCGGTAATGCAAGACGGCAACTCAAATTCCACCTTACCAGTGCTCTTAATATTGGGTGTAGTCCTGCTGAGCTGATTGAAGTAATGATACAGTTGGCACTTTATGCAGGGTTTCCAGCAGCCTTAAATAGTGTTTTTGCTGCAAAAGAGGTCTTTGATGAAAAGCAACTAGACTTCATATCTAGTTGCGGCTCGCCATTAGTATGCGAGGATCGCTACGAATCTGGACTGAAGGCACTAGAACATATTGATGGTCCCGATGGACAAATGATTATTAAGACACTGGGTAGCATTGCTCCAGACTTAGCTCGTTTTGTTGTTGAGTTTGGGTTTGGTGATATCTACACACGGATTTTCGTCGCAATTTTAAAGGATTCCCAGAGATACCTCCAGAGAATCTTGCCAAAATGCTTCACCCAGATGACATTGCTTCCGCGGTCAACTTTATTCTTTCCTCATCTAATACCGCACAAATTTCTTCTATACGTCTCGATGCTCCACTTTGGTATCAAGTATAAGGATCTATCCAATGAAAATCACGCCCAGAATAGCTCTTGTCTTAACCCTCGTAGGAACCTTTTTTTGGGGTTCCAATTTCCAAGCCACTAAGATAGCTTTAACGACTGTTTCTCCATGGACAGCTTCTTTTGAGCGGTTTCTCATTGCCGTAATCGCCATATTTTTAATTATGATTTTCAAAGAAGGCTTGCGGTGGCATGTTTTATCGCAAAATTTTATTTCTTATATTTTCCTAGGGATTATCGGTGTGGCAGGGTTTAATGGCGCTTTATTTGTTGGCTTGCAAACGTCAAATCCCATAACAGCCTCCCTCATCATGGCGACAACCCCTATTAGTGCTAATATTATTGAAGCTATCATGAATAAATCTTTCCCAACCTGTGAGAGGGTTATAGGGATGCTCATTAGCATGTTCGGGGTCTATTTAGTCATAACAAATGGGAGATTTTTGTCTAACCATGTTTCCTTTGCCAAAGGAGATATTATGATTCTTTTAGGTTCCATTGGTTGGGCGTTCTATACCGTGGGCACGCGGTCATTTGTCAAGAACGCAACCCCGCTTGAAACAACAAGCTGGACGATGCTCTCTGGCACCGTCGCCCTTGGCGTCCTAACCTTTTTATTCGAATCTCCTCTTCAAGAAACGATGTCTATGTCCGGCGCTAGTTTATTCGCACTTCTTTGGATAGGGGTTGCAGGATCAGTTTTAGCCTACCTATTTTGGAATATTGGAATAGCGATCCGAGGTCCGGGTAAGACGGCGATATTTTTCAATTTTGTACCTATTTCAGCCTTATTGGTGCAAATCCTGTTCGGCTTCATCCCTCAAATCACGCAAATCATAGGCGTTTTTGTTACGATTTTTGGAGTTCTAATCGGACAAGGCTATATATTCAGCTTACTAGGATCTAGAAAAGCCGTTCCCAATGCGCATAAAGAGTAATATACTTTTTAAGATGAATGGAAATTGGCGTGTTATTTTTCGCTTTATCGGAACAGATGTGGAGCTTGTTGATTATCAAGATTACCATTTATGAAAGGAATGAAAACAAATGACGCATAACTCCGCCCATTCTAGTGAAGTTCTAAAAGTAGCTTTTTTAGAAGAAATGAGGATAACAATACAAAAATTAGCTTATCATCTTCATATAACAAAATACGTATTTATTGTCAAATAATATTTTATCTTTTTTTGATATTTTTTTGTATTTTTTAAATACGTTGTGTATTGATAATATCTTATGATTATGAATTGCTTCTTTTATATTTATATGCGTTTAAAGCTATATTATGGGCTTTATGAAACGATTGCGTTATGTTTTGAATCTATACATCTATAATATTTAAAAAGGCTCTCATAATGCGTATTTTTATCTTTATAACCTATCAGTTTTTTTACTAAATGAATTTAAATTTTTTTGTGAATTTTGTTTATAATACATTTAAAATTTAATAGCCTCTTATAGGTGCTCTCTTTATAATCAATGCGTTCATTTACAGTTTAGTTATTTGAAGCTGCTGTTTTTACGCATTTTCTATAGCTGTTATATGCTTTATAGCCATGGCATCATTTTTCATTTTCATAAGAGAAACGATAAGTAGGATAATTGTAATTTATAGACTGTTATGAAAACATCTAAAGAGAGATTGATAATTATAGAGATCAGTAAAATTCCTTTTAATAGGCTTTTGTCAGTGATGTCAGTTTTGTCAGTTCTTTTTAGACCCTCTATTATTTTTTTTGAATGGTAAAAAATTAAAATCAATATATTTCAATATGTTAATATCTTTAAAACATAACTTATATCAAGAGTACAATCTTTAAAGATAGCCAATGATGTGAATTGATTAAAACTTGTCAGTTATGTGTCAGTAAATTGAACTGACAAAAGTGATCATTTTAATGAGTCATTAAAACGTGTCTTATGAAAAGCATATGAAATTAAAAACTGATTACGTTATCAAAATCCTTTTTATGAATTTTATCAGTTCTTTTGAATGATAACCTTATGATTTAGAGAATGATTACAACGTGCTTTATGAAAATCATGTGATCCTTTAAAGCCTTTCAAAAGATGGTTTGTAACTCATAAGAAATGCTATCAAGATCATTAGGTTATGAGTTTTGGGGGTACTTTTTGTACGTATTATTTTATTTTTTAATCCAAAATAAAAATCATTATATTTCAATGTGTTAATGTTTTAAAGAAACAGCCTATATTAAATACAATCCGTAAATACAATCTATAATATATATAAAAAGGGGTTTTGTAGGGGTTTTGGGGGGGGGTAAGAACCTACAAAATCTATAAGTAAAATGAATATACATAACTCTCTTTAAACAAAGCTTTTGAAAACAATAAAGCGATCATTTGAGATTACGGTATAACCTCTTAAAGGCAATGTAAAAAAATCTAACTCTATTTAAGATGGGGTTTCTTATAAATCTTAAAGCAATCCAAATGAGAGTATCTAAATGTGCAAATGATTTTTTTTTTAGAATAACGCATATTAGGATTGTATCTAATCAACTTAACAAAAAAGGTATAGATTATGGTTATAAGCTCTATACCCCTTATGCGTTTATCATACCCATTATGTGAGCATGCTTTATAAGTTATTCAGTTTCTCTTATTTCTAATTTTGGTAAGTTTTTTACGATTTTCATTGTTTCTAAACTTACGGTAATAACCCTTTGAAATAACTCTAGAGGGTAGGCAGGGTTGCCAATGGTTTCAACAGCATAGCGATTAGCATCATTAACAATGCCACTCTTTTTATCAGTCTTAACGCATTGACGCCCCATAACCCATTCAAGAGCGGGTTTACCATTGACAATATATTCATAAGCTTCAAGAGGGATATCTGTTATGGTAATATTGCCATTGTAAATAACTATTGATTTATCCTTTTCGGATTTTCCTTTCTCTTTAGCTGCTTTTGCGAATTTCATTTCTGTAACATAATAGAATTTTTCGGGATTAGAGATCTCTGTAACTTTTGGATTTCCTTTTTTAAAGGTCACTGGATAAGGCTCTACAGTTTCATAATTCACGTGCAAATGACCCAGTTCACGCCCTGCTGTCACAAACTTCCAAAAATCATCAGCAGTTTTTACACATGGGATACGAGGCAATTCTTTAGAGAGATTATCAGCATAACGGGCGCGATAATCTTCCGAATGAAGTAAACCGTAAACATAATAGAATAGATCATCTTTAGTGATAGTTTAATTAGGATAAGCGGCTTTAAAATGTGCTAGTCCCTCATCAGTAAGAGCATCACGGCGTTGTAAACCAGCTGTTGTGCTGTCTTCTGTAAAGTCTGTAAACAAATGGGATTGTTGCTTACTTTTAACTTTTGAAACCGTAGTGTCTTCGTAAATATAGCGTGGAAAGCATTGGCTAGCACTTATCATATTACTATCAGGAAGAATTTCACTCATCAAAATAGAAAAGCTATTTTTTACTCCTATGCCTGTAAGTTGTATTACCCTATTTTCAACTGATTGTCCTATTGGAAATATACGCGGCATTTGATACACTGTTTCATTAAAGACGCGATTATAATAAAGCCACTGTCGTGTAAAAGGACGGTAAAGACTTTGTGCGAGGCATGTCTCTTCAAATTCAAAAACCTTTCCTCTATCTAACTGTTGTTTAAGAGCGCGACTCCAACTAATTTTTTTAGCATCTGAATTTACGAAATTATCTACAGCCTTTTTACGTGTCTTGTGGTCAGCATGTGGATAGATCTCATTAAAATATTTCACTTCGCTGTTATAAAAGGTAATCATATTACCCATATTTTTTGCTAAAATTTCACGGCTTGAGTTGTACGCCCAAGCATCACGATTAGTTGAAACACCGTACGAAAAATTTTCAAAGAGCTTTTTATTATGGTCTTTTTTATCACCTTTATCACCTATAGCTAAAAAGGCGTTGAAATTGTCATCACGTTGACGTATCCAATCACCATGTTTATCTGGTGTAATTATTTGCCAACCTTTTTTGCTTCGTGTAATGCCATCAATACTCCTAAATTTTTCAATTATCGTGAGCTTTTCTTTTCTATTGAGATAGTCTCCAATATCACGAAAATATATCTTACCATGCTGCTGTGCATTTGGATTTTTTACAAGAATAGAGATAGCAATAGGGGCTCGAGAGCCTTCACCAAAAATTTTTCCACCTTCTTTGCGAGAAAGTTCTCCAGAGGTTCGTTGATTACCACGTAAATGGAAAATATAAAGGTTGCTAAATTCCTTAACGAGGCATTTTCGTAAACCATCCATAGAACGTCCATTGATAAACCTCGCGTTCGTGACAAAACCAATCACACCACAGTCTTTTATACGGTCACTAGCCCAGCAAATTGCTCGTATATAACTATCATAAAGTTTGCTTCGATTTATTATTTTTGTTGAATTCGATATATATTTCTTACGGATACGTTCATCTAAAATAGGATAAGGAGTATTCTTTGCATTATCATTTTCATTTTTTTGTCCTACCGAATAAGGAGGGTTGCCAAAGATAACTTCAATATCTAGTTTTTTCTGATGTTCCAAATACTCACTGTTTTCTTTGAGTATACCGTCTATCAAGTTTTTTTCTTCAAGCATTTGAAACGTATCGGTTAAACCAATATGCTTGAATGGTATATAATCTCCTTTCATAAGACTATGATAGGTCGATTCAATGTTAATGGCTGCTATGTAATACGCTAAGAGAACAATCTCATTGGCATGGATATCATGACGGAACTTATATTCCATATCCTCTGGTTTTATGAGATTGGATTGTAAAAGCCGTGTAATAAAGGTACCCGTTCCAGTAAAAGGGTCAAGAATAGAAACACCACGTGATCCTAGGCTTTTTCCAAATTCATTGCGTAAAACCTCATCAACGGAATGAATGATAAAATCCACAACCTCAACGGGGGTGTAAACAATCCCAAGCCTATCGGTGGTTTTCTTAAATGCCTTGGTAAAGAAATCTTCATATAGCTTGATAATAAGGTTTTGTCTTGCTTGGGGGGAGGTAATCCCAGAGGCACGGAATTTCACACTGTCATAAAACTCTTGTAACTCTTTTGATACCTCTTCAATATTGGTTTTATCCAACTCAGCTAAGATCTTTTCCATGGCTTGCGAAATGGCATTGTTTTGCACAAATTCATTGCCCTCAAACAAGGCTTCAAACACGGGACGCGTGACAAGATGTTGTCCTAACATCTCAAGCGCTTCCTCTTGTTTGATTTCACTGTTTAAGTTGTTTTTGAGTTCTTTATAAAACCCATCAAAGGCGTGATAGGCTTCACTGGTTTCATCGGATAGGATATCTTTAAGACGATTAATATGGTTTTGAGCAATCTCAGCAACATTGCCAGCCCATATGCCCCAGTAATCCGCAAGGGTAAATTTCTTAGCCAAAAGGGTTTTAAGGGCATTGGGAAACTCTTTATAAAAAGGTAATCTCATTTGCCCTTTATAACTATGACGAGGTTCATAGGCTGCTTTTCCAATCTCAAGCCCCGTGCTTTCTGGTTTCTCATAAACATAGATTTTATCTTCAACCGTGGTCATACTCTTTAAAGCAACAATCTCTAAAGTATGACTGACGTCTTGATCTAAAATCATCTGGTTAAGGGTTACTTCAAAGTTCTCATCATGGGAAAGCAAAGCATTGATCACTTGCCAGACAACACTGTATCTCTTGTTGTATTTTAAAGCCTCTTCAGCAGAAACCC
>NZ_JAQITA010000017.1 GCF_028618575.1 Bartonella sp. ML70XJBT.G | reverse complement strand
ATGTTGCGATGGATGTTTCATTGATTGTGCCTATTGCCATGGAAGAGAAACTTCGCTTTGCTATTCGTGAAGGTGGTCGTACTGTTGGTGCCGGTATCGTTTCTAAGATCATTGAGTAAGGATTGGTTATTGAAAAACGCCTTTATTGTTAAAGGCGTTTTGCGTGACAGGGAAATAAAAGAGCATGAACAGTCAAAATATCCGCATTCGCTTGAAAGCATTTGATCACAGAATTCTTGATGCATCGACACGTGAGATTGTGTCGACTGCTAAGCGTACTGGTGCGAATGTCCGTGGTCCTATTCCGCTTCCAACGCGGATTGAGAAGTTTACGGTCAATCGTGGACCGCACATCGATAAGAAGAGTCGTGAGCAATTTGAAATGCGTACACATAAGCGTCTTCTTGATATTGTTGATCCAACACCGCAAACAGTAGATGCTCTTATGAAGCTCGATCTTTCTGCTGGTGTGGATGTAGAGATTAAGCTCTGAGGTTTGAGGACAGAAGGAACAGACCCGATGCGTTCAGGTGTAATAGCACAGAAGCTGGGCATGACCCGTATTTATAATGAAGCTGGTGAACATGTGCCGGTAACGGTGCTTCGTTTGGAGAATTGTCAAGTCGTGGCTCAGCGTACAATTGAGAAGAATGGTTATACTGCTGTTCAATTAGGTGTAGGCTTTGCCAAGGTAAAAAATACTTCGCGGGCTCTTCGTGGGCATTTTGCTAAGGCTTCTGTTGAGCCTAAAGCTAAAATAGCAGAATTTCGTGTGAGCCCCGATAATCTTCTTGAGGTCGGCACTGAAATTACCGTGGAACATTTTGTTCCAGGACAAAGAGTTGATGTGACAGGTACGAGTATTGGTAAAGGCTTTGCCGGTGTTATGAAACGTCATAATTTTGGTGGGCATCGTGCTTCGCATGGTAACTCAATTACGCATCGTGCGCATGGTTCAACAGGACAGTGTCAAGATCCTGGTAAAGTGTTTAAAGGTAAAAAAATGGCTGGCCATATGGGGCAGGTCCGTGTAACAACGCAGAATATAGAGGTTGTTTCTACAGATATTGAGCGTGGCTTGATTTTAGTGCGCGGTGCTGTTTCTGGCTGTAAAGGTGCTTGGATTTTGGTTCGAGATGCTGTAAAGAAACCTCTTCCTGATAATGTGCCAAAGCCTGCTGGTATTCGTCGTCTTGCGAAGGAGAAAACGGAAATGGTTACTCCGGTGGTGGAAACCTCTGAAGTTGAGGGAGCCGAATAATGGATCTTGTAATGAAAACCCTTGATGGGGATGAAGCTGGTAAGTTAAAAGTTTCTGAGGCTATTTTTGGTCTTGTTCCACGGGAAGATATTTTACAGCGCGTTGTTCGTTGGCAGTTGGCGCGTCGCCAACAGGGGACACATCAAGCACAAGGGCGCTCTGATGTGTCACGAACAGGGGCAAAGATGTTTAAACAAAAAGGAACTGGACGTGCTCGACACTCGTCGGCTCGTGCGCCGCAGTTTCGTGGTGGTGGTAAAGCGCATGGTCCGGTGGTTCGTAGTCATGCGCATGATCTTCCTAAAAAAATTCGTGCGCTTGGATTGCGACTTGCTCTCTCAGCAAAATTAAAAGCAAAAGATTTAATTGTTGTTGATGAGATGAGTGTTAAAGATGCTAAAACCAAGATGCTTATTTCTCGTTTTTCCAAGCTTGGGTTAGATAATGCCCTTTTAATTGGCGGCAAAGAGATTGATATTCAATTTTCTCGGGCAGCATCTAATATTCCTAATATTGATATTTTACCAATTCAGGGAATTAATGTTTACGATATTTTGCGTCGCAGCAAACTTGTTTTATCAAAAGCAGCTGTCGAGGCTCTTGAGGAGCGTTTTAAATGACAGATCTTCGCCATTATGATATAATTGTTAGTCCAGTTATTACTGAAAAGTCGACTATGATTTCTGAATATAATCAAGTTGCTTTTAATGTTGCGCCGAAAGCGACAAAGTCTGAAATTAAAGCTGCTGTGGAAGCACTTTTTAACGTAAAAGTGAAAGCAGTTAACACGATAGTCCGTAAGGGCAAAGTGAAGCGTTTTAAAGGCATTGTTGGTCGGCAGAGTGATGTCAAAAAAGCGATCGTGACACTGACTGCTGGTCAGTCTATCGACGTTTCGACAGGTCTTTAAAGAGGCTCGGAGATAAAGATAATGGCACTTAAGCAGTTTAATCCTACTACGCCCGGGCAGCGTCAACTTGTTATTGTAGATCGTTCTTGTCTTTATAAGGGTAAGGCTGTAAAGACGCTGACCGAAGGTTTATCGTCAAAAGGTGGTCGTAATAACCGTGGTCGTGTTACAGCTCGTTTTCAGGGTGGTGGTCATAAGCGTAGCTATCGGTTTGTTGATTTTAAGCGTCTTAAACGCGATATTTCTGCTAAAGTTGAGCGTTTAGAGTATGATCCAAATCGCACGGCTTTTATTGCACTTATTCGCTATGAAGATGGACAATTAAGTTATATCCTTGCACCACAGCGTCTTGGTGTTGGTGATTCTATTATTGCTGGTTCGAATGTTGATGTTAAGCCCGGTAATGCTATGCCGCTTGGTAATATGCCAGTGGGAACAATTATTCATAATGTTGAGATGAAGCCTGGAAAAGGTGGTCAGATCGCGCGTTCGGCAGGAACTTATGCGCAGCTTGTTGGGCGAGACCAAGGAATGGCTATTCTTCGTCTTAATTCTGGAGAGCAGCGTTTGGTATCTAGCAGTTGTTTTGCGACCGTTGGTGCTGTTTCTAATCCCGATCATGGGAATATTAATGATGGCAAGGCAGGTCGGTCACGTTGGCGTGGTAAACGTCCACATGTTCGTGGTGTTGCTATGAACCCCGTTGATCATCCGCATGGTGGTGGTGAAGGACGTACATCAGGGGGGCGTCATCCGGTGTCTCCTTGGGGTAAGCCTACAAAGGGTAAGCGTACGCGCTCCAATAAGTCCACCGATAAGTTTATTATGCGTACGCGTCATCAGCGCAAGAAATGAGAAAGGTAGTCTGAAGTGGTTCGTTCAGTTTGGAAAGGTCCGTTTGTTGACGGCTATCTTCTTGGAAAAGCAGAGAAGGTTCGTGCGAGTGGACGCAATGAAGTTATTAAAATATGGAGTCGTCGCTCTACTATTTTACCACAATTTGTTGGTTTGACTTTTGGTGTTTACAACGGCAATAAGCATATTCCTGTTTCTGTTTCTGAAGAGATGGTTGGGCATAAGTTTGGTGAATTCGCTCCCACCCGGACTTATTATGGGCATGGTGCAGATAAGAAAGCGAAGAGGAAATAGGTGATGGGAAAAGCTAAAGTTCCGCGCCAGCTTAAAGAAAATGAAGCGAAAGCTGTCGCTCGGACAATTCGTGTTAGTCCGCAAAAACTTAATTTGGTTGCTGCGATGATTCGTGGTAAGAGAGTTAATGTGGCACTTGCTGATTTGACGTTTTCACGTAAACGTATTGCTGGAACTGTGAAAAAAACTCTTGAATCAGCTATTGCAAATGCAGAAAATAACCATGATCTTGATATTGATTCGCTCATTGTTGCAGAAGCCTATGTCGGTAAGTCGATAGTGATGAAGCGTTTTCATGTTCGCGGTCGGGGGCGTGCTAGTCGGATTGAACGTCCGTTTTCGCATCTTACTATTATTGTTCGTGAAGTTACCGAAAAAGTGGAGGCTGCATAATGGGTCAGAAGATCAATCCAATAGGACTTCGTCTTGGAGTTAATCGGACTTGGGATTCCCGTTGGTATGCTGATAGTGGTGAATATGGTCGTCTTCTCCATGAGGATTTAAAAATCCGTTTATATGTGTTGGAAGAGTTGAAGCAAGCGGCTATTTCTAAAGTTGTTATTGAGCGTCCCCATAAGAAATGTCGTGTAACGATTCATTCGGCCCGTCCTGGTCTCATTATTGGTAAAAAAGGTGCTGATATCGAAAAGCTTCGTCGTAAGCTTTCAGAAATGACAAATGCTGAGACTTCATTAAATATTGTGGAGATTCGTAAACCAGAAACTGATGCTACAATTATTGCGCAATCAATTGCTCAGCAGTTAGAACGTCGTGTTGCTTTTCGGCGTGCCATGAAACGTGCGGTTCAGTCAGCTATGCGTCTTGGAGCAGAAGGGATTCGTATCAATTGTTCGGGTCGTCTTGGTGGTGCTGAAATTGCTCGTATGGAATGGTATCGTGAGGGGCGTGTTCCACTTCATACCTTGCGTTCTGATGTTGATTACGGTACAGCAGAAGCTAAGACTGCTTATGGTATTTGTGGTGTTAAAGTTTGGGTCTTTAAGGGTGAGATTCTTGAGCATGATCCAATGGCTTCGGAGCGTCGTGCTACGGAGGCTGATCACTCTGGTTCTTCATCGAATCGTCGCCGCGAAAATGCTTAGTTTTTGTGATTGAACTAGAATTTGGAGTAGAGAGCAATGTTGCAGCCAAAGCGCACAAAGTTCCGTAAGCAGTTCAAGGGCCGTATTCACGGTGTTTCGAAGGGTGGTACGGATTTGAATTTCGGTGCTTACGGTCTGAAGGCTGTTGAGCCAGAGCGGATTACTGCGCGCCAAATTGAAGCGGCGCGTCGTGCGATTACACGTTATATGAAGCGTTCTGGTCGTGTGTGGATTCGTATTTTTCCGGATCTTCCAGTTACGTCTAAGCCTACAGAAGTTCGTATGGGTAAGGGTAAGGGAAGTGTAGATTATTGGGCTGTGCGTGTTGCGCCGGGGCGTATCATGTTTGAGCTTGATGGGATTCCTGAAGATGTGGCACGTGAAGCACTGAGACTTGGTGCTGCAAAGTTGCCTATAAAGACGCGTTTCATCCAGCGTATTGCTGAATAAAGAGGTTAAGCGATGAGAGCCACAGAACTACGGGCGCAAACGCTCGACCAAATGAAAGATGAATTGGCTAAGTTAAAGAAAGAGCAGTTTAATTTGCGCTTTCAAAAGGCTACAGGTCAATTGGAAAAGACTGCACGTGTTAGGCAGGTTCGCCGTGATATTGCGCGTGTTAAAACTTTTCTTCGTCAGAAGATAAACGAAAGTAAGGTTTAAGGAAATTAGAGATGCCTAAACGCATTTTGCAGGGTGTTGTCGTTAGTGACAAAAGTGATAAGACTGTGGTCGTGAAAGTGGAGCGTCGTTACTCTCATCCACTTCTTAAAAAGACCGTTCGGCAGTCTAAAAAATATAAGGCGCATGACGAGAACAACCAGTTTAAGATTGGGGATCAAATTTCGATTCAGGAATCTAGACCAATTTCGAAAGATAAACGTTGGATTGTTGTTAAAGGCAATGTAGCGTAGTGAGTTGAGTTCATTGTTTTAAAGTTAACAGTGGTTTGGTTTCCATTGGTGGATTTAAGGCAATAACTTTATCGTTATTTGGCAGGCAAATCCGGATGTGTTAAAAACACGACCGGATATAAATGTTAAGAGAAGGTGGCCAGTCATGATTCAGATGCAAACAAACCTCGACGTTGCCGACAATTCCGGTGCTCGTCGTGTCATGTGCATCAAGGTGTTAGGCGGTTCAAAGCGGAAATATGCTTCGGTCGGTGACATTATTGTTGTTTCGGTCAAGGATGCTATTCCTCGTGGCCGTGTTAAAAAAGGTGATGTGATGAAAGCTGTGGTGGTTCGCACTGCTAAGGATATTCGTCGCGCAGACGGTAGTGTTATTCGTTTTGATGGTAATGCTGCTGTTTTAGTGGATAATAAAAAAGAGCCGATCGGTACACGTATCTTTGGACCAGTTCCCCGCGAACTTCGTGGTAGGAATCATATGAAGATCATCTCGCTCGCTCCTGAAGTGTTATAAGGAGTGAATATTATGCAAAAGATTCGAAAAGGTGATAAAGTTGTTGTTTTATCCGGTAAGGATAAAGGATGTAGTGGTGAAGTCATTAAGGTGAATCCTAAGGACAATAAAGCTTTTGTGCGTGGTGTTAATATGATTAAACGTCACCAACGTCAGACACAAAAGCAAGAGGCAGGAATTATTTCTAAAGAAGCTCCGATTCATCTATCTAATTTGGCAATTGCTGATCCTAAGGATGGTAAGCCTACACGTGTAGGTTTTCGTATGAATGCAGATGGTAATAAGGTTCGTTTTGCCAAGCGTTCGGGAGAGTTGATTAATGGCTGAAGAAAAACAAACACCGCGCATGAAGACTCATTATTTTGAAGTGGTTCGTAAAGCGCTTCAAGAGAAGTTTCATTACAAAAATGCGATGCAAATTCCGCGGGTTGATAAAATTGTAATTAATATGGGGATTGGTGAGGCTACTGCTGATTCCAAGAAACCATCTCTTGCTGCTGAGGATTTAGGGCTCATAACCGGTCAAAAGGCTGTTGTTACTCGTGCGCGTAATTCTATTGCAACCTTTAAGGTTCGTGAAGGAATGCCACTTGGGGCTAAAGTCACATTGCGTAAAGATCGTATGTTTGAGTTTTTAGATCGTCTTGTTACGATCGCGCTTCCGCGGGTTCGTGACTTTCGTGGTTTAAACCCAAAAAGCTTTGATGGCCGTGGTAATTTTGCTATGGGTATTAAAGAGCACATTGTGTTTCCAGAAATCAACTATGATAAAGTTGATCAAATTTGGGGCATGGATATTATCGTTTGTACGACAGCGAAAACGGATGATGAGGCACGTGAATTGTTGCGTGCTTTTAATTTTCCTTTTCGTTCGTAACGGCAAATGTAGCGAGGTAAGATTATGGCCAAAGTAAGTGCCGTTGAGAAAAATAAACGTCGTGAGGTGATGGTAAAGCGTTATGCTGCACGTCGTGCGCGTTTGAAAGCAATTGTTATGGATCAGAAGATTTCTCTTGAAGAGCGTTTTAAGGCTTCTGTTCAATTGGCAGGATTGCCACGTAATTCTGCAAAAGTTCGTGTTCGTAATCGCTGTGAGGTTTCGGGGCGTCCGCGAGCTTATTATCGTAAATTAAAAATGTCGCGGATTGCATTGCGGGAACTTGGTTCTATCGGGCATATTCCCGGCATTGTTAAATCTAGTTGGTAAGAGGAGATTGTTCTATGTCTATGTCGGATCCTCTTGGTGATATGTTAACGCGCATTCGTAATGCGCTTGGTCGTAAAAAGGGCAAAGTGGTTACGCCTGCTTCCAAACTTCGTGCGCGTGTTCTCGATGTTCTCCAGTCGGAAGGCTATATTCGCGGGTATAATCAGATCGACTCAGGTGATGGAAAGTCTGAAATTGAAATCGAATTAAAATATTTTGAAGGCTTGGCAGCTATTCGTGAGATTTCACGTGTTTCAAAACCTGGTCGTCGTGTATATGTTTCTGCTAAATCACTTCCTCAAGTGGCAAATGGTCTTGGTATTTCTATTTTATCAACTCCTAAAGGGGTAATGGCCGATCATGAGGCACGTGAGCAGAATGTCGGTGGAGAGCTCCTTTGTCGTGTTTTCTAAGTTATGTCCAAGAAAACAGAAAAAAAGTAGGTTAGAACAATGTCTCGTATTGGAAAAAAGCCCATTTCAATTCCTTCTGGAGTTACCGCAACTGTTGAAGGACAGCTAGTTAAAGCAAAAGGTCCGAAAGGTGAACTGAGTTACGTCGTGAATGATGAAGTCTTAGTAACACTTGAGGATAATGTTATATCGGTTTCCCCACGGGATCAATCAAAGGATGCGCGTTCTAAATGGGGGATGTCTCGTTCAATGATTGAGAATATTTTTTGTGGCGTGAAGGATGGTTTTGAAAAGAGATTGGAAATCAATGGTGTTGGTTATCGTGCTGCTTTGCAGGGTAAGGATGTTCAATTATCACTAGGCTTTTCACATGATGTGGTTTATAAAGTACCGTCAGGTGTGACTGTAACGGTTCCTAAGCCTACAGAAATTGTTATTTCTGGAATTGATAAACAGCAAGTTGGACAAGTTGCAGCTGAAATTCGTGAATATCGTAGACCTGAGCCTTATAAAGGTAAAGGTGTTAAGCATGCAGATGAGCGTATCTTCCGCAAAGAAGGTAAAAAGAAGTAAGGATTTTGTATTATGGCGTCATCTAAGGATATTATCCAGCGTCGTGCTCAGCGTGTTCGTCGTAGAATTAAAATGGTTTCTAGCGATCGTCCACGGCTTAGTGTTTACCGTTCAAATCAGAATATCTATGCTCAAATTATCGATGATTTGCGTGGGTGTACGCTTGTTTCGGCATCTACCCTTGATAATGATTTAAAGAAATCATTGAAAAGTGGTGCTGATAAAGAAGCAGCTTTTGCTGTTGGTAAGTTAATTGCTGAACGAGCAAAGAAAGCTGGTGTTCATGAGGTGGTTTTTGATCGTGGAGCTTATGTTTACCATGGTAGAGTAAAAGCTTTGGCTGAGGCAGCACGTGAGGGTGGTTTAAGCTTTTAAAGTGTTTTGTTTGAAGGTTATGGTAAGAAAGTTTTAGGGTGTTTCGTGTGAGTTCCTCTCGTTTTGTGATGGAACTTTGTTAGCGTGCTTCCGGAAAAGAAAAAGGAATGAGGAATGGCACAGAAAGAACGTGGTGAGCGCGATGAACGTGAGAATGAATTTGTCGATAGACTTGTTCATATCAATCGTGTTGCTAAAGTTGTAAAGGGTGGTCGGCGTTTTGGTTTTGCTGCTCTTGTTGTTGTTGGAGATCAGAAAGGGCGTGTAGGCTTTGGTCATGGTAAAGCACGTGAAGTGCCAGAAGCTGTTCGGAAAGCTACAGAAGCTGCAAAGCGGGGAATGATTTATGTCCCACTTCGCTCTGGGCGTACATTGCATCATGATCTTGAAGGTCGTCATGGAGCTGGTCGTGTTTTGTTACGTTCTGCTTCTGCTGGTACGGGTATTATTGCTGGTGGACCAATGCGTGCGATTTTTGAAACTCTTGGTATGCAGGATGTGGTGGCAAAGTCATTGGGATCATCTAATCCTTATAATATGGTTCGTGCAACGTTTGATGCGTTAAAACGTCAGATGCATCCTAGGGATATAGCAGCTCAACGTGGTATTAAATATTCGACTTTGCAAGCGCGTCGTCGGCATTTAGTTGATGCAGAAGGATAGTTTTCTGAGATTGTCAGAAAAGGAATTAGGAAATGGTTCAGAAAAAATCTCAGAGTGGTAAAACTGTGACGGTAGAACAAATTGGAAGTCCAATTCGGAATTCACAGATTCAGCGTGCAACCTTGAAAGGGCTTGGATTAAATAAAATGCGGAGACGTCGCGTTTTAGAAGATACCCTTTGTGTACGGGGTATGATCGCTAAGGTTCGTCATCTTGTTCGTATTGTAGATGAAGGTTAAAGATTGCGGGAGTATGAAATATGAAACTCAATGAACTACGTGATCGTGAAGGCGCAACAAGAAATCGTAAACGTGTTGGCCGTGGTATTGGTTCTGGTATCGGTAAAACTGGTGGTCGTGGTGTAAAAGGACAAAGATCACGTTCTGGTGTTTCGCTTAATGGTTTTGAAGGTGGGCAGATGCCTATTTATCGCCGCTTACCAAAGCGTGGATTTAGAAACTTTTTTTCTAAAACGTATAATGAAGTTTCGCTGGGACGTATTCAGTTGGCAGTTGATGCGGGTAAGTTGAATACTGAAAAGCCTATTGATATTATTGCTCTGAAAGAGGCTGGTATTATTCGTCGTGTGAAGGATGGAGTGCGTCTTCTTTCTGGTGGTGAATTAAAAGCGAAGATTGTCGTTCACGTTTCTGGTGCTTCTAAAGCTGCTTGTGTTAAAGTTGAAAAAGTAGGTGGTCAGGTTGTTTTTCCTGAGCCAGTCCATTAATTTGGGGATATAAATGATAATTCTATGGGGGGATTCATTTAAGGAAATCTTCGGTGGAGGATTATTTAGGTTTTGCATTTATTTGTGTATAACGATGTGAATTTTTAGAATTATGCTTCTGTGATTTTAAGAACTGGAGTGTGGACTGGAGACTTTTTATGGCATCAGCAGCAGAGCAATTTGCTTCCAATATGAACTTTGGTACTTTTTCACGTGCAACCGAATTGAAAAGGCGCATTTGGTTTACTCTATCTGCGCTTCTTGTTTATCGCTTTGGTACTTATATCTCTCTTCCTGGTATTAATATTGATGCTTTGCGCCAGACATTTGAACATCATGCCTCTGGTGTTTTGGGATTATTTAATATGTTTGCTGGGGGGGCTGTCGGGCGTATGGCAATTTTTGCCTTAGGAATCATGCCTTATATATCAGCATCAATTATTGTGCAGTTGCTTACCTCAGTTATTCCTTCTTTGGAGACTCTAAAAAAAGAGGGTGAAGTAGGTCGTAAGGTTATTAATCAGTATACTCGATACGTAACAGTTATATTGGCGATTCTACAAGCGTTTGGTATCGCAGTTGCACTTGAAACTGGTATAGGGTCAGGGTTGCAGATTGTTGTAGAACCTGGGCTGATGTTCCGTATTTCTTCCGTTATTACCCTTGTTGGTGGGACGATGTTTCTCATGTGGCTTGGTGAGCAAATTACGTCACGTGGTGTGGGGAATGGGGTCTCACTCATTATTTTTACAGGTATTGTGGCTAATCTCCCTTCCACTTTTGCTCAACTTTTAACTGCTCATAGTCAAGCTGATTTATCAACTTTTTTGTTAATAGGAATCGTGCTTATTGCGATTTGTGTGATAGCTGTTATTGTTTTTATAGAGCGTGCGCAGCGAAGAATTCTTATTCAATATCCAAAACGTCAAGTTGGTAATCAGATTTTTCAAGGCGATATGTCACATCTTCCTTTAAAGTTGAATACTGCAGGTGTTATTCCACCTATTTTCGCTTCGTCTTTGTTATTATTGCCTGCAACGATCAATAACTTTTCTGACAAAATGCCACAATGGATGCAGACTGTTTCTTATTCTCTTAGCCATGGACAGCCACTTTATATGATTGTTTATGCACTTTTGATGGCGTTTTTTTGCTTTTTTTATACGGCTATTGTGTTTAATCCAAGTGATACGGCAGATCAGTTGAAAAAACATTCTGGTTTTATTCCAGGAATTCGTCCTGGAGAACGTACGGCTGAATATATTGATTATGTTTTAACACGTATTACTGTTGTGGGGGCAATTTATATTATTTTAGTTTGTTTGCTCCCTGAATTTATGATATCCACTCTACAGGTTCCTTTCTATCTTGGCGGAACTTCTTTGTTGATTGTTGTTACTGTTACGCTTGACACGGTTGCTCAAATTCAGGGACATCTCATTGCGCACCAATATGAAGGGTTGATTAAAAAGTCAAAACTTCGTGGAGGAAAAAAGAATCGATGAGAGTTATTCTTTTAGGTCCTCCTGGAGCTGGCAAAGGTACACAAGCTAAAATGCTGACTGAAACGTATAATATCCCTCAATTATCGACGGGTGATATGTTGCGTGAGGTTATTTCTAAAGAGACAGAAATTGGTAAAAAAGCTAAAGCGGTCATGAGCTCTGGTGCTTTGGTGTCTGATGCTATTGTTAATCAAATTGTCTCGGAACGAATTGATGAAAGTGATTGTGTAAACGGTTTTGTTTTGGACGGGTATCCACGGACTGTAGGGCAGGCAGAAGCATTGCAACAGATTTTGCAATCAAAAAATATGCAACTTGATGCTGTTATCGAACTGCGTGTTGATGAAGATGCGTTGATTGAGCGAATGAAAAGACGCGTTGAAGAAACAATAGCTGCCGGTGGGCTGGTTCGTTCAGATGATAATCCTGTTGCTTTTGCAAAGCGATTAGTAGAGTATCGTGAAAAAACAACTCCTCTTTCGAAATTTTATTTAGAAAAGGGATTGTTGAAAGTGGTTGATGGAATGGTGGATATCGCCAAGGTATCATGTATCATTAGAGGTTTTCTACAATAAAGAGTTTTTTATGAGAAATAAATGAAAAGTGTTGACTTTTTTAGTGAAATCTATCAAAAACAATATTAATTTATTTCAAATAAAATAACGGGATTCGGGGTATATTTATGCCGGATCTTTTTTCTATAAGGTACTTCGAGTATTTTATGATTAATTGTTAACATAATTAAGGAGAGTAGGCGTGGCTCGTATTGCTGGCGTCAATATCCCGACAAATAAGCGTGTCATTATTGCGCTTCAGTATATCCACGGGATTGGACCAAAATTTGCTCAAGAAATTACTAAAAAGGTTGGTATTCCTGTCGGGCGTCGTGTGCATGAGCTTTCGGATGCAGAAGTGTTGCAAATTCGTGAGGCAATAGATCAGGGCTATCAGGTTGAAGGTGATCTTCGCCGTGAGGTTGCTATGAATGTTAAACGTTTGATGGACCTTGGTTGTTACCGTGGTTTGCGTCATCGTCGTTCTTTGCCTGTTCGTGGGCAACGTACACATACAAATGCGCGTACGCGTAAAGGTCCGGCTAAGGCAATTGCTGGTAAGAAAAAGTAGCTTTCTTTTTTAAGAGTTTACTTTTTTATATTCTGTTTCTTGTTGAGTTTTTTAACAAGAGCGAGGTGGGTGGAGCTGCTGGTGTTACGGCAGTGAAGAGATCATTGAAAGGAAGACTATGGCCAAAGAAGCCACGCGTGTTCGTCGCCGCGAACGCAAAAATATATCATCAGGTGTTGTGCATATCAATTCAACATTTAACAATACAATGATTACCATTACGGATGCTCAAGGAAATACAATCGCTTGGTCATCTGCTGGGGCTCAAGGGTTTAAGGGTTCGCGAAAATCTACGCCTTTTGCTGCTCAGGTTGCCGCAGAAGATTGTGCTAGAAAAGCCCAAGAACATGGTATGCGTTCGTTGGAAGTTGAGGTTTGTGGTCCTGGGTCAGGTCGTGAATCTGCTTTACGTGCGTTGCAGTCTGTTGGTTTTGTCATTACATCCATTCGTGATGTAACACCAATTCCTCATAATGGATGTCGTCCGCGAAAAAGACGGCGCGTTTAATTGGGTGTTGTTTTTTGTTGTCAGAGGCTTCTCTGATGTTCACATTGACCGTTACGATTGAATGGTAGCGGAAGTAGAGAACGGGAATAAAAATATGATCCAGAAAAACTGGCAGGAACTGATTAAACCCAATAAGGTTGAGTTTTATGCGCATGATACTCCAAATGTTTGGAGTTTGGTGGCTGAACCTCTTGAGCGTGGTTTTGGCTTAACGTTGGGGAATGCGCTTCGTCGCGTATTATTATCATCGCTTCGTGGTGCCGCAATTACTGCTGTACAGATTGATGGTGTGTTACACGAATTTTCATCAATTCCAGGTGTTCGTGAAGATGTTACAGATATTATTCTTAACATTAAAGAAATTGCCCTTCGTATGGAAGAGGAGGGGCCTAAACGGGTCGTCATTTGTAAAGAAGGTCCTGGTATCGTGAAAGCTGGTGATATCAGCACCGTTGGGGATATGGAAATTCTTAATCCAGAGCATGTTATTTGCACTCTTGATGAGGATGCTGAGATTCGTATGGAGTTTATCGTCAATACAGGGAAGGGCTATGTTCCCTCTGATCGCAATTGTGCTGATGATGGGCGAATTGGTCTTATTCCAGTTGACAGTCTTTATTCACCAATTCGTAAAGTCTCTTATAAGGTAGAGAATACACGTGAGGGTCAAGTTCTGGATTATGATAAATTAACACTCACAATTGAAACAAATGGTGCTGTTAATGGGGAGGATGCTGTTGCTTTTGCCGCGCGTATTCTTCAGGATCAATTATCATTGTTTGTTAATTTTGAAGAGCCACAAAAGGAAACTGTTGAAGAATCTGATTCAGAGCTTGCTTTTAATCCTGCTCTTCTCAAGAAAGTGGATGAGTTAGAACTTTCAGTTCGTTCGGCAAATTGTCTTAAGAATGATAATATTGTCTATATTGGTGATCTTATCCAGAAGACAGAAGCGGAAATGCTTCGGACACCGAACTTTGGACGCAAGTCGTTAAATGAAATTAAAGAAGTTTTGGCATGTATGGGGTTGCATCTTGGTATGGAAGTTTCTGCATGGCCACCTGAAAACATTGATGATCTTGCAAAACGCTATGAAGATCAATATTAGAATTTAAGGAGAAGGTTCATGCGCCATAGTAAGTCAGGTCGTAAGTTGAATCGGACGGCTAGTCACCGTAAAGCGATGTTTGCTAATATGGCGGTTTCGCTCATCGAGCATGAGCAAATTGTGACAACGCTTCCAAAGGCTAAAGAAATTCGTCCTATCGTTGAGAAATTAGTGACGCTTGGTAAACGTGGAGGTTTGCACGCACGTCGACAAGCAATTTCAGCACTTCGTGATGCGGGGAAAGTTGCTAAGTTATTTGATACGCTTGCACCCCGTTATGCAGCACGCAATGGTGGGTATTTGCGCATTATGAAAGCGGGCTTTCGTACCGGTGATAATGCTCCCATGGCTGTTATAGAGTTTGTTGATCGTGATATTGATGCGAAGGGGGCTGTAGATCGTATGCGTACAGAGGATACTGCAAATCAGAAAGAGACTTCTTCATAAAGATAGAGTATTTTCTTTTATTGGATTGTCAGAAGACCGCCTTTTCTAGGCGGTTTTTTTTATGAGCATTTGCGAGTTAATTTCGTTTAATAGATCAATATGAGAGAGCGTTACAACATATTGAATTGGTTGTTTTTTATAATATTTATGACTCAAATAGTTGTTTTTCTTTTTCATTATAAATATTAATAAAGAAATCTCGAGTTTATGGAGGATGAGAAAGTGTCTTATCCTATTAATATTTAAAGAGTGAATTATTTTTTAGGAGTGAATAATGAGGTATTCTCTTTTCGCGTGGCTTTTTTTTGTTATTATAACACAATTATCATTTCATTGTGCTTATGCTCAAATTCCACAAACACAAAAAGAAATTACACTTTCGTTTGCTCCTTTAGTAAAAAAAACGATTCCATCTGTCGTCAATATTTATGCAGCTCGACAAATCAGAGCACGTTCACCTTTTGCCGGTGATCCATTTTTTGAGCAATTTTTTAGTCGTTTTCAAAATAATCTGCCTGTACGTAAGCAATCTTCGTTAGGATCTGGAGTGATTGTTGATGCACGCGGTTTGATCGTTACGAATTACCATGTCATTAAGGATGCAAGTGAAATTAAAGTTGCTCTTTCTGATGGACGGGAATTTGAAAGTAAGGTTATGTTAAAAGATGAAGCAACGGATATTGCTGTGCTTGAAATTGATGCAAAGAATGCACAATTTCCTGTTCTTTCTTTGGGAGATTCTGATGCAGTTGAAGTTGGCGATCTTGTTTTAGCAATTGGTAATCCTTTTGGTGTTGGTCAGACGGTTACAAGTGGTATTGTTTCAGCACAAGCGCGTACGCGTGTTGGTATTTCTGATTTTGATTTTTTTATTCAAACGGATGCTGCCATTAATCCAGGGAATTCTGGTGGAGCGCTGATTGATATGAAAGGGCAGTTAATTGGGATTAATACGGCTATTTATTCGCGTTCTGGTGGTTCTGTGGGGATTGGTTTTGCTATTCCAGTAAATCTTGTAAAAGTGATGCTTGATACTGTTAAACGTGGCGGGAAGTATTTTGTGCCACCTTATATTGGTGCATCTTTTCAAAATGTTACAGCTGATATTGCTGGTGGTTTAGGTTTGGAGCGTCCTTATGGTGCTCTTGTTATCGAAGTTTTCAAAGATAGTCCTGCTGCAAAAGCTGGTTTAAAAGTCGGTGATGTTATTTTGAATGTGCAAGGGATGCGCGTTGAAAGTCCAGATGCTCTTGGATATCGTTTAATGACATCTGGTATTGGGCATAGTCTTGTTTTAGAATATTTGCGAAGTGGAAAAATCTTGAAGACACAAATAATTGTTTCATCAATACCGGAAACTGCATTTTCAAAATCTGAAAAGATTACGGGTGATGGTCCTTTGTCTGGTGCTGAAGTCTTAGATTTAACACCGCAAAATAGTCGACATTTTCGTCTTCCTCTCTCTGCAAAAGGTGTTGTGATTACCAATCTTGATGAGGCGAGTAATGCTGCTGGAATTTTTCGTCAAGGAGATATCATACGTGCTGTTAATGGTCATAAAATTCAAACGGTTAGTCAGTTGAAAAAAATTCTGATGCAAAGTCGCGCTAATATGTGGCAATTGGAATATGAACGTGATGGTATGTATATTCGTCAATTTATTCGCTGAGGTTTTTTTTGAATAAAGATTTTTTTACTCCATCTTCTCATCTTCAAGTTCATAAAAATCGGCCGCTTGCAGAAAGAATGCGTCCGCGTTCTCTTAAGGATGTCGTAGGACAAAATCATTTACTTGGAGAGAAGGGAGTACTGTCACGTATGGTGGCAGCCGGTTCCATGAGTTCGATGATTTTTTTTGGGCCTCCAGGGACAGGGAAGACAACGGTTGCACGTTTGTTAGCACTTGAAACAAATTTCGCTTTTGAGCAGGTTTCTGCTATTTTTACTGGAGTTTCGGAGCTTAAGAAAATTTTTGAAGTTGCACAGACGCGTTTTATGTCCGGATGTCAAACACTTCTTTTTGTTGATGAGATTCATCGGTTTAATCGTGCACAGCAGGATAGTTTTCTTCCTGTTATGGAAGATGGTACTGTCATTCTTATAGGGGCAACCACACAGAATCCTTCCTTTGAACTGAATGCTGCTCTTCTTTCCCGTGCTCGTGTTTTGACATTTCTTGCACATGATCATGAAACTTTGGGCATGCTTTTAAAACGTGCTGAAGAGGTGGAAGGAAAGCTTCTTCCTGTGAGCGATGATGCGAGGGATATTTTGATAAGAATGTCTGATGGTGATGCACGAGCAGCTCTCACATTGGCGGAGGAAGTTTGGTCTGTTGGACGAGAGGGGGAGATATTTGATGCTGTTGCTTTGCAAGAAATGATTCAGCGTCGTGCACCGATTTATGATAAAGGGCAAGAAGGACACTATAATCTCATTTCAGCATTGCACAAATCCGTTCGTGGATCTGATCCTGATGCTGCACTTTATTATTTAGCACGTATGTTTGATGCCGGTGAAGATCCTCTCTATATTGGGCGCAGATTGGTTCGTATGGCTGTAGAAGATGTTGGTTTGGCGGATCCACAAGCTCTTGTCATTTGTAATGCAGCAAAAGATGCTTATGATTATCTAGGTTCACCAGAGGGAGAGCTCGCTTTAGCGCAAGCATGTCTTTATGTTGCAACTGCACCAAAATCAAATGCAACATATCTTGCTTATAAAGCAGCGATGCAGTGTGCACGCAAAAATGGTTCTTTGCCTCCCCCTAAATATATCCTTAATGCGCCTACAAAATTTATGAAGGAAGAAGGATATGGGCGTGGTTATCGTTATGATCATGATGAACCAGATGCTTTTTCAGGACAGGAGTATTTTCCTGAAAAACTTGGGCGCCAGAGCTATTATCACCCCGTTGAGCGTGGTTTTGAGCGTGAGATTGCTAAGCGTCTTGAATGGTGGAAGAAATTGCGTCAAAAACGAGCAGATCAAAAATGAAATTTTATTTGAGATAGGGGCTTTACGACGAGTGGGTTTATTTATATTCGTGATGTAATGCTCATTCTATTAACAGTTGAGATTATGCTTTAAACAGTTATTATTTTTTCAAACGAGAGTAAAAACTTTCTTTTTTGGATAAAAATTCATATACGCTTAGAACTTAAGTTTAAGAAATATTTTATCTCGCTTTCATTCATGAGTTGTTTTGTATTGAGAATTTCAGTGATATGGATATACAGCTGTTTTGATCGATCATGCATTTTCTAGTTGTTAGAGTGGAAAATTGGTGAAGAGGCATGGTCTTTTGAAGTGTTTGTATAAGAAGCATGAGAGTGGCTGTGTATACGCACTGTCTTTAAATTTTTTCTTTTCTCTTAGAGAAGATATAAATCTACTGGGTTTTGCTCCTTTATGGGAGGTATTTTATTGGAGAGTATTTTGTGTCATAAGATAAGGGATAGCAAATTTTTTCATGTTGGTCATGGGATGTTGTCGATACAATGTGGGGAGTGGAATGAAATAGTCTGTGAACATCTAAACTCAAGACTTTAGTTAAGTTAAAATAACAGTGTACACTTTTTGGGTTATTATGAATCGTCAAGGATATAATCGTGGATAAAACAAAAGCTCTCGATGCTGCTCTCGCTCAAATTGAACGTTCTTTCGGTAAAGGCTCCATTATGCGTCTTGGGCAAAAGGAGCAGGTTGTTGAAATTGAAACAATCCCAACGGGTTCTTTGTCCTTGGATATTGCTTTAGGAGTTGGTGGATTACCGAAAGGGCGTATTGTTGAGATTTATGGACCAGAAAGTTCTGGAAAAACAACATTGGCTCTTCATGCTATTGCTGAGGCACAAAAAATTGGTGGAATTTGTGCTTTTATTGATGCGGAGCACGCTCTTGATCCTATTTATGCACGCAAGCTTGGCGTTGATTTAGAAAACTTGTTTATTTCTCAGCCTGATACGGGTGAACAGGCGTTGGAAATTACAGAAACATTGGTACGTTCTGGCGCTGTTGATGTGCTTGTCGTTGATTCTGTGGCAGCTTTAACACCACGTGCAGAAATTGATGGTGAAATGGGTGATGCTTTACCTGGATTGCAAGCTCGCTTAATGAGTAAAGCTTTGCGGAAACTTACAGCGTCAATTTTCCGCTCTAACTGTATGGTGATCTTTATTAATCAAATTCGCATGAAAATTGGTGTGATGTTTGGCTCTCCTGAAACAACAACAGGTGGGAATGCCTTAAAGTTTTATGCTTCTGTTCGTTTGGATATTCGCCGTATTGGTTCCATTAAAGATAGAGATGTGATTGTTGGCAATCAAACCCGTGTTAAAGTGGTCAAAAATAAATTGGCACCTCCATTCAAACAAGTTGAGTTTGATATTATTTATGGTGAAGGTATTTCTAAATTAGGTGAGTTGATTGATTTAGGAGTTAAAGTTGGTATTGTAGAGAAATCTGGTTCGTGGTTCTCTTATAATTCTCAGCGTTTAGGACAGGGACGAGAAAATGCGAAGCAGTTTTTGCGTGAGAACGTGGAAATCGCTGCAGAAATTGAGACAGCTTTGCGTCAAAATGCTGGTTTGATTGCCATTGAATTGCTAGAAAATGCAGGGTCAGATACGACAGAAAGCGATGAAGTCATTTGATGGGGCGTTTTTTTACTGTCATTGCTTCATTTTAAATTTTTCTATTTTTATTTGTTCAAGTTTTTAACTATAAGATCGCTTATTTCTCATTTTTTAAGCAAATATTTCACTCTTTGATTAAATTGACTCCAAGCTTGGCAAAGAGGATATTTAATAAGGGTGCTTTTTGCTTTTAGTATTTTGTGCTGTATTTTGCAGGTGTTGATATGAATAGCGTTAAGAACATACGATCAACTTTCTTAGATTATTTTCGTCTTCAAGGGCATGAGGTTCTTTCTTCTAGCCCACTTGTTCCACGGAATGATCCCACACTTATGTTTACAAATGCAGGAATGGTACAGTTTAAGAATGTTTTTACTGGACTTGAACAGCGTTCTTATAAAAAAGCAGCAACGGCGCAAAAATGTGTTCGTGCGGGTGGAAAGCATAATGATCTTGATAATGTTGGCTATACAGCACGCCATCATACATTTTTTGAGATGCTGGGCAATTTTTCTTTTGGTGATTATTTCAAAGAAGAGGCCATTTTTTTATCATGGAATCTTTTAACAAGAGAATTTTGTCTTCCCAAAGATAAATTGTTGGTGACCGTTTATCAGAGTGATGATGTTGCGGCACAGTTATGGCGTAAAATCTCCGGTCTTCCAGACAAAAAAATTATCCGTATTGCAACGGCAGATAATTTTTGGTCGATGGGCGAAACTGGTCCCTGTGGTCCTTGTTCAGAGATTTTTTATGATCATGGTGATGAAATTTGGGGAGGTCCTCCTGGAAGTGCAAGTGAAGAGGGGGATCGCTTTATTGAGATTTGGAATCTTGTCTTTATGCAATATGAACAGCTTGACAAGGAACAGCGTATTGAATTGCCTCATCCTTCTATTGATACAGGTATGGGATTAGAACGTATCGCTGCTGTTTTACAGGGGGTGCATGATAATTATGATATTGACCTTTTTCGTGCATTGATTGCTGCATCAGTGGAAATTACAGGAGTTGAGGAAACGGGTGACTTTATGGTGAGCCACCGTGTTATTGCGGATCATCTGCGTTCATGCGCATTTTTGATTGCCGATGGTGTTCTTCCTTCCAATGAGGGAAGGGGATATGTTTTACGGCGTATTATGCGTCGTGCTATGCGGCATGCGCATCTTCTTGGTGCTAAAGAGCCCTTAATGTGGCGTCTTTTGCCTGCTTTAATTCGTGAAATGGGACAAGCTTATCCTGAGTTGGTGCGTGCTGAATCTTTGATTTCGGAAACTTTGAAATTAGAAGAAATGCGCTTTCGTAAGACTCTTGAACGAGGACTTGGATTGTTAAATGAAGCAAGTACCCATCTTAAAGAAGGAGATGATTTAAATGGTGAAGTTGCTTTCAAACTTTATGATACCTATGGTTTTCCACTAGATTTGACGCAAGATGTTCTTCGGCGTCGTGGAATATCTGTTGATGTTGAAGCCTTTGATAAAGCGATGGAACGCCAGAAAGAGGAAGCGCGTGCCAATTGGTCTGGTTCTGGTGAAGCTCAAACAGAGGCAATTTGGTTTTCTGTTCGTGATCAGGTAGGAGCGACAGAATTTTTGGGTTATGAAACAGAAAAAGCCAAAGGTATTGTTACGGCTCTTGTGCGTGATGGTAAGATTGTTGATGATATTTCTGCAGGACAGAAGGCTATTCTTGTTGTGAATCAGACACCTTTTTATGGTGAAGCTGGTGGGCAGATCGGTGATAGTGGTATCATTGCTGGTGAGAACTTTGTTTTTGAAGTGCATGATACCCAGAAAAAGGCTGATGGGGTTGTTATCCATATTGGAGAGGTTCAAACTGGTCAGGCGGTGCGGTCTGATTGTGTAGATTTAACCGTTGATGGTGTTCGGCGTAAAAAAATCCGTGCGAATCATTCTGCTACTCATTTATTGCACGAAGCTTTACGTCAAGTATTGGGATCTCATGTGACCCAGAAGGGCTCTCTTGTTTCGCCGGAGCGGTTGCGTTTTGATTTTTCTCATCCAAAATCTGTTTCTGCAGAAGAATTAAAAAAAATAGAAGATTTAGCAAATGACATTGTTTTGCAAAATAGCGAGGTCACAACCCGCCTCATGCTGGTGGATGATGCAATTTCTGAAGGGGCAATGGCACTGTTTGGTGAGAAATATGGTGATGAAGTGCGTGTTGTTGCTATGGGAAACCAGTGTGAGCAGGGAAAATTAAAAAACAATTGGTCCATTGAACTTTGTGGAGGGACACATGTGGAGAGAACAGGGGATATTGGTTTAATTCATATTGTTTCTGAAAGTTCTGTAGCATCCGGAGTGCGTCGTATTGAAGCTTTGACAGGTACCGCAGCGCGTCTTTATCTGAGCCGCCAAGATGCGCGTCTCCATGAAATGGCTGATCTTTTAAAAACTTCTGCTATTGGAGTGGAAGAGCGGATACAAATCTTGCTTGAAGATCGTCGTAAACTTGAAAAAGAATTGAATAATGTGCGCAAAAAAATGCTGCTGAGTGGTGCGACAAGACAAGGTGGTCAAGAAGATGTTGCTGTCATCAATGGTATTCCTTTTATGGGACGTGTTGTGAACAAGATTTCACCACGAGATCTTAAGGCGCTCGTTGATTCTGGTAAAAAACAGATTGGATCAGGGGTTGTTGCTTTTATTGCTGTTTCAGAGGATGGCAAGGGGAGTGCTGTTGTTGGCGTTACGGATAATTTGACGGATAAGTTAAATGCTGTTGATTTGGTGCGTATTCTTTCAGCTGTCCTTGGTGGACAAGGTGGTGGGGGGCGTCCTGATATGGCACAAGCTGGCGGTCCTGAGGGAAGCAAGGCTGAGGAGGCACTTGCGGCATTAAAAGCTGCTCTGGAAGGATAACTCTTCTCCTTTGTGTTGCTTCGTTTTGCGATCTGTTAGAAGTACCTTGTGTTTTAGATACGCTTCTTTCTTAAAGCTGGAGATGTTGTTTTATGATGCCATGGCTTCGTGCAAAGGAAATATGGTTTCATCCTTTTCTTCTATTTTGGGTTGATTGATTGACAAGCCACTGGCTTTTAAGAGTTCATAAAAACGACCTCTTTTATTGATCAATTCTTGAAAGCTTCCTTTTTCAATTAAATGCCCTTGTTCTAGAAAAAGCACAACATCCGCATTGCGTATTGTTGAGAGACGATGAGCTATAATAAAAGTGGTGCGGTTGTAGCTTATACAGTCAAGAGCATCCTTGACGCGCGCTTCCGTTTCAACATCAAGAGCACTGGTTGCTTCATCGAGTATGAGAATGGGCGCATCTTTTAAAACAGCGCGTGCGATTGCTAATCGTTGTTTTTCTCCACCTGACAATTGAGAACCTTGCTCGCCGATTATTGTGTTGTAACAATCCGCTTTTTTGAGAATAAAATCATGCGCAGCGGCTATTTTTGCTGCTTCATAAAGCTCTTTATATGTTGCAGTTTCTTTTCCTATCGCAATGTTGTCGTGAATAGTACGGTTGAAAAGACCAGCATCTTGAAATACTGTTGCTAGAGATTTTCGTAAGGATTCACGATTCACAGAGCGTATATTGATTCCATCAATGGAGATATGCCCAAAGGTAGGTTCATATATGCGCTGTAAGAGATTCATTAATGTTGTCTTACCAGCACCTGTTGGTCCTACAATCGCAACGGTTTGTCCTTTTTTAATTTCAAAAGAGATATTAAAAACACCTTGAGAAGAATTGGGAAACTTATAGGTTACCTGATGAAATTGTATCGCCCCCTTAACATTTTTCAGAGAGGGGAGATTTTCAGGTTCTTTGCTCTGAAGGGTTGAGTCTTCCATTGCAAAAAATTCCTGTAGTTTTGCTTGTGAGGAGACGGTTAAATTAATAAAACCGCTCATTTGATCAAGACGACCAATCATTAATTGTGCGAATCCGACAAAAGCAACGACTTCACCGACACGTAATTGATCTGTTATGACAAAAAAAGCTCCAAGCAAAAGGACACAAACGATTGAAATGGTTGAAGCCATTCGATTTAAGCCACTGGCAAGAGCCCACCAATTGAGAACAGGATTTTGTGCTTTAAGAAGCTCTCGCGTATGCTGATGCAATATGGAAGTTTCTTCCTTTATTCGGTTATAGCTTTGTACGATGGAAACGTTAGTGATTGAATCCGTGACATGTTGAAAAAGGTTATGATGATAACGCTCGACAGCGGCTTGCCCATCTTTTGTTTTTTGCATTACTAAACGTGCAATCAAGACATAAATGATAGCAAGCACAACCAAGACTGTTGAGAGACGCCAATTCATGTTAAATGCTATGGGAAGGAGAATGAATAATGCGACAAGAGTTGAGAGATGTTGACGCATAAAATCAAGCCATATGGTTGACATGGAGTCTACAGCACGCAAAAGTGTATGAAGAGCGTTAGAGGTTCCACGCTGTTGATGCCAGATGAGAGGCATAGCGATAATACGTTCGAAAGATTCTGTTAAAACAGCTAAGCGGCGTCTATGTGCTAAGCGGTCCGCACTGCGTGCAACAAGTACATAAGCGATAATATGAAAAAGACCAAAGCATACCCAAATTGTAAGGGTAACAATAATATCTGTTTTTTCTGTAATAGCGTCAATGACGCGTCCAAATAAAATAGGTTCCGCAATGGTGATAAGAGCCAACATAACATTAGCACTACAGATTAAAAAAGATGAATTTTTTTCTCTGTTTAAATAAGTGAGGACACGCACATAGGTTTTGAATAATGACATAGGTGATGATCTCCACTCGCTACCGCAAGCATAAAGCTTATCGATTCTTATAAGCACTCGATCTTGAGCTAATAAAATTTGCCCGTGAAGAAAAGGCAATTTTAGATACTTACTGTAATATGGTGTGATAAAGTGGCTCTATGGGATAGAGATTTTTGCGTTTATACAAGCCGAGGCGTAAAACGGGTTAATCAAATTATTGGGAAAAATTACTTGGTAAGGGAACTTTCATGGCAGGCGTAGAAATAAAAAAAGTTGAAGCAGAAGAAAATGGAATGCGCTTAGATCGTTGGTTTAAGGTACATTATCCAGGACTTGGATTTGGGCATTTACAAAAATTGCTGCGTTCTGGCCAGATACGCATTGATGGTGGGCGTGTGAAAACCGATACGCGCCTTCTCATGGGGCAATCTGTTCGTGTGCCGCCTTTGTCTGTTGATAACAAGGAAAGCTTTTCTGTAACGGATAAAACAATTCGGGGACGGGATGATGGAGCTGTTTTGAAAAAAATGTTGCTTTATGAAGATCCAAAGATTTTTGTTTTTAATAAACCCGCTGGTCTAGCCGTACAGGGTGGTTCTGGTTTGACACGTCATGTGGATAGTATGCTTGAGGCATGGCGTAATAAAAAAGGTGAAAAACCGCGGTTGGTTCATCGTCTTGATCGTGAGACATCAGGGGTGCTTGTCGTTGCGCGATCAAGGGGGGCGGCACAGGCTTTAACGGCAGCTTTTCGAACACGCGAAACGAAAAAGACTTATTGGGCATTGGTTCGCGGTGTGCCTAAAAAAAAGCAAGATAAGATTTCAACTTGGATGGTTAAAGATAGTATTTCCCAAGGGGATAAAATGCGCGTTTGTGAACATGGGGAGCCAGACTCTTATCATGCGGTTTCCTATTATCGTGTTTTAGATACGCGAGGGCGTACTCTTTCATGGCTTGAAATGGAACCTTATACGGGGAGAACACACCAGTTGCGTGTTCATGCTGCTTATATGGATCATCCTATTATCGGTGATGCAAAATATTTTTTTTCCGATAGTAATTGGGAGTTACCAGGGGGAATACAAAATCGCCTTCATCTCCATGCACGCCGAATTCGCATTCCTCATCCTTCAGGGGGGATATTGGATATTATCGCCCCCTTACCACCTCATATGATCCAAAGCTTTAATCTTTTGGCTTTTAATGAGAATGATGGTGATAGAGAATAAAAAAAGAGAAGTTTTTGTTGTTTGTTTTTTCAGCTGTGCAGTTTTTAGCAGATTTGATGAGACCTCTCTTACTTATTCTGAAGAGAGGTCAAGTCATTGTTATAAAATAGTTTATTTTTCGTACTGAATTTGTAGGTATTGTTTACAGATTTTTGTCTACATTTTTCTTTATCCTATTGTGTCCTAAAATATTGTTTTTTAGGGCGGGAATATAAGGCAGGGAGAATTTTACGCGAGAGGGGGATGAGTTGGATATGTGAAACGAGATGGATGCGGGAAGCTGTTAAGCAAGATGGATGAAAAGTAAAACGCACTGCTCTCTATTTGGGGAAATGTGCGTTTTTCTGCTTTAAAATTTTGTGAGAAACATTTTAAAAGCTGCAGTGTAGATGTCCTCTTGTAGATAAATAATTTGCAAGGTGATGAATGCACTTTCTTCAGCAAATTCAGAACGTTTAGGTTTTTAAATCAAGATAAATTCTTTTTGAAAATTATTCTAACGGTTGCTGCTAATATATGAATAAAACCATTGTCTTGTTTGTAAAAGAGATATGAAATATAGTTTTAATCAGATTGGGGCTGGTAAGATTTTTTCCTTCTTTAAAGACAGGAGGGAGATAGCCTCAAACCTTCATAAAGGGAATCTTAAAAAACAGTTGATTTTTTGAAAATATCAGAGGTGAAACAATATGCGCGAAATTTTGAATCATTTTGATAGATCATTAAATGAAAATCATGCTGTTCAGGAGATTCAAAATCTTTCTCGCCAACCACTACCACAACGATTTTATAAGGAAGTCAAGGTTGTTTGTGAGGAGGGGGGATTTTCTCTGTTGTTGGATGGACGTCCAGTTAAAACACCGGCAAAGCGCCATTTCCTTGTACCAACGGAAGTGTTTGCTGCATTTGTGGCGAAGGAATTTGAAAAGCAAAAGCAAGTTATTGATCCAGCAAAAATGCCAATGACGCGTCTTGTGAATACTGTGATTGATGGCATTGCTGATGATATGCAGGTTGTTTTTGAAGATTTATTGCGTTTTGTTGCATGCGATATGGTCTTTTATCGTGCACAAACACCAAAAGAGCTCGTACAACGGCAATGTGAACAGTGGGATCCTTTATTAGATTGGGCAGAAGAAAAACTTGGTGCTCGTTTTCATATAACAGAAGGGCTTATCCATGTTGAACAATCAGGCGAAGCTGTTCAAGCAGTAAGCAATTATCTGCGTAAAGTTGAGTCTCTTTATATGCTTGCTGCACTGCATATGATGACAACTTTAACAGGGTCAGCACTTATTGCTCTTGCTGTTGCGGCGAGGAAAATGGATGCAGATCATGCTTGGAATATCGCCCATTTAGATGAAGATTGGATGATAGAACAATGGGGGGCGGATAAAGAAGCAATGGCGCGCCGCGCTCATAAAAAAATTGAATTTTATGCTGCTGCTACAGTCATCACTACTTGTTTGTAAGAAAAAATTTTTAGTTATCCCCCCCCTTTGTTTTTTCATCAGAGTATTTTTGTGATTTTCTGAGGATTGACTTTTATTTTTTCAAGACCAGGAAATGCTTCACTGGTGATGTTTAAGATTGCTTCATCATTCCCACGGATAAAATACCACTTGTCATTATCAAGAATGGCAATAAGCTCGGTTTGAATAGAGCATTTTTTTCCAGTATTTGTTATGGTGACAAATTCTACCGGTATAACAAAATAAGGAATACCATTATCAAGTTTGCCTTCACGTTTTTGTTTTTGGTCAATGTGGATACTCTCGATTTTATAATTTTCGGCCAACTGTTCTATTTGGCTTTTCATGATTAGTTGAAATTGTGATTTACTGAATTTTTTCTTAGTCGTTAAGCTGTCGATAATCTGGGGGGGAATAGCATTTAAGATAGCATTTGCATCGGCATTTTGAATTGCTTTGCTGTAAGCAAATGCTGCTTGTTCAAGGTCTATAAGTTTTTGATCTGTAATTGTAAAAGATTGAGTTGTCGATATCATAAAGGCAATGCATAAAAGAATGAGAAATAAAGAACGAATTCGTAGCATTAGAAACCTTATTAATTGATGTGAATGGATTCCAAGAAATTATAAAGGAAAAGCATATTTGCCAAAAGCCACTTGTGCTTTGTGATGAGAAGAATATCCACAAAAATGGAGACTTTATTCTCCATTTTAAAATAAAAGGAATAATTCATTATGCTTTAAACAGAATAGTACATATCAAATTCAACAGGATGGGGCGTCGTTTCGTAACGTAAAACTTCTTGCATTTTTATTTGAATGAAAGAATTAATTTGGTCATCATCGAAAACGTCCCCAGCTTTAAGAAAGCTGCGATCTTTATCAAGTGCTTCAAGTGCTTCGCGCAGACTTGCTGAGACTGTAGGGATTTCTTTAAGTTCTTTTAAGGGAAGATCATAAAGATCTTTATCCATCGCCTGCCCAGGATGAATTTTATTTTTGATGCCATCAAGACCAGCCATTAAAAGTGCAGAAAAGGCTAAATAAGGATTTGCTGCCGGATCTGGGAAACGTATTTCTACGCGTTTTGAATTTGGTGAACGACTCATTGGAATACGGCAAGATGCAGAACGATTGCGTGCGGAATACGCAAGAAGGACAGGCGCTTCATAACCAGGCACTAAACGCTTATAAGAGTTTGTCGAGGGATTGGTGAAGGCGTTGATTGCTTTTGCGTGTTTAATGATCCCACCGATAAAGAATAAGCAAGTTTCTGATAGTCCAGCATACTCACTGCCGGCAAAGATTGGTTTGCCATCTTTCCAAATAGACATGTGAACATGCATGCCTGAGCCGTTGTCACCAAATACTGGTTTTGGCATAAAAGTTGCTGTTTTCCCATAGCTATTGGCTATTTGGTGCACAACATATTTAAAAATTTGCATCTTATCAGCTTCGCGAACGAGTGTATCAAAGCGAATACCCAGTTCATGCTGTCCTGCTGCTACTTCATGATGATGTTTCTCTACACGGACTCCCATATCTTTGAGTGCTGTGAGCATTTCAGAGCGCATATCTTGGCAGGAATCAATTGGGGGAACGGGAAGATAACCGCCCTTCATTCGTGGGCGATGACCAAGATTGCCCGTTTCATATTCTGTATCATCATTGGATGGTAGTTCACTTGAATCAAGTTGAAAGTTTGTGTGGTAAGGGGTCGTTTTATAGCGTACATCATCAAAGATAAAAAATTCTGCTTCTGGACCTATGTTGATTGTATCACCTATACCTAAAGATTTCATATAAGCTTCAGCTCTTTTAGCGATAGAACGAGGATCTCTACGATAAAATTCTTCCGATACAGGCTCAAGTACGTCACAGAATATGGCTAAAGTTGATTGCGCAAAAAAAGGATCAATATGTGCTGTTTCTGGGTCTGGTATCAAAATCATGTCCGATTCATGAATTGTTTTCCACCCAGCGATTGAAGAACCATCAAACATAACGCCATCGCTAAATGCATCTTCATTGATTTCTGAAATATCCATTGTGACATGATGTAATTTTCCTTGCGGATCAGTAAAACGTAAATCGACAAAACGGATCTCGTTGTCTGCAATCTGTTTGATAATATCTGAAGCGGTTGTCATATTGAATTTCCTTATATGAGATTGAGATGGATAAAAGTTTTGTCATTATTTGTCAAAGGGCATCTCTTCCAGAATCGCTAGTGCCTATAGGGACAGTATCATCAATGGAAAAAACAATATTTTTCCATCTCCTCTATGTTTTGTTTGGGCTGCTTTACGTATTGTATTAACGGCTTGTTTTAGCTTTTCATTGGCAATAACAATTCCAATCTTTATTTTAGGTAGAAAATGAACAACAGATTCAGCATCGTGATCGAGCTCTGTATGGTCTTTTTTTTTCATGCTGAAATTATCTCCAACGTTATTTGGTCTTTTTAGACTGCATCACATTACATTGACAACTATAAGATGTCCAACAGATAGCTTGTACACAATTTACACATAGAAAGTCGAAAATTATATTGCTTAAGAGGTTTTTAGGAGAGCGTTTTACTTATAGCATAAAGTAAAATATTCTTATTTTTTCTAAAAAAATATATTTCCAAGGTTTATCAAGGAGAAAATAACATAATAAGAAAATGTGTACTTTTTCTTCATTGTACCATATCCCCATTTTATAATAGAAACCTCTTTAAGAGTTGGGATTATATGGCCGGCGCAGCAAAATTTCTTTCAGAAATTTTCCCGTATAGGAGGCAGGAACATGAATAATATCTTCAGGACGTCCAACGGCAACGATTTCACCTCCACGATCTCCACCTTCTGGTCCTAGATCTATAATCCAGTCAGCTGTTTTTATAACTTCAAGATTATGTTCAATGACGAGAACTGTATTGCCTTGCTCGACGAGTTCATGGAGTACTTCGAGGAGTTTAGAAATATCATGGAAATGGAGACCTGTGGTTGGTTCATCCAAAATGTAGAGGGTACGTCCTGTTGTTTTGCGTGAGAGTTCTTTAGCAAGTTTTACACGTTGGGCTTCACCACCTGAAAGCGTTGTGGCTTGTTGCCCTACTTTTATATAACCGAGACCTACTTTAATAAGTGTTTTCAGTTTATTATGAATGCTAGGCACAGCCTGAAAAAATTCCTCAGCTTTTTCGATAGTCATATCCAAAATATCAGCGATAGATTGCTCTTTAAATTTTACTTCTAGTGTTTCTCGATTATAGCGTTTTCCTTTGCAAACATCGCAAGTAACATAAACATCAGGTAAAAAATGCATTTCAATTTTGATAACACCATCACCTTGACATGCTTCACAGCGTCCTCCTTTAACATTGAATGAAAAACGCCCAGCTTGATAACCGCGCGCTTTTGATTCTGGAAGTTCGGCAAACCACTCACGAATCGGGGTAAATGCACCTGTATAGGTTGCAGGATTAGAGCGTGGTGTGCGCCCAATAGGTGATTGGTTGATATCAATAACCTTATCGAGAAATTCTAATCCCTCAATTTTGTCATAGATTGCGGGGCTTTGATGAGAGCCCATGATCTGATGTGATGCTGCTTTGAAAAGTGTTTCAATGAGAAATGTTGATTTTCCGCCACCTGAAACACCTGTTATGCATGTAAAGGTACCAAGAGGGATATTTGTGCTGATATTTTTAAGATTATTTCCACGCGCTCCAATGATTTTAAGTGTTTTTGATTTTGATATTTTACGTCGTTTGGCAGGGACACTCACAGCCATTTTTCCTGAAAGATATTGCCCTGTTAGAGAGGATGGATTTTCTATAATTTCTTGCGGTGTGCCTTGTGCGATGATTTCTCCACCATGAACACCAGCGGCAGGGCCCATATCAACCACATGGTCTGCTGTGCGAATGGCATCTTCATCATGTTCAACAACGATAACTGTATTGCCAAGATCACGCAGATGGTGCAGCATTGTCAGAAGGCGTTCATTATCGCGTTGGTGTAAACCAATGGATGGTTCATCTAAAATATAAAGAACACCTGTCAGACCAGAGCCAATCTGGGATGCTAACCGAATCCGTTGACTTTCTCCTCCTGAAAGGGAACCAGAACTTCGAGAGAGGGTGAGATATTCAAGTCCTACATGGTTTAAAAAAGCAAGGCGTTCACGAATTTCTTTTAAAATACGGATTGCAATATTTCGTTGTTTTTCAGTAAGGTATTGATGAATGTTGGAAAACCAATCATCCGCTTTTAGGATAGAAAGTTCTGATATTTGCCCAATATGCATGCCGTGGATTTTGACAGCGAGCGCTTCTGGTTTTAAGCGGTAACCATGACAAGCTGAGCAGGGGGAAGAAGACATATAACGCTCGATTTCTTCACGTGAAAACGCTGAATCGGTTTCTTTCCAGCGCCGCTCCATATTGGGGATGATTCCTTCAAAATATTGAATCATTTTATGCGTGCTTGAATTATTGCTATAAAGAAAGGAGATTTCTTTGCCTTTTGTACCATAAAGGATAGCTTGTTGTGCTTCATCTGAGAGGACACACCATTTATCGGTAAGTTTAAATCCATAAACTTTTCCTAACGCTTCTAAGGTTTGGTTGTAGTATGGTGAAGTTGATTTCGACCAAGGGGCAATTGCTCCGTTCTTTAAAGTAAGATTTTTGTTTGGGACAATTTTTTGGGGATCCATTGCCTTTTTAATGCCAAGTCCGTCACAAAGAGGGCAAGCGCCAAAAGGATTATTGAATGAAAAAAGACGTGGCTCAATTTCAGGAATAGAAAATCCAGAGATTGGACAAGAAAACTTTTCTGAAAAGATAAGCCGTTTGTGCGTTTCATTTTTTGACTTATGTGCCGATGCCTTTGTGGTTTCTTTTTGTGCTAAAGGTTGGTCTGCCATTTCAGCAATGGCAATGCCATTTGCTAGCTTTAAACAGGTTTCGATACTATCTGCTAAACGAGAGGCAATGTCATTGTTTACAACAATACGATCTACCACCACATCTATGTCATGTTTATATTTTTTATCAAGAGAAGGAATATCAGGAATTTCATAGAATTTTCCGTCAACTTTAGCGCGTTGAAAGCCTTTTTTTAAAAGCTCTGCGAGTTCTTTTTTGTATTCTCCTTTTCGTCCTCGCACTAAAGGAGCCATAATAAAAATTCGTGTCCCTTCTGGTAAGTTCATAATTTGATCAACCATTTGGCTGACTGTCTGGCTTTCAATAGGAAGTCCTGTTGCGGGTGAATGAGGAATACCAATGCGTGCAAAGAGAAGTCGCATATAGTCATAGATTTCAGTGACAGTTCCAACCGTTGAACGAGGGTTACGGCTGGTAGTCTTTTGTTCAATAGAGATAGCGGGAGAAAGACCATCTATGCGGTCAACATCGGGTTTTTGCATCACTTCGAGAAATTGGCGAGCATAAGCTGAAAGGCTTTCAACATAACGGCGTTGACCTTCGGCGTAAATTGTATCAAAAGCTAAGGATGATTTGCCTGATCCAGAAAGTCCTGTGATAACGATGAGTTTATCACGAGGGAGATCGAGATCAATATTTTTAAGATTATGTTCACGTGCGCCGCGAATGGAGATGTATTTTTGGTGAACCATATTCTGTCCTTGGCATGTATAACAAAAATCGAGCATCCCAAATAGGATAAAACTGTTTTTTAGAATTACAATGTGTTCAATTGCTCAAAGGGGATAAAGAGTGTAAGTTCTGTGGAAAGAAAAACCTAGAAAACAGCTTTTTATTCTCTGGTGATGGAATAAACTATGCGTTGTTATCATCTTTTGTTATAATTACACGATACGATATTTTAGAAAGGTTAACAAAATCCACATTGAAGGTCAATTGCAGATGTGCAGATGACAAGGTCAAGAGGGTAATGACCGCTATATAAAAAGATTATTTGCAAATTAAAATTTTGGAGTTTATGCGATGGCTGGTAGCCTTAATAAAGTTATTTTGATTGGTAATCTTGGTGCAGATCCTGAAATCCGCCGTTTGACTTCTGGTGATCAAGTAGCAAATTTACGGATTGCTACTTCAGAGAGTTGGCGTGATCGTAATACAAATGAACGAAAAGAGCGAACCGAGTGGCATAGTATCGTTATTTTTAACGAAAATCTTATCAAAGTTGTAGAACAATATTTAAAAAAAGGCAGCAAAATTTACATTGAAGGTCAGTTGCAAACGCGAAAGTGGCAAGATCAAAATGGGAATGACCGTTATACAACAGAGATCGTTTTGCAAAAATACCGTGGTGAATTGCAAATGCTTGATGGACGTGGGGGGGCTGGTGGGGAGCAAATGCAAGGGGCAAATCAGATGAGTTATGGCAGTGGTGGTTTTGCTGATAGTCGTCCAAATCAGAAAAATGCTTTTGGTCATCACGAAAACCAACCAGAAGAAAGTTTTTCACATAAATTAGATGATGACGTGCCTTTTTAATTATTTTTAGAGTACGGTATTATTACTGCTTTTTGTTGTTTGTTTTAAGATTGTTAATGTCTGGGGAGATTTAAGTCTTGGATATTTTATCTATGGTTTTAAATACAAATAAATAACATGTTGAAAATTATTGTTAAATTTCCTTTCTCGTGAGGGAGAGAAATTAGCATTTTTTTGCATTTTTCGATATAAACAAAGTGAAATGATTCTTTTTTGAAAGTTTTGAAGCTGTGAGCGATCTTACTCCACATCCAGAACGTGATATGCTGAACGGTATTGAACCGATCAGTATTATTGATGAAATGCAACGCTCTTATCTCGATTATGCGATGAGCGTGATTGTTTCGCGTGCACTTCCTGATGTACGTGATGGTCTCAAACCTGTTCATCGGCGTATTCTTCATGCCATGAATGAAATGGGACTTTCTTTTAATAAGCCTTATCGTAAGTCTGCAGGGGTTGTTGGTGAGGTTATGGGGAAGTTCCATCCCCATGGTGATGCTTCAATTTATGATGCTTTGGTGCGTATGGCACAGGACTTCTCTTTGAGAAATCCCTTGATCGATGGTCAAGGAAATTTTGGTTCTGTTGATGGTGATCCGCCGGCAGCAATGCGTTATACAGAATGTCGCTTAGAAAAAGTTTCACAAGAGCTATTAGCAGATATTGATAAAGAAACGGTTGATTTTCAGGATAATTATGATGGGCGTGAGCGTGAACCGGTCGTCTTACCAGCACGTTTCCCTAATCTTTTGGTTAACGGATCAGGTGGTATTGCTGTAGGAATGGCAACCAATATTCCTCCCCATAATCTTGGTGAAGTTGTGAATGGTTGTATTGCCTTGATTGATGATCCCAATATCACACTTGATAAAATTATTGAAATTATTCCGGGTCCTGATTTCCCTACAGGTGGTATCATCCTTGGCCATTCTGGTGTTCGTGCGGCTTATGAAACAGGGCGTGGTTCCATTATTATGCGCGCTAAAGTTGATATCGAAGAAATTCGCAGTGGTCGGCAGGCAATTATTGTGAGTGAAATTCCTTATCAAGTTAATAAAGCAACGATGATCGAGAAAATGGCTGAATTGGTGCGCGATAAACGCATTGAAGGAATTGCTGATTTGCGTGATGAATCTGATCGTGATGGATATCGCGTTGTTATTGAACTCAAAAAAGATGCTGTTGCAGAAATTGTTTTGAACCAATTGTATCGTTATACGCCACTGCAAACTTCTTTTGGTTGTAATATGGTGGCATTAAACGGTGGAAAACCTGAACAGATGACGTTGCTTGATATGCTTCGTGCATTCGTTTCTTTCCGTGAAGAGGTTGTCAGCCGGCGGACAAAATATCTTTTGCGTAAAGCACGCGAGCGTGCCCATGTTTTGGTTGGTCTTGCTCTTGCTGTTGCCAATATTGATGAAATTATAGCGCTTATTCGTAAAGCTCCTGATCCACAGACAGCGCGTGCGCAATTAATGGAACGACGCTGGCCGGCTGCTGATGTCGCGCCTTTGATTAAACTTATTGATGATCCCCGTCATATTATCCACGGGGACAATACTTATAATCTTTCAGAAGAGCAGGCGCGCGCTATTTTAGAATTGCGCTTGCAAAGATTGACAGCACTGGGGCGGGATGAAATTGCTGATGAATTAAATAAGATCGGCGTGGATATTGCTGATTACTTAGGGATTTTGGCATCGCGTTCACGTATCATGGGCATTGTGAAAGATGAATTGAATGCTCTTCGTGAAGAATTCGCTACGCCTCGACGTACTGTGTTTGGTTTTGGTAGCGCTGAGATGGAGAGCGAAGATCTGATCGCGCCAGAGGATATGGTGGTTACGGTAAGCCATAGTGGTTATATTAAGCGCGTTCCTCTCAATACATACCGTGCGCAGCGCCGTGGTGGAAAGGGGCGTTCTGGTATGTCTACAAAGGATGAGGATTTTGTTACGCGATTATTTGTGGCGAATACACATACACCGGTTCTTTTCTTTTCATCACGTGGGATTGTGTATAAAGAAAAAGTTTGGCGTTTGCCTCTTGGTACACCGCAGTCGCGCGGGCGTGCTTTGATTAATCTGCTTCCCCTACAGCAAGGTGAGCGCATAACAACGATTATGCCCTTGCCAGAGGATGAAGCACGTTGGAGTGCTTTGGATGTTATGTTTGCAACGACTCGTGGAACGGTGCGTCGTAATAAATTATCAGATTTTGTTCAGGTAAATCGTAATGGCAAAATTGCCATGAAACTTGATGAAGAAGGAGATGAAATTCTTTCGGTTGAAACTTGTACGGAACATGATGATGTCGTGCTTATAACGGCTAATGGACAGTGTATTCGTTTTCCAGTCGTTGAGGTTCGTGTTTTTGCAGGGCGTAATTCAGTTGGAGTGCGTGGTATTAATTTGGCTAATGGTGATAAAGTCATTTCGATGACACTCTTAGAGCATGTTGAAGCCACATCGGTTGAGCGTTCTGCTTACGTCAAACGTATGATTAATGAGCGCCGTGCTGTGGGGGCTGAGGCCGAGACAGATGATATTGTCACTTTTGATGAAGAAGAGGGAGGGGCAGAAACAGAGTTGACAGAGGAGCGCTATGCAGAACTTCATGCACGCGAACAGATGCTTTTAACAGTGAGTGAGTTTGGTTATGGGAAACGATCATCATCTTATGAATTCCGTATTTCGGGACGTGGCGGAAAAGGAATTCGTGCAACAGATCTCTCTAAAACGGCTGAAATCGGCAAATTAGTGGCGGCTTTTCCGGTGAATGCGCAAGACCAAATTATGTTGGTATCAGATGGAGGGCAGCTTATTCGTGTTCCTGTTGAGGGTATTCGTATAGCGGGGCGTTCAACTAAGGGCGTGACGATTTTTAATACAGCAGAAGGCGAAAAAGTCGTATCCGTTGAACGTATTTCTGAAGCCGAAGATGATGATAACCAATTAGATGATGAGGCAGGAAAACATTCTGATACGGTTGATGTGAGCGAGAAGAGATAATGTTGAAAAGTGTAGAGTGAAATGGAAAAAATTGCTCTTTATGCAGGTTCCTTCGATCCTTTTACAAATGGTCATCTTGATATTTTACAAGCCAGTTTTGCTTTAGCTGATAAGGTGATCGTGGCTATAGGGGTACAGGCTAAAAAAGAACCACTTTTTAGTTTTGAAGAGCGTGTTGCTTTAATTATTGAGGCAGGAAAAGAGTTGTTAGGTGTAGATCCTGACCGCTTACGAGTTATTTCATTTGATACTCTTTTGATTGATAAGGCGCGTGAAATTGGTGCTTCCTTTCTTATTCGCGGGTTGCGTGATGGCACTGATTTTGATTATGAAATGCAAATGGCGGCGATGAACAGTATCATGGCTCCTGAATTACAAACGGTTTTTTTGCCAGCGAGTGTTTCTGGGCGGGGCATAACTTCTACATTGGTACGCCAGATCGCTTCTATGGGAGGTGATGTGACGTCCTTTGTGCCTGCAAATATTGCCAGAGCTTTGGGCTTAAAATTTCAATTTTCAGGAGAGAATGATGATGTATCTTAGGTTTTTTGCTGTTTTGACATGTCTTTTTTGTTTTTTTTCATTGAGCGCTGTGGCAAATAATTCTAACGCGACTGATAACTCTAACGTGCTTGTTTTATCCCTCAAAAATGGTGATGTGGTGATACGTCTTCGTCCTGATCTCGCGCCAAAACATGTTGCACAAATCAAAAAATTAACAAGAGAAGGTGCTTATAACAATGTTGTCTTTCACCGTGTTATCCCAGACTTTATGGCACAGACTGGTGATGTAAAGTTTGGAAAAAAGGGTGGGGTAGATTTTGATCTTAAACGTGTTGGTATGGGAGGTTCCAATTACCCCAATATACCAGCAGAGTTTTCAAAACAGCCATTTAAGCGTGGTACTGTTGGTATGGCACGCTCACAAGATCCAAATTCCGCTAATTCTCAATTCTTCATTTGTTTTGCTGATGCTGCTTTTTTAAATGGTCAGTATACGGTTGTTGGAGAAGTCATAAAGGGAATGGATGTTGTTGATCAAATTAAAAAAGGGTCTACAAGTAATAATGGATCTGTAACAAATCCTGATGTTATTAATGCTGCTGTTTTGCAAGCTGATAGATGAATTAAAGGAGATTAGCCATGGCCGAAATGAGAGATTTAGAAAATACTTTAATTCTTGAAACAACCAAGGGTAGGGTGACTGTTGGACTTTTTGCTGATTTAGCTCCTGGTCATGTTGCACGTATTAAAGAGCTTGTGCGTGAAGGGGCTTATGATAACGTCATTTTCCACCGTGTTATCGATGGTTTTATGGCGCAAACTGGTGATGTGCAATTTGGCAAAAAGGACGGTGAAAAATTTAATTTATCATGTGCGGGCATGGGTGGTTCAGAGAAACCTAATTTAACAGCAGAGTTTTCGAATCTCTCTCATAAACGTGGTACGGTTTCTATGGCACGCAGCCAGGATCCCAATTCTGCTAATTCACAGTTTTTTATTTGCTTTGCCGATGCTCCTTGGCTTGATCGTCAATATTCCATATGGGGACAGGTTCTTGAAGGTATGGAGAATATTGATCAAATTAAACGCGGTGAACCTGTTGTCGATCCTGACGCAATCATTAAAGCTACAATTGCTGCGGATATAGAATAGGTTTATTCCTTTCAGTTGTAAAAGCACTATGGAAGGTGATTTCATCTGATTGTTGTCGTGTGTATTGTGAAGAATAATTGTCCTAATTTTAATCCATAAGAGGATCTAGTGTATCTTTTCGCGCATTAAGCTTTGTTCCTTTTAGAGCTAATGAGCTCACGGCATGGTGTTTTTTAGTGTTGGTAAATATCATGCTGTAAGAGAGCATGCATAAGATTTAATGTTTGTGTGAAGCCACTTGCTTGTCATTTTGATAAGATTAACTTATTCAACAATAAATATTTAGAACTTATTGTTTTTATAGCCACTTTTATATTTCAGGTGCGTTGGTTGAAATGTATTTTTTTATGTAAGTGGAATTTTCTAAGCAATGACCGCATGTAATCATTTGCATTGGATACATTTGTTTGAACAAATGGTAATTTTGCTTTGTGTTTCTTGAAAGAGGACAAAAAAAGCTTTTCATTTTTGCATTTTTAGATGAACGCAAGCCTTCATCTAAATGATATACGGTAATTGGAGTATAGATCTGAGATATACTTTTCATATCAAAATAATGTGCTTTTTCAATGTAACATATTATTTTATTCATATCGTAATTATAGTGTGATGGAAGATTAAAATGATAGTATAAAGCTTTTTTATTTGTAAAAAATTGACAGGCTATTCTTTACGAGAATTTACATTTATGAGGCGATGACAGAGAAGCTTTAGGCTATTTACATTTATATATAGACGTTATTTTTCCTGTGAAACTAAAATCTATTCGAATCTCTGTGCAATATTTTAGAGGCTTTTTCTCTCAAGACAAAACTTTCTAGCTATTATCGGTAGTGAAAGTATGTGAAAGGGAGAATTGTTGTTGTTAAAAAAAATCTCACAACTCTCTAAAATTTATAGTAGGCGAGCATGGATATCTTGGCGTGTAATGTTGTTAGGTCATTCTGAGAAATGGAAATTATTACGTTGATTGTGATCATGACTTGGTCGTGAAGATTTCTTTATCTCGTTTCATTTTTTATGCTAGTGACATTGTTTAGCAAATCGAGAATCAATCCATAAAGTTTATGATGCTACCTCTGAAGAGAGGTATAGCTTTTCTTTCTATGGCAGTATGAAACTATGGAAGTAAAAAGACGAGAGTGATGATAAAAACATTTCATTATAGAAAGATTGCTCAAGATGGCTCTGCCCGTCGTGGTGAAATTATAACAGGTCGTGGGGCTATTCGTACACCTGCATTCATGCCAGTTGGGACGGCAGGAACTGTTAAAGCTATGTATATGGACCAGATACGTGCTCTTGGAGCAGATATTATTTTGGGCAATACATATCATTTAATGTTGCGTCCAGGAGCCGAGCGTGTTGCTCGTTTAGGAGGATTACATGAATTTTCACGCTGGTTTGGACCTATTTTAACTGATTCTGGTGGGTTTCAGGTTATGTCATTGGAGGGAATCCGCAAAATTACTGAACAAAGTGTGATATTTCGCTCATATATTAATGGAGCGTATTATGAAATGAGTCCAGAGCGTTCTATCGAAATTCAGGGGCTTCTTAATGCGGATATCCAGATGCAATTGGATCAATGTATTGCATTACCTGCAAGTGAAAAAGAAATAGAAGCTGCTATGGAACTTTCATTGCGGTGGGCACAGCGTTGTAAAACAGCTTTTGGTGATCAGCCAGAAAAAGCATTGTTTGGTATCGTTCAAGGTGGTGATAATATGAAATTGCGTGAACGTTCTGCCCAAGCATTAAAAGAGATGAACTTGAAAGGCTATGCTATTGGAGGGCTCGCTGTTGGTGAACCGCAGAATGTTATGACTGCTGTATTGGATGTTACTTGTCCGATTTTGCCAGAAGATAAGCCACGTTATCTCATGGGAGTTGGAACACCTGATGATATTTTACAAAGCGTTGCTCGTGGTATTGATATGTTTGATTGTGTTATGCCGACGCGTGCGGGGCGTCATGGTTTGGCATTTACACGTTTTGGAAGAATTAATTTACGTAATGCGCGTTATGCGGAAGATCCCCTTCCTCTTGATCCACAGTCCCTTTGTCCTGCGGCAAATGATTATAGTTGTGCTTATTTACATCATTTGATCAAATCTGGTGAATCTCTTGGTGGTATGTTGTTGACTTGGAATAATCTTTTTTACTATCAACAACTTATGCAAGGAATTCGTGATGCTATTGAGGAAGGGTGTTATGCTGATTTTTGTGCTGAAACCCGTGCTTTATGGGCGCAAGGACGCTAAAGAGTTAATCCCCATGCACATGGTATCTACTTTTTCATATTGTTCAATTTGTTTTGTATTAAAAGTTTTTACTAGAGAAAAGTGAAAGATGCTTTTTAAAAGCATAAAATTGCCTTTGAATAAAAGATGGATGCACAACTTTATCGAACTATATTCTTTTTGCAATTGTAATAGGAAACAGAAACTGTTACTCCGGTACGCGCTACCTGATCCGGAGAAAAACAGTTTATTTCTGTTTCTCATGATTGTTTAGAGCAACAATGTTAATGAGGGGTTAGCAAAGCCTTAAAGAAGTATGAAAATTGCGCTTTTATAGAGTTATTTTTGTGTTTTTTTATGAAAAAATGAAATTTTTAAAAAAGCTCTCTCCTTTAGAGGGGGATTATGAAGATGATTTCATTTAAATTGTACGTGAGAAAACTTTAAATAAATAATGAATATTTTTAAGTTCTTAGCTTATTTTTATAAGAATATTTGCATAATTGAAGTTCTGTATTCGTTACGAAAGATTGTATTTGTTCTATTGTTTAAAAACAAATTCTATTTATAGATACGCATTTTAAAGCTAAAGCTATTGTTATTTTCATTGTGGATGATGTTTTAATGATACGTTGGAAATCTTTACATGGAGATGTAAGAGGGTTCTGAGTTTATTTGTGCTACGTTACAGATATTTATAATTGAGATATCATGATATAGAAATGATGATAGTGAAAAATTCTCATAAACAAAACCTTCTTGCATCAGGGGTTGATTCTCATACACAGTGTTTGGTAATTTTAGCTCTTGCGGTGGGAAGTTTTGCTATTGGTACGGCAGAGTTTGTGGCAATGGGGTTACAGCCAGAGATGGCGCGAAGCTCATTGGTTGATATTCCTACAGCGGGCCAATATATTTCTGCTTATGCACTGGGTGTTGTGATTGGAGCTCCTCTTTTAGCTGTTGCAACAGCTCCTTTCTCACGTAAAACTGTTTTGGCAGGGTTGATGTTTTTTTATGCGCTGGCAAATATTGCCAGTGCTTTTTTTTCTGATTTTAGCATATTGGTAACCTTACGCTTTATCAGTGGTCTTCCCCATGGCATTTATTTTGGTCTTGCGACTCTGGTTGCAGCTTCAATGGTGGAAATGAATGAACGTTCCAAAGCTGTTGGCTATGTTATGCTTGGTTTAACAATTGCCACCGTTTTAGGAGCTCCAAGTGCAACTTGGATTGGTCAGCTTGTTGGTTGGCAGATTTCTTTTATTCTTGTCGGTGCTCTTGCTTTATTATGTTTTTTGCTTATTTGCAAGTTTTTGCCCTCTGATTTGCTTCTTTCAAAAACAAGCCCTCTGCGCGAACTTTCTGCATTAAAGCAAAAACAAGTATGGTTTCTTTTAACGATGGTTTCGATTGGAGCCTCAGGATTATTTTCTGTTTTTACTTATATTAAGTCAACATTAATGCATATTTCTGGTGTTCCGCTTGAGTGGGTACCATTTATTATGCCGTTAGTTGGATTTGGAATGGTGGTAGGGAATCTTTTAGGACCTAAATTTTCAGTTAAAGTTGGTCTTTCACCAATGATCTTTTTTTCTATGCTTTGGAGCACATTTGTTTTTTTTCTGTTTTTCTTTTTATCCCATGCTCCGTTAACGGCAGCATTAGGATGTTTTTTTGTTGGTACTTCTTTTGCTGCTATGCCTTCTATACAAACAAAAATCATGGATATTGCTCTTCATGGACAGATTTTGGCAGGAGCATTAATGCAATCTGCTTTTAATATCGCTAATGCTCTTGGAGCAGAATCTGGAGCATGGGTTTTAAAGTTGGGCTATAGTTACGAATATACCGCCATTGTTGGAAGTGTTTTAACGCTCTGTGGATTAGTGATTTTTTGCATTTCATGGTCTATGGAAAAGCGTGTTTAATATTTTTTATTTATTCAGCTTTTTGATTGTCCTGTTGGATTTTTCAATATGCTATAGGAAATACGTAGAGCAAAAGGAATACCAAGAAAAAATAAAAAACTAATGAGTGCCACAAGAAGGGTTTTTGCGGCTGAAATCATTCCTACTACTCCTCCAGGATTAAAAAGACCAGCAAGATTCGTAATTGTTCCTGCAAGTGCTGCACTTAAAGCAGCTGAAAAAAGCTGTACAGAGGTAAGGGATTCACTCGCACGTAAAGCATCTTCATCATTTGCACATTGTAAGATTCGTTTTAGCAAATGTGGCCATGCTATGCCAGCACTTATCCCGATAGTAAATAATGAACAGCAAATGATAAAAATATATTCAGATGGAGAAGTGTTTGTTGGAACGAGCCACAAAAGAATGCTTATGCCCAAAAGATTTAATAGAGGGGAATATATAATGAGGCTGCGAACTTTTTTTGTGGATATACCAGCGCTTGATAGAGAACCACATGTCCAACCAAGACTCATAAGTGATGCTATATAACCGGCAATCAGTGGAGATTGTCCATGAAGCTCTTGAAGAAAAAGTGGAAAATAAAGCTCGATACTATATACGGCTACAGTTGTAATAAGTATCAATGCATAGACAGGAAAAAACTCGGAAGAGAAAGAAAAAGAATTGCGCGGTAACATAGGATGAAGTGTCAATGTTTCGATCTTTGCTAGAACAAAGAGAAGACACAGTCCGATTACTAACCCGCAGATTTTTGCAATTGTAGCATTCATAGCTCCCCCAATGGAAATGATAAAAATCAACAAAGTGAGTGTGAGGAGTTGTGCGAGGGGAAATGGAGATTTTGGAATATCATTTTTATTTTCTTTCGGTAAAACTTTAAAGGCTATGATCCAGAAGATGATTGCTAATGCCGCAATGATCCAAAAGGACGCCCTCCATACACCATAATGTATGCAAATGCCACCAATAGCTGGTCCTAACAGGATTGATACTCCCCACATTCCGGAGATAACACTTAATGCATGTGACCATACAGATGGATTACAGAGGATACGTATCATAGAATAGGAAAGGGATAGTAAAGAGCCGCTTCCAAATCCTTGAATAAAGCGCCCTATCAAAAATAAAAGCATAGTAGACGCAAGACTACATATAAGGGTTCCTACGATAAAGATCAATCCAGAGATAATATAAGCTTTGCGAGGACCGATTTCCCCTAATATTTTTGTTACAAGTGAAGTCCCAAGAAGTGATGCTATAATAAAAACAGTTGCTACCCAAGAATAATAAAGATCACCGTTCATCTCACTTATGAGAGAGGGTAAAATAGTGACAACAATATAAATATTGGTGGCGTGTAACATCACACCACTTGTAAACGTCAAAAAGCGGATACCATTCTTCCCCCATAAGAGTGCAGACCAACCTTGTTTTTTCACTGTTGTTACTATTTATAAAAAAGCCAACTTTTCTTAATTTATAAAACAGCTCTTTGAATTTGCCAAGAGAGATTCAAAGCTCTTCTTGCACAGAGCTTTGAAATTTCTATGAGATTATAATTTAATACCCCATTACTTTTTTAAGATTTTCATTAATTTTATCAAGGAATCCTGTTGTAGAAAGCCATTTTTGTTTAGGTCCAACCAAAAGGGCAAGGTCTTTAGTCATAAAACCTTCTTCGACGGTTTTAATACAAACCTCTTCTAATGTTGTGGCAAAGTTTTTTAATTTTTCATTATTATCCAACTTGGCACGATGCGCTAGTCCACGTGTCCATGCAAAAATAGATGCAATAGAATTCGTTGATGTTTCTTCATTTCTTTGATACTGACGGTAATGGCGTGTTACTGTACCATGTGCGGCTTCTGCTTCAACAATTTTACCATCTGGTGTCATGAGAACGGAAGTCATGAGCCCAAGAGAACCAAAGCCTTGAGCAACGATATCTGATTGTACATCACCATCATAGTTTTTACATGCCCAGACATATCCACCTGACCATTTAAGTGCAGAAGCAACCATGTCATCAATAAGGCGATGTTCATAGTATAACTTACGATTTTCAAACTCAGTTTTAAATTCTATATCAAATATTTCTTGAAAGATGTCTTTAAAACGACCATCGTAAGCTTTTAGTATGGTGTTTTTTGTTGAAAGATAAACTGGAAGATTCCGCTGCAGTCCGTAATTGAAAGATGCTCGAGCAAAATCGCGGATGGATTCATCAAGGTTATACATAGCCATAGCAACCCCTGCGCTTGGAGCGTCAAAGACTTCATGTTCGATAACTTGATTGTCATCACCAACAAATTTAATACTTAATTTTCCTTTACTAGGAAATTTAAAATCCGTTGCTTTATACTGATCACCAAAGGCATGACGCCCAATAATAATTGGTTTTGTCCAGTTGGGTACGAGACGTGGGACATTCTTACAGATAATAGGTTCGCGAAAAATAACTCCCCCTAAGATATTACGAATTGTACCATTGGGTGATTTCCACATTTTTTTTAAGTTGAATTCTTTAACACGTGCTTCATCTGGTGTGATAGTTGCACATTTTATGCCAACTCCATATTTTTTGATAGCATTGGCAGAATCGATCGTTACCTGATCATTAGTTGCATCTCGATTCTCGATAGAAAGATCATAATATTTGAGATCAATGTCGAGATAAGGATGGATCAATTTGTCTTTGATATATTGCCAAATGATCCGGGTCATTTCATCCCCATCAAGTTCAACAACGGGGTTTTCTACTTTGATCTTTGCCATTAGAAGTCCTTTTTTGTTTAAGTAATATTATATTTTTTATAACACTTTCAGACTTGTTATGAAAAGTAAAAACAAGAATGATGAAGAATGCTTCGAATATGATATCAATTAAAGATATATCTTTCTAGAAAATGAAAATTTTATTGGGGAGTTCATGTGTTCGGTGGATATTACTTGCGGTAAGAGGCTTTATTTATTTTTTGTTGGTGAAATATTTATTTCATTGTTTGAGAAACATATCTTCATTTTATTGGTCGTTTTTTCAATTATTATATAAGCTTAGTAAAGGCACGATTTGTTGGTGTAAAAATCCCCTGTGATGAAGAGGGGATCATAAAGTCACTTTGAGGAAAAGAACGTATAAGGGCTGGAGCTAAGCTTTAAGCAAAAACTTACACAATATGTTGTATGTTCGTATAGCTTGTAAATTTTCTCTTAATACGAGATGGAATTACAAAGGGATTCTATTTTTGATTGAGTTCCCACTTTTAATTATTGATGTGTGAACTATAGCACCATCCTTGAAAAAGGAAGAAATTATAAAGCAATTTCTATGATTTTGTGTATGCAGATATACAAAATCATACTTCAAAATTGGATTCTTGAACTTTAAAAGAGTACGCAAAATCAATCTATTCTCTATAATAGAAAAGACTATGATAAATCTAGGAGGGTTTAGAATCATTTAAATCATTTTTATAAGTAATTTTCCAAGAACGCACTTTGTAGAGGCATATTGGAAAATCTTATTCCCTCACTTTTATTCTAGTGCTCCTCAAGCTAAAAAACATATGAGAAATCAATATGTTATTTAAGAGAAAAAGAAGTATGGTACGCCCAAGGGGCGAATAAAAAGTAAGTAAAATAAAATATTTATGTTTAATGTAAGGGAATAGTTGAGTCTTAATTCTATTATGTTTTTTTGCTTCTATCCCTAATTTTTTTGGAGCTTTTTTATAGCTTCAAGAGCTAGTCTTTTACGATCTGCGCTCTTGGTATAAAGAGATGCCATTTGGTCTTCTGTCCAGCCAAAAATTGCTTTGAGTTGTGATACTGTTGCGCCAGAGTTAGCTGCGCGGGTTGCTGCTAATTTTCGCAAACCGTGTGCTGATTTTTTAATTCCAGCCGCATTACAAGCGTCTCTAAATGTATTGCCAAAACTTTCTTTTGTGAACTTTTGATTAATTTTACTACAGATGAATGTTTCATCACCAATAGGACCAGCTTCAAAAGTTTTGGCTAGTTCTGGTAAAATAGGCAGAAAAACATCTGTTTGGAATTTGCTTTTCTCTGTTTTGAGGTGAATGATATTATCTTTAACGTCTTTCCAGCCAATGCGAACAGCATCACCACGACGTAAGCCCGTATATAAGAGGACATCAATCCATACGCGTTCATGCGTACCATGATGCCATTTTTGATAATATTTCTCAACATCTTCTTCTGTCCAAGCAGGAAAGCCTTCTTTGTTTTTGAGAGGAGGTCTCTTAACACCTACTGTTGGATTACTTTCCAAAAGACCTTGTTCAATCGCCCAATTAAAAAGTCCATTGAGTGCTTTCAAAAAATTCCTGGCTGTTGCTGGTGTATCTTTACGCCGTTCCACACCGGCTATAATATGCTTCTTATCAATTGCTTGGTATGGAATGTTTCCTATGCTATCACATACCTTCATAAGAATGAGTTCTTTTTGTCTTTTTGTAGCTTTAGCGAGGCTATGCCAATTAACACTATTAAAATACTGTTTAAGCAGCCACGCAAATGAACCTTCAGTAAGTTTACCGGTTTTAGGCTTTGGAGGGATTATGCCTTGTAATTCGGCAAGAGCGTTTTTGTAATTGTCAACAAACTCTTGCGTTCCATAGGTTCCATGTACTCTACGACGTGGTCCATGACCAATGCGTACATACCATATAATTCTACCATGACGTGTAACTTCTTTGACAAGATGAGGGGGGCATGGTTTTGGCATGGTGAACCCTATAAGACAATATCATAATCATTAGGTAACAAGTTCCATGATTTGTCAGAATGATTAGTTGAGTTTGGTAATGGGATATTGTCTTTAAGATAGATAAGCAGTTCGCCGGTAGGTTTGATTTCTATGAGTTCGCACCCTTGCTTTTTAGCTTCTCTTAAAGCCCGTGCAATGGTTGGCTGGGTTATGATAGCTGGTCGTGGCGCCATATCTTTTCTCCCTAATTTGAAGTGCAATTCACCCGTGGCATGAATCACGCATTGATTGAAATTTGTTATGAAAGGGCGGGGGTGCTAGGAGGCATGCAATGAACAAAGCACCCCCATGAGGTTAAGCAGCTTTGGTCAAGATCTTTTTCATGTCTTGTTCTATTTCTGCTAAAAAGCTTTCAACCGCTTGATTGATTTGTTCAATTTGTTTGTCATCACGGTGAATGCGTTTGATTTTCATACGAAAGAGAGATGAATTGCCCGTAAAACGTGGGTCATAACTGATAAAATCACACCATTTGCGCCTCGTACAAGCCATTTGGAATTGCATTTGTGCAAGATATTCCGGTTTGATCTCATTATCGATAATGAAACGCATATGATTAGTAGATCTAGGGCATTTGATTTCGATTAACCCATCTTCATCAATCAGTCCATCAGGGCTAGCCCCCGCCATTTGAATTGTAGGGTGTTGGATAAAGCCGCATTGAGTGACTTGTGTATCATAAATGAATGCATATTCTCTCAAGGCATCTTCTTCATTTTCAATGCCCCATCTCATATCTTCTGTTTCATAATAGGGGCTTGTTTGACCCGTTAGACGTTCTGTAATGAGTTTGATTTTGTAATCCTCATATTTGCTTGTGGGTGTTCCTTTAGCTGTTTTACTGAGTATGTTGTAAATGTTTGAAGCGGTGACTTTGCCTAACCGTGCTTGAAACCATTCTTCTGTTCTTT
>NZ_JAQITA010000016.1 GCF_028618575.1 Bartonella sp. ML70XJBT.G | reverse complement strand
TGATACCCTATTATCCTATGGTGTCTTAAAAGGTGACATCACCAATGCTATTATTGGTACAACTGCAAAATTGAAACATGCCAAGATGTGGAGTATCTCCACCACTATGGGCAAACAATTTGCCACCGGTATTCAAGGTCTTACCTTTGAACCCCAAGCACAATTTGCTTATCAACGTTTGATGTTTGATACAATTTCAGATGCCGATCACTTTACCATTGATATGAACAATCCTCATCAATGGATGATCCGTGTTGGTGGGCGTTTAACCAAAACCGTTACAGCAACTGAAAACAGGCGTTCTGTTTCCTTCTATGGGAAAGTAAATGCCATCAAAATCTTTGATGATAAGCAAGCAATCTATATTGACAAGGATTATAAACTTGATCCTATGGGCTCTTTGCTTGAAGGTGGGGTTGGTATCAATGCCCAATTATCTTCCAACATCTCGCTTCATGGCGATGTCAGCTATCAACAAAAGCTGCAAAAGACTGGAATATCTGGAGCAAGTTTCTCAGGCGGGATACGCTATCAGTTTTAAGACAAGGCTGTAAAAAAAGCCTATGACATTCCTTTTAACAAAAGGCAGCATAACGCTGTCTTTTCGGCACCATCGATCTTTTCCGCTTCAAAGGCCGCTTTCTTATCTTTTTACGCACGAAAAATGCCACAGAATAACTTTTGACGAAATATACTAAACAAAATACAATAAACATAACAGGCTGCTTTAACAAATTTATCAAAATACTTAAGAAGAATACTCAAATTTATAAAAACAGCAATCAGCATTCTTTAGCTTAAATAAAAAACGCATTTTACACCAAAGTGAGAAAACTTTTGTCTTATCTTTACTTATTGCGTCCAATTACGCTTTTCTGCCTCTTTATCTTAAAGCATAAAACAACCAAAACATTTTAAAAACTATCATTTATCATTGATGATAATACCACAAAAAATCCTTCTTTTTTGAAAAGAGAACGTAACGTTTTTCAATAAATAATATCTAAAGCTGTAAAAAACTAAAATAAAATTATATTACAAAATAATCAGAACTCTTCTCGAACAATACAGCACTTCTGTTATTTCTTACAAATTGAAAGAACCAAAAATTCATAATAAAGCTGCTAAACACAAAATGATAAGCAAGAAAATAATCCAATAAGCGCAAAAAATAACGTACATCACACATGATCAGCGTAACTCATAGTGCAATATGCCGCACAGAATTAAAAAATATGATGGCTAAAAACTCTCTCAGCAAACTATAATGATAAAATGGCATACTTTGATCTCCCCTTCACACCTCAAATGACGAAGATTCTCATCCATGCTAACCTGTAAGCAATCCGACTTCTTGTCTAGCAGGCTCCACTTACTAACCATTTATATGGTTCACCTCTATAAGAAATAGCCCTGCCCTAAATATTGACTGCATTACCAAAAATTACTGAATATATAAAATTTACATAGTTTGTATCGCCACATCTCACACAACAGTGTTTTACGGCATAACTAGATAAAAAATGCCTCCTATTGCACTGTGACGATCTCTAGAAACCTAAAGCCAAAGAAACGATACTTGTCTTCTGTAAAATTTATCACGCCCTTTGCTCTCTATGAACAATAGGCTCAATACTGGCTTCAAAAAACATCTTTGTATAGTCATGTTGTGCATGTAGATTACGCAAATCATCATTGCTAAGTTCTTCAAGAATAATCCCTTTATGCATAATTCCAACACGTTCACAAATATGTGCAACCACAGCAAGGTCGTGGGATACCATCAAATAAGTGAGCTTTTTTTCTTCTCGTAAGGATTTCAACAAATTTAAAATTTCAGCCTGTACCGACACATCCAATGCAGATGTTGGCTCATCGAGCAGTAAAGCCTCTGGCTCGATAATTAAAGCACGAGCAAGAGCAATACGCTGGCGTTGTCCTCCAGATAACTCATGCGGATAACGATAAAGAAATGAAGAATCTAAACCAACAGAATTTAAAGCATCTAGCACCCGTTCCTTTGGATTATCCATACCATGAATTTTAAGCGTTTCAGAAAGAACAGTATGAACCATTTTTCTTGGATGAAGTGAAGAGTAAGGATCTTGGAAAACCATTTGAATACGGCGTAAAAAATTCTTACCTCTTTTTTTGGGAACTTCTTCCCCATCAAAAATAAAACGGCCACTATAGTCAGAAATAAGCCCAACCAATGTATTTAAAATGGTTGATTTTCCACAGCCTGATTCACCAATTAAACCATAAGCTTCACCACGTTTAATATGAAAGTTGACATTTTTTACAACCGTTACTGCCTTGTGCCTATGCCCAAAGGTTACAGATAAATTAGAAACATCAATAATATTGTCACAATTGGTCACAGAGCAACTCCTTCAACACCATTAACAATCGTAGGATTATGCAACCAATCAGGATCGCGCTCAGGAACAGCCAAAACATTAACAGGATTATCAAGCCGCGGCAAACTTGCTAGCAAAGCCTTAGTATAAGGATGACAAGCACGAGATAAATTACACGCAGGCAACTCTTCTAACACACGGCCTGCATACATAACCAAGACACGATCACAAAAATCAGCAATCATATTCAAATCATGACTAATAAAAATAAGTCCCGTTCCAGATTTAGTCACAAGCTCATCCAACACGGATAAAACCTGACGTCTTACCGTAATATCAAGCGCAGATGTTGGCTCATCGGCAATAATTAAATCAGGTTTTGGAATGAGCATCATCGCAATCATCACACGCTGCCCCATTCCTCCTGATATTTCATGAGGAAACAGACGCATCACATGTTCTGGGTCGCGAATATGAACAGATTCCAACATAGCAATTGTCCGCTCGCGCGCCTCGGCTTTTGAAACACGGTAATGAATACGGTAAGCCTCCATAATCTGGTCCCCAATCCGTATGAGTGGATTAAGTGAATATTTGGGGTCCTGTAGAATCATTGAAATACGCTTTCCCCGAATAGTTCTCATTTGAGATTCACTTGCACGCAATAAATCGATATCTTCAAAGCGCATTTTTTTCGCTTTGACCATTGCTGCTCTTGGACTCAATCTGAGTATCGCGCGCCCAGTCATTGATTTTCCAGAACCAGACTCGCCAACGATCCCGATTTTTTCTTTTCCCACGGAAAAACTAACGCCACGCACAACCTCTGCAATGCCACGCCTTGTAGGAAAAGCAATACGTAAATCTTCTATCTCTAATAATTTTTTAGCCATTGCGCGGATCCAATATATCACGAAGCCCATCACCCAACAAATTGAAAGCAAGGCTTGCCAACAATATTGCACAACCTGGTATTGCCGCTAACCACCAACTTGTCATCATAAACTCACGACCTGTCGAAAGCATTGCACCCCATTCAGGACTTGGTAGCTGAGCTCCCAACCCCAAAAAACCAAGACCCGCAGCCGTTAAAATAATTCCAGACATATCTAATGTTAGACGGACCACGACTGAAGGAATACACATCGGTGCAACATGAAACAAAATAATCCGCAAAGGAGATGCCCCTTGCAAGCGAACAGCAGAGACATAATCAGAAGAACGTATCGTCAAAGTTTCTGCTCGTGCTAAACGCGCGATTGGCGGCCATGCTGCAATCGAAATTGCAATAGATGCATTTTCAATACCTGGTCCCAATGCGGCTGAAAACGCAAGAGCTAAAATCAAAGCGGGAAAAGCAAGAAAAATATCAACTACACGCATAAGAACAGTGTCAACCCATCCCCCTATATAGCCCGATACAGTCCCAACAATGAGCCCTATTGGTCCCACAATAATTGTCGTGAGAAAAACAATATAAAGCGTAATACGTGCACCAAAAACGAGGCGGCTAAAAATGTCACGCCCCAATTCATCTGTCCCAAAATAATGCGACAGAGAGGGTGATTGTAATCGATGTGCAAGATCATTGCTCACAAAATCATTGGTAGCAATCCAAGGAGCAAAAACTGCACATAAGATAATAATAAAAATAATAATGAGACCAAATACAGCAGAAAAATTACCAGAAAACTTGATCAATGCATGATAAATTCTTTGTACATTCGCTTGAAAGACTGAACGTGGAACAGATTCATTTAACCAACGCCCCAAAGAAAATGACGATTGTGATTTATGATGATGAATTGTGGTCATATTCAACGTGTCCTTGGATCAAAGATTCGATAAAGCAAATCAGAAAATAAATTAATAACGACAAAGAGAAATCCTACAAGCAGCGTACAACCGACAACTGCATTCATATCTCCAGCCAAAAGAGCATTCGTTAAGTAATGCCCAAAGCCAGGCCAAGCAAAAACAGTCTCCGTTAACACAGCACCTTCTAAGAGAAAAGCATAAGAAAGTGCAACAACCGTGATAATCTGTACGGCAGCATTGCGAAAGGCATGCCCCCACACCGTTCGTGCCAACGATAATCCCTTCACACGTGCAGTAATGATATATTCCTGATTAAGCTGTTCAATCATAAATCCACGAGTCATACGACTAATATAAGCCATAGCACCAAAAGCTAAGATTAAAGCAGGCATAATAATATGACTGAATACATTTCCAAAAGCTTCCCACTGTCCTTGACGAGCAGTATCCCAGAGAAAAAATCCCGTTTTAGGTTCAAAAGAATATTCATAAAGGAAATCAATACGTCCTGGACCACCGATCCAACCAAGCTTGGCATAAAAGATTAATAACGCCATTAATCCAAGCCAAAAAGTTGGGGTGGAATAACTCAGAAGTGTAAAAACACGAACAAAGTAATCAATAAATGAATCACGATACATTGCCGCAAAAACACCAAATGGAATACCAAGACTCGTGCCAATTACAATAGCAACTGTAGCAAGCTCTAACGTTGCAGGAAATACACGCATAATATCTTCTAAGACAGGACGCCCTGAGGTTAAAGCATCTCCAAAGTCAAACAAAAGCACACTGCGAAGATAATTCCAATATTGAACAATCAATGGCTGATCAAGTCCCAACCTATGATACATTGCATCATAAGCTTCCTGACTGATATTATCACCAAGGATAGCCAGAACGGGATCTAAGGGAAGCAGGTGGCCAATAAAAAAAGTAATCGTTACCAAACCAAGCAATGTGACAAAGACCGAAATAAGCAACTTTAATAGCTTGAAAAAATAGTCCCATACGAACACTTGTTTCTGCTTCTGTAATACTGCTCTTTCAGCATCTGGAAATGGCAAAACCATTATAATATTCCCCTCCATAGCTACCAAACATAAAGCTAACACCTTTTTTATACAATCAAGCAACCTCTAATCAAGCACACTCTACAATCTTTTTTCAAAACATGCTTACTTTTCTGCATCACTGTAATAAAGTCTAAAACTATTCCAAGCCCATTTTTTGACTGCAGGTCCCATACCAATGGTATAATATGTCTGAAATAAATAAACCATAGGACCATGTTCAAACACATAATTCTGTAAAGCACGATACTGTAAAAGACGCTTATTTTGATCTTGCTCAAACAGAGCATCCATCACCATTTTATTAATATTTTCATCATAATATCCAGCACGCCAAGCCAGATACATATTGTGCTTTTCTGTAAATGTTGGATCAGGATTAAAAACATGATTTAACGAGGCAGGATGTCCATCAGGATCAGCACTTCCCCATCCCATAAGTGCACTATCATAATTTCCACCACGCACACGGCTTAACAATTGATTTTGTGCCATTTTTTCAATGGTAAGATCAACACCAATTTTACGCGCATTGGCTTGAATAGACTGCGCAACAGATGACATATAACTAAGGCTACCAACTAAAAGATTAGCTTTAAAACCATTGGGATAACCGGCCTCACTCATCAATTGCTTGGCTTTTTTCAAATCTAACTTAAAGGGCAATCCCTCTTTTTCATCCAAAGCGCCAGGAATTCCCAACGCCATATAACTAGCACGTGGAATGCCAATACCTTTTAAAACAGTCTTTCCCAGTCCCTCATAATCGACTAAATAACGAAGTGCCAACCGCACTTTTTCATGAGAAAAAATTGTATTTTTATTATTCAACGAGAGATAAATAATCTGTGGTCGCAAAACGCGGCTAATTTTGACTGCCCCCCCCTGCTTTTCAATATCTAGAATATCCTCTGAAGAAAGATCACGCGCTATATCCACATCACCTTTTTCCAAAAGAAGTCTCTGGCTTGCTGAATCCGCAACATGCTGCACAACAATTTGCTTAATTTTAGGTGCCTCTCCCCAATAATATTTCGTAGCTTCCAATACAACTTTTTCTCCAGGAGACCAACGTACCAATTTATAAGGTCCAACACAAGCCGAATGCGTTGCCAAATATTTATTGCCCATATCACCATTTATACTTTCTGCTTCAACTGTTTTCCGATCAAGTAAAGCAGAAGCATAGGACTGTCCAATAGCTGTTAATATAAGCTGAATAGGATAGGGTTTATCTAGTTTTAGCTGTAAAGTTCTCTCATCAAGAGCTTGAATATGCGTTTCCATATTGTTTTTATTAAAACCATAATCCATCAAAAACTGAGCATATCCTAATCCCAATTTAATAATTCGTCGCATTGACCAAGCAAGATCTTGTGCTGTAGCAACCCTTCCATCATCAAATTTTAAATCATCACGAAGATGAAAAACAATTCTTTTTCCACCATCTAAAACTTCCCAAGATTGTGCCATAGCAGGGCGAATTCTTGTAGGATCACCCTGATCATACTGCACTAATGCACTACATATATTTGTCAATAATTCACTCGCGACAACTTCAACTGTTTGCGCTGGATCAAAGCTACTAATTGAATCCACATTCCATGCCATCACCAATGCATCTTTCGATGACGCACTCAATACTGATGATACAGATCCATTTAAAAAACCGATTGTACTTAGCAAAACACACAAATTTTTTAAAATTCTTTTTTGCGTCATTTTAATCAATATCCTTTGTATTTTCTTTGATTATTTTTTAAAATACTGCTGATTTTTCTTTTATTTCTCACACAGCGTCATGTTATCAATTTTAGGCATCAAAAAGCTGAAAACGATTTTCTCACACAGCACCTACAACTGAGATGCACACCCTCTGTAGTATTATCACAGAGACTTCCAAAAGCCCTTACTTTTCATACGGATCAACATTACCCCCCTCTAAACTATACCTTAATTGTATTATACAAAAGCCCCCCGCAATTTCATACCTTAACGTTAAGATAAGCATCTGCGGAGGATATTTTCATCATTTACATGATGACCACGTTCTTTTTATATTTTTCAGTATTATTAAATACGCATTTATTTTTCAATTGCACTATAAAAAATACGCGGAGCACTATTCCAAACCCATTTTTTTATACGAGGTGTCATAGCTACAACACTATATTTCTGAAAGATAAAAGCATAAGGTCCTTTTTGCATAAGTTCACGCTGCAAATCAGCATAAATTTGCGCCCGTTTCTGTGGATCTTTTTGAAATAATGCTTCCATCACCTTCTTATTCATAGCCTCATCCAAATAGCCATGCTGCCAACTTGGATAGGCTGTATTTTTCGCCTCAAACTGATTATCGGGATTGTAAACAAGGCGTGAAGCCATTGAATGAGGATCCGCAGAGTCATTATTCCATCCGACAAAAATCGTATCAAAGCTACGTGCAGAAAGTTTTGAAAACACCTGCGTACCTGCTAAACGTTCAATTTTAAGATGCACGCCTACCTTTGCCGCATTGTCTTGAATAGACTGAGCAATGGGCAAAGCATAATGAGAGCTTCCTATTAAAAAATTAACCTCAAAGCCTTTCGAATAACCTGCCTCTGTTAAGAGCTGTTTGGCTTTTTGAAGATCAAGTTTAAAGGGCTGCCCTTCTTTTTCATCCAAGGCCCCAAAATTACCAAGAGGAATAAAGCTTGCCCGTGGAACACCGACACCTTTGAGAATGCTCTTTTCAAGAGCCTCATAATCAATAAGATAGCGCATCGCCAAACGTACTTTTTCATTGGCAAAAATAGGATTTGTCGTATTAAAACCCCAATACATCATGGAAGGCTCCAAAACGCTTTTCACCTTAATATCTGTTGTTGCTTGGAGATCTGCAAGATCCTCAGGTCTCAAATCACGAGCAACATCGATATCATGTTTTTGTAACAATAAGCGTTGTGTTCCAGTCTCTGCAACATGGCGAATGAGTATCTTTTTTAACTTAGGTGCTTCCCCCCAATAATGGGAACTTGCACGCAATAAAATTGCTTCTCCAGGACGCCAGCTCGCCAATCGATAAGGACCAACACAAGCAGCATGACTGGCCAAATAGCGATTTCCCATATCACTATTTTTTTCATGCTTCATAATGGTCTCACGATCAAGCAAGGCCGTAGCACGACTCGCAACAATATTATTAAGAATAAGCTCTGCTGGATAAGGCTTATCAAATTTCATCACCACCGTTTTCTCATCGGGTGCTTGAAGAGCAGAATCAACATTTTGTTCTGTAATACCATATTCATTAAATATCGCCGCATTTGCCATCTTCAATTTGACAATTCGCTTCATGCCCCAAACAAGATCATGAGCATTCGCAGATCGACCATCATGAAATTTTAAACCATCACGCAAATGAAAAGTAAGCACTGTACTCTGATCACCGCCTGAAACATCCCAGTGTGTTGCTAAAGAGGGAACGATTTTTGCTGGATCATCTGTAGCAGTACTCACCAAATTATCACAAACATTGAGAACAATTTCATTTGCATAAACATCATTAAGCTGCGCAGGATCAAATGTATTGATTCCATCAATATTCCAACCCATTACGAGGGTATCGACAGGTGTTTTTGCTGAAACTTGTTGCACGAACATCCCCAATGCAAGAACAGCAGAAACAAAAGAAGTGCTGCCTTTCAATATTTTTCTTTTTCTATTCATAGCCTTTTCCTTTTAAAGTTTATTGTATCAATTTATTATTCTGAAATAACATGGCAGATTTGTAAAACTAAAGATTAAATAAACGCATATTCGCCTTCTCTACAAAGGCATTTACTTTTCAATTCACTCACTTAAACTCAATAAAAATACACGAAATATCCGTCCCCAATCATTATGACATCTGCCCCACTATACCCTGTAATTGCTCCCTATATCTCTCACCAAAATCTAGACCTTGGAGAAAATTGTCTCACAGATATTGATGAACCACCCTCCTCATAAACTGTACTAAAAAGGATAAGGATAATGTGCAAATTTTTAAAATAATCGTATCCCCTCAGAACTCAGTTTCAAGATGTACGCACATCCTTACTGTGTTATAATATACCACGCACGAACAAGCAGTAAAACAAAAGAAAACATTTCTGCAAAAACTCCATGATTTCTTTAACAATTGCTGTATCTTCTGAAAATTAAGCGTAAAAAGAAAATCTTTTATCAACAATATCAAAAATCGACAGAAATAAAATTGCAATGAGAAATACTCGTTTTTCTAAGTCTTACCTCTCCAAAATACAGTAGCCAATAAAAGAACACATCATAAAATACTCTTTTTCAAGAGCAAAAACAAAAACGAAACAATACGCTATTCTCATTCACATTCCCAACGACATATGCTAGAGATTTAACGAAGCAATGAAGTGAACACAAATCTATCTGAACAGAGGTATCTGCCCCAAAAGATGGAGCTTACACGCAGCCAAATTATTCTCTTAAAAACGAAGCTATCAGATAATAAAACGTAACACAAGTATTTGATAATCAAATACTATATAATAAACGCATCATTCTCTATTCAATAAAAATAGAGCAAATAGCTTGCTTTAAACTTCAAAGAACAAAACAACACAATAATATTTCTCTATAGAGAGAAATAAAAAATAATCTTTTCATCACTAACACTAAAGAAATAAATAAAAAAGAAAAATATATATTAAAACAGATAATAAAAACTGTTCTTATAATACTTTAAAAACACAAAACTTAAAAAATATTCTTTAAAAATGATCAGATAAGTTTTTTACCTTTTAAAAATACATCGCTTCCTCTGCTAAAAGCAGCATCACAGCATCCACTACGCTAAAAAGCGATAATCCAACAACAACAAATACATGAAACGATCTCAAAACCATTCCATACTCTTTTGTTATTTTTTTAGACACATCTTCTTATGCAAAAGATTTTTACTAATTTATCGACAAAAGCACCCTTCAAGATGATCATTAACAATGCCTACCGACTGCATAAAAGCATAACAAATCGTTGGTCCAACAAATGTCCAGCCACGTTTTTTCAAGTCTTGAGAAAGACGAAGAGACGCAGGTGTTATAGGATTTGCTAACAATGTTTGAAAATTGATCTTTTCATAACGCTCTGATTGTGGTGGTTGAAAAGACCAAAAATAGTGAGATAAACTTCCCCACTCTGTGATAATTTCCTGTGCCCTCAATGCGTTATTAAGCACTGAGCGAATTTTTCCTTGATGACGAACAATACCTTTATTCTGCATCAATATTTGCACTTTTTCTTCATCATAATGACTGATTTTTTCGAAGTCAAAGTAATCAAATGCCTCTTGAAAAAAAGAACGTTTTTTTAAAATGGTAAGCCAAGAAAGCCCTGCTTGAAAACCTTCAAGACAAATTTTTTCAAACAAACGGCGATCTTCAAAAACAGGACTTCCCCATTCATGATCATGATAAGCACAGTAAAGCGGATCATCTCCTGCCCATGAACAACGAATTTTTCCATCCGCTCCCCTGCGAAGTCCTTCCTCGAGCACCTGATTGACCATATCAAAAGAGTGTTCCTTGATCATCGCCTTGTTGCTTTATCTGTTTGTGTTTTGAACGTTTATTCAAAGCAGATTCCTCGGTGACAACACTGACATCACCATCAAAAAAACGTAAATTGACTTGACCTGTTTCAGGAAACTGCACCAATCGTTTAATGGGTTTATTCTCTTTCCCCAAAGCCAAAACAAAACCACGCTCTAAAATATTCTGATACGAAGTGCTTTTTAAAAGCCTAAAAGCAACTTCTATCTGAGCACGTTGTTTTTCCACCTTGTGCACAAAAGCACGCTGAAGACGCATCACATATTCCTTGGTATTGCGTTGTGCTTTTTCAGTATTCAACAAACGCGGTGCAAGACGAAGAGAAAGTGCATGGAAAGAAAAACGCTTTTTATCATAACTCACACAAAGAGCACGCTGTAACCGGCTGGAAATTTCATCAAAACCACGTCGTGGTAGAGCAAAAAGTTGATCAACCGTGGGAAGTCCACGGATAAGAGCACGCAATTTTTGTTGATGAAAATCAAGATAACGTGTGAGTCCCGTACGTAAACGTGCACCAAGCGATGCCACATAGGCTTCGAGATCAAGCTTGACGGGAACAGCCTTTTCTGCTGCCCCTGTAGGGGTCGGAGCACGCCAATCAGCAACATAATCAATTAAAGTCCAATCTGTCTCATGCCCAACCGCAGAGATAACAGGTAAGTCAGAGGCATAAACAGCACGCACAACAGCTTCATCATTAAACCCCCATAAATCTTCCAAGCTTCCTCCTCCTCGCGCCACAATAATAACATCAGGCTTTGGAAGAGAACCTCCTACAGGCAGTGCATTAAAACCCTCAACGCCAGCAGCCACTTCACGCCCACAGGTTTCTCCCTGAACACGAACAGGCCAAACCAAAATATGCAAGGGAAAACGATCTGATATACGATGAATAATATCGCGAATAACAGCGCCAGTTGGCGATGTCACAACGCCTATAATTCGAGGCATATAAGGCAAAGGTTTTTTTTTGGCTTCATCAAATAAACCTTCCTCTGCAAGCTTTTTTTTACGATTTTCTAAAAGTGCCATCAAAGCGCCAACTCCAGTTGGTTCAAGTGCTTCAATAACAATTTGGTACTTTGATGATCCTGGGTAAGTTGTCAGTTTGCCAACAGCAATCACTTCCATCCCCTCTTCAGGAGGAAATTTGAGCTTTTCCATAAACCCACGCCAAATAACAGCCTCCAACCGTGCCTTATCATCCTTTAAAGCAAAGTAAGCATGACCAGAAGCATGAGGACCACGATAACCTGATATTTCCCCACGCACCCGCACATAACCAAACTTTTCTTCAACAACGCGCTTTAAAGCCCCTGCTATTTCAGAAACAGTAAATTCTACTACATTCGTTGCACCTACTTTTTCACCAAACAAACTTACCATTTTTAAATTCTTTACACCCGTTCTTGTGAATCTATTTGCAATAATACATTTTTAAACTTTTGATTGATAGCTTCATCCAAATACGCATAACACCAACCAGAACAGCTTGTATTTTTAACCTCAAACCGATGATCCGGATTGTAAATAAAGTTGAAAACGTAAGAGTCTGCGGAACATTGTTCAATCCAGAAAATTCTATCAACAGAAGTTAAAATATTCAATCTTAACATCCACACCAACAGTTCTTTTATGATAACCTCTCTCATCAAAGAGCAGATCTTAAAAACACATTTTATACATGGGATATTTATTCACTAGCCATGAACTTCGGCATCTTGTCAGGTTTTTCAACCATAGAAAAAACGCCGAAGTGATCATGATCACGCTCTTAGAGTTCACAATGTTCTAAGACACGCTTATTTTTCAATGGCACTATAAAAAATACGTGGTGCACCATTCCAAACCCATTTTTTTACATCAGGTGTCATAGCGACAATGTTATATGTCTGATAGATAAACGCATAGGGACCTTTTTGCATAAAATCACGCTGCAAATCAGCATACATCTGCGCCCGTTTCTGTGGATCTTTCTGAAACAATGCATCCCTCACCTTTTTATTCATCTCTTCATCCAAATACCCATGACACCAACTAGGATAGCCTGTATTTTTAGCCTCAAATCCATTATCAGGGTTTAAAATAAGACGCGAAGCCATCGTATGAGGATCCGACGACGAATTATTCCATCCTATAAAAATTGTATCAAAGCCACGTGCATAAAGTTTTGAAAATAATTGCGTACCAATAAAATGTTCAATCTTAAAGTGCACGCCTATCTTTTTTGCATTGTCCTGAATAGACTGAGCAATGGGCAAAGCAAAAGGATAAGGAGATTTTCCGGCATAAATATTGGCCTCAAAACCATCCGGATAACCTGCCTCTGTCAAAAGCTGCTTGGCTTTTTGAAGGTTAAGTTTAAAAGGTTGCCCTTCTTTTTCATCCAAAGCACCAAAATTACCAAGAGGAATAAAGCTAGCCCGTGGAATACCAACATCTTTAAGAAGAGTTTTTCCAAGAGTTTCATAATCAATAAGATAGCGCATTGCCAAACGTACTTTTTCATTGGCAAAAATAGGATTTGTCGTGTTAAATCCCCATATGATCATGGATGGAGCCAACACTTTTTCAGCCTTAATATCTGTTGTTGCTTGAAGATCTGCTATATCCTCTGGCGTTAAATTACGTGCCACATCGATATCGTGTTTTTCCAACAATAAACGTTGTGTTCCAGGCTCGGCAATATGACGAATGAGAATCTTCTTCAATTTAGGCGCCTCTCCCCAATAATGGGAACTGGCACGTAACAAAATCCCTTCTCCAGGACGCCAACTCTCTAACTGATAAGGGCCAACACAAGCAGCATGGCTTGCTAAATAGCGATTTCCCATATCACCATCTTGTTCGTGTTTCATCAGTGTCTCACGATCAAGTAAAGCAACAGTGCGATGAGTAGAAATATTGCTCAAAATAAGCTCTGCTGGATAAGGTTTATCAAATTTCATGACCACTGTTTTTTCATCGGGTGCTTGAAAAGCTTCATCAACATTTTTTTCTGTGATACCATATTCATTAAAGGTTGCCGCGTTAGACAGCTTCAATTTGACAACCCGCCTCATGCCCCAAACCAGATCATGAGCACCAGCAGTCCGACCATCATTAAACTTCAAATCATCACGCAAATGAAAAGTAATGACCGTACTCTGGTCATCACTTGAAACATCCCAACTCTTAGCCAAAGAAGGAACAACTTTAGTCCCATCGTCTTTTGCAGTATCCACCAAATTGTCGCAAACATTAACAACAATTTCAGCTCCATAGCGATCATTGAGTTGCGCAGGATCAAAATTACTAATTGCATCAAGGTCCCAAGCCATCACGAGGGTATCAGCAGGCGTATTTGCTGACACTTGTTGTGCAAACATCCCCACGGCAAGAACAGCAGAAATAAAAGAACTGCTCCCCTTTAATATCTTTCTTTTCAAACTCATCAATTTTTCCTTTTAAAACTTATTGTATAAATTCTCCATGCAACAATAATGCGCAAAAATAAGAAGATCAGACTGAGAAAACACACCCCCTTAGAATATAAAACCCCACAACCCTTCGCTCCCCCTAACACGGATAAGCGAAATGAAAATATGCAAAGGAAAACGTCTCGATAAATAAAATGAGTAACATCATAAACGATAAGCATCTTACTAGTACGTCAAAACACGAATAATTCAGGACATATCAGGGAAAGATCCTTGTTCGTTTCATCAAACAAACCTTCTTCCTCAAACTTATTCTTACCATTTTCTAAAAAGAGTCATCATCTTCCCCTCGGTTCAAGAACCTCAAGAATCATTGAATAGCCCTAGAGAAAAATTTGCAAACCATAACCCTCTCCCTCCTTCTTCAGGAGAAAATTTGAGTTTTTCTATGAAACACAGCAAAGAACACTTTCAGCATCTTATCTTCTGTTAAGGAAAGATCGCACAATCTAACGTATGAACCCCACAGTGTCCTAATATTCACTCACATTCCTGCATACAATCAAATTTCTCTTCAACAACACATTTCAAGACCCCCCGCTCTTTCAAAAACACCAAATTCTGCACCAATTATTGTGTCTGTTTTTGTTGCACTTGTTTTTTCAATCAACAAATAATTATTTTTGCAAAAATATTGAAACAGTTAACCATAATAACTATATATATATGTTTTGTCGAGATGAATAATCTCACTTTGAAAGAGGATATCTTGAAACCCCATTCTCTCCGGAGCATATTGTTTGGCTACGATGAGCTTCGGTATCTTATAAGATTTTTCAACCATAGAAAAAACGCCGAAGTTATCAAGATAACACTTTTAGAATTTATAGCCTTCTAATACACACTTATTTTTCAATGGCATTATAAAAAATACGTGGTGTACTATTCCATACCCATTGTTTAATATGAGGTGTCATAGCTACAACATTATATTTCTGAAAGATAAAAGCATACGGACCTTTTTGCATAAGTTCACGCTGCAAATCAGCATAAATTTGTGCCCGTTTCTGTGGATCTTTTTGAAATAATGCTGCCTCTACCTTTTTATTCATAGCCTTATCCAAATAGCCATGACACCAACTAAGGTGGGCTGTATTTTTTGCCTCAAACCGATTATCGGGATTGTAAACAAGGCGTGAAGCCATGGAATGAGGATCCGCAGAGTCATTATTCCATCCGACAAAAATCGTATCAAAAGCACGCGCAGAAAGTTTTGAAAACAACTGTGCGTTTGCCAAACGTTCAATTTTAAGATGCACACCTACCTTTTTTGCATTGTCTTGAATAGACTGAGCAATGGGCAAAGCATAATAAGCGCTCCCCACTAAAAAATTAACGTTAAAGCCTTTTGAATAACCTGCCTCTGTTAAGAGCTGTTTGGCTTTTTTAAGATCAAGTTTAAAGGGCCGCCCTTCTTTTTCATCCAAAGCACCAAAATTACCAAGAGGAATAAAGCTTGCCCGTGGAACACCAACACCTTTGAGAAGAGTCTTGCCAAGAGCCTCATAATCAATAAGATAACGCATTGCCAAACGCACTTTTTCATTGGCAAAAATAGGATTTGTCGTGTTAAATCCCCACATCATCATGGTAGGCTCCAACACTCTTTCCACCTTAATATCTGTTGTTGCTTGGAGATCTGCGAGATCCTCAGGTCTCAAGTCACGAGCAACATCGATATCGCCTTTTTGCAACAATAAACGTTGTGTTCCAGACTCCGCAACATGGCGAATGAGAATCTTTTTTAATTTAGGTGCTTTCCCCCAATAATGGGAACTTGCACGCAATAAAATTGCTTCTCCAGGACGCCAGCTCGCCAATCGATAAGGACCAACACAGGCAGCATGGCTAGCCAAATAGCGATTTCCCATATCACCATTTTTTTCATGTTTCATAAGTGTCTCACGATCAAGCAACGCAGTAGCGTAACTCGCAATAAAATTATTAAGGAGAAGTTCTACAGGATAAGGCTTATCAAATTTCATCACCACTGTTTTCTCATCTGGTGCTTGAAGAGCAGAATCCATGTTCTGTTCTGTAATACCATATTCATGAAAAAGCTCTGTTCTAGCCATCTTCAACTTAATAATCCGCTTCATACTCCAAACAAGATCACGAGCACTCGCAGGCCGACCATCATTAAACTTCAAACCATCATGCAAATGAAAAGTAAGCACTGTACTCTGATCACCGCCTGAAACATCCCAGTGTGTTGCCAAAGAAGAAATGACTTTTGTTGGATCATCTCTAACAGTATCAACCAAATTGTCACAAACATTGAGAACTATTTCAGTTCCATAAACGTTGTTGATCTGCGCAGGATCAAACGTACTGATACCATCAATATTCCAAGCCATCACGAGGGTATCGACAGGTGTTTTTGCTGAAACGTGTTGTACGAACATCCCCAATGCAAGAACAGCAGAAACAAAAGAAGTGCTGCCTTTCAATATTTTTCTTTTTCTATTCATAGCCTTTTCCTTTTAAAATTTATTGTACAAACGTCCCATGCGATAACAACACGCAAAAATAAAAAGATCAGTTTTTGGAATACCCCCCTAGAGAAAAAGCATCAAAACTCTCAACAGCGGTAACCACTCAACCCCTCCTGAACACAGACAGGCTAAAACAAAATATACAATGGAAAAAAATCACCCCTATGCGATGAGTAACACCACAAGTAACAAGATCTATTACTGATATCACAACATCTGTAATTCAAAGTATATCAAGCAAAGATTTCTTGTTTACTTCATCAAACAGGCTTTCTTTTTCAAACGTCTTCCTGCTTTTTTCTGAAAAGAGTCACCACCGCGCCATCTTCAGTTGATTTAAAAAACCTCAATAACAAATTGCTATTCTACAAATTCTAAATAACTGAGTGCTTATAGCGCTTCCTTCTCTCTTTCATTAAGGGAAATCTAAGATTTTCTATAAATCCCCCCAAAAAACAGTCTCAGCACCTTATCTTCTTTTAAGGAAAGAGGGTATAATTTTAAGCATGAAACCCACAGTGACCTGACATTCCCCCACGCCCCTGCATACAATCAAATTTTTCTTCGACAACACATTCTAACCCCCCACTCTTTCAAAAACACCAAATTTTGCACCGCTTATTGTGCCTGTTTGGTTACGTTTCTCTTGCCATCAACAAATAATTATTTTTTCAAATAAGATTGAAATATTCAATTATAATACCTATGTGCGTTTGATTTGTCGAGATGAATAATCTCTTTATGCCATGGAGTACCTTAAAATCCCTTTCTCTCGCTAGTATATCACTTCTCTACCGATAAACTTCGACATATTGCAGAGGTTTTCAACCAAACGCAAAACGTCGAAGCTATCATGATCACATTTTTAAAGTTCACAATATTCTAAGACACGCTTATTTTTCAATAGCACTATAAAAAATACGTGGCGCACTATTCCAAACCCATTTTTTCACATCAGGTGTCATAGCGACAATGTTATATGTTTGATAGATAAAAGCATAGGGACCTTTTTGCATAAAATCACGCTGCAAATCAGCATACATCTGCGCCCGTTTCTGTGGATCTTTCTGAAACAATGCATCCCTCACCTTTTTATTCATCTCTTCATCCAAATACCCATGACACCAACTAACATAGCCTGTGTTCTTAGCCTCAAATCGATTATCAGGATTGTAAACAAGACGTGAAGCCATCGTATAAGGATCTGCAGAATCGTTATTCCATCCCATAAAAATTGTATCAAAGCCACGTGCATAAAGTTTTGAAAACAACTGCGTCCCTACAAAATTTTCAATCTTAAAGTGCACGCCTATCTTTTTTGCATTGTCCTGAATAGACTGAGCAATGGGCAAAGCAAAAGGATAAGGAGATTTTCCGGCATAAATATTGGCCTCAAAACCATCCGGATAACCTGCCTCTGTCAAAAGCTGCTTGGCTTTTTGAAGGTCAAGTTTAAAAGGTTGCCCTTCTTTTTCATCCAAAGCACCAAGATTACCAATGGGAATAAAGCTAGCCCGTGGAATACCAACATCTTTAAGAAGAGTCTTTCCAAGTGTTTCATAATCAATAAGATAGCGCATTGCCAAACGCACTTTTTCATTGGCAAAAATAGGATTTGTCGTGTTAAATCCCCACATAATCACGGATGGAGTCAATCTTTTCTCAATCTTAATATCTGTTGTTGCTTGGATATCTGCTACATCCTCTGGCATTAAATTACGTGCCACATCAATATCGTGTTTTTCCAACAATAAACGCTGTGTTCCAGGCTCACCAATATGACGAATGAGAATCTTCTTCAATTTAGGTGCCTCTCCCCAATAATGGGAACTGGCACGTAACAAAATCGCTTCCCCAGAACGCCAACTCTCTAACTGATAAGGGCCAACACAAGCAGCATGGCTTGCCAAATAGCGATTTCCCATATCACCATCTTGTTCGTGTTTCATAATTGTCTCACGATCAAGAAGAGCAGCAATGCGAACAGTAAGAATATGACCAAGAATAATCTCTGCTGGATAAGGTTTATCAAATTTCATCACCACCGTTTTTTCATCAGGGGCTTGAAGAGTAGAATCAATATTTTGTTCTGTAATACCATATTCATTAAATGTTGCCGCTGCAGACAATTTTAATTTAACAACCCGCTTCATGCCCCAAACCAGATCATGAGCACCAGCAGGCCGACCATCATTAAACTTCAAATCATCACGCAAATGAAAAGTAATGACCGTACCCCCGCCATCATTTGAAACATCCCAACTCTTGGCCAAAGCAGGAACTATTTTAGCGGAATCATCTGTAGCTGAATCGATTAAATTATCACAAATATTAGCAACAATTTCATTTCCATAACGTTCATTGATCTGTGCAGGATCAAAGGTCTCAATTGAATCAATATTCAAAGCCATCACGAGAGTATCAGCAGGTGTCTTTGCTGACACTTGTTGCACAAACATCCCCACTGCAAGAACAGTAGAAATAAAAGAACTGCTCCCCTTTAATATCTTTCTTTTCAAACTCATAGATTTTTCCTTTTAAAATTGATGTATAAATTTTCCATGCAACAATAATGCGCAAAAATAAAAAAATCAGACCGAGAAAACACACCCCCTTAGAGATATAAAACCTCCAATAACAGCCATTTCGTGCCCCTCCCTGATACGAATGGGCTAAAGAAAAATATGCACCAGAAAACAACCACCCCTATGCAATGAGCAACACCACAAGATACTCTTGTTGCTGATATCATCACATCTATCATTCGATAGTATATAAGACAAAGATTTCTTATTTTCTGCATCAAACAAGTTTTTTTCTTCAAACTTTTTCTTGCGATTTTCTAAAAAGAGTCACCAACCTACGACCTTCTGTCGCTTTAAAAGCTTCAATAACAAATCAGTTTCTTGAAAATCCTAAATAACTGAGTGCTAACAGCATTTCCTTTCATCCTTCTTCAAGAAAAAATTGGAGTTTTTCCATGCAATCCCACAAAAGAACACTCTCAATCCTTATCTTCCTTTAAGAAAAAACGATGTAATTTAAAGTATGAAACCAAAGTGACCTATCATTCAGCTGCCCCCCTGCATATAATCAACTTTTCCTTCAACAATACACTCTAAAGCCCCCTCCTTTCAAAACACTGAATTTCTCTCCGCTTAGGATATCATTTTTTGTTGCGCTGATCTTTCTAATAAACAAATGACTATTTTTTCACAAAAATTGAAATACTTAGATACAATACCTATATATATAAGTCTTGTCGAGATGAATAATCTCTCTTTGGAATAGGATGTCTTGAAATGACATTCTATACACAACATATTGAACTGTTATGAAATCTTCGGCGTACTGAAAATTTTTCATCCTCATGCAAAACGTCGAAACATTATGACATTTTCCCATAAATTCATGAGAAACTAAAGAATATCTACGAAATGAACGAAAGGAATACTATGAAGACATCTCGAAAAATGCCAACAGAACACGAACGTGTTTCAGAAACCAGCACAAAAGTTACACCCGTCTTACAAGGTGGTAAACTTGAAAGAGAAGTAAGGAAAAATAATAAAAAAAACGTTATTTCTTCTTTGTAATGACAACACCATTATATTATGCAACAAAAGAGTAATATATTTGAAAGTATAAAAAATGAACAAAAAGCAAAAGTGGGCCAATTCTCTTCATAGATTTCTTGGAGGGAGATTAGGGCGTGTTGTTCTAAAATTGCTCATCCTTTCTTTCCTCGCTGGCATTATCATGAATTTCATTGGCTGGACACCTGAGAGTCTCATACAGAAAATAATAAAGTTTTTTAAAACTCTCTGGGAAACAGGCTTTATAACCCTTACAAATCTTTCTCATCTAACCATGATGGGAGCCATCATTGTTGTGCCTATTTTTCTCATTTTACGCATCCTTGACAAAAAATAAAGATCTGAATCTTTTCTTCGCTAATCTTTTCGGAAAATCAAGCGACATAAACAGCCTGTACTAATAGCCACAATCACAGCAACCATACCATAGAGCAAGCTATGCTTATGCGCTACATGAAAAATTGTATAAGTGATTTGTGCTTTAACGATTTCAAGGGTTGTCGTTGTACTGTCAATAAATTGCCCATTACGAAAAAGATAAGCACGAACCTGATAATGTCCAACAGGCGTATTGGCTGGCAAACGAAAATGTGCTGTAAAAAGTGCACCAGAACCAAAATGAACACCGCCCTCTTCCTCATAATAAAGATTTTTGGCTTTTTGTAATTTTATAAGCTCATCACGAAAAATTTGTATTTTCTTTTGATCTTGTTCATCCGTTGGCAGGTATAAAGAGGATAATCCAAGCCCTAAACGTTTATAGTCTTCAGCGCTTGTAATATCATCAATCTCGCGCGTTGTGACCATAGAATAAAAGAGAGGAACATTTTTAAAAATAAGGGAATCTGCATTAACCCAAACACCAGCATTACGTTTCTTTTCTCGCATCACCATTGGTCGAGCGGGTCCCTCTAAGCTCACAATAATATCATAAGGATTTTGTCGAGAATATAAAGGATCGATATTTTCCAAAACACCAGCAATATACAGATCACGACCATCGAAATGTGCATCAACTGTAATCCTATTTGTTGTTACAATAACTTGGATAGTTTCATGATCAACGGGATCAATAAATGCAGCTTTTGCGCCAATATGTGCCCAAGCAGAAAAAGAAACAACACAAAAACAACCTGTAATGATGCATAAAGAAAAGAATCTACCCATTTTTATCTCATCAGAATATCCAGAGAGAAAAGATTATCAGGGCGTATAAATAATTGAAATGCAAGACGCATACATACAATCAACACCAAAAATGCAAGAGCCATACGCAACTGTTCAGCTTTTAACTTTCGTCCAACCCGTGTTCCATATTGCGCTCCAATACTACCGCCAAGCATCAACAAAAAAGCTAACACGATATCAACGGACTGATTAGTTACACTTTGCAAAACTGTGGTAAAAGAAGATACAAATGTAATCTGAAAAAGTGACGTTCCAATCACCACACTGGTTGGAACGCGCAGAAGGTAAATCAATGCCGGTATCATAAAGAATCCGCCACCAATTCCCATAATAGAAGACAACAACCCAACAATGAGACCAATCGCTAAAACTGGAATAATGCTCACATAAATCATAGATGTGCGAAAACGCATTTTTAATGGCAATCGATGGATCCAATTATGTCTACCAGCAAGACGAACATGGATTTTTTGTTCCTGACGCCGACGCACCATATCGCGCCAGCTTTCAATAATCATCAAACTTCCAATACTGCCAAGAAGAACCACATAAAGAAGTGAAATCATCAAATCTAATTGTCCCAATTTTTTCAAAACAGAAAAAATCTGAATCCCAATGACAGAACCAACGCCCCCACCAATTGCTAAAAGAATACCAAGTTTGATATCAAGAGTACGTCTTCTAAAATGTGTAATTGCTCCCGTCACCGATGATGCAATCATCTGATTAGCACCTGTTCCAACAGCAATAGCAGGAGGGACATTATAAAAAATTAATAGAGGCGTGATAAGAAAACCACCACCAATGCCAAAAAGACCTGAAAAAAAACCAGCAACGACTCCCATACCAATCAAGATCAGCATGTTGAGTGACATTTCAGCAATTGGTAAATAAATACTCACTTACAAAACCTTCAAGATAATTCGAGAGCTCCTCTCCAATAAGCCTCTTCTCCACTCGTTTTTATCGCATATTTAAAAGGACAATTTTCAATGCTACAACAAACCTTCAGAAAATCACGAATGCGCAACATATCTCATAGCACTTGACCTAATCAAAATGAAAAGAAACAGTTCCTTTTAAAAATCCATAAAAACATAACGTTATCGCTGTCATAAATGCAATGATTAAAAAACACCAAAAAAAACTTTTAAGAGAAGAAAAGAAAGTTTTCTGAAGGTTCAGATTTAAGGAATGCGTACAACCATCCTCAATACAAAGATCCGATGCTTGAACATCAGAGGTCCTTTCTTCTCCGGTAGAATGCCCTACAAGCTCTTCAACCTCTTTTGAAAAAGGAGTTATAGTGTCATTTGGCAAAGCGTTTTTATTCCCTTGTTGTAACACATTTTCAAAATTTGTTTGGCTTGCAGTTATACTGTTTTGTTTTGAACCGCTTGGTGTCTCTTGGAGCAACGAGCGTTCTTTGTCCCCCTCTCCAGCCATATTAGCAAGCTTTTGCACAACAGAATCAAGTGATTTTGAACGCGCTATCCGCCGTGTCGCCATTGCTTCTTCTACGCTATTCTTTTCTTTCTGCAAACTCTGAACAAGTGTTTTAATTTGCTCTAAATACTCAAAAAGCTTTTTTTCTTTTTGGCGGCGAATATAGTGCTCAGCCAAAATTGCCCGACTAATATCATCCAAGTAAGATTTTAAACTCTCTTCCACAAAACTTTGTGCTGTTACAGGACGAGGAACATTTTTTATTTGCATTTGTGCATAAACAGAGCGTAATTTTTTTGCAATATCGGACATTGTTACTTCAGCAGACGTGTCCATCTTCTCTTTTTGCTCAACAACAAACGAAGAAGGACTGTCTTGCTTAACCTGCTTTATAGTTTGACTTTTCGTATTCAAAATACGCTACCCCTCATTGTGTCTATAAACGCTACGCTTTATTCATTTTTTGCAGAATTGCACAAATCAGAAGACAGTATGTTCTATTTTAGTAAATAGAGCTTTAAGAATTTACAAAAACATCTCAATGAGTATCTTTGATTTTCCTGTTCTCACGATTTAAACAGACAAAATATTCTTCCATGATAAATCACCATACGGAACGAAAAAAGGATATTTTCATTTTGTTATTCTAAGACCATTTACTCTTCTGTATTCCTTTTATTTTAAGTTCTCTTACAACTGTTTCAAAACCATCATGAAGGCATTTTCTTGAAATAAATGCGCATTGTTTTTACTTTTTATTCAAATGAAGAGGGCAATTATGAAAACGCATAAAAAAGAGATGAACAACAGTGATAAAAGACATAAGCCGACTCAAGCAAGCGTCTATAATGAGAAAAAATATAAGGAGATTTCGTTCTAAATAATTTGGTTTCTTACCATTATTACTATAAACTCGTGCTCATACAAATGAAGAGGATTATTATGAAGATAATTGTCGCTGTCAAACGTGTTGTGGATTATAACATCAAGATACGCGTCAAACCCGATGGTACAGGCGTTGATCTGTCCCATGTCAAGATGTCTATGAACCCTTTTGACGAAATTGCTGTAGAAGAAGCAATCCGGCAGAAAGAATCTGGAAAAATTTCAGAAATTGTTCTTGTTTCAATTGGACCAGAAGCAGCACAAGAAACTTTACGCACAGGACTTGCCATGGGCGCTGACCGCGCACTGCTTATAACGACAGAACAAACTCTTGAACCCTTAGCAATTGCTAAGATTCTCAAGGTCATTGTTGATGAAGAGAAACCAGATATGGTCTTTTTGGGGAAACAAGCTATTGATGATGACAGCAATCAAACTGGACAAATGCTAGCAGCTCTTCTTGGTTGGGGACAAGCAACTTTTACCTCAAGCCTAAACCTAGAAAATGGATACGCAACTGTTATCCGTGAGGTAGACGATGGTACGCAAACTCTTTCCCTACCCCTCCCCATGGTCATGACTGCTGATTTACGCTTAAACGAACCGCGTTATACTTCGCTGCCCAATATCATGAAAGCAAAAAAGAAAAACATTGAAAAAAAAATGCTTTCTGAGCTTGGCATAGATACGCAAGCGCGCTTAACAGTCCTAAGCGTTGAAGAGCCAAAACCGCGCCAATCTGGTATTAAAGTGGCTAACGTAACAGAGCTAGTCAATGCACTAAAACAAACAAATCGCATTTAATAGTCTATAACCAATAGATTAAAAAACACATTGTATAAAAGGGCAAAAACTTATGGCAATTCTTTTATTAGCCGAACAAAATACAGAGGAAACCGCAAAAGCGCTCACCGCCGCGCGCGCAATGAGCGATGATATTGATATTTTGGTTTGTGGAACAAAGGTCCAAGTTACAGCCGAAAACAGTGCTAAACTTGCTGGTGTACGGCAAATTCTTGTTTCTGAAGCTGATTATTTAGCCCATCAACTCGCTGAACCTATAGCAAATACCATTGTCAAATATGCGAAGGACTATGATGTAATCATGGCTGCCTCTACCAGCACCGGCAAAAATGTCATGCCGCGTGTGGCTGCTCTTCTTGATGTTATGCAAATTTCAGACATTATTGCGGTTCTTGCACCTGATACCTTCAAACGCCCCATTTATGCAGGAAATGCACTTGAAACTGTACGCACCAATGATCATCAAAAGGTTATAACCGTTCGTACAGCTTCTTTCCCACCAACCCCCTTCCACAATAACACTGCTCCCATTAAGACAATAATACCAGCCCCCAATCCCAACCTTTCTTCTTTTATAGAAGCAGAAACCAATAAAAGTGACCGCCCTGATCTTACCTCAGCACGTGTTATTATATCAGGTGGGCGTGGACTTGGTTCACAAGAACAATTTATGGCACTCCTTCTCCCCCTTGCAAATAAACTAGAAGCGGCCTTAGGAGCTAGCCGCGCAGCAGTTGACGCTGGCTATGCTCCTAATGATTGGCAAATTGGACAAACCGGAAAAGTCGTTGCTCCTGAACTCTATATAGCCGTTGGCATTTCCGGTGCAATCCAGCATTTAGCCGGTATAATGGATGCGCAAATTATTGTTGCCATTAATAAAGATGCAGAAGCTCCCATCATGCAAATTGCTGATTATGCCCTTGTCGGTGATCTTCACCAAATTATTCCAGAGTTGGAGAAAGCTTTATAAGCCATGAATGTACCTTTGCATCATCAACGTGAAAGTATGGAAGTTGACAGTGTGATTGTTGAAGCAGAACAAGCAGAACTTCTCTCCATAAAAACTGCCCAATATCTGCAGCTAATCTTCACCAAATTATGCCAAAACGGAAGAAAGCTTTATAAGCCATGAATGTGCCTTTGCATCATCAACGTGAAAGTATGGAATTTGACATAGTGATTGTTGGAGCAGGACCAGCAGGACTTTCTGCCGCAATTCGTCTAAAACAGATCAACCCCGAACTTTCTGTGACAATCGTTGAAAAAGGTACAGAAGTTGGTGCACATATTCTCTCTGGAGCAGTTGTTGACCCCATCGGCATTGATAGGCTCTTACCAGAATGGAGAAATGAACACGATCATCCCTTTAAAACGCCTGTTACCAGTGATCAGTTTTTTTTTCTAAAGCCAACACACGCTACATTATTTCCCAATATTTTTCTCCCTAAAATCTTATCAAATGATGGGTGTTACATTGTTTCACTTGGGAGTGTTTGCCGTTGGCTAAGCAAGAAAGCCGAAACGCTTGGTGTTGAAATCTATCCTGGTTTTGCCGTATCACAAACCATAGAGAACGATAATGGAGCCATCATTGGTGTTCTTACAGGGGATATGGGACTGAATAAAGACGGAACTCCTGGGGAAAATTATATGCCTGGTATGGCTTTATTAGCAAAATATACTCTGATTGCAGAAGGGGCACGTGGTTCCCTTGCAAAACAACTGATACAGAAATTTGATCTGAGTAAAAACCGTGAACCACAAAAGTTTGGTCTCGGTCTCAAAGAGCTTTGGGAAGTTGATCCCCAAAAACATAAGCCTGGTTTAGTGCAGCATTTTTCCGGCTGGCCCTTAGACAATGACACTGGTGGTGGTGGTTTTCTTTACCACCAAGAAAACAATTTAATTTCTGTCGGTTTTGTTGTGCACTTAGATTATAAAAATCCTTATCTCTCTCCCTTCGAAGAATTTCAACGTTTCAAAACACATCCCAAACTCTATGAAATTTTCAAAAGTGCAAAACGCCTTTCCTATGGAGCACGCGTCATCAGCGAAGGTGGTTGGCAATCTGTACCCAAACTGACCTTTCTAGGTGGAGCACTTATTGGCTGTGCTGCTGGTTTTGTCAATGTCCCTCGCATCAAAGGATCACACAATGCCATCTTATCTGGCATATTAGCAGCCGATAAAATCGCGATAGCCCTCGCACAAGGCCGCGCCCATGATGAAGTCAAAGAAATCGAAGAAGATTGGCGCAAAAGTCCCATTGGAAAAGATCTTTATAAAGTACGCAATGCCAAACCACTCTGGGCAAAATACGGCACAAAATATGGCATCAAAATTGCCGGCTTTGATATATGGTGGCAACAGCTGTTTGGGTTTTCCTTATTTAAAACGCTCTCCCATGGAAAAGCAGATTATGCATGTCTTGAGCCAGCCTCAAATTTTCAACCCATTGCTTATCCAAAACCAGATGGGGTTGTAACCTTTGATCGTCTCTCCAGTATCGCACTTTCGAATACGCACCATGAAGAAAACCAGCCTTGCCATTTAAAAATAGCCTCATTAGAAAAACAAAAAGACTCCGAATATGCGGTCTATGGAGGACCTTCTAGCCGCTATTGCCCTGCTGCTGTTTACGAATGGCTAGAGTATAATGATTCCCCCACCTATGTTATCAATGCTTCAAACTGCATACATTGCAAAACCTGCGATATTAAAGATCCTAATCAAAATATCAATTGGACCTGTCCGCAAGGCAATGAAGGACCACTTTATCTCAATATGTAATCACTGTTCATCCTTCTCAAAGCCAACTTTCCAATATTACGTTTCTCTCATACGCACCATGAAGAAAACCAGCCTTGCCATTTAAAAATAGCCTCATGAGAAAAACAAAAAGACTCCGAATAGGCAATCTATAGAGGACCTTCTAGCCGCTATCGCCCTGCTGCTGTTACGAATAGCTAGAGTTTAATGATTGCTAGTCTTATGTTATCAATGCTTCAAACTGCATACATTGCAAAACCTGCGATATGAAAGATCCCAATCAAAATAGCAATTAGTCCCATTCACAAGGTCATAAGGAACCACTTTATCTCACTATGGAATCATTGTTCATTCTCCTAAGAGGAAAATCTATAAATCTCGTCAATAAAAGCGCTTTCTCTTAAAAACCCACCCAATAGCTTTCACGCATGCGTTCTTTCACAATGTGCAATCTGTTCTATCAATACTCCCATACCAGAATATTTTCACGACCCCATCATTGTTCTCATCAAAAAATAACATATTCTCACTAAACACTGTTTATTTATAAAGAACAAAAACAACTAAAATATTTTGATCCTTCTGGCTGAAAAAAGGCAAAGCAGAGCTGCTCTTCAATATCTTTTAGTTTAAGCTTCACGATCTTCAAACGCATCCACAACAAAATCTTTTAAGGAGATGAATACTTAACGCTTTTGCGTTTCTCGTCTTCTTCCCTCCCCCTACAACACTGATTCATAGAGCTGTTTTAACAAACAATCCCAACAAAATTCCAAGCCCATCTCACAGTGCTCGCCATGAAAATAGAACGAAAGCTTTATGAAAATACAAGCAAGCATCATGATACGTTAACAAATCAGAATGTCACATCGACCCTTTGTGTTTGAGGGCATTACAAGAAGCATATTTTTCTCCTTCTTAAACGGTTTTATCCACCCATTCATTCCTCTTGTAATCTATAAGAAAAGATTTTTTGCTTCCAAGATAAGAAAAAAGAAGCTTTTGTCTTCGGTTTTGCTATGCAAAGTGCAAATAATAAATGACCTTGCATAAAGCAATTTATATCTGTAAAAAAAATCCTCAACATCAATCTGCTTGTCTTTAAATATAGAAAAGCTGATTCTATAGAACCACGTCCGTGAAAATAAAAAAACACACCACTCTTATGAGATCATAAAAATCTTGATGCTTCCTTCTAATGCATAAAGGGATCATTTATTTTTTGCAAAGTGATCTCAAGAGCCGTGATTAAAGCATTTTTTCCTCCTTGGCGCGAAAAACAGTTTGACAAAAGTTCATTTGTTCCCCCCTTTGTTGAAAACTCTTTCTCAAGCAGCGCAAAATCAACAGATGAAAAACAGTCTTGAGCCATAATTTTGCGCATTTCATCGGTTAAGTTTCCAAACATCATAACAAGAAAATCTGCTGACTGCTGGTTCTTTAACCCCTGTGTCACAAACCATTGATGTGCTGTTTCTATAAAATTAAAATATACCCCCATCAGTGAACCCGCCGTCATGAAAAGATTAAATTGCTCTTCCGCATCCAAAACCAATGTGCCACCCAAGGAATCAAATAAACTTCGTAAAAATGGATGATCAGGATAAATTGGTGTCAAATTTTTACATTCTGCCACAAATGGTAGTGGAACAGCACGATAAACCTTATGATTGATCCATGCCTCAACATCTGCTGCTTTTGCCATGGCCAGCACAGAAACCACAAGCTGTTCGGGACGAAAACGAAGAGAACGCAAAACCTCTTCTGCAATTTGGTTAGGAAGACAAAGAAAAACACAATCACTAACATCCAGCAATGCTTGATTGTTTTCAGCAATCATAACTTTATCATAATGACATGAAAGGCGCTCTGCCATTTTTGCATTGCGAGGAGAAAGGATAACAGAAGAAACGTCAAAAGCGCTCATCATTAAACCATCGACCATGGAAGCACTAATTTTACCTGTTCCAAGAAAGCCAATTTTCATTTCTATTCCTCACACGCATCATTTCAAAGAAAACTAAAGCCAAAGCTTTAACATTCTAACTCACATAAACACTAATTGAAGATGCAACACAAAGCATAGCAAGAATGATCAATACCAAATAGACTTTTGGCTTATCAAAAAGAACAGCAAAAGCAGAAAACCAACCAACAATAGCAGCCGCTAAAGCAAACAAAAAACCTGGCTTATTCATCAGCATAATATGGACTGCCATTAAACCACCTATAATCAGCGCCCCAAAAACAATCAACAAACCCGTTGCAAATTTTTCATAATCATCCATATTTTGCTCCTTATAGCGCTCAAATATGATGCATCTTATCTAACGCATCTGTATATAAAAATGGAATCTTTTTCACTTACCATGGTTCAAATGATATAGAAACTCTTATTTATCAGATGTAAAAAATGCCGGAATATGCTGCGGCCAACGCCACGGTAAAATTGCAATCAGATCAAAGCGTATACACAAAAGAGCGCGATCTTTTTGCCGTGCCAACCAAATGTCGGCAGCTGCCTCAATGCGCCTTTCACTCACCCGAGAAACCGCAACCATTGCTTCAGCCAATGTTGGACGTGCCTTGACCTCAACAATGAGCACAAGATTTCCACGCCGTGCAATTAAGTCGATTTCACCACATTTTGTTTTAAAACGCATTTCAGTTATATGAAAGCCTTTCAGTCGCAACCACCAAGCAGCCCATTTTTCTGCACGAATACCTCGATAGAAAGACTTCTGCCTGCGTTCTTTTTGTATCATTTTCCCCATTATATTACATGTCTTTTAAAAAATTGAACCGCTGAAACAGTTCTTGTTTTTTTAAGCCCGTTTTCTTTGCCACCAAAGCAGCCGCCTGAGCTGCAGAATGCGCACCAGACAATTCTAACAACAGTGCATCAACTTCTTGATCACTCATCACTTGCAAAGAAGAAACTGCCTGCCCAACAAGCACAACAATTTCTCCACGAATATGCGCCTGTTTGCTGTAATTTTCCAACAAATTTCCTAAATTAGAGACATCCACCGTTTCAAATTTTTTTGTTAATTCACGACAGATTGCCGCAGGACGATCCGCCGAAAAAAAAGCAACCATATCCTGTAAAGTATTAACAAGACGATGGGGCGATTCATAAAAAACCAACGTTGCTGGAAGAGTTTTTAATTGTTCCAAGCGCTTTTGGCGTTGTGTCTTTCGTGCACTCAAAAAACCTGCAAAGAAAAAACTATCGGTGGGAAGCCCCGTTGCAACAAGAGCAGCTAAAAGAGCTGATGGCCCAGGGATTGGAACAGTTTTATGTCCCGCTTTGCGCGCTTCTTCCACCAATCGAAATCCCGGATCAGAAATCAGCGGTGTCCCAGCATCTGACACAAGCGCCACGCTTTTATTCTCTGCTAAAGCTTTCAGTAACTTCGGTCCTGCCTTTTGTGCATTATATTCATGATAAAGAACGGGTTTTTTCTCAATACCGTAGCGTTCCAACAAAACACGTGTCACTCGCGTATCCTCACAGGCGAGAATATCAACTCCTGCAAGCACTTGCAAAGCACGAAGAGTGATATCGGCAAGATTTCCAATAGGCGTTGCCACAAGATAGAGTGCTGGTTCTATAACAGGCACAGAATAAGCATGCCCACCGATAAAATATGCCTTTTCACCCATGCCCTTCTTTCATAATCAAATAATCCCCCCTCCATCTGCTCTTAGCAAAAACTTTCTTCTCTATCATCTATTTCGGCCAATTTTTGCTATTGCCAAACTAACCATTCCAATAACCACTTGTGCTATAATAAGATTTCTTTTTCCAATATTTATACTTTTGTTGAGGGTTATAATACGTCTTGCTTACCATAATCACTCGCAGTAAAACAGATTCTCAATTCTCACAATACCACATCAACTTCAATATTTTTTATGCGAAACCTCTATTTCAAGAACTCAAGAAAATAATTTCAGTGATTTCCACATTAAATACCGACCTCCCCTAATAAAGCTTTCCAAATGCCTTCACCCGCTTTTTTTTCGAGAGAACCCTATTCATCGCTGTTAAAACGTTTCCCCAAGTAAACATACATCCCCCCCTAGCCGCAGTCCTTCCATCATTTCGGACAAAGATGACCATATCACACCATCTCATTTTGTAATATTCCCCCTAGCTTTTGCAACGGCGTGTGGCGTGTGGCGTGTGGCGTGTGGCGTGTGGCGTAATGAATATCCAGTAATTTCATATTGAAAAACACTTTTTATATCTGAACTAAAAATCTTTAACCAATTTCATTTCATCCGTAAAAATCAATGGGTAGAGTCTTATAAAAACAAACATAATTATCCATCCTACACTCAGTTTGTTTGCTTACCATCTGGAAAATCTTCATATAACAAGGAAACGTTTATGTACTCTCATTTCCATACAAATAGCCCTTCTGTTTTAAATTATGGTTTGTTAATGAATCTAAGAAAATTTGTTTTTTATTTGCTCCACAATTGCACGATAAAGCGCAGCATGTTTCTCATCGGGTTTAGCAACAAAGATTGGCACGCCATCATCGGAAGAAGATCGTAAAGCCGCATCAAGCGGTACTTCAGCTAAGAAAGGGACCCCTCGGTGCTTTGCTTCTGCCTGCGTACCACCATAACCAAAAATATCGTAGCGTATTCCCGTATCAGGAGCAATAAAATAACTCATATTCTCAATGAGCCCTAAAATAGGAACATTGACTTTCATGAACATTTCTATCGCTTTCCGCGCATCAACCAAGGCCAGATCCTGCGGAGTAGAAACAATCAACGCCCCCGTCAACTGCACTTGTTGAGCAAGTGTCAATTGTGCATCTCCTGTACCTGGCGGCATATCAACCACCAACACATCCAAAGGCCCCCATAAAACATCTCTAAGCAATTGCGTCACCGCCGCCATAACCATGGGACCACGCCATACCACCGGTTTTTCCTCCTCAACCAAAAATCCCATCGACATCAATTTAAGACCAAATTTTTCAAGAGGTTGAAGCTTTTTCCCATCAACAAGTTGTGGTTTTTGGTTAACCAGCCCTGTCAAACGTGGTAACGATGGACCATAAATATCCGCATCCATTAAACCGGTTTTAAAACCAGAATCTTGTAAAGCTAAAGCAATATTGATCGCCATTGTCGATTTGCCAACCCCTCCCTTTCCAGAAGCCACCGCAATTACATGCTGCACACCATCTATTGGCATTTTTACAGGCAATCCACTTGCTCTGCGTTTTGCTGCAGAAAAAACTGTAGCTTTCTGAATCTGAGAAGAGTCCGTCGGTTTTTTTTCTGCCGTAAGCGTGACAACAACAGATTCAACTCCCTCCATAGCACACACCACGTCTTCAGCAGCATGGCGCAACATTTCCCACTCTTGTACACGTCCATCTGGAACTGTAATAGAAAAAAACACTTTTCCATGAGCAATCAATATTTCTGAAAGAAGCCCAAGCGAAACAATATTGCTTTCAGAATTCGGCACTTTGATTTTAGATAATGCGTTACGGATCGCCTCACTTGTGATAGGATTCACGCTCTTTCCTCTCTCTCATAAATGCCAAAGAATAAGTAATAAAGACCCAAAACACATCTCACTTCATCACTTGAAATTTTGCACTTTTAAAAATTGTAAACTATATCTTGAAGTTTATCTCCTTACAAAAGGCAAAACCATCCTCATAAATGTACACGTGAAATTTTAGATAAAATCCCATTGAATCTGTTTTTCGTACAATCACATCAAGAATTTTACAAGCGCCTTTAAGAGCTCAAACGAAGCAAACTTTTTATAAAACAAACACACTTCACGACTATCACACCATAACAAATCGCGATTCTCTCTTACTCCTCTGACCAGTATTTACTTATGTAAAAGGACTAGAAATTAAGGTACTCTAAGCAATCATTATTTCCCTTAAATTTGAAACTATTATGAACAAAATACATATTCACCATAGAGTTTTGATATTTTTTTTAAGAGAGAAAAAATAATCTAAGATTGACTTTTTTTATGTTTTTCCTTATGGATAAGCACATCATATGAGAAGATGAGATTATTCATCTAGTGCATAGTTGCCATAGAATATTGCCATAAATTAAGAAGGGCCGCACTCCGCGGTATTAAAATAAATGAAACGTACTTATCAACCATCTAAACTTGTCCGGAAACGCCGCCATGGATTTCGTGCACGTATGGCAACAGCTGGTGGCCGTAAAGTGATCGCTGCAAGGCGCGCTCGTGGACGTAAGCGTCTATCCGCTTAACCATTTAAATTTTCACAACAATTAGATATTGTTGATCATCTTAACCGTTGTGGAATTTTCGTTATGAACCTCCGATGCCTGCAAAAGCAGGCATTTGGTAAAATTGCGAAACGTTTTTATGAAGAAAAAACATCCATGCCGTCTTCGTAAGAGAGCAGATTTTTTAGCTGCTCGCACAGGAGAAAAACGACGTGGTCCTTTATTTTTGCTTGAAGTGAAATCCCATACACAAGCAGCAGAAACAAAAACTCCTCTTGTTGCGCGTGTAGGTTTCACAGTTACGCGCAAAAATGGCAATGCTGTTAAACGCAATCGTATTAAAAGACGTTTGCGTGAAGCTGTCAGAGTTGGTTTAACAAATAACATGGAAGCAGGAACAGACTATGTCATTATAGCACGTCCTGATGCACTTCATGCGCCTTTTACATCTTTGATCCGTGAATTAAATCGACGAATACAACCAAAAACACAACATCAGCAACGACAACAGGGATATACGAATGGAATATAACCGGAATTTCTTTATCGCCATTGGATTGTCTTTCATAGTGCTTATCGCATGGCAATTTCTTCATGTTATTCCCAAACAGGCTGAGTTACAAAAACAACAAATAATTGCCCAGCAGTTGTCAAAACAACAATCAGCGCTTTCTACATCTACTACAAATTTTTCTGATCCTGCATCAAGGCATGAATCTTCCCCCATGATTGATCAGCCCCCCACAATTGATCAGCCAATGACTCCTGAACTGCGCAATGATGTGTTGGCTAAAACAAACCGTATTGCTATTAAAACCAGCGAACTTGAAGGCTCCATTAATCTTGTTGGTGCACAATTTGATGATCTCCTTCTCAAAAAATATCGCCTAACGGTCGATAAGAAATCACCAGAAATCGCTTTACTAAACCCCAAAGGATTCACAAAGACCTATCTTGCTGAATTTGGTTTTACCAGTTCATCTTTGCCAGCAGGAGCCTTACCACAATCCGATACACAATGGCAAATAGAGGGCAACAATACGATCCTAACCCCTTCAACACCTGTTACTTTAATTTATAATAATGGACAGGGACAAATCTTCCGTCGTATGATTTCTATTGATGATCATTACATGTTTACCATTGAGGATTCTATCAGCAATGAAGGGGATAAACCAATATATCTCTCATCCTATGCACGTGTTGCACGTGCAGCTCCACCAGAACATACAAATGCAACCTATTTGCTGCATGAAGGTATGATAGCTATTGCAGGTGATACACTCAAAACTGAAAAGTACAAAGCCTTGACTGAGCTTGATCCAAATCCTCATAATGGTCAAAAAAGTGTGTCTTTCTCTAAATTGACAGGAGGTTGGATCGGTATTACCGATAAATATTGGGCTGTAGCGGTTATTCCACCACAAGATAAAGAATATACAAGCCGTTTTATTTATTTTGACCGCTTACAAACACATTATCAATCTGACTTACTAGGGTCCCTTTTAACGATTGCCCCCAATGAAACAAAAACCGTTACAAATCGTCTTTTTGCTGGTGCGAAACAAGTTGAAATCATTAATCATTATCAAAATGATTTACAAATTAAAAAGTTTGCGCTCTTAATCGATTGGGGTTGGTTTGATTTCATTACCAAACCAATGTTTTCTCTCATTGACATTCTTTATAAACAAACAGGCAATTTTGGTATTGCCATTCTTCTTGTCACAGTGTTGTTGAAAACGCTTCTCTTCCCTCTTGCAAATAAGTCTTACAAATCTATGGCACGTATGAAGCTTATACAACCTATGTTGTTGGAAATAAAAGAAAAATACCAAGATGACCGAGTCAAACAGCAACAAGCTATAATAGAGCTGTATAAAACTGAGAAAATTAATCCTCTTGCGGGCTGTTGGCCAATGTTGGTTCAATTTCCAATCTTCTTTGCGCTCTATAAAGTTCTGTATATTACCATCGAAATGCGGCATGCACCTTTCTTTGGTTGGATTAAAGATTTAGCAGCGCCCGATCCAACTTCTGTTTTTAATCTGTTTGGCTTCTTGCCCTACACGACTCCAAGCTTTCTTATGATTGGTGCATGGCCTTTGATTATGGGAATAACGATGTTTTTACAAATGCGTATGAATCCATCTCCTCAAGATCAAACACAAGCAATAATCTTTGCATGGATGCCAGTTATCTTTACTTTTATGCTCGCCTCTTTCCCTGTTGGTCTTGTTATCTATTGGGCATGGAATAATATATTGTCAATAATTCAACAAGGTATCATGATGAAACGCCAAGGAGTCAAAATTGAGCTTTTTGATAATCTTAAAGCTATGTGGAGAAAATCACCCAAAAAAGAAGTGCATGAATGACAAGAGATTCTTCCCTTTCTGGAATTTTTTCTCGCAATTGGATTTTTATTCGTGGTGTGCCAACAATAAGCTTTCTTCCCCCCGAAGGACCGCCCGAAATTGCCTTTGCAGGGCGCTCCAATGTCGGAAAATCATCTTTAATCAACGCACTTGTCCAACAAAAAAGTTTAGCCCGCACCTCAAATACACCAGGACGTACACAAGAACTCAATTACTTTGTGCCCGATGGTTTCAGTGGACAAGGAGAGGAACTCCCTCCTCTAGCATTGGTTGATATGCCAGGGTATGGTTTTGCTGAAGCACCTAAAAATTTGGTTGATGCATGGACAAATTTGATTTTTAGCTATTTACGGGGTCGTACAACACTAAAGCGCGTTTATCTGTTGATTGATTCACGCCATGGCATCAAAAAGAATGATGCAGATGTTCTAGACCTTCTTGATAAAGCTGCTGTTTCTTATCAAATTGTTTTCACAAAAAGTGACAAAATAAAATCAAGCGACCTTGAAAAACTAACAATAACCACAAAAACAAAGCTGCACAAACGCCCAGCAGCTTACCCTGAACTTCTTATAACATCTTCAGAAAAAGCATTTGGTTTGGAGGAATTACGTGCAGCCATTTTACAAACCATCACAGTATAGAAAATATTGCTGTTTTTTAAAAATTTATTAAACATAATTGCGAGCTTCTACGAATAATCTTGTACTTCTAGTAAAGCACCTTTATAAAAATTCTTATTACTTGAAAGAATTCTCATCAACTCTATCTGATATCGTAGATTATGCTGACACTTTTTCATTCTCCCCTTTCTTCTTCTTCTCGTTTTATACGCCTTATTCTTGGAGAATATGGTGTAACCACGCAACTCATTGAAGAACATGAATGGGCGAGAAGACACGAATTTCTTGCGCTCAATCCAGCAGGCCATGTGCCCGTTCTTCTTGATGAACATGAAGTTCCATTATCAGGTGCCATTGTTATCTACGAATATTTAGATGAAACGCATGGCAGTTTACGACAAGAGAATAAACTCTTTCCGGAAAATCCTTTAGGTCGTGCCGAAGTCCGTCGTCTCAATGATTGGTTTTTAAATAAATTTGAAACGGAAGCGACACGCCATATTGTACGAGAAAGGATCTATAAACGTGAAATGCCCCTAGCCATTGGCGGTGGTGCCCCCAATTCTCAAATTTTACGCAATGCACGTGCCAATATTCCACCCCATATGAACTATCTCAATTGGCTCTGTGCTTCTCGCGACTGGTTGGTTGGCTCTGAATTATCCTATGCAGATCTCGCAGCAGCAGCAGCTGTTTCTGTCCTTGATTTTCTAGGAGAAATTGACTGGGAACCAGTCCCCGCTGCCAAAGATTGGTATATGCGGATTAAATCGCGCCCTTCTTTTCGCTCTCTTTTGACCGATCGTATCAGAGGAATTGTCGCAAGCCCTCATTATACGGACCTTGATTTCTAAGCACTTTTCCAGCAAGTGAAAACACTCTTCTACCTCAAAGATCATAGAACTCTACATCAATAAAATCTACTATTTTATAGAGTGTATAATGATAAATGAATATATAAAAATGCTTATCCTTGATAACTTGCATGAAAGCTCAAAATCAAAACATTCTCTCATTTAAGCTCTATTTGCTAATGGATAAAAAGAAATCTTACACACCATAAACAAAAGAAGGTGTGAATAAAATCATTTAAGAGAAGAGTTTAAGTTCCCATATTGAAAGGCAAGAGTTGTAGTATCAGAAAGCACGCGCATAAAATAACAATATCGACACATGTCCTTTGCCAAAGATATTATAAAATAAACAATTGCTTAACATCCACATGATTCACTCTATAATAAAAGGAAAAGTACTTTTTTATCATGCGACTCTCTTAACAAGTAATCTTTTCATAAAGCTCAAGAAGCGTAATTTCTCTCTAGAAAGAAAAAGAACCGTTGGAAAGAGGACAAGAATTTGCCTATACTACAAGAGGTAAAGTGTCATAAGGAGAAAAATATGCGCCTTACAGTTGTTGGTGCCAATGGAAGGATGGGACGCGAGCTCATTGCCGCCATTCAAAAGAGAAAAGATGTAGAGCTTTGTGCAGTGCTTGTGCGCACAGGATCACCTTTGGTAAATAAAGATGCCAGTATATTGATTGGTTCCAATGCTCTTGGTATTCACATCACTGATGATATCGAAAGTGCTTTTTCTAATACGGAAGGTATTTTAGATTTTTCTCAACCACAGGCTAGCGTTCTTTATGCCAACTATGCAGCCCAAAAAGGCCTTGTGCATATTATCGGGACAACCGGATTTAACAAAACAGAAGAAGGACAAATTGCAGATTTTGCAAAAGAGACAACTATTGTCAAATCTGGGAATATGAGTCTTGGAGTCAATCTGTTAGCAAACCTTGTAAAAAAAGCAGCTAAAGCATTAGAAGCGGATGATTTTGATATTGAAATTTATGAGATGCATCACGCCAACAAAGTTGATGCTCCTTCTGGAACAGCTCTTCTTCTTGGGCAAGCAGCAGCAGACGGTCGCAATGTTATGCTCAAAAATGTAAGTGTTAGCGGACGCAGCGGTCATACCGGTCAACGTGAAAAAGGCACTATCGGCTTTGCCTGTTCGCGAGGTGGAACTGTTGTTGGCGATCATAGTGTCACTTTTGCTGGTGCAAATGAACGTATTGTTCTTTCACATGCAGCACAAGAACGCTCTATTTTTGCCAATGGTGCCCTAAAAGCAGCTTTATGGGCAAAGAAGAACCCCAAAAATGGTCTTTATTCAATGCTTGATGTTTTAGGATTGAATGATGAATTTTAAACCGTCAATGTAACGCAGGAAACTTATAATGGGACGCACACTCGTACTTATCCGCCATGGCCAAAGTGAATGGAATCTCAAAAATCTTTTTACCGGTTGGAAAGACCCCGATTTAACAGAAAAAGGCTGTACAGAAGCAATAACAGCAGGAAAAAAACTCAAAGAGCTTGGTTTAAAATTTGATATTGCTTATACATCCGCTCTACAGCGAGCACAAAAAACAGCGCGCTACCTCTTAAAACAGATGGGACAAGAAGATTTAGAGCTGATACAAAACCCCGCTTTAAATGAACGCAATTATGGTGATCTTGCTGGTTTAAATAAAGATAAAGTACGCCAACAATGGGGAGAAGAACAAGTACAAATATGGCGTCGCTCCTATACGATTGCCCCCCCAAATGGAGAAAGCCTACGCGATACTGCTGCACGCGTTCTACCCTATTACCTCTACCATATCCAACCCCATATTTTACGTTCTCAAATTGTTTTGGTGGCAGCACACGGCAATTCTCTTCGTGCTCTGATAATGGCACTTGAAGGTTTAAGCAGTGAAGAGATTATTTCTCAAGAATTAGCAACAGGCATTCCTATCGTTTATACATTTAATCCTGACTCCACAATCGCCTCAAAGACAATCGTTACCCCTTGAATCCCAAAAATCGTAGTGATCATAAGAAGTTCAACCCGATATTTTAGCTGAAGAATCAATTCTCTGCTCGTTCCCTCAGCCTAAAACACAAAGTTTACTGCCTCCTAGGAACCTGTCATCAGATTGATTTTTTTGAGTAATTTCCATTACCCAGCACTTATGTACTTAACTTCATAGACTACGCCTTAGCTCTGTCCTGAAGATTTTCTTCAATTTTATCTCTTGTCGTATAGGACAACGCCACCTTTGATAAATACAAGAGAAAACCCAAATATCCCAAACTTCTCTCATTTCAAATCTTTTCCATGTTGAATTAATCAAAATCATTCGCTTGTACATTACAAGCGGAATGGAGTGTGGAAAAAGCATTCAAGAAAGAAGTAAAAATGCCTCTCATAAACCGAACCTTTTAAAGACAAAAGCCGCTGTAACATGAGGGAGCTAGCAAAAAGTATGATAGAATCCATAACCATAAAGATGGTGATACACAATGGATTTGCTGTTATTCACAGACAGCATCTTGAAATGGGCTTTGGCACGTTGAGAGATCTCACTTAAAAAAACGCAAATAGGCATGGATATGCTTTGTCCTACATTGAAAAACAATCTTTATGGTACTTTAGAAAATTTTATTGACAGAGCTGCCTCATAAGCTTAGACGAGTTTTATAGCCCAGATGGCGGAATTGGTAGACGCGCAGGTTTCAGGTACCTGTGCCGCAAGGCGTGGAGGTTCGAGTCCTCTTTTGGGCACCATTCTCTTTTTACCACGATATAACTAGTTGTTTTTAATAATGTTTTAAAGGGTGTGAGACACTAAAATAAAAGTGAGGAAATAGGATTTTCTAGAGGACTTTTATAATTTATTTTAGATTGCCCCTTTTTCTTTAGATATTTTCCAGCCACTCTAAACATCCAAGCGCTTTACACTGTGAAAAAAGTACAACTTTTGAAGTCTTTTCCTGACCATATCACAATCATTAAAACTTAACACAAATGAGTCTCGAATATCTCTGTAAAGTCAAGAAATTTTATAACATCATAAAACAACTTAACCGCCAACATTGGTTGTTGATTAATAGTTTTTCCTTCTCAAAAATTAAAAGACTTGCATTCAAACGTTATCTTGTCATAAGATGTGTTAAAACACACTAAATTCACCAATCATTCAAATAAAAATTCATGAAAAAGTTTTTTTGCCTTCACGCATTATTTTTCAAAGCATAAAATATAGCTATTCTTGGTTCCAAAAAATAATGATCTTAAATAAAAAAATAATAATAATTAAATAAAGTAAATTATTATTATAATATCAAAAACAATTCAAAATACAATTATAGAAAATATCAAGTTTATATTGCAAATATTTTTATGAAAAATTGAAATAATATTAAATTAAAAACATAAATAATATAAAATATTAATACATTATAATTATTTGTAGTAAAACAAATGTGAATTAAATATTTTAAAGAAAAGACTATATTTATTTTTATAAATAATACAGCTAAAATATATTGTTTTGAATTAATATCTTTTCTACCATACCAATGAAAGAGCATAAAACTTAAATGGACTCTATAAGTTAAAAATGATAGAGACAGCTATTTTTTGTATCTGTTTTAAAGAAAATTGATTTGATAAATAGAGGGGGCATCAATGAAACAGCAATATAGGTGGGAGAACGCCCTTTTTCTCGCCTAACATTAATCTGATTTTTGCGACCAGCCCAAAATATTTTTTACCAACGACAGCAAAAACTGAAAGAATTTGCTACTCTTCACAATATAGTGAATGAAAAACAATGAACAGACCACGTACCCTTGCTCTCACCTATGGATCCTATAATGCAGTGCGGATGCTGATCGGTGTCTACCATGCGATTTTTTTAAATGTCTATGGGTGTGAGTCTAGTACAATTGGCACTGCTTCAAATTGCCTTTTCCCTAACCATTCTGCTTCTTGATTTTCCTTGTGCTATTCTCTCAGACAGAGATCGCCGCAAATATTCCGTTATGGCAAGAGTTATCATGACCGGCGCATTTTATCTTCTCTGCCTTACCCCCACATATGACAATCCTTATCATTGCGCAAATCCTCTATGCCGCAGGAATTTGCCTCATCGCAAGTGTCATTGACAGATGGATTTTCATTCACTGGGCAATAAACAAGATCACTTTTCACGTTATGCCCATCTCTATCGCAAAATCAATTCCTTCGGGAGCATTATCAGCGGCATCATAGGAATTGGAACAATATACTACTCTGGGCAATATTTTATGGGATATATCATCTCATACCTGATGATGAGCAGGATCTTTTTAATATTCCTTCTTGTTCCTGAAGGAACAAAATCAAAGCCTGAAAAACACAAGACAACAACGAGCCTCCACCATGCCAAAGAGACACTGTGGATCTTCCAAAATACTATTGGAGGGGCAAGGTTTATTTTCCTCATGTGCCCCTTCAGTGCTGGTATTCAGATTATTTATCATTTCTGGCAACCAATAATACTTTCATCGAGCAAAATCGATCATCTTGCCAAGAATCAGATGCTCACACTAATGTTCTGCCATATAGGGGCTTTTTTCAGCACAATATTTTTCAAATTTTCTGATGTCCAAATATCATATCTTAGATAACAAATACAGAAATTCTGTGAAATATTTTTCATTTTTCTTTCCCCTGATGTGTGTAGCACTTTATTTTTTAGTTCATAGCAATCAAATCGCTATAGCAATTATTGCATTTTCATTAATTCATGGTTTTATTTGCACCTTGCCAATCGGCGCAAAGAGTCTGTTTTTTTCAGAGCTTAACCAAAAACAAACTCAGCACATTTCCGGTGTTATTGGCGCAGTATCTTTTTGTAGACAAATATTTTCAATTGCAGTATTAAGCATCATCTCCTTTCTTCCTGCACAAATTCCACTGTCTTATTATCTGATATTACCAACTATCACCTTTTTCATATGTGGTTTGATCGTCATGAGATAGATGACACACTCCCACAAAGCGCTACGAGCAGAAAATTATATTATTACTTCCCAAAATGATATCTCCTCATATGCACAGCATATTGATTTATAATTCACTATTTTAGATAGAGACTCTCATAGCGCAAGATTTTCTTCATGCAAATCTGTTGATATTGAATCAGCAAAACCACTCCCCTGCTCGCCACAAATAGAATGGACAAAAAAACTTTAAAAAAGGTACAATAACACTTTTTATGAAAGTGTCTCAGATGCCAAGAGCTGTCACAACATTGGAGGCTGGCAATAAAGTATGATAAAGACAGCTTGCTCTTTCATAAATGCAAAAATGACGTGTATAGTAAATTTATCATTATGTCATTCCTGAACGGTGCTGTGAAATAAGCCTCAGTACCTTAAGAAAGTTTTTTTTAACAGGCACATGAATGAGCAACACAATAACATTTTGTTTTACGTAAGAGATGTGATCCCGTTAATGAAATACAAAACGAGTGAAGAATTTTCCGAAAAAAACCGATCTTATGACAACCGATGAAAGATAAGAGTTTTACCCTAAATGAGTAAGAAAAAAATCATTTGAATGAGATAAGAAAGATTTTTAAGTGCCCTTATTGCACTTTTAATGCATGCGTTTGGAATATTTTTAGAGAAGGAAACAGCTTTGTTGACATAGTAGCAAAATAATCATGAAAGGGTTTCATGATGATCATAATCTCGCTTAAAAAAATAAAAACTGGCAATGTATATTGCCAGTTTTTAAAAGCGTAGTCCAAGAGAATTAGAATGAACGCTGTAAGCGAATCATACCTTGAAAAGCATTTTTTCCATTCAAAGCATGGGTATATTTTGTATCTTTGTTTACGCCTTTTAAAGTACGATCATCATTCCAAGAGACATAAGTAAGTTCAGGTGTAATTACAAAGCCTGGAACGAGCGTGTAAGCAATATTGACAGAAGTTGCAAAGGTTTTTACAGCGCTATAAGAAACTTGAGCATTTAAATTTGCCTTTGGAGTGAGTTTGTAAGTCGCACCAGCCCAAGCAGCCCATTTTCCTCCCCAGTTTGCGTAAACCGTTGTATTTTGTCGCGTTAACACACTGTCTGTACCTTTTTCTACAGCATAGTAATCAACACTGTTTTTATAGCCAACCATTGCCCATAAATTGAAACGATCATTGACATTGAAATCTACGCGTACCTTACCAGCCCACTTTTTGTAGTAAGAATCATAAGCAGCAACGGCTGAAAAACCACCCCATTTTTGCATAAATTTCATACCCAAAACCAGATTAGGGGTGTAATTTTTTATTCCTTTGCTTGGTGGAAGGTCATCGCCAGAAACGGGAGTAACTTTGTCATCTTTATCGATGTAGTAGTATGGACCTGATCCGGTGAAGGAAGCATTCCCTAATTCAGCTCCGATAATGGCAGAAAAGCCACTATCACCACTAAAGGTGTAAGAAATAAAATTCGTACGCGTTACACCCGCTGGTGCTATGCTGTCATCATTTATAACATTTCCATAACCACCGGTCCAGCTGTTGAAAATTGTATCATCAAGACCTACGCGAAAACCACCAAGTTCAATGTAAGCCGCAGCAAGCTTGGCACCATCCTTGTTGTTACCATCCTTCCAGTTTGAAGAGATACGTGCATATGAACGAAGTGTTCCCATTTCTGTTTCAGAAGCAGTCTGAAAAACAAGGGTTAATTGTGATGTTGCACTATAAGTTTTTCTTTTAGTAGCTAATTCAGCATTTGTTGTGGCATCAATATTATCACCGCCTAGAAAATCAGCGCGAACATTTCCTGACAAACGCATGCAGGTCTCTGTTCCAGGGATATAGAAATAGCCTTTACCATATGCATCGCAAACGCGAACATATTCTACAGGCTCTGGTTCTGCAACAACTGTTGAAGCGGCATGCGCTCCAGAAATTGCTAAAAAAGCTGCTGTAGAGCTTAAAAAGAGGGACTTAATATTCATAATGAATCTCCAATGAAAGGTAGTTCAATCTTCGTTAGGGAATATTATTTTCTCGACTTATATAAAGACAGAGTAAAATACACGATACTTATAATTCCTAGCTATACTCATCTTTTTTCAATATACAAATATGAAATTAACTTTTTGAAGGGGAATGATGCACTATTCAAGACAATGTGGCAAAAAAAGCACATATACATTTGGGCAACTTGTTATCCGATATCATCAATAAAAGAAAAACTTCAGATATTTTTGAAAAAAATCGAAAATGTCTTGAACTTTCAGTTGATACCATTTATGCACTTCCTTGGAGAGGTGGCCGAGTGGTCGAAGGCGCTCCCCTGCTAAGGGAGTAGGGCTCAAAAGGCTCTCGAGAGTTCGAATCTCTTCCTCTCCGCCACAACACTTTTATCATCCTATAATTTATTGATTTCATAAGTGTTTTTTAAGGTTCGGGATATTAGGATAAAGGTGCAGGAATAGGATTTTTTTCCTCTCTGCTATTTTCAATAAAATGAATAGATTCTAAAAGAGTTTAGGAATTTTTTTTGATTCTTTTAACTTATTTTTCTTTCTATCCTGAACCTTTTTGTAGTTTTTTAATCGCTTCTATGACGCACCATTTTCTATCGGCTATTTTGAATAGAGTCATGCCATTTTCTCTTCAGCTTAATAAAAAGTACTTTTTACTTATGATACTATAGGATCTCCATATGCTGCTGCTTTTTTAAAGCTCATATTATATGCTCTGCCTCATACAATGGGGCATCTCAATTTTCTTTTACGAACTTATTTCCATTTTTTCACTGTTGCCTGTTTCATTTTGTGTGATCAATCTCAAGTATTATAGTGTGCTCAGGAAAAAAAATATTTTGGGGGACTTATTACTTGAAACTAAAATGAATGACATTATTCTATATACTCTCCCATTAATGTGAACGGTATTGTTAAAATACAAATCGTTTGCAGAAAAAACACCAATCCAAACACGCGCATATTTAATAAATTTGCGCAATCCATGAATTCTGTATATCGTCTACCTTGGTTTATGACTTTTATTGATATGCCATAATCACACCGCCTGATTTTCTTTACGAGATAAGGTGGGAAAACTTAAAATGTAATGGAATTTATACGTTAATATTTAAATCATCATCACATCACTTGATAAATTCAAAATCCTATCTGAATATGATGTTTTCTTAATTATTTTAACTCCATTCTTGCCACAGCAAGTTTAGTTTGCTGATGGAATGTGAGTCCATCACTTCGTTTTTTAGCTCTCACCATAGAGATTACCGTTGATGACACTCTGATAAATGCGCTGGCTGCTCTATGGGTTTCTTTCATTGTAGCAACTTTTTATGAAGGATATCATATCGTTATATCTTAAAGAGAACAAAGCAAAAAATATTCTTCATAAAAAAGCGCTCCTTCACACAACGTTAATCGGCAAAAAGCAGCAAAGAACTCCATAACCATCTATTCTTATAATTTTATATTTCAAATTCAAATGCATTGAATCAATTCGAGGGGAAATATTTATCTACCAACGCATAAATAATTGCTGCTGTTTCAATATCCAAAATTCCATCATAATTTTCCTGACGAAAATGAAGCTGAAATGCTCGGATCAAATCCTTATATCCCATTTCACTACATGCAACCGAAATATCATATCCATAACATTTTAGTTTAGCCAAAACATCTGCCTTGGACGGCAAATTTTTACAGAACTTCCCCTGATAGTAATCCTTTCGCTCCTCATCATACCATGCCCCTATACCAGCCAAATAAAGTTCTTTCCACGGAAAAGCAGCCCCTGGATCACTTTTTCTTCCAATAGCAATATCACTGTGTCCAACAACATCGATTGGCATAATATCTGGATATCTTTGAAGGATATTGAATGCTAGTTCCTTAACTGCATCAATTTGCTTTGGATTATAAGGAGGAAAGACAACGCGCTCGTGGTTATCAATCTCTAAATTCACTGTCTCAAGCTGTAAAGCTGTCCTACTCATATCACTATCCCCAGCTTGCAAGCCACCATTAGTCTGCAATTCACATCCATCTTTATTAACCGGATTTAAAACACGCGCATCCTTTAAAGCTGCGTCAACATAGGGTTGCTCTGAAGAGTAAGAAGGGACATTCGCCAAATTCACTATTTCAATTCCAATGGATGTATCATTTAAGTTACTACGTCCAGCCCATGAACTCACACCAGCATGCCATGCACGTTCGTTTTCATCAACCAAATTAAAGATACACATATCCTTAAATCCTGCCTCAATATAGCTCTTCTCTGTTGGATCAGGAACAAGATAGTGGGCACTCACATTTTCCCCTGTAAGAGCCATTACTGACTCTTTAAAATCAAGTGAAGTATAATGCATGATAAGAAAACGAACGCGACGATTAAAGCTCTTAATAGAACGATAACTGTTGTAATCAATCTGATACATAGAAATCCTTCCTTTATCTTATCCACGAATAGCATCGCGTGTTAGAACAGAAACACCAAAGCTCTTGCTCCCTCATGAACTCGCACTTTCAAATCCTCTATGCATAATGAACGATGCAACCCTCAAAACATTCTCAAGCCATTACATCAGATATCGACTCTCTAAAATGTCTGAAAACCACTCATTAAGGAACACTTGGACAAAGACACCGCACATACAACGCCGTGCTTCATCACCATCCTATCATGCAAAAACATTATGAAATTTTTGTGTCCATTTACAGGCAGCGACATGAACAACGCCACTTTTTGATGAACTCCTCTTTGCTTCACATTTTTCAATAAAATTGAAAAATTGAGAAAATTCTTCTGTATAGTGATAAATAATCAAGCGATCGCCTTTGTGATAAAGAAATCTTTCCTATAGTTTTCAATATATCTTTATCTCTCAAATAACGCACGCCAAAAAGCTTTTCTTAAACCAAATACAAATACTCTGGAAAAATAATAGAATTTCATCATGCCATAAAAATCTCAATGCACCTATACACAGGATCTTACCCCAAAATGATATCAATACTTGTTATGAAAAAGAAAATAGTGAACTCTACCTTCAGAAATTTTCGGCATAAAATCTGAGCAATTATAGGCAAATTTTTCTCTAAGAACGTTTAAAAGAAAATATTGCCCAAATCTTTAATAGCATTCAGCCTCCATCTGCTCTCAAAGAGAACTATTGGCTAAGACAAATGTTTCTAAAGAGTCAAAACAACACTGTCTTTACCCCATACAACAACAAAATGATGTGGAAATTATTGTGCTCCGCCTCTACAAAGTATTATTTGCTTTTCTCCCTTTGTAAATATCTTTTTAAAACCAACCAAGCTGCATATTCCTGTAAGACCGCCCTCAAAAGTGGTCGTGTATAAGGAAAAGAAACACAATCATCACCATAGTTTTTTATTCGTACAGTCATTGTAGCATATCCAAGGCTTTCTTTTTGCTTTTCTAATATCTCCAAAGGAGGTGATAAGCTAACCTCAACCTCTAGCTTCGAAACATTTTTGGCAATTTTTTCTATCGGCTGAAAATGCTTTAAAAGGTGAGGATCATTTGCCAACCAACGAACTTCTGCGTGCACTGCTAATTGTTTGTAAGCAGTAGTAATTTCTGCCCCAACCAAATATGGACGAAAATAATTTTCAAATTCTTCAATTAAATGCTCTGCCAAAGGCGTTGATGACTGACCAACCAATTGCACAAGAACATAAGGACTTTTCCATAAAAAATGCCGTTCAAATGGTTCATTTTCAAAATGATCATCAACCCAATGCGCAAGAGTACTTTCATCAATTCCAATCAAAGTCCATGCATATTGCGCACGCGATACAAGAGAATATTTTGTCTCATCATGTTGTAAATAATCTTCTAAAAGGGCAAGAGCTTGTGTAGGTGGACCAGGCAACACCACAAGACAACTTCCATCACAAGAAAGGTAAAAACCAGGTGCTGTACCCGTAGGATTATCAAGCACTTTTGCCGTCTGCGGAAACAATGCTTGACGCGCATTATTGCTATCTGGCGCAATCCCTAACCGCTCCAACTGAGCTTTTATTGTTTGCCAAACATCTTCATAATGAAGCAAAGGCTGTCTCACAGCTTTAGCCACCGCATCACGTGTTTTATCGTCAGATGTTGGTCCTAGTCCTCCACTGATAATGATGAGATCTTCTTGTCCCAAACAAGCAATTACAGTTTCACACATTTGCTGTAATTGATCAGCACAAACAAAATGGCGCGTTACTTGAATATTTCTCTTTTCCAAGCTTTGACTCAAATCCTGCAAATTCGTATTCAAATATTGTCCTGAAAGGAGTTCATCACCAACCGTAATAACCGCTGCCCGACAAAGAGAAACAGGATTTTCAAGAGAATTGAGAACAGCTTGTGCCATTTGACGGGTAGAGGCTTCCCCTCCCAAATCATAGGTCACAATTTTTCCAGCACGAATAACCTGATCAACATTCTCAGACAATTGCCGTGCTGCATCCCGAAAGCCTAAATAATCCAAAAGTAAAGCCGTAGTGTAAAGCATAGCAGAAGGATTTGCTCTATTCTGTCCAGCAATATGCAGTGCACTGCCATGAACCGGTTTAAAACAGGCAATATCGCTTCCCACCATTGCACTAGGTGAAAGTTCTAGTCCACCCATCATTCCAGCGGAACAATTAGAAAGAATATCACCAAATATACTGTCAGCAACAATTACACCAAAACGCTCTGGCTTTGTTGCAATCCATAAAACAACCGTATTCACATCGTGAATCTCTGCTTCCATTTCAGAATACTTTTGTGCAACTTTCTCAAAGATTTCTTGAGCAAATTGACCACTTTCCCGCATAATACTTAGCTTATCTGCAAAAGTAACCCTCTTAAACCCACGTGCTCGTGCATAAGAAAAAGCATATTCAAACAACCGCTCTAAACCAAAGCGTGTTTGCAAATGCACCATCCACGCCGCCTCTTCAAAACCATATTTTTCTAAATTTTGATGTTTCAACCATACAGCTTCCTCAGAGGGTATTCCACGAGAATCTCGTTCTGTATAAAGACCTTCGCTATTGTCACTGATAACACAAAAATGAAAAGGCTTTTTCGGACCGACAATGTATCTGATAGGACGTATATTTGCAAAAAGATCCAACTTTTGGCGCAATTGAATAAGAGGCGAAACATCAGAAAGTTGACTTGCTTTTGAAGATTCTACAAACTTTTTTAAAGCAGCTTCTTTTTCTTCACAAACCACAGTCCCAAGTAAAAGTGCATCACTTTCAGATACTTTTTGCCAAGTTTCTTGAGGAATGAAATCTCCACCCTGTTTCTGGCATTGCCAACCAATCTCGCCATGAATAAATTCGATCGGCAACTTGAATTGCTCTAAGACCATCCGTGCGGCATCACAAATCTCTGGTCCCACTCCCTCACCAGGCAATACAAGAACTTTCTTTTTCATAATTTATTCATCCATTCGTCAATAATTGCATTCGTCATCATAGGATTATCATCCCATAGGCGCGTACCAGCATCAGGAATGACCTTATATTCATGATGGATACAATGACTTCTCGTCTGATTATCTATGGTTGCAAGTTGTGACTTTTCACCGATCAGCGCTAAAAATTTCCCAGTATATTTGACAATCTCATTTCTAGCATCCATCTCTAGCAAGAACTGAAATCCTCTCGTCATACGCTCAATTGCCATGTTCCTCTGCGCATCAGGGATCTCCCGTAAAACTCTTTTTTTCATCACTCCACAAGGATGCATCAAAATATTCAGTGCTTCGAGCGCTCCAGACAAATCTTGATTTTTTAAAAAATCAAGAATACATCCAAGTCTCTGTTGTAAAGGCTTATCTGGATAACCTGGCGCATTCACAGCAAGCACAGCGCGAACATTTGGTAATCTTGCCGCCAATATTTGAACTAACATTCCAGCCATAGAAAACCCCACAAGTACTGAAGGCTCTGTAAAATGGTGTTCAAGTTTCTCTGTAATAAAAGATAAAATTTCTACGGAAGAATTTTTACAAACAGGAGAGTCACTCGGAAAAAGAGACAGGGTATCAAGGAGAGTCATTTGACATCCTTTTGCCGAACATAGCTTTGTAAATGAAGCACAAAAAACACCATGATCCCAAATTGGCATCACAGGTGAGAGAATAACAACACGAAAGCTCATTGATTGATTCCCCGCTATTTCCTAAAGCCGTTATTTCAAAAGATATGTAGCAAAAATTTTCCTCACTGCAGACAACATGAAAACACAGATATATCCAAACTCTATCATGCATCCCCCCTCTAGAAAACAATCACTCAGAATAAATTATAGTAAAATGAAACAAAACTACGATAAATTTTAAGCACGCTCAATGCAACCAACTTCATAAAGATTTACTGTCGAGTAACAACCACTTCTATTCCAGTAAAACAACACATAACATTGCCCCATGATGCTCTTTTTCTGATCTCACTCACTCCATTTCCGAATGCATAAAATCATGCGCTTTGCAGATATAAATGATAAATCCCAGCAGACAGCAGGCAGCCAATAAAACTGCCATAGTCTGTGGATTGTGCCCAGATATTTTTCCAATAACCGCAGCACTCAACGCAGCACTGCCTAATTGTAAAGCTCCCATCACACCAGAAGCAGCCCCAGCTGCTTGTGGATGTGAGGAAATAGCCAATGCTGTTCCTAGCGGCAATAAAAAACCATTCGCAAAAGTAAGAACAGCGATAGCAACAAAACTCGTTACCAACGGCCATGGGCTTACATACATTTGCAAAGCAAACAGCCCCCCTCCTATCGCAAAAATAATATACCCACGCCAGACCGTTTTTTCCATAGACTCGCGTTTAAAAAACCATCGCGCTGTAAAATTTCCCAAAATATAGGGTAATGACACACCAATATAGCTATAACCAATATAAATTGGAGGCAATCCCAAAGTCGTGAGCAAAAAAGGCGATTCCACAATATAAGCAAAATAGGCCGCATAAGAAAAACACGGAATAAGTGCATAGAAAACAAATTGTTTGTTTCTAAGAACCCCTAAACATCCCTTCATAAATCCCATAAGAGAAAAACGGTGACGTTTTTGAACAGGCAAGGTCTCAGACAGCACAAAGTAACAAAGCAAAATGGTCAAAAATATAAAAACACTTAAAAAAATAAAAGTCGCTTGCCAATGAAAAGCTTGTAACAATATCCCTCCCACTAAAGGGGCGAGTGCTGGCGACATGCCAATAAAGGGAAAAACAATTAAGTAAAGTTTTCCTGCTGCTTTTTTATCCAATAAATCATTGATAATAGCACGGCTTAAAACAATTCCGGCACACGCTCCAAGACCTTGTAAAAAACGCAAAGCAAGAAAAGCATGAATATTAACCGTATAAATTACACTTATCGTGGTAAACAACCATAGAAACAAACCAAAGAGAAGTGTTTTTTTACGCCCAAAATTATCACTCAATGGTCCATAAATAAGCTGTCCAAGTGCCAATGCAAACAAAAAAATCGCCACCGCACTTTGAATCCGTGATTCAGTAACTTGGTAATATTGGCGCATTTCTCCAAGTGCCGGAAGAAAAATATCTGTAGAAATCAAACCTCCGGTCGACAAACACACGATAAGTATAAGGAATGGTAATGTATATTTATGTTGCATGAGGGAAAAGCACACTTTGTAATTTAAAAGATGGATATTATTTACTATAGCAAGTATTTTATTATTTATTGATAAATATAATACTCTTTTTTATTTATTAACAGAAATATATAAATTCTTTATTATAAAGAATTTACTGTTTTTGTTTTCTTGAGATATTTCTCTCACCAATCAGCAAAATCCCTATAAACAAGCTCTCGTTTGGAAATCGCCCAAAAACACTTTTCACCATCTGAAGATGGATTATCA
>NZ_JAQITA010000015.1 GCF_028618575.1 Bartonella sp. ML70XJBT.G | reverse complement strand
TGGCTGGACAGAAGACCAAATGGCATCTCTTTACACAAAGAGCGCAGACCGTAAAAGACTAGCACTAGAAGCGATAAAAAAGCTCCAAAAAAGTTAGGGTTAGAGGCAAAAAAACGTAATAGAATCAGAATCCACCAATCCCCTTATATTCAACATAACTTTTTGATTTTATTTGCTTTCTTTTTGCCTTCTAAAACTTCAATAAAAGCTGGTTAGCATATCCTAAAAAATTTTACGACAACACTCTATTTTCTAGAAATTCTCTGAAATTCTTGCTACTAGCAATGATAAAAAATAGCAATTAATCTGCATCGATCTCTTTTACAACCCAGAAATTGCCATGTTTTTGTCCTTGCGAACTAAGAGAGAATGTAAAGGGCTGTGTAAGGCTGTTAGCAAGGCACTCAACATCTCTACAGAGGGTTTCTGAACTATGACTTTTTCGCAATTGTGCCTGTAATGTGAATGCATTTTGCTGGTTTTGCATGACAGTAGATACAATCCTTCCCCAAATGGATAAACTCCAATCTGCTGTACGCAACAATGATTCTGTTATCTTTATGGTACCATCTGAAAAGATGGTTTGAATATCCCAAAGATCAAAAGCTGTTGAAAGGGCATCATCACTCATTAAAAGAAATTGTTCATTTTTTGAAAGCTTTGTTTGTAAATCATTTAAATCATATCCTAATAGTCGACCAGAAGACATACTCAGTGCTAATTCACCTTGCATTTTCGCAAACATTTCTGACCAAGAACGAGCAAGCGTTCGTACCAACATGGTAAAATTCGTTTTGCTCTGTGCAAATGGGACAATCCCCAAAAGCTCTGAAGCAGTCTGCATATCAATGGAAGTCCCTGTCACGCGTCCTTCAAGTCGCATTTTCTCACCAGCTGGTGCAATTTCAATATTGCTTTGCAATGATCCACCAAAAATATTCGCATGACCAAGATCAAACATACCATGCCCATTTCTTATTTGTATTGCAGCAGCCAAATTCGTAAGAGCAATATTGCCTATTTTTGCTTGTGGCGCAGAAAGCCGTATATCTACCCCAATATGATCAAAAATTGCCCTGTTAAGAAGCAGATTCTTCTTGTTAACCGGCGAAAATGCTGATCTAAAGAGGTTAAAATCGAGGTTATCAAATGCTAAAGATCCCATTATAATTGGTACATAGTCCTGAAACTCAACTTCTAAAGCTCCACGCGCATTTGCTGTTCCTACAGTAAAGGTAACATTATCCATTTGGATGTGCCTTGGCTGTGCTAAAAAATCAGATTCCCATATGATAGGTGCTTTTAACTTATGTCCCCAAAACTGATTTCCTCCAATCCAAGATAATGTCTGACTCCACCCTGGAGAACGCATTAATATTTTCCCATCAAAAATATAATATTCAGACAATCGTGCCTGCCCTATAAAGGTTGTACCACCACGCACAGAATTGAGACTTGCCTTAACTTGACTTTTCCCTCCTGCTAAAAGAAGCAACGCTTGATCGGCATCAATGGATAATTTTGTTAATTCTCCACGCCAACGAGCATCTGCACGAAACCGCGCTTCTTTGGTCAATTCTGGCCAATCTAAAGTCGCATTTAATCCTGTTATTTTTTCTGCTATATTGGAGAGACTATCACGATATACGAGCACACCATTCTCAATAACAATACGCCCAAAAGGCTGATTTAAAAGACGATCTATCTCTGAATGATCGCGACTATGCTTCAATATTTCACGCGCATTGCGTATTGCCAATCCTAATGCACCTTGTGATCGTGAAAATCTCTCAAAAAAATCCGCTACTGTTTTTATAGGTCTTTCCATAACAAATTGGGGGCGTACAATGCGCGTCTCCGAAAAAGAAATATACCCCCGCAGCAAATCTATTAAAGAAAGATCAACTTCTATGGATTCAGCTTCCATCAACGGTACAACATGATTCATTTTTGCTGTTAAAGTAACACCCGAAAGATATGCTTTAGGATAGGGAAAAAGATTCAACCGAGGTGGATCACGCAATTGCACATTATAGCCTGTCCATGCACTTAACTCCTGTGCTAAACGAATACGAATCATATCTGTAGATACAAGATAAGGTAAAATGAGAATACCAACTCCAAATACAAAAGTAATTGTAATAAAAATCCCGCTCAAAAATTTTATTATTCTGGCGCGCACAATATTCCTCTACACTTTTACCCCAATAACAAATTAAAAAATAATCTAAATGATTGTAAAAAAAATTCTTATAATTTTAAACTTTGCTCTATTTCATTTAGTAACTTCATTATTCTTGTTCTTATCCAAAGTTTATTCAAACAGCAATGTTGCTGCTTTTTTACAAAGCAATTATTTTAAGATCTTCTAAAAACTATAGAATCTATATAACACTATCGAACCATTCTTATAGCTCTTATATAAATATTGCATAAAACTCTATTGTATTGTCAGCAAATGCTTTACACAAAAATAAACAGCTCTATCGAAAGGATCTCTCTCATGAATCATATTATTGACGGAAAAAAGCTCGCTGAAGAGATTATTGTAAAGGTTAAGGCTGAAACAACAAAACTCTACAATAACTATAATATACAGCCTGGTATTGCTGTTATCATTGTTGGAGATGACCCTGCAAGTCAGGTGTATGTCACATCAAAAAGTAAAAAAGCCGAAGAGTGTGGTTTTCTTTCAACCAAACATATGCTTTCCAAAGAAACGCAAGAACAAGAGCTTCTCCAACTCATTGCAACATTAAATTCTGATCCCAAAATTCATGGCATTTTGGTGCAACTTCCTTTACCCTCCCACATCAATACGGACCGCATAACACAAGCTGTTTCTTACCAAAAAGATGTTGATGGTTTTCATTATATCAATATAGGAAAATTGGCAGCCAATGCCCTTGAGGATGCTATCATCCCCTGCACACCAGCTGGCGCTATGATGATGATTGAACAACGATGTGGACAAGACTTATCTGGTCTTGATGCTGTTGTCGTTGGTCGTTCTAACATCGTCGGAAAACCTATGGCTGCCCTTTTAACAGCAGCCAATGCTACTGTAACAATAGCTCACAGTCGTACTCGTGACCTTGATGATGTGTGTCGTAGCGCCGATATTTTAGTAGCAGCTGTAGGACGTCCACAAATGATTAAAAAAGACTGGATTAAAAAAGGCGCCGTTGTAATTGATGTCGGCATTAATCGCATTGCGGCTCCAGAAAAAGGTGAGGGGAAAACGCGTCTTGTTGGTGATGTCGATTTTGAAGAAATAAAAGAAAAAGCAGCTGCAATTACCCCTGTTCCAGGAGGGGTTGGACCTATGACAATCGCTATGCTGATGGTTAATACGCTCAAAGCAGCTGCTCGAGCACACAATTTACCCGTGCCCAAATTTTAAATATCGATTATATGTATATCACTGTCGTTCTTTTCGTACTTTATTCATGCATAAGAACAGATGCTCCTTGATCCGCACGATTAACAAACTGGCGAAAAACGTGAAAAAGCTCACGCCCAACACCGTATTCATTCTTTGAAAGATCAGGAGCTACAATTGCGCGTGCGTTAAATTTTGATAAATCTTCCAAAAGAGTGAGCTTTCCCACATGTGCATCAAGGCACACAATATCACCATCTTGCAAACGCGCAAGAGGACCATTATCCAAAGCCTCTGGTATGACATGAATTGCGGCAGGAATTTTGCCTGATGCACCTGACATACGACCGTCTGTTACCAGTGCTACCTTTTGCCCTTGATCTTGTAAAACACTTAAAATTGTTGTTAATTTATGAAGCTCTGGCATACCATTGGCTTTTGGTCCTTGATAACGAATAACAGCAATAAAATCTTTGTCATTCAATGACCCCGATTTAAAAGCCTTTTGCAATTCCTCTTGATTATTAAAGACAAAAATAGGAGCTTCAATACGCCAATGCTCACGCTTAACAGATGAAACTTTCATAATAGCTGTCCCTAAGTTTCCTGACAAGACACGAATACCACCCTCAGGCTGAAATGGCTTTCTCCATCCTGCTAATATTTTATGATGAGCACTTTCAGTCACAGCAGGCTCACGTACTATATGACTATCGGCATAAAGCTTTACTTCAATTGCATAAGAATTGAGACCTGTACCAAAAACTGTGCAAATATCTTCATGCACTAAACCCGCTTCAATGAGCTCGCGAATGACAAATCCCATACCGCCAGCTGCGTGAAAATGATTGATATCAGCTAAACCATTGGGGTAAATCCGTGCTAAAAGAGGAACAACTGACGAAATTTCTGCAATATCATGCCATGTCAATCGAATACCGCAAGCAGCAGCCATGGCAATCAAATGAATCGCATGATTGGTAGATCCTCCCGTCGCATTTAAACCTACAATAGCATTCACGAAAGAGCGCTCATCTACTATCATACCAAGTGGACTGTAATCATTGCCAAGAGCTGTCATTTCAAGTACACGCTTTGTTGCTTCCTTTGTTAAAGCATCACGCAATGGTGTATTCGCATTGATGAAAGCGCTACCTGGCATCTGTAGCCCCATCATCTCCAATATCATCTGATTTGAATTAGCAGTCCCGTAAAATGTACAGGTTCCTGGTCCATGGTAAGAACGTGCTTCTGATTCCAATAATGTTTGACGATCCACCTTATTTTCCGTGTAAAGCTGGCGTATTCTTGCTTTTTCATTATTGCCTTGACCACTTGTCATGGGACCAGCAGACACAAAAATTCCTGGTAGATGACCAAATGTGAGCGCACCAATCATTAAACCAGGTATAATTTTATCACAAACCCCAAGATACAGTGCAGCATCAAACATATTGTGTGATAGACTGATAGCGGTAGCCATTGCAATTACATCTCGTGAAAAAAGAGAAAGTTCCATCCCCGCATTCCCTTGTGTTACACCGTCACACATCGCGGGAACACCACCTGCAACTTGTGCAACACCACCCACTCGGCGGGCAGCCTCTTTAATTAAGCGAGGAAAAGACTCAAAAGGTTGATGGGCTGAAAGTATATCATTATATGCTGTAATAATACCAATATTCCCAGCAACATTACGCTTCAAACGTTGTTTATCTATTGGACCACAAGCAGCAAAACCATGCGCCTGATTGGCGCAGCCTAAAAAACTCCGCTTGGGATGATTGGTTTGTGCACTCGCGATACGATCTAAATAAATTTCTCGCGTTGGTAGAGAACGTTCATAAATCCTTCGTGTAACCTGAGCAATTGTCTTGGAAAGTGCCATGTTTTCCCCCCTTTACTTACAGATCTCATCATCAGTGAGAGAGACCGCGTATCATCTGCATCTGTATCATCTATTCACTTCGCTTATTTCATTTTCATCCGGAGACCAATAAACCTGAACAAGATGATGGGCATTGCGTAAAACCGCACGAACAGGCATTTCCATTTCAGATCCATCCTGACAAACCGCTTCAAAACAATCCCGTTTCTGAAGACCTTCAAAATGGAGAATAATGCAACGAGATTGAATGATAACTGGCAAAGTGAGCGTGAGTCTTGGCTCAATGGCACTTTTTGCATGAAGTGGTAAAACAAGTGCTCGTGTTTGAAGATCAAGTGCTTGCTTTAGACGATCTGCATCAGGAAAAAATGAAGCCGTATGCCCATCATTCCCCATTCCTAAAACAATGACATCAAAGGGCTGAGATAAAGTATTGATACGACTAGCCGCTGAAAAAGCAGCAAGCTCAACGGTGCGTGCCTTATGATAAAGCCCTACAAAATGCGCTTTAGCTGCAAAATTTTGTAACAAATGATGCCGTACCATATGTTCATTGGAACGCTCATGATGGGCAGGGACAAAACGTTCATCGACCAAAGTGATAATAATATTTTGCCAATCAATATCGGCTTTTGATAAATAATGAAAAAACAGTTTTGGTGTTTTTCCACCAGAAACTGCTAAAATTGCGCGCTTACGCTCCAGAACCGCTACACTCAATTCTGCTGCAACATGGTCAGCCAACGCTAAAGCAAGAGTCGTTGGTGTTTCAAAATTTAAACGGTCAATATTTATTCCATGCATAGTGATTGCTCTAAACCAAATTATTCCATATCCGCCCATCACGTTCCATCAAAAGTGTCGAAGCAGATGGACCCCATGAACCAGCACTATATCCATGAATAGGCTGCTTTCTTACCCGCCACCCCTCAAGAATAGGGTCAATCCAACGCCACGAAGCTTCAATTTCATCACGACGCATAAAGAGTGTTTGATCTCCACGAATAACATCCATCAATAAGCGTTCATAAGCATCAGGATTACGCTGCGAAAATGCAGATGCAAAACTCATATCTAATGGAATATGACGAAATCGCATACCACCAGGACCTGGATCCTTAATCATCAACCATTGTTTTACACCTTCATCAGGCTGGAGACGAATAACAAGCCGGTTAGAAAAAATCTCATGCGAATCTATATTAAAAATATTATGTGGTATGGATTTGAAAACAACAACAATTTCAGACATCCGTGTGGACATGCGCTTACCAGTTCGTAAATAAAAAGGTGTCTCTGCCCAACGCCAATTATTAATTTTAACTTTAAGTGCTACAAATGTTTCGCTCTCGCTGGCTTTTTTCCCCAGATCGTCAAGATAAGATCCTACATGATCGCCCTTCAAGACACCAGAAAGATACTGCCCACGTACAGTATGGTGCTCTACATTATGAACATCAAGAGGTGTTAAAGAATGTAAAACTTTCAGTTTTTCATCCCGCACAGCATTTGCTTTATTGGTAAATGGTACTTCCATGGCCACTAAACAAAGCAATTGCAGCATATGGTTTTGCACCATGTCACGTAATGCACCTGCACTTTCATAATATTCCGCACGCCCCTCTAACCCTAAAGATTCAGCAACCGTGATCTGAACATGATCAACATAATTGGAATTCCATAACGGTTCATAAAGTGTATTAACAAATCGCAATGCCATCAAATTCTGAACAGTTTCCTTGCCAAGATAATGATCAATGCGAAAAATTTGATCTTCATGAAATACTTTTGCGAATATATCATTCAGTTCAATTGCTGTTTTTTCATCACTGCCAATAGGTTTTTCAATGATAATCCGTGTTTGCTGTGTCACCAAGCTCTTTTGCCCTAATCGCACCACAATATCACGAAAAAGTGGCGATCCAACCGCTAAATAAAAAGCCCGAATATCCGCTGAACCTTTTGATAATAATAGAGCAAGATCTTGCCATCCTTGGTTTGAGGTAACATCAATAGAAACATAACTTAAGCGCGCAAGAAAACGGTGAAGCTCAATTTGGTTGAGATCTTTTTGATGAACATGTTTTTCTAAAGAAGTGCGAACAAAATTCTGATACTCTTCAGTGCTCCATGGAGAACGTGCAACCCCAATAATGCGGGTTGGCTCACTGAATTGCCCAACACACTGACAATGATAAAGAGCAGAGATGAGTTTGCGTGATGCTAAATCGCCATTCCCACCAAAAACAATACAATCAAAGGGAGAGACTGGAATAATTTTACTCACCATGAACTTGTCTATCTTCCCATTCAATTATAAAAGCTGAAACAATTTAGAGAGGCTCCCACCATTAAAGCAGATAGATCTTAAACAAGCCATTAATTTTCTTCATTGTAAAGGGTCTTTCATTAAAAATGATCGAGCAAGGAAAACCAGTGCATTGCCAAAAATACCAACGGATAACGCAAAATCCTCCCACCTGGAAAAGAGGAAATCTTTAAGTCTTGAAAAGAAGAAAAACGCTCACGTTTTCCAGTCAGCCACTCAGCATACAATTTCCCTATAAAAGGAGCAAGTATAACACCATGACCTGAATAACCACCACAATAAGTCATTCTTGAGAAAAGTTGTCGAACATAAGGCATCCGTTCAACCGTGATGGCGACCGTTGCCCCCCAATAATGGGTTAGATTAATAGAGTGTAGCTGAGGATAAATTTCCGTCATTTGGCGTCTTATACGTTTTTCTAAATTTGCAGGATATTGATTATCATAGCTTTCTACTCCACCAAATAATAAACGATTATCCGTGCTTTTGCGAAAATAGCGAACCATAAAACGAGAATCATCCACCGATTCTCCCCCTCGAAGAATCGGGCTCTCTTTCGCCAAAGGTTCCGTTGCTCCGATATAAGAGCGAAGAGAAAAAATCTTTTTCTCAGTAAATCTTTGAAGTCCAAGCTTATAGGCATTGGTCGCAAGTAAAACATGCTCCGCCTTTATATTCCCTCGTTCTGTTATCACCTTCCAATGGCTAGCACTGCGTTCTAGCCCAGTTGCTTGTGTTCTTTCATAAAGCTTAGCACCTACATTTTTCGCATTTTTTGCTAACCCCACAATAAGTTTTAAGGGATTAATATGACCAGTCTCTGCATCATAAATACCACCATGATAAAAAGAGGAACCAAGCCGTTTTACTGTTTCATCTCTATCCATAAAAGTAAGACCGTAATAACCATAACGTTGCATCGTCTCTATATGCCGTTGATAAGATACTCGTTCACGTCTTTTATGAGTAACAGAAAGCTGCCCTCCCATAAAATCGCATTGACAATCAGGCATTGCACACCAAGATAAGATATCTCTTTTGGCTTCTTCAGCTAAATCAAACAGAGCCTTGCTTCGCTCAAAACCATATTTTTTCTCTAGTGTTTCTACCCATTGTCGTTGCCCCGTTCCTAATTGCCCGCCATTGCGTCCTGAAGCACCGTCACCAAAACGCGAAGCTTCACACAAAACAACATGCACTCCAGACTTCGCTAAATGGTAAGCAGCCGAAAGGCCGGTAAATCCACCTCCAATAATAATGACATCACACTGTATGTTTTCGTTTAAAAATGGATAAGAGGGACGTACTTCTAAAGTGTCCTCATACCAAGAAATTCCTGGAGAAATCGGATTATAATCAATCATCGTGATAAACCTCAGACATTAAGCAAGAGATATTCGCGCTCCCACGGGCTAATCACTTCCATAAAAGTTTCAAATTCCTGTCGTTTGATTGCAGCATAAGTACTCACAAACACATCTCCTAAAATAGCGCGTATCGCTGTATCTTGTTCAAATAAATTGACCGCTTCAATGAGACCACGCGGTAATTCAATGTTATCAGCATTCACATTACTTGTTGTTGGCTCATCAGGTTCAAGTTTTTGCTGTAGTCCAATGAGACCGCAAGCCAAAGAAGCCGCAAGCGCTAAATAAGGATTCGCATCTGACGAGGGAAGTCTATTTTCAACACGTCGTGCTTGAGGAGCAGAACGAGGTACACGAAACGCTGTGGTGCGGTTATCATATCCCCATCGCAAATTAACAGGTGCTGAAATATCCGGCATAAGACGTCGATAAGAATTTACATAAGGCGCAAGCATTACAAGTGCTCCTGCCATATGTCTTTGTAATCCACCAATAAAATGACGAAAACAGACACTTTCTTCACCATCCTTTTGTGTAAAAATGTTCATACCTGTCTTCTTATCAACAACGGATTGATGAATATGCATCGCAGAACCTGGCTGCCCTTGAATAGGCTTGGCCATAAAAGTGGCGTACATATTATGCTTTAGTGCTGCTTCACGAATTGTTCGTTTAAACATGAAAACTTGATCAGCTAATTCGATTGGATCACCATGGCGTAAATTGATTTCAAACTGACCTGCCCCTTCCTCATGAATGAGTGTATCAATCTCCAGTCCTTGTGCTTCCGAAAAATGATAAATATCATCAATGAACTCATCAAATTCATTCACACCGGCAATCGAATACCCTTGTCCCCCACCAATTGAACGTCCAGAACGACCAACTGGAGGAACTAAAGGATAATCAGGATCAGGATTTTTCTCTACCAAATAAAACTCAATTTCTGGTGAAACAACCGGCTTTAGTCCTATTTTCGTATAAAAATCTATGACTTTTCGTAAAACATTTCGTGGAGTGTAATCCACAACCTGTCCATTTTGATAGACAAGATCACAAATCACTTGTGCTGTGGGAGCATCTTCCCATGGTACAATGCTTAATGTAGACAAATCAGGCTCAAGACGCAGATCACCATCTGTTTTGGGATATTCAAAACCATGACCATCTTCAGGATAATCTCCCGAAATTGTTGCGACAAAAACCGCTGAAGGTAATGCCAATGATGTTTCCGATGTAAACTTTTTAGAAAGCATCATCTTGCCACGGGGCACACCCGCTTGATCAGGCGTAATACATTCAATATCTTCTACCTTACGGAAAGCAAGCCACTGCGAAACTTGCTGCCAATTGTTTACACCCCTTAAATTTTTAAGAAAACGAGCGATAGGCTTAGAACCTTTTTTTTTCATTTGTTTACCATTTTTCACAGCCATAACACACCAATTAAAAAAACAATCAAAGCCCGCTCTTATGGTATCATCTCATGTTTAAGCGTTACTAAAAATCCTTATCAACTTAATTTTTAGAGAATATGCAACTCCCCTCAAGGCGAAAGAGACCTTGTTATCATTATAAACTGCTTATCATATTAAACATAGTGAAAAATGGCACTGCACGCGATACATCGATACTAACGTTCTGTTTGTAAAAAATAAAAAGTCTAAAGCCATTCTGGTAAGCAATAACTGTATAAAATCTTATAGTGGATGCTCAACGTAATTATGACATCTCTACTCTTCATGGACACAAAAAAGCGATACGCATTGCCACTTCTGCTTCCTAAATCTATACAGCAAGATACCCAATCATAGCGTCTCATTAACTACGCCTTACCGCACTTCGATAAACGCTTGAGACAACAAGAAGCACTTAGCATTCTTGGACGGCTGAACGAAAGGCAAATTTCCTATTCTGCTAACAAATCTAGCTTGATTGAAAGCACTAACCCTCTCAATGATTTTTTACCCCTCTCTAGACGCTGTCCATATGACTTCTTATTTGCGCGGCTAAATTTTATTCAGCATTGACAATTTACCTCATCGGTACAAACCTATATAGTATATTAAGAAATACTTTTTTAGTTAATCACATATTATAAAGCTATAAATATTCTGATCATGAAAAACGCCGTTCAACAATTCAGCTTTTCTCAATCTACCCTCAAGCTCAAAGCCACAGCGCTTCGCTACTGTGTTGCTTCTCTGGTTGTCTACTGAGCATTTTATGACAAATCTTTTTATTTTGCCAGATTTTAAATAAGATTGCATCAAGGCTTTCACAGACTTCGTGATAATCCCTTTTCCTTGAAGTTTTAAATCAAGCCAATAGCCGATATAAGCGGTCTTATTACCACTATCAATCCTATTGAAAGAAAGTAATCCCACTGGAACTTCATCAAACAAAATAGCATATGTTTTTCCATCATTCTTCTGATGTTGCAAAAAGCAAACGTCAAGAAAAATAGCTTCATCATGTTCATTCGTAACATAACGTGGCCAAGCCATATATTGACTGAATTCCTTTCTATTACGATCTATGATATTAAAAAGTTCGGAAGCGTATCTCGAAGACGCGGGTGCGAGTTGAATATTTTTATCCACACTAAGAGTTTCCTCTGCATGCAATAAGTCTACTCGCCCAGCTGGTAAGGCATTTTCTGCAAGCCTAGCTGTTACGATTTCTTTTTTGTATAAAGCGTATACGGGAGGTTTAAGACGGCTCCATTCATGAGCAGTTTGTAAATCATAAGAACCGCAACCGCGAATAATAAACAACTGATCTTTACCCAAACCATAATCTGCCCTAGGAAAAAGGCGGTCATTTTCAAAACCGCTAAAACCTACTAATATCTGACCATGTTTACCACAAGCGTTTTTTTTCTCTTCTAACGGCACAAGCGAATGATGCCAAACACGCACAGAAGGTATCCAGTTCATGCTAAGATTTGTTTGTATGATATCGACCTGACCGCGCTTTTTTATACTCACAGTTCTCCCTACAGCGTAACCATGATCTTCGCTGATATACCTACCAAGCTTAAAAATCAATTTCCATCTAGCAGGTAAAGTGGGGTCTTGTTCAGATAAAACATTAAAAATTTCTCGGAAAAACTCCTGTGGTTTCGTCGCCGTAGCTTCAGCATCTGCTGAAAAGGAGTCTACTGGAAATCCGCTCCCCATATCAAGATGCCCTCCTTTAGGCATATTTTTTAAAAGGAAGGGAAGCCAATCACGCAAGTTCTCAATAATTCGTGCCGGACTTTCCAGATTCGAATCTATATGAAGATGAAATCCCTTAAGATAAACATTCTTGCAAGATTGCAGCAAGGGAACGATTTCTTCCTCAAATTCTTCCACTGTCACTCCAAAACGAGAACGCTGGCTATCTTTGTAAAAATGCGCCAATCTTAAGCCCACACCCACTACGCGGTCAGTATCAGAAACCAGATCAATTATGGACTTGAGTTCGTGTGGATTGTCGACATGAATGAGTGCCTTTTCAGCAATCCCTTGAGAAAGATCTTTGAGCGATTTATAAGGCCCATCCAATACAATCCTATCGCCAGTAAAACCCGCCTTTAAAGCTAACTGGAGCTCATCTGCCGAGCATACTTCTGCACTGAGTCCGTGCTCAGCGATTAGTCGCAACAACAAACCTAACGAGCATGACTTAACCGAAACAGCAATAACTGCGTCAAGAAAATATTGCTGACAGACCGCTTGCAGATGCAGAACCCGGTCCAGCGCAGAATCAACATCGAATATAAAAAATGGCTCATCGCTATAAGGCTGGCGTTCACGCAGTCGTTTAGCTGCCGTGATGATATTTTGAGCTACTATTTTTTGCGCCATAACTGTATGGTAACTCCCTAATAATCTCATTGAACATTAAGAGGAGCACGGATAGCAAGATATCGCTCATAAAATGCATCCTGTATATTTTCCTCAAGCGAACAAATGAACTTATTTTCAATTCTAATATATCTACGAAGATTGTCTTTAAGCTCATCATAGGATCGAGACGATAATTCATAATCTTTTTCTTGATCTAGTTTCAATCCTGCTTTGCCCAAAAAGTCATGCCAATAATGCAGCGTCGAAGCAGGATCACGTTTTAACCCTATGGCGCTCATAAACATCAGTAATCATTTTATCGCTAAGCGTCCTTCTATAGTAAAAATTCGAAGTACAAAGAACTCCCTCTACTTTCAAAACACGACTGCCCCCAAACAGTGCTTGTTCTCTTGCTTGAATAAATGCAAAATTACATCCACCGAGTACATGAGTAAATGTTTTTGCATAAAAAGGAAGGCTGCAGACGTCAGAAACTTGATAGTGTAAACGATCATCACCCGCTGCAAGCTTAGCTGCCGACTCACGAGCAATAATGATTGCTACTTCAGATATACTAATGCACTCTGCAGAAGATCCAGTTTTTTAAAACAATAACGCGAACTGTAACCGGCAGAGAAAACAAAATCTAACAACACACACCTTGCAATGAAGGCTCGTATGCTTGATCTAATAATCAACAGTATCATTACCACTAGGCGGCGTATTATCCTGTTCCATCAGCGCGACAAAATCAAGATAGCTCATCGAACAAACGTCTTCAAACTTCGCAAATGATCACTAAGCTCCATCATATAATTTCCTCCTTAATAGGATTTTTTTAAACAAATCTGCAGCGCAAAGTAAAGCTTTTGTTCTCCCTCGCGCTCTAAAAAAACGCCCAATCCGGCGTATAAGAGCCAATGAACGTTGCAATTTTAACTCCTTAGCAATTAAAAAATAATCTTATATTAGGGGCATTATCGAGATTTCGCGCAAACTCTTTCTCAATATGGCTCTCACAAATCATATAATCATAAATACTTTTCCTGACCCCGCTGACCATATGATCGCCTTTTATGACCTCATGTTACAGATGTGGAATTAATTTTATTACGCTGCGCACATTCAGCGATTATTTTATCATCTGCATGAGAGCGAAAAACATCAATACCATGAGGTGGCTTTGATAATAAATTATCCACTCAATCAACATACACGAAAATGCTGGAACAATCACAACAACGATTGCCAAAGAACATGCCAAAACTGAATTTGAAAAATACCGCATTATTCAGGATAAATTATTTGAATCTGATTTTGATAAAGAAATTAAAACCCTTGAGAAATCAAGGCATAAAAAAAGTGATGACTAAGCTTACGATGTGCTGCAATAAAACTGTCTTAAGCGCAAGTGTATACTAACCAACGCTTCTAAAATGTTGAGCAGCACTTTCCACAAATGTGTATATGCTACGCGACAACACTCCCAGCATAAGCCAACAATCCTGCATTCACAGCCACCAACGCTTCATTCCTACCTCAATCTCATCGTGCTCAATTAAAAGACAATGCACCTTTCTTTAATCAGGTAAAATCTCATTAAAGAATATGCACCTTCACGTTAATTAATAAAACCTCTATGAACGCAAAAAACTGAAGGACAGAATTTAAAATTTCATCATAAATAGGAAGCTATGTAGAAGGGAATGCAAACGATAGAAAATATTCACATGGTAGAGCACATTTTTTGGCAGTCCTGCCATGAGAAATAAAAGCACAGCTTCATCACACTCTCATTGGCAAGCGCACAACTAAGAGCATTCTTCACCTCCCTGAATAAGACCCGTGATAAACATGGCTTGCAAGAATAACACCGCCAGCAGCTATGATTTTTGACAAATGCACTTGAGCACCGCAATTGTCCTTAACTTATAAAAACAATCACTTTTTTAAAATGACCCTTCAATGGACTATAAATATAGACATGCTTTTCTCGTCACTTTTACGGTATAAACTATTCACATTTATCGAACTTACTTCCCATTGAAGCCGTATAATTTTAATAAACGCATATCATTTTAAAAACTCAACAGATCATATTGAGGCTCAATCAAAGGTACTTCTTTTCAAGATTAAGCAAGTTTTGTAACCTCTCTTGTTATCTCCATAGAAGGAAATAACCTCTATTGACGGTGAATGACTAGCCTTCACAGTTCGCTTACAGCACTTTTATAACATTGCCCCCGTACCAAACGGAGGATTGCGTTTTATTAAATAACCCACGCGCATATAATTAAAGAGAGAAACGATTAAGCTTGCACCAATCATGCCAAGCCAATAACCCATAAAACCATATTCAAAAAAATGTGCCATGAGAGCTCCCCCAAATAAGCCTATCCCCCAATAGCTTATTGTTACCACAATTGTTGGCCAAAACGTATCAAGCAAACCCACAAGTATGCCATTGAGCATGGCTCCTAAAGTGCCAAAAGCAAAAGATAATAAGATAAACGGAAGCAACTCCCAAGAGAAAACAATAACGTGGACTGAAGAAATGTCAAAGATGATTGAAAGAATGAATTCATAAGAAAAATAAACACCCCCTGATAAAAACAAGACATAAGCTATAGCAAAAATTGTGACATTCATACGTAACTGTTTTAGAGCCATATGATTCCGATCGGCTTGATACCACGCTGCTATGGTCGCAGCTGCGCTGGAAATCCCCAAAGCTACCACAGAAATAAGCATATCAAGACGCATTCCAATTGTATGCGCAGCCAAAGCTTCGACCCCAAAAGCTGTAATCATGAAGGCAATGACAGAAGGAAAGCCTTCCGCAATAAGAATACGGATACCAATGGGAAGTCCTATGAACAGTAATTGTATTATTCGTGCAATTTCTAACTTTGGTCTTAAATAATTAAAGTGAAAGGAACTAAAAGTAGAATTGCGGGACAGAATTATTGCTACTGCCATAACAATCAAAATACGGATCAAACTACTTGCAATTCCAGCACCAAAGACACCAAATCCGCTTGCAGGACCTATACCAAAAATAAGCAGCCAAGAGATAAGAAAATTTATAGGGATAGCGGCAAGCATAATCCAAGTTAAGGGCTTGGGATTACCAATTGCTGATAGTAATCCGCGGCTATTGATATAAAGATAAAAAAACACCACCCCTATCGCAGCGCCATTATTATATTCCTGCGCTATATGAGCAATTACCTCATCTTGGCCGAGAAGACATAAAATATTCCTCGTATTGAGTAAAATGATTGCACTTATTATTCCAATCAAAAGGGAAAGCCATATTCCTTGATCAAACCATGCCTTCAATGCATCTCTATCTTGTTTGCGAAAACTTTCCGCAAGTTTTGGGGAAACCGCGGTAATAATCCCTAGTCCCAACAACATAACAAAACTAAACATACTTAGAGCCAACATTGTACCACTCAAGGCTTGAACGCCTAAATGCGCCACAAGCGCTGCATCTGTGAAGGAAATCAGCATCTGAGAGACAAACCCAATAGCCAGTGGCATGCCAAGAGAGAGCAATTGCTTCATCACAACAAACATTGTGAAAGACCCTTCCCTATTGAAGAGCGTATTAAGCTCGGATCTTTTAAGCAAAACGTATTGATTTTTTCCATCAAGTCTTTCCATCGCAAGTCTTGCCTAAAGGATGCATCATGAGAACTCATTAAGCTAAGGGGAGAATTCCAGTTCTTAAAAGAGAAACGCAATGGGTCTGTATTGTTTTTTTGGACTTCATGCCATACGTTTTTTTATACAACATTATGCCCCCAAACAGCTCCAATCGTTGATAAAATATCCTCAGTAAACATTTGTTTGTCTGGTACATCCATTTTCAGTATTTTCAATAAAATTTGGGGGAAGATTTCTTGGTACAAGACTCGATACGCTCCCCCCTAAAAAACAAATTCTTGGCAAGAAAGAACTGTTAAAAAATATAAAAAATAAACGAGAGACTCGTCATCCTGTTTGAAGATTTTGTACAACGCAATCACTTCAAAATCAAGATGCAGATCCAAAACGACTTGAATATCAGACGCCGTCTTTTAATTGGAGAGGACGCACATGTCCTTTAACCGACAGCTAAAATAGATCTGTGGCGGTGGCTGAAATTTTTCTATAAGCTTTGTGATTCTGGTTGCAGCAATTCAACCAGTTTTTCTCATTGTCCATAATACGACGCATAAAACGAAGCCAGCTCAATCATTCTATAGCGTATAGTGCAAAAAATGGTTCTCGTAATACGATAGTAAAAATATTATGATCTCATCTAAAGTGCTCAAATATGTATTTAAAATTATAAATGTGCGTTATAATAGATTTTTTAGTATTTAGTACATGTTCTGAAAACACTGCTTGCAGAAATTGCAGAAACAATTAAGCCAACCGATCACAACATTCACTGATTTTACTCCATAAAACGCTGAAAGATTTTTTACACCAATTTAGCCTCAATGGGATAATGATTCATGAACACATCTTCAATGCCATACCCCAAGCGGCAGAATCCCGCCCATAAACATGCATCGATGTTTGGATGCAGAAAATTAGTCACATACCCGTTCACCTATCATTTTACATTCAAATTGCGCAAAGCTAAAAAGAGCATGCATGGTTAGGCAGCTTAGTTGAATCTCTTGTATTCAAAAATTTTGTAACCAATAAAAAGCTTACATTATAGGTCAAACAGCCCAATCATTTACGCAAAATCAATTAAAGAGCGTAACAAGCGATCAATCTTAATAAACACCCCCCATCGATCTTGTTTGCTTGTATATCTGCCAACAAAGGACGCAAAGCGAAGGGTTCCATATTACCGCCGCTAAAACCACATCATTATAATGCATCCGTAAAAAGAATAATAGAATCAAAAGATTATGTAGTTTTATTTCATGAACCTGAAGATTTATATTTTGTCTGCCATCCATAAAATGCCTTTGCTAACTCAAAAGTGATGATTTTTATAATATTGAAAATAAAGAATAAATCGAAAAGTACCTTTTTAGATAAGAACTCTGCTCATTAAAAGGCTTTTTGTTCTGTTACTAATCACACGTAAAAAAGGCCAAGAAGTGCGGAGTTCTTAAAGGAAAAAAAAGAAATGAGAATAGTCGCACAAAGCTAAATGGTACGGTTGGTGGGATTTGAACCTACGACCTCTGGTGCCACAAACCAGCGCTCTAACCAACTGAGCTACAACCGCATAAAAGTAAATGTACCATAACTGTTCACGAGTTTGTAAAGAGTTATTTTCTTTTCATGTGACATAAGGAAGATCAAAAGAGTTTGCAAGCCCCTTTAAAAAAATCTCATAGTTTTCATCAAAAAAAATAGTTTTCTCACAGAGGAAGTGCACGTTTTGCCCAATCTTCAACATTCTGATCACGATAAGCTTTTATGCTACCAACCCCATCTTGCTGCATAAACTGCAAAATTTCTTTTAAAATAGTTACTACAAGATCCGGTCCCTCATAAACCATTCCACTATACAATTGTACCAAATCTGCACCAGCTTTCACTTTTTCCAAAGCTGTTTGTGCATCTTTTATGCCACCAACGCCAATAATTGCAATGTCCTTCCCTAATTTTTGACGCATTTTTGCCAGTACAATGGTAGAAAGCTCAAAGAGTGGACGACCAGAAAGTCCTCCCTCCTCAGTACTTAAGAGGCTATTTTTAAGTCCTTGGCGTGAAAGAGTGGTATTGGAAACAATAAGACCATCAAAATCAGAACACTGTATTTCTTCAGCAATATCATCCAACGCCTTTTCCGATAAATCAGGAGCAATTTTTAAAAAAATAGGAACAGAAAATCCATGCTTTTCCTTTTGTATACCACGCGCTTGTGAAACCGCATCTATCAAAAGATGTAAACTATCACGCGCTTGTAAATCACGTAAACCCGGTGTATTGGGCGAGGAAATATTCACTGTAAAATAGTCTGCAACATCATAAAAGTGAGCAATACCAGCAGTATAATCGTCAATTTTGTTGATCGTATTCTTATTGGCTCCAATATTGATCCCTACAATACCAAGTTGTTTATATGTTTGAAGTCTTTTGTAAACAATTTGATGTCCATCATTATTAAAACCCATTCTATTAATAATCGCCTCATCTTCTTTTAAACGAAAAAGCCGCGGTTTAGGATTTCCCGCTTGGGGCTTTGGTGTAACTGTACCTATTTCTGTAAAAGCAAATCCTAAACGAAAAATAGCATCAACAACCTCTGCATTCTTATCAAAACCCGCGGCTAGACCAATAAAATTTTCAAACTCAAGACTTGCAACAGTCACAGACAAACGTTTATCGAAAATCTTCTGACAAGTGCTCAGTCCGCTTTTTAGACCTATAATTGCTAAACGGTGTGCATGTTCTGGGTCCAACATAAATAAAGCAGAACGACCAATACAACGAAAGAAACTCATCAATCCTTCTCCAAATACAAAACTGATCTACTGCATCTCACCTAAATCTTTTAACATAAAAGATCACTCATAAAGATGGCATATCATCTCAATTAAGAACGTACCACTACTACAAGGAAATTTGTAACATAACTGAAAGTTAATAACAGCATTACCATTCACTTTTATACTTACACATTTTGAAGAGAAAATGAGCCTTTTTCTTTGAGAAAAAGCTTTCTTAGCTTTTGAAAATTGTTCAGAGATTAAAAATTGAAATCACCTGCAAACACGAGAAGAAAATATTTTGTAAATAGCTTTTTCCAATGTGTGGTCATAAAAGTTTTATAATGATTTTATAAATGAAGCACATTTTTCTACTTTTAATCAAAAAATCTAAAAACACTTCATTAAAAAGCTTTTGTTGTTCTAAACTCCACCAGATACTTATTAAATCAAATAAAACCTTTTGTGAATTTTAATATTCATAATATTCTTGGCAAAAAATTTTAATCTTTGTAAGATAATGCTTACTAAGAAAACAAAAACCGCTCTTTCCTTTTTCATCAAAAGCGGTAATTAAAATTATCGTATATCTTTTCATAAAGGGGAAAACGTAATGCTTAAAGAATTCAAAGAATTTGCCCTAAAAGGGAATATGATTGACCTTGCTATCGGTGTGATTATAGGAGGTGCTTTTGGTGGCTTGGTCAATTCAGTCGTCAATGATATCTTTATGCCAATCATTGGGCTTATTACAGGTGGAATCGACTTTTCTAATATGTTTATCCAGCTTGCCGGTGAAAAACAAGCAACACTGAGTGCTGCTAAAGCAGCTGGGGCAACCATTAGCTATGGTAACTTTATCACTTTACTTATCAATTTTCTTATTATTGCTTGGGTGCTTTTTCTCTTTGTTAAAGCTATGAATAAACTCCGTCGAAAACAAGAAGAAGAGGAAAGTTCTAAAGAGATGTCTTTAGAAGAACAACTTTTGTCAGAAATCAGAGATTTGTTGGCTAAGAAAAAATAAATTTATCTATGGTCTGCTGAGCCCCCCATCTTTACGCTTGTGGAGAAGCAAATCGGCATTATTATTATATTTTCCTGCCCCCAATGTTGCAACAAACCTTGTATTTGAGAACATTCATAAGAGGTGTTTTTTGTCCTTTCCTATACAATTTTATCCGCACACTCATCCCACTTATGACCTGCAAGCGAATGATTTTGTTGATTTAACACAGAGAGATTTGAAATGAGAGAATCTTCACTATTCGGATTTTTAATTCAATCTGCATAATGATAATTATCTATATAAATCAATATTTTGAATGATTCATGGAACATATGGAAAAAATAATTCCACAGTTGTTCCATGGTTGGGTTTTGAAAATAACAAAAGTTCGCCACCACTTTCTTCTACCATAGCTTTACACATAGGCAGTCCTAAACCAGTTCCCATAAAAGCGCTGTCACCAGATCGCCCATCTTTGCGCTTTATCTGCCCATAAGGTTGTAGTGCTTGTACAATCTCCTCATCACTCATCCCTATACCGTTGTCACTCACAGAAATCTTTACACGCTGTTTTTTTTCATAAGAAACATGAACAATAATTTGTCCACCCGATGGCGTAAAACGAATAGCATTGGAAAGAAGGTTCCATATAATTTGTCGAAATGTCTGTTGTGATACACCAATAAATGGTACATGTGTTGGAGCAACAATACGCATGATAATGCCATTATGATTAGCCTGTGTTTCAAGAAATGCCATACTCGCACGCAGACAAGCTATCACATCAAATCCTTCAGATATAAGAGGTGCCTTAATCTGATCATTTGAGCTAGAATAATTTGCTTTCGAGCATTCTAGTAATTGATTAATCAGTGATAATATATGTTTTCCAGAAGAGATAATATCACGTAAATATCCACGATAACGCTCATTGTCTATCACCCCAAAACGACCATCTCTCATAATTTCGGCAAAACCAATAAGAGCATTCAAAGGTGTCCGCATTTCATGAACAACACCAACTGTTTTATTCTCTCTTACTCGTTTATCTCTTGATAAAACTGATCCTGTCATATCACGTAATATAACAGCATAATCATCTTGTCGTGCCAAAGGTATCATCGTCATAGAAACCTTTATATTTTTGTGACTTTTTGTTACTAAAATAGCTGTCTCATCGTGATGAAAAACCTGATTTTTCTCCTTCATACGGATTAACTTAAAATATTTTTCTACTAAAGATCGGCTTTGTGACGTGAATAATGAGGAGAATGGCTGTGTTAATAATTCATTTATTTCATAGCCCGTTAGCGTTAAAGCTGCACGACTGACCGATTGAATATCCCCCTGCCTATCCAACCAAAAAACACCATTCGTCGTTGTATCCAACAATGATAAAACAACGGTTGGCTCTTTTATCAGAGTTTGTTCTGGAACATTTTCTGGTAATATCTGCGCATTTGGCACCTGAACCAGTGTTTCTTCAATTAAATGCGCACCATTTACAGATGAATGCAATTCTCCACGCAATCGTTCTGCAATCTCATGAAAAGCTGAACGTTCACTCTCTGAAAGATTCGATGTTTTTATATACGGATTTTTATCTTCTTTCTTTTGTTCTTGTTCTGGCATTTTCAAAATACCAAAGCCTCGAAATCCCTTAAGCTGTTGTTGAACATCAAAAATTGGCACAGCAGACAATTCAACATCAAGTCGTTCTCGACAATTATCAACAGGCCATGGCACGATCTGTTTGCTCCAAGGAAGAGCTGCCGCAATAAAGTCACTGAGAACTTGATATCGCTCATCATGAAACTGATGAGCAAGTTCATGAAAACTCAATCCTAAAATAGAGGAAGAAAGGGGACCAACAATTTCAGCTAACTCTTTTGAAACATCACAAAACCGTCCATTCTTATCCATTTTCCAAATAAACCGTTGTGGCAAAAGTTCTGATGTAAAATGAAACGGCTCTTGGTCAGTGTTTAATGCATCCGATTCTAGTAGCGTATATAAAACTAAAAAATGCGCTGGTTTCACTCTCAAGCGTAGAATACCAACTTGTGTACGAATATCTGCTATAGAGACAATGGTTTTGACTGGCATCTCATCATCAACTGTCTGTAAGAGAATCTTGACCGTTTCATTAATAAATGAAAAATGAGAGGAAGCCTCCAACACTGTTCCATGTTCATCAATTACTGCAACGGACGTTGTTGCCTCATCCAATCCAACAATAAGAGAAGTTTTTTCTGCCTGCAAAGATTCTAGCAAAAATACCTTGCCTAAATCCATATTATCAATAGAAACTATAGAAAATTCAGCTGTACGCTTTAAACCATCCAATGTGATAACATCTGCACATTGCGCACTCTTCAATATCTTATGATATTTTACTTGGTCAAAAAAAGAGCTTTCTTTCATCATGTCAGAGACAGAAGAAAAACCAAAAAAATACGCCGCCGCACCATTTGACCAAAGAATATTCTTATAATCAGAAGAAAGAACGAACACCATCTTTCCTCGCATAAAGGCTTGTTTAATTTCTTTACATTCCAGATAATCTAAAAATGCTAAAGACATCTCCAACCCTTCTTTGTATCATTCTACACTCTGCAACAGTAGTTTTAATACAAAATATTGCTTCTATTTTGTTACTCCCCATTCCATTTTTTTAATATTTCACAATAAAAAACAAGTGTGCGGCAACACTTGCTCTTATAAAGTCAAACAAATATCAACTCTTAAAATAACAATCATTCCGTATTTTTAAAGTCATGCATTTTTAAAACTGTCTTGCTTCATTATTGTACTCACTGATTAGAATTTCACGTTTTCCAACATGATTAGCAGCTCCAACAATGCCTTTTTCTTCCATCCGTTCCACAAGAGAAGCTGCTTTATTATAACCAATTGCAAGCCGACGCTGAATATAAGAGGTTGAGCATTTTTTATCACGCATCACAATCTTTACAGCCTGCATATAAAGTGCTTCACCATCATCACCAAGATTTTCTTCTGTAGAAACTCCAGCAACTGAATCAGCAGACTCACTTTCTTTGTTTTCCTCTTCACTATCCGTTACGGTGGCTAAGTAATCAGGCTTTCCTTGCATTTTAAGATGTGCAACAATAGATTCAACTTCTGCATCAGAAACAAAGGGGCCATGAACGCGTACAATGCGCCCACCGCCCACCATATGAAGCATATCTCCCTGCCCCAAAAGAGTTTCGGCACCTTGTTCCCCCAAAATGGTACGACTGTCTATTTTTGATGTAACCTGAAAAGAAATCCGAGTAGGAAAATTTGCTTTAATCGTACCAGTAATAACATCAACTGAAGGGCGCTGCGTGGCCATTATAAGATGAATCCCCGCCGCACGTGCCATTTGTGCTAAACGTTGAATAGCATTTTCAATTTCTTTACCTGCCACCATCATGAGATCGGCCATCTCATCAACAATCACAACAATATAAGGAAGTTGCGTGAGATCCATTGCTTCTTCATGATAAAGCATTTCTCCACTTTCCTTATCAAAGCCTGACTGTACGGTACACATAATCGTTTCGCCTTTTTGTGCTGCAAGTGCAACACGTGCATTAAAACCATCAATATTACGCACACCTAACTTAGCCATTTTGCGGTAACGTTCTTCCATTTCACGAACCGCCCATTTTAAAGCTGTTACCGCTTTTTTGGGATCCGTCACAACGGGCGTTAAAAGATGTGGAATGCCATCATAAACAGAGAGTTCCAGCATTTTAGGATCAACCATGATCAAACGGCACTGCTGTGGTGTCATGCGATAGAGAATCGATAAAATCATTGTATTAATTGCAACAGACTTGCCAGACCCCGTGGTACCCGCAACCAATAAATGAGGCATTTTCGCTAATTCCGCAATGACCGGCTCACCGTTAATGCCTTTCCCCAAAGCAAGAGCAAGTTTAAATTGACTTTCACGAAAAGAATTTGATTGAATTAATTCCCGCAAATAAACGGTCTCACGAACCGCATTGGGTAATTCAATACCAATAACATTGCGTCCAGGAATTACAGCAACGCGTGTAGAAATAGCAGACATCGAACGAGCAATATCATCGGAAAGATTAATGACCCGAGATGATTTTACTCCAGCTGCCGGCTCAAATTCATACATTGTCACCACTGGTCCTGGATGAACATGGATAATTTCACCCTTAATGCCAAAATCTTCCAAAACACTTTCTAAAAGTCCAGCACCGCGCTCTAATGTTTCTCGCGGAATCATCGTGCCTTCATGGAAAATAGGTTCTTGTAATAAATCGATTGGAGGAAATTCGTAATTATCAGCGTTAAAAGACTGAATATTTGACATAAAAGCAGAATCATAATTGCTTAACAACGTATTCGCAGATCGAAAGACTTTACCTTTTGGTTTCTCTACAGAAAATTTTTCTGAATTTTGAGCGATACCTTCTCTTGTACCATCAGTCATATTGTAGGTATTTTGAGGCTCTTTCGTTGCTTTTGCATCGCTTAATCTCTCAGAAGAATCTTTAATCATAAACCCAGAATGACGCGTTTGTGCCTCTTCAACAGATTCATTCTTTTCATGCCTTAAATGAGAAACTTGTTTAATTTCCCGAGGCGTTTCTGCTAGAGATTCTGATGTGATGGAATCGTAAAATTGTGGAAAACGATATTCAAGAACACGGTAAAGAGCCGTAATTGACTCATCAAAGGCAGAAGTCATATCCAGTGAACTCTCATTTGTATCATCCATAGATATTATATCTTCTCCTGAGTTTTTCGCATCAAGCTGTTCCAGTATAAAAGATCCACACTCAAAAAATGCATCATCAGACAGATGACAAACAGGCTTCGTTTTTTTCACCTCATTGCCTACTGGTAATTTATGCTTCCTGCTTGCCTTCTCAAATGATTTATGGACAGCTTGCTGTGATAATTGCTTCAAAACCGTTGCATGACAAATTGACGCTTTCTTTTCTGTCGATTGAGAATTGATAACCTTTTTTGCTGAAGGAGAACTTGCTGTGTTCTTATGAGAGTGTATAATATTTGTTAGATTTTCCTGTTCTTTTTTCGTAAAAATTTTAAATTGTTTTGCAAAAACTGGATCCGTTTCTATGCGACGACGCAAAATTTCAACTTCTGGTGTTCGCGTAAAACGCACATTTTGTCCAAGGGTAAATGCCTTTTTCCATACTTCCGGATAAGAAAATATCTCAGCAATCTTAGTAGATGCATGCTCTTCTGCTGTATGTTTTGTACTCTCATCAGAAAAAGATGGCGTAGAAATAGGTTTTTTTTTCGAATTGTGCATGGTATCCAACAAACTTATGATAATGAGAATAATTGCTTCTTCAAAAAGAATGCATAAAGACTATCGTATGAAGGTTAATAACCTTTTGCTAACTGTTACTTTTCAAAAAAAATAATGTTTTCATTTCTCTCAATGAAACTTTCTCTCTCAATATTGGATAAATTGTAAAATTCACAGTGTCATACAGTGATATGTGCATTTTTCGTAAAAAGAACTCTAAGATAAAAATGCCGAGAAATTGCTCAGACTTCTCTTTCCTTTTCATTTCATAAAAACAATTAATACACATCTTATCATTCGTCAGTATAGGTGTGCACTTTCAATCCTCTCACCTTGTTGTTATAAAATAAGCTGATTTCTTTACCTTCGAGCAGATTATCCTTGTTATTTTTGTTTAAAAAGGCTCAAATAAAGCGAAATTTAATAATACAAAAATAGGGAGCGAATCATGTTGAACAAGCGGAAATTTTATATCAATGGTCTATGGGATGATCCAAGCACTCCTGATGATTTTCACGTCATTGATCCATCGACAGAAGAATCTTGTGCTGTTATTAGCCTTGGCAGCACAAAAGATGCAGATAAAGCAATTCATGCTGCTAAAGCAGCTTTTCAGAGTTGGAAAGCAACTCTTCCTCAGGAACGTCTTAGATTCGTTGAAAAAATTCTAGAAATCTATGAAAAACGCTCAAGCGATATGGCAAAGACCATTTCCATGGAGATGGGAGCACCTATCGATATGGCACTTCATGCGCAAACCGCAACCGGTCGTTCTCATATTCGCAACTTTATTAAAGCTTACAAAGAGTTTTCATTTCAAGAGATTTTAATAGAAGGAAATGAGCAAGCGATTCTTCATTATGATCCTATCGGCGTTGTAGGGTTAATTACCCCATGGAATTGGCCCATGAATCAAGTGACTCTTAAAGTTATCCCTGCTCTGTTGGCTGGTTGTACTATGGTCTTAAAACCCTCTGAAATCGCGCCTCTTTCTGCTATGCTGTTTGCGGAAATTTTAGATGAAGCTGCTTTGCCTGCTGGCGTTTTTAATTTAATCAATGGTGATGGCGCTCATGTTGGTGCTTACCTTGCAGCCCATCCAGATCTAGAAATGATCAGCTTTACTGGATCAACCAGAGCAGGAAAAGATATCTCTAAAAATGCCAGCAGCACTTTAAAACGGGTCTGTCTGGAACTTGGTGGTAAAGGAGCAAACATCATCTTTGCTGATGCCGATGCGGATGCTGTTCAACGTGGTGTACGACACTGCTTTTATAATAGTGGACAAAGCTGTAATGCACCAACACGGATGCTTGTGGAACAAAGTATCTATGACGAAGCTATCAAAATAGCCAAAGAACTTGCTGAAACAACAAAAGTGGGGCCAAACCATCAAACAGGAGATCATATTGGTCCAGTTGTTTCAAAACAACAATACGATAAAATTCAAGATCTTATTCAATCTGGAATTGATGAAAGTGCAACTCTTATCGCAGGCGGAATTGGTTTACCAATGGGAATGGAACGCGGTTATTATGTGCGCCCAACGGTCTTTGCTCATGTCAAACCTCATATGCGTATCTTCCAAGAGGAAATCTTTGGACCAGTCCTCTCAATGATTCCCTTTCAGACAGAAGATGAGGCCATAACCTTAGCCAATGACACCAAATACGGTCTTACAAATTATATACAATCGCAAGATCGTAACAAATGTCGCCGTGTCGCTGCGCAAGTACGCTCTGGTATGGTAGAAGTGAACGGACATGGATTACCCAGTGGAAGTTACTTTGGAGGCGTAAAATTTTCGGGACGTGCTCGTGAAGGTGGTCACTGGGGAATCAAAGAATTTCTTGATACCAAAGCAATTTCGTACTGGTAAAAGTGTCTTATTAAACACTTAATAGGAAACATATGGTAACACAGCAAATAACGGATGAAGCTGCTCTTGGACAAAGACTTGATCAGTGGCTTGCTCAACAATATCGCAATGCTCTGTCACGTTCACGTCTGCAAGCCCTCATCCGTGATGGTTATCTTAAAATTGATGGTCACCTTATAAAGGAGCCGAAAACAAAACTAAAACCCAACCAAATCATCGAATTGACAATGCCTGCTCTTCGTGATGCAGAACCTAGCGGTGAAGCCATTGTATTGGACATTCTCTTTGAAGATGATCATGTCATCGTCATCAATAAGCCAGCTGGTCTTGTTGTTCATCCTGGCAATGGTCATTGGACGGGAACATTAGTTAATGCTCTTATCCATCACTGTGGAAAGAGTTTATCTGGTATCGGTGGTGTTAAGCGCCCCGGTATTGTCCATCGTCTCGATAAAAATACCAGTGGAGTCATGGTCGTCGCCAAAAATGACCTTGCTCATAAAAGTCTTAGTGCTCAATTTTCTGACCATGGACGTAGCAGTGCATTAGACCGACGTTACCACGCCTTGATTTGGGGAACACCTCACCGTAATGTTTGGACAATCGATGCATCTCTTGGCCGTTCTCGCCATAACCGAATAAAACAGGCTGTCGTCGATAACCAACATCCGCGTGCTCGCCATGCTGTTACTCATTTTTCTCTCTTAGAAAAATACGGAACCTATGCAGACTCAACATCTGTTGCTAGTCTTCTGGAATGTCGTCTGGAAACTGGACGCACTCACCAAATTCGTGTTCATATGGCATATATCGGACATCCGCTTATAGGCGACACTGTTTATGGCAGTGCTTTTAAAACAAAATCAAACACGCTTTATCCCATCATTAAAAATGCAATCGATCAATTTAACCGGCAAGCGCTCCATGCAGCCAGCCTGACTTTTGAACATCCGGCGACAGATAAAATTATGTCTTTTTCTTCACCACTTCCCCAAGATATGACTGAACTTATCGAGCATTTAAAAAAAATAAATTGAAACTTTTTATCTTTTCAAGATTTCACAATAAAATATCTCTTTTTGAACAAAATTGAAAATTATGCTAGGATGTAATTGGAAAGATATTTATAATATCTGGAAATAGAGTTTGCCTTATAAGGGAATTCGCATAAAAGGAGGGTGCTATATGGCCCATATGAATTTATTATCAGTAACGATAGGTGACGGAGGATTAAATCGTTACCTAGAAGAAGTGCGTCGTTTTCCAATGCTTGAACCAAAAGAAGAATACATGTTGGCTCAGCGTTATCGTGAACATAATGACTTAAAAGCCGCGCATAAATTGGTAACCAGTCATTTGCGTCTCGTGGCTAAAATTGCAATGGGATATCGAGGCTATGGATTGCCTATTGGAGAGGTTATTTCAGAAGGCAATGTTGGGCTTATGCAGGCTGTTAAACGTTTCGAACCGGAACGGGGTTTTAGGCTTGCAACCTATGCTATATGGTGGATTAAAGCGTCGATACAAGAGTATGTATTGCGCTCTTGGAGCTTGGTAAAAATAGGGACAACGGCTAATCAAAAACGCTTGTTTTTTAATCTTCGTAAGTTAAAAAGTAGGCTTCAAGCTCTTGATAGTGGTGATCTTAACGAAGAACAAGTAAAAGAGATTGCAACCAAATTAAATGTTACAGAAGATGAAGTTGTCTCAATGAACCGCCGACTTGGTGGTGACACTTCACTCAATGCGCCTCTTCGCACAAAAGCAGGTGAAAGCGGTGAATGGCAAGATTGGTTGGTGGATGATGCCATCAATCAGGAACAGACTTTGATTGAACAAAGTGAATTGGAAAATCGTCGTTCCATGCTTACAAATGCTATGGACACCCTAAATGAGCGTGAAAAGCGTATCTTCAAAGCACGTCGTTTAAACGATCAGCCACTAACACTAGAAGAGCTTTCAAATGAATTTAATATCAGTCGGGAACGTGTAAGACAAATTGAAATGCGTGCCTTTGAAAAAGTACAGAATTCTATTAAAGCGTCTGCTTTGTCTCAAAGTGAAGCGTAGAATCTTTGAAGTTCAGTATAAAGCCAATTCTTTGAGCATCCTTAGAATAGACTAAAAGTTGTGCTCTGTTGGCTTTATACTTTCGAATTGATCTATGAAATTTTTTGATGGCGAGAATGCTCTTTGTCGTCTTTCATTTCACTCCTCTTGACGTTTTATTTTTTTGACCAAGTACTGTGAGCTTATCTGATTGCGTAAGCCATTGTCCAATGACTTCATTAAAAATTGATTCCCCTTTTGGCCCTTTTGCAAAGGTTAATTCATTGATGCGTCCGTTTTTATCCGTTAATATCAAACGTACCCAATCTAACTCCCGCATCAATTGTAAATTTTGATCAAGAAATGGACGATCGCCGCTCAATGCAACAAGAAAAAAATCATCACCAATCTTTGTTGAAACAGTTCTTGCTAAAGTCTGACCAATGGAATGTTCACTTGCTTTAAAAGTTAATGCTTGAACATTGCTTATCGCTTGACCTGAAAATTTATCAGAAGGAATAAAAATAAGATCTATCGTATATGCAGCAGGAAGAGATATATCAGTATTACGACGTAAAATGAGCCGTAATGATAACCCTTCATCGGGAATTGTTATATCACCTTGTATCGCCGATTCTTCCAGAGCACCCTTCCCATCAGCCTCCTTTATATGGGTCCAACGAGCACTCCCAGTTGCTACTTTTTCTACATCATAATTTGTACGTGCTTGATAAAAAATCGCTTCACCAGACTGTTCAACTAATTGCAAATTACCGGTAACAACTTTTGAGGTGCCTTCTTCGTTTACAGTATCTGCTGTTTGATCTAAACCGACATCAATTTCGCTCCCATCCTCTAATAAACGTTTCGTTAACTTTTTCGTGATCGAAAGTGCCTTTGGTAATGCATGAGAAACTTGAAGATTTTCTCTGGGCAATTGATGATTATTTGATATAAATATACGCTCACCAACAAAAAAAATACCAACAGTTATAATAATAAGACTAGCAACAACAGTAGCACTTATCACAATGCGCTTTTTCATCGACGACTGATTAGCACGACGTACAGCTTGAGAAAAAATATGCGAAACAATATGAGGATTATCTCCTTGCAAAGAAGGAGCTAAAGGAGTAATTTTTAATATCTCGCCATCAACATACTGAGAAGCTAAATAATCCTTCATATTGATAGGTTCTGCATCTGATATCCCTGATGCACTAGATTCATTAAATACCTTGTTGTTCTTTGAACTTGTAACAGAACTTTGTCTTTCTTCTGTTTCTCTCTCTGAAAATGCATTCCCTTGTGGTGATGTAGAATTTTGTGTATTCTTATCATCTTCAGTTATATCTGCAGGGCTCCAACCAATAACTGAAGAAAGTTGCTTCTTTTCAACTGCTAAATATTCTTCTTCAACGATTGCAATAGCACTTTGCAAAATCTGTCTTTGCTCATCTGCCATTGCTGGTGGTATTGTCGTTGCTACAAACTGATGTTCTAATGTCTCGATAGCTCGTTTATAAACCCGCTTACGCACTTGCGGTGTAACATTATTTTGCGCATTGATTGCTTTTTTTAAGATTCCAACGAAATCTACCATATCCTCTATAATCTTTCTCAAACTGAGAAAAGGAATCCCAGTTGTAAAGCCCAAAACGTCTCTCTTTTAACCCTCTAAATTGATAGCCATTATATGGTATATTGATAGAACTATCGTAATAATTTAAAATGAATGTAAAAAATAAACAATGCTCTTTTGCATTCTTTCTCTCACTCCCTCCCAAGTTGCCTCTTCCTAGAAAAATACGAAAGACAAAGTGAGAAACTAGACGGACGTTTCAAAATAATCATTAATTTGCAAAAGGATCAGTAATAAGAATAGTATCTTCGCGCTCAGGGCTAGTGGATAATAAAGCCACCCGCGTACCAATCAATTCTTCAATATAGCGTATATATTGGACAGCCTGTACCGGTAAATCTTCCCAACTCAAAGCATGTGCTGTTGCTTTCTTCCAACCTTCTAATGTCTCATAAATGGGCTTTACACGGGCTTGTGCTCCCATGGAAGAAGGTAAATAATCGATTCTTTTACCATCAAGTTCATAACCAACACAGATTTTAATCTCATCCAAACCATCTAAAACATCAAGTTTTGTTAGCGCTATACCCTGAACACCACAAATCGTTACCATCTGACGCACGAGGACGGCGTCAAACCAACCACATCGACGTTTTCGACCCGTTACAACACCAAACTCTTTGCCACGCATGCCAAGAAATTCACCAATATCATTGATCTGTTCTGTCGGAAATGGGCCTTCTCCAACACGTGTTGTATAAGCTTTTGCAATACCTAAAACATAATGGATTGCTCTTGGCCCCATACCTGAACCAGTACACGCTTGTCCAGCAACTGTGTTGGATGATGTCACATAAGGATAAGTCCCAAAATCATTATCCAATAAAGCACCTTGTGCACCTTCAAACAGAATGTGCTTTCCCATCCGATCACTTTCATCTAAAAGACGCCACGTACAATCCATAAAGGGTAGAATTTCATCTGCTACTTGCATCAACTCATCATAAAGCGCTTGAGAATCAATCTCTACAACCCCCATTCCACGACGCAAAGCATTATGATGTCGCAAAAGTCGTTCGATTTTAGCCATAAGCGTATCAGCTTCTGCCAAATCCATCACGCGGATAGCGCGACGCCCAACCTTATCTTCATAAGCCGGCCCAATACCACGTCTTGTTGTACCAATTTTTAAACCCGATAAACCACTTTCCCGAATTGCATCCAGATCACGATGTAAAGAAAGAATCAATGGAGCATTTTCAGCAATACGTAAAATGTCCGGTGTAATTTTCACATCCTGCTCACGTAGTTTTTTTAATTCTGCTACAAAATGATGAGGATCAACAACAACCCCATTACCAATAATGGATAACTTTCCACGAACTAAACCAGACGGTAAAAGGGATAATTTATAACTAACCCCATCAACAACCAACGTGTGCCCTGCATTATGCCCCCCCTGATATCTCACAACGATATCTGCACGCTCAGACAACCAATCTACAATTTTACCTTTACCTTCATCGCCCCATTGTGTACCAACAACTACTACATTGGCCATAACTTTCTCCGTCGAGTTTTGTCAAATAAAACCAGCATTCAAAAACAAACGTTTCTTTATAACGAAACCTTTGAACAAGTGCGACTCTTCATTTCGACTTTTTCCCAATCTTCAGATGATTAAATTCACAAATTTATGATAATAAAGGCAAAAAAAAATCCTCATATAAAATATATCTTCATTTTCAATCAGCCATTTTGCTATAAAAGTAAAAATATTTAGAGTTCTTGGTTGCCGTTTTGGCCAACACTTACCAAATCATTCATCTTCTCTTCATGATCTTTAGCTAATCCATACGGCATTTGAAAGCTGTTCGTTTGATACGAAAACATGCAAAATTGTCACAATCTCCCGTATCTTTCTTGCTGGAGAAAATGAATTATAAAAATCGCCAACAATTCATTAAAGTTGCGCTTTTTCAACCTGAAAGGCCCATTCAAGCCATTGTGTTAAAACTTCAAGATCAGAGGCTTCAATTGTTATACCTGTCCACACTCGAAGCCCTGGAGGAGCCTCTCTATATGAACCAATATCATAAGCAGCTCCTTCTTCATCAAGACGATTCACTATCGCTTTGATAAAAGATACCCGTTTTTCAGTATCCAAAGAAGTAATCACTGGGTCGACAATATCTAAACAAACAGATGTATTAGAACGGACTTTAGGATCTTTGGCCAAATATTCTACCCACGGTGTTTTGCGAACAAAAGCATCAAATACAGCAAAATTTTTCTCAACACGTGCCCTTAGCGCCGGTGCACCGCCCAGAGACTTTGCCCATTTTAATCCATCCAGAAAATCTTCAACACAAAGCATAGAAGGCGTATTGATTATCTTCCCTTTAAAAATATCTTCATTCAGCTTTCCATTTTTTGTCATATAGAAAAGCTGAGGCATAGACCAAGTTGGAACATGACTCTCAAGACGTTCAACAGCACGAGGGCTTAAAATCACCATACCATGTGCTGCCTCACCACCCAAAACTTTTTGCCATGAAAAAGTCACAACATCTAATTTTGAAAAATCAAGATATTGCCCAAAAGCTGCAGATGTAGCATCACAAATTGTTAATCCAGCCCGCTTCTCTGGAATAAAATCCGCATTAGGAATACGCACGCCAGACGTTGTCCCATTCCATGTAAAAACAACATCACGATCAAAATCAAGTTGTGTTAAATCTGGTAACTCACCGTAAGGCGCCTCAAAACGACGCACATCAGAAAGCTTTAATCGCTCAACAACATCTTTGTTCCACCCAAAACCAAAGCTTTCCCATGCCGCCATATCTACGCCACGCTCCCCTAATAAAGACCATAGGGACGCCTCAACAGCACCAGTATCTGAACCAGGAATAATCCCTATACGATGATCCGAAGGAACTTCAAGAACCTCACGGGTTAAATCAATAACTTCAGCAAGTTTTAACTCTGCTTCTTTCGATCGATGTGAACGCCCAACTAATGCATTTTTAAGAACTTCAAAAGTCCAGCCAGGTCGTTTGCTACAAGGACCTGAAGAAAAATTTGGGTTATTTGGACGACAATGAGGTTTTTTAAACATGACCATTATTTCTCCCCTTTTAGATGGCTTATCTTTCTTTTAAGAAAATGAATTATTATAAAAAGACTGAAGCCAATATTCCCTTCAAACAAAAATCAAAATGTTTTCTCTTTATTTCGCAAGCTTAAAATACGCAGAAACCTTGTAAAAAATATTCCCCTTAAATCATTCTTCTTATATGATTCTTTTAAGAGGTCCCCTCGCGTTATCACCACAATAAGATAGCATTTTGATAAAAATACAGTAACGTATCATAATATAGCTAGCAAGTTTATTTTATAACAAGCGAGCATTATAATTTACCTAGAATATAGAGATAAGTCATAAAAAAATTCATTATTTTTCTTTTGGTGACTGGACAGATGAAATTTTAATGTTATAACCGCACACGTTTCACGTGTTTTGTGAAACGTGCCCAGATAGCTCAGTTGGTAGAGCAGCGGACTGAAAATCCGCGTGTCCGTGGTTCGAATCCGCGTCTGGGCACCACCTTATACTTTTTTGAGAATGATCTATTGTTTTTACTAGTATTTTTAAAGAGTGAGGGACACTATAACAATAGTGAGGGAATAGGATTTTCCAAAACGTCTCTACAAAGCACATACTTTTTTGCTAACTTCTTTGGATTTTGCTAAGTCTTGTTGTGAAAAATTCTCTAAAGTTCTAACAAACGTACCAATAATTTCAGAGTGAAATGAATCTGAAGATTTGATTGTAAAATTTTTACGACAAACATCAGCCTCTTTTCTTAAGAGAGCAGCTATATCTTGATTCAAACCATAAAGCTCTATGATCTTGTCCTCCATACCAACTGGCACTGATTTTTTTGCCTAATTCTACAGAAGATAAAAATGATACAGATACAGCTAATTTTTAGCCATCTCTAAGAGGCATTCGAAGCGATCAATGCGAAATATTCAACAATAGAACACACTTAATGCATGAAGTTTTACATGCCTTATATTACCATCTTAAATGACGGTATTTTACGTCACAACAAGATAAAGAAGCACCGTACAGAGCGATTGGATAGTTTTATTACCACATGAGGAATTAAATTTGCTCTATACGGCTTAATATGAGGTAAATAAACCTTAGTGGTAAAATTAAGAATTAAGTGTCAGAATCTTAAAATATTTATTCTTAACAAATTGTAAATAGCTCATGCAAAAAGATTGATTACAACAGCAATAGAACATACTCTATGGGAAGGTCGCAAAGTATTTTTATCACCTTTATAAAGCCCCTCAGGCTTAAAAGAGTGGAAGATTGCAGTGAAAATCACTATCATGACACATCGGAAAATGCTGATTGAGTACAAAATATAATTTAAAGCATAGAGTGACAAGAAGAATATCTTGATAACTTTTATTAATTATGAGCATCCATAAACGATAGCAATAGAACGATCAAAGAAATATTTAAAGATACGAGATATAATGAAGGCATTATAAAATCTACAAAATCAAATCGTTAAACACATCTCAAATCCATAGAAGATGGATTATTAAAACAATCTCTTTGCACTGTATATAACAAATGCGAAGGAAGACGTATGAACATTTCACTTTATATTTATTTGTTTTGAAAATAAAAACTGAAATCGTATGTTATAACTTTTTCCAATAGCTCTGAAATATTCTTCTTTAACATTTGGATCGCGCTTAATGACGAGATTTCTAAGTTTAGTGAATAAATACTCACTCTCTTTTTTAGAAACTCCATATTTGACACATTTGCACCAGTTCCCCTCATCCCAGTTTATACCATGAGTTTTGATGCTTGCTATCAAAAGTATAGATTGGACGAATGATATCCATGGTTTTTTATTTTTGTAGATTGGCTTATAGAGATCTTTCTTTTAAAAAACTTCTTGGTGAATTGATCACTTTTGAGGCAATTAAGACAATGAGAGAGCAAAATAAAGAAATATAAAATTAATTGTAGATTTTTTGATTCAAATCTGTATAATACATTATGTATTTGAATATGGGATCTTAATCCGCATATGTAAATACATAATGTATAATTATAATATCTTTTTGTACTTTTATGGTATCTTTTTCATATAAGTAGCAAATATTATAATTCTTCAGGAGCCTCTGTCTTTATTGTGTTGATTGTTATTATTCTTACCTTTTCTTCGGTGGATTCTTGCTTTTGTGAGCAAATTGAAAGCTTTTCAAATAAAGTTGCTCTAGAACAACAATGATGGGGTAAGTTAAAGAAATTTATTATCTAAATTTTTAAAGATTCATAGGTGATTTTTATGGAAATTCTCATATTACAATTGAACAGAGCTTTATTCTGAATGTTGATGGAAATATGATATAAATTGGTAAAGAGGATGATGTAAAAACAATGATTTTCGTATTGGGATAGCCTATCAACTTTCGTTTATGGCATATGCTGTAAGGGTATTCCTCGGTGCAGTAGTATGGGTGGATAAGATGAATTAATATATGCCACCAGTTGTTTATTTTTATATTATTCGATGCGTTACCGCAAACGACTTCTTTTAAGAAGAAAGGAACATTTAGGATAAAAGCTATCCATAGGATTTATAGGATAAACCCTAGTGGTGATCAGTTGTAAAAATATTGAACAAACTCTATTTTATTGCGGATTGGATTGAGTTGGAATTGTTGCTTTTTAAGTTGAGAGGAAACTGCCTGTTACAGAAAGATAATGATTTACGTGTTCTTTTTTCAATAAATCAAAGTGATATAGATCTTAATACTTTTATCGCAGAGGTATTATAACTCTATCAGATTATTTTACTGTCTATTCTTTAAAATAGGCAGATGTGAATTTAATTTTATTCATGCCCTGCTTTGTGTCGTTTTTTATGGAATAAGGATAATGCGAAAAATATCAAAAGAAGGATTAGCACTCATTAAGAAATGGGAAGGTTTGCGTTTAAGCGCCTACGAAGATTTAGTTGGTGTGTGGGCAATTGGTTATGGACATACAAGCGCTGTTGGTACCCCACATGTCTATAAAGATATGCGGATTACGGAAGCAGAAGCGGAGAAGATTCTTTGTCAAGACTTAGAAAAATTTGAATACGTTGTTGAACAAACTGTTACTGTTCCTTTAAATGATGAGCAGTTTGCCGCACTTGTATCGTTTTCTTATAATGTTGGAACAGAAGCTTTTCGTAACTCTACACTCGTAAAAAAGCTTAATAGAGGAAATTATGAAGCTGTGCCAACTGAATTACAAAAATGGACTAGAGTAGGAGGAAAGCGTCTTCGAGGTCTTGTCAATCGTCGAGCAGCTGAGGCAGGATTATGGGCTCAGGGCTCATATGTATCTCCAAATTATCAAATAGTAGAATCACAAGGTGTAACGGGTATCTGCAAAGTAGAAGCTATTACACCAATTATAGGTTCTCTTTCAGGACTTGGAGGCCTTGTTGCGGGGAATGGTCCTGTTCAATGGGCTTTAGCAGCTATTATGGTTTTAGCAGCTTGTACCGCCATGATATATATCGCTAAACGTTTTCTGGAGTACCGCCTGTGATCTTATGGATAAAAAAATACCTAACGATAACAATAGCAATCTTAACAGCTTTTTTTATTGCTTTGGCAAGAGCTTTTTTCCTTGGAAAAAAAGCTGAACAGCAAAAACAAACAAAAAAAGCTTGCAAGATGGCAACAACACGGCTTGAGGTAGAAAATGAAGTTAATCAGAAAAGTGATGCTGATGTGCGTAATAAGCTTTCTGACTGGTTGCGCGACGAATAAACGAACTTCTTGTATGGGGTGGTTGCCCATCTATTTGAATCGGCAAGATATTAATGTCATTAGCCCAAATTTGGCGAAAGATATTCTAAAGCATAATAAACAAGGCGAACGTCTATGTGGTTGGAAACGTGGACAAAAAACAAAATAATAAGAATACAGAACGTATAGTATCAGAGAAACAGCTTCTTCATGAGATGATGAATAATTTCCAAAATATGAAAGCACAATTCATAATTTTACTGTAAAAATTAAGCTAAAACAATACATAACTGCTCTCTGTGTACTCTACCAATTGAATATAGAGAATATAGAAGTGTATAAATATTCCCCTAAGGATTTATATATGCGTTTTATTTTATGAAATAATGGCGCTACATTTTTCCAAAACACATCATGATTACCAGGATGAGTAGCTATAATAACCTTATTTAATAAAGGATCGACTTGATCCTCAACAAATAGATTTGTTTTCAAAACAGTAGAAGTAACAATAAAAGATGTTTTTCCTAGAAAAGATGTACGATCAGATGCTTTTACGATAGATGAAAACGCTAAAATAATAACACATACATAAAAATAATATCTTATATTCATATTCTATACCTTATTCTCTTTAATAAAGATCCGTAATGAATATAACATAATATTATTTTTATGTATATATTGCAAGAAATATAATAACAAAAAGAATAAAAATATTTTATAAATTCATTTAGCTAAATAATTAACGCCTCTTCTATTTTTAGAAATACATATTCAAGAATCATATATTAGTAAAAATAAAAGCAAAGTTGATAAATGTTCATTTATAATTGTATAATAAATTGCTTTTAGAATAACAAAAACATTCAAAATTTGTGTTCAAAAAAGATTTCATTTTTAAAGTAATTTAATTTCAAATAAATAAAAATAGCCTATGTTATTTATAAATTTTTTTTTGTAATTTTTATATTTCTTAAAGAGTAATCTGTTGCATGTTTTATATGCATCTCTTTTTAGATAAACACTTAAGAACTGTACAATAATACCATTTCACCCTATTATATTATCCGCTTATTACAAAACACGAGAATAAGAGAAGAGGCTTTTATCGTATTTTCTCTTTATGTCTTTGTATGAGCTGCGGTACAATATTTCAATTTAAAAGAGAACTACTTTTCCTTTGAGGTAATGAGAGGAATAGATTTTTTAATCGCAAGCGCAACGAAAGACGCAATCAGCACTTTTATAAAAGCACCAATTAACAAACCTAATGAACTTATTAAAACTGTGAGCAAAGAAGCCTGTGTCATATAAGCCACCCACGGTATTCCAAAAGAATAGACAATTCCAATACCACCTACCGTATTTATCAAAAATAATAGTATAAAATTTAACCGTTTCCAAAATAACTCAACCATAAAGCCAATAAAAAATGCCGCAAATGGAAAACTGATTAAATAACCACTGGTGACACCTGAAAAAACACTGATTCCACCACGCCCCCCTGGCAATAGAGGCAATCCAATTGCAATAAGAACTAGGAAAAGAAGCGATGCTAAAGCTCCTCTTTTTGCCCCAAGTATAGATCCTGATAACATCGGAGCCATAGACTGAGCTGTAATAGGTACCCCCAGCAAAAAAGGCAGATGAATAGGTGGAAAAAGACTCAAAACAGCGTAAATAGCAGCAAATAGAGCAATATAAGTTAGATCTTTTGTATTCACTAAACCATTCCTTCATTATGAAATAATCTCTAATTATTGTTATCATTGATCAATCATAACTTCCTGCGTTAAGAATATATTTCTATAGCATGAGAAATATCTTAAATTAATTTAAATATATAAATCATATAATATAATAAAAAATTACAAAATCAATGATTTTTGATGAATTAATAAAATATTATAAACATTTTTATTATACAATAAAACGATAATTACTTATATAATATTATATATATCAATAATCTCTCCTTTATTTTAATAATATTAAAATAAAAACTAATCTTTCTTTGTATAAATGAGAGGAACAGATCTTTTAATTGCAAATGCAACAAAGGATGCGATCAGCACTTTTAAACTATCACCTATCAAAAAACCCGATGACGCTATTAAAGCCTTTAGTAAAGAGATTTTCGTCATATATGCTGTCCATGGAACACCGAAAGCATAAATAACTCCTATACCACCTACAGCATTTATCACAAATAATGTTATAAAATTTAACCGTTGCCAGAACAATTCGACCATTAAACCAATAAAAAATGCAGCAAATGGAAAAGCTATTAGATAACCACTAGCAATTCCTGAAAAGACGCTGATTCCACCACGACCACCAGGTAATAGAGGCAATCCAATCGCAACAAGGATAAGAAAAAGAAGTGACGCTAAAAAACCCCTTTTCGCCCCAAGTATAGATCCTGCTAACATTGGTCCCATCGACTGAGCGGTAATAGGAACCCCAAGAAAAAAAGGAAGATAAATAGGAGGGAAAAGGCCCAAAACAGCATAAATAGCAGCAAATAAAGCAATATAAGCTAAGTCTTTTGTATTCATTTATAATCCTTTCATTATGAAATAACTTTAATGACTACTCGATATCTTATCGATCAGTATCATAAGAACGCGCTTCCAATGCTTCTGCTACTTCTGAAGCCATTCTTATGGTTCGTATAATTAAAGGTATTGCAAGAGCGACAATATTCGTATTCAGTCCGCGTGCTTGCTGTGCTTCACGCACTTCATTAAACTTTTCCCTCAAAAGAGGAATAAAGCGGATAGCCATAGAGATAATCATACTTACTTTTGATGGATTTATACCAAAACACCGAAATGGCTGAAGCCCTGCTTCAATTGAAGCCACCATATCTGAAACTTTGGTTGTAAATGAAATAAGTGATGATAAAGAAAAAAGGATAACAAGGCGTAATACAACCTCCACCCCTGTAAACAGACTGCTAAAAAGAGTCTGAAATGCAAAGAGAAGAACTAAAAGTAATCCTATCGATTTAAACTGCTTTATCACAGTACTCAAAGGAATCTTGGCGACTCTATAGAATAAGACTACAAGTAATAAAAATAGCCCAAGAAGCAGTATGGATGAAACCATTATTATAGTGGTTCCACACACCGTAAGAAATAATAATTTAACCCACGGACTAAGCCTATGAATAAAGGTACCCCTTGGAATATATAAACTGATCATGACATTCTTCTTATATACTCCTTGATAGCAACAAAAGGTACATCATCAATTGCTATCTCCCCTCTCTCAAAAACAAGCACTCTATCAAATTTTTTGAGGAATTCCAAGTCATGTGATACAACAATCGCTGTTTGTGATAACTCTTCTATAACCTGTGTAACACGGCGCTTATTTCGCAAATCAAGTAATGTCGTTGGCTCATCAAAAACAATATAGTCTGGTTTCATTGCTACTACACTGGAAATGGCAACAAGTTGTTTTTGTCCACCGCTTAATAAATGAACTGGGTGATCTCTAAAAGCTTGAAGATCATAGCGCTGTAAAATTTCATCTATACGCTTTTTAATTTCATCTTTACTCAGTTTTAGATTTTTGAGACCAAAAGACAAATCTTCTTCCACTAATGGTAAAACAATTTGATTATCAGGATTTTGAAAAACAAATCCTACTTTACGTTTTACCGCCTTTGCATCGCGCTTTGTATCAAGCCCATCAACGCTTACAGAACCATGCGACGGTAATTGTAACCCATTGATAAGACGAACAAATGTACTTTTTCCAGAACCATTCGCACCAATAACGGCTATTCGTCTTTCGGTAAGCTCTACAGAAATACCCCTTAAAACACACAAATCACCAAAGACTTGTGTCACCTTATCAAACCTTATAATCCCCAAGATTTATTCCAATCAATCCCTTTATATTACCTATTCTATCGTTAACGCTTAAGTTTATAGCCTAAAAATAAAAACAAACACCATATCGGAATAATAATAACTGCCAAACTCATATCAGGCATCTGTTCAGGGATATATTTTTCAAGAGAAGACACTCTCATTCCCATCATGTCAAAAAGTCGAGCCATTAATCCATTTTTCCCAAAGCCACTGACAAACATAATACAAAATAATAAAGCAAGAAAACAAAGGCAAAAATAGTTGGCATAAGGATAGAAACCAAATGCGTAACTAAAATTCCCTTTTCTGTTCCTGTGTGCCTTTCTAAATTTCAAATGAACAATAATAATAATAGCCCAAGTAATAAGCGCTGCTGCCGTTGCAAGAGCCATAATTCGCATAAAACTATTATCAGGAACAAGGGCGTTCACAACAACGATTGTCGCCGTACAGAACGATGAAAAAAGAATAGCAATATAAGGAACACGAGCAGTACTTAATTTACTGAAAATATGTGGTGCATTCTTTTGTATAGCTAAACTATAAAGCATACGGCCATTAGAATAAATGCCACTATTGTAAACAGAAATAGCGGCCATAATAACCACAAAATTTAAAATATGGCCAGCCGCAGGAATTCCTACAGTTTCAAAAATTGTAACAAAAGGACTACCGTTTTTTCCAATCATATTCCACGGACTGATGATCATAATAACGCTGATAGAACCAATATAAAAAATTATAATCCTCCACATAACTTGGCGAATAGCTGCTGGAATTGTTTTTTGTGGATTGGATGCCTCTCCAGCTGCAATACCAATAAGCTCTGTCCCTCCAAAAGAAAACATTACGACAGAAGTCGCTAAAACAACCCCTATTGCTCCATAAGGAAAAAAACCGCCATGATCCCAAAGATAATGAACTCTCGCTTGATTTTCTCCTATTCCAGTGACAATGAGAAAAATCCCCAAAATAATCATCCCAATAACAGCGGAAATTTTGATCAAAGCACAACCAAATTCAAATTCTCCATAAAAACGAACATTTGATAAATTCACTAATGTAACGAACAAAAGAACAATGAAGGATGACTTCCAATGAGCAATCAAAATCCAATGATCGAGGTAAAATCCGATCACTGTAAGCTCAGTCATGCTGACAAGAATATAAAGAAACCAATAATTCCAACCTGTTATGAAACCAGCTAACCTTCCCCAATATTTATAAGCAAAGAAACTAAAAGCACCCGATGTTGGTTCTTCTACTGACATTTCACCAAGCATGCGCATAATGAAATATATAATAAGCCCCCCCACAAGATAAGCCACAATGGCTGAGGGCCCCGCTAATTGTATTGCCTCTGTTGAGCCATAAAAAAGCCCTGTCCCAATAACACCACCCAAAGCAATCATTTGAATGTGGCGATTTTGAAGATTACGCTTCAATTCATTCTTCGCATCATTACACACGCTTCCTCCCTTTCCCCCTTGATATTGATTTTAACCTTTATACAAGAAGCTAAGAATATCTGTAATAGAATTCCCAACAGAAAGTATAAATTCACTCCCTTGTCATAATGCAACTTCTTGTTTTTTTGTGCATTATACGGTTGTTCTATTAAAGTTATAGGAAAAAATATGCTTCGCCCTTTACTTAAATTCATGGCTTTCATTTTCGTTACACTAACAATTGTAGTCTTTGTCATTGATAGCGTAAACTCCATGAGCTCATCACATTGGACGATCACTCCCTTAAATAAAATATTAGCAAATCTTCTGCAAACAGATATCTATGGACTTAATCAGTCTATCAGTAAGACCATACCAAGTTTCCTGTCCTCTGTTTGCATTACTCTCACTTATTTACCAGTATGGTCTATCTTTGGTACTTTCGCAATAGCACTTTGTATCCTGAATCACGAAAAACCAAAACCTTTTCACAAAATATTGTACACTTAAAAGCGGAATATATTTGATGTTAATCTTGAAAAGATTCTTCTAAAATTTATTGTGCTATATGCAATCAGTACACTTTGAAAAAACTCTATTCTATCAAAATAGCTAAAGACTATTTTGATAAGAGAAATAGATAAATGCCTTATTATAAACATGTGCATTCACTTAATGATGACTCTTGATTAGCCGTAGTTTCACCTTAATGTGTATTCATCAAAAGCAGTGCGTTCCCTCATTCAATCCCTCAGCAGCTCGTAAAACAGCCTACAATCGTTCATGTATTCCCTCCAAAAGTCTTTTGTTTTTAGCAGCATAGACGTTATAGAGAAAAAAACTCTTAATACTGTCACTAATCCTTATAAGATTCAAATTTCTTAAAATCGTGAGAAATTTATAAAGCTTATAAAAATCACTTACATATCTAACAAGATGGATTCTAACAAAATGAACGCTTTAAGATAAATATAAGTCCTCATTGACGAGGAAATGGCAAAATAACAGCTTCAAATACACCCAGTTCTTCTAAATCTGAAAATCGCTTCGTTAACACATCTACTTTTTTAGATATCTCATTTAAACTTTTCCATTGATCAGTTACAATACTAGAAAGCTCATCAATAAACTTTTCTTGGTAAGTTAATTTCATTTCTAATTCTACCAATCGATCTTCATCTGCCATAGTTCTTACTCCACGTTAAATAAAAAACATCTTTTATAAATTATCCCTTTTATCCCTCTTTCTATAAGAATGAGAAATAACTTTTCTACCAATTCCACTAATCTTATTCTCACAGCATAAAAGTTCATGATATTTTTTACCTCCCCCTTCTAATCACTTGCCCAATAAATTTCTCTTTTTTCACAAAAGCAGTAAATATCTTTACGAGGATATTCTTCATATCACTTTCCACCTCAGAGAGGTTCTTTTCATATTCATTTCTCAATTTGAATAAGAAGTAATTTGAAATGCACTTTATGCTATCAAGATCAAAATACTGTTCTTGTCTTAACCTTCATACTCTCTGGTGATCTCAATCATAACCACATCTTATACATTATTGAAAAAATGCATACTTGCTTTTATGTAGAGTTTTGGCTATTACCCTCGAGCTGGCGTTTTATTTCATTTAATGTACAAGTTCATGCCGCATTAGCTCAGTTGGTAGAGCACATCATTCGTAATGATGGGGTCGCTGGTTCGAATCCGGCATGCGGCACCACTTTTTGTTCTTATCGCAGTGAAATATATAGATTTTTCCTTTAAACAATCATTTTTAGACCACCTTTCAGACCACCTTCTACAGTTTATACAATTTTATCTAATTTGTTGTTATTTGCTCCGTATTTTTCTCTGGAGTAAAGGCTAAGATCTCTTTCTTTCTCCACCTCACTGCTCTCCCCAGCTTGTATGGCTTTGGAAATACACCTTGAAGAACCCAATTGCGAATCGTTGTCGTTGATACGCTAAAAAGCTGTGCACACTCACGTGTCGTTACATATCTATCGCCATCATCAAATATCATCTCATTACCTTTCTCTTTTTTATGTTATGTAAATAAGTGAGCGGCTAAGAAACACCCCCGTATTTAAAATTTACAAATTTATTTGTTAGATGTGTTTCATTTCATATTTCCAACCTTGTAATTGTGTAACAGCCAAGGCAATTTTCCCCCGATGACACATGCACACATCAGATTCAAAGCAAGTAATTGCAACACCTCTTTTGTCCCCAAAAAGCTAGTATAATTTTTCTATTGCATGAATATTATTTTTAAGAGTTGTCTTTTGGTAATCTTCAAAAAGATGTTCATAATCTTTTCTGTTTTCAGATTGCGTCTTTTTTTAGAAGCCATTTCAAGTGCCGGCATGTGATTGAATGCCAATGTTGCTATAGCTTTCTCTAATTGTCTTTTCGAAAAACCATGTTTCTATTTATTGGATTTTTACGAACATCATACAAAATTTTGATATTATCTTCTATGTAGCAATTCAGATAATGGTCTAACGATTTTCCTTCATAGCCAATGATAAAAAATAAGGTTTCTCAGCTTTATTAGAGTGAATGACGGCATGTTTGGTGTTACACATATTTCATTGCCTTATGTAAATGGTTGGTTAGTGCAGGAAAAAAAGAGATCCCCATAACTTCAAGCAGCTTGTGTCAAGATCTGCTTCAGGTCTCGCTCTATTTCCCCTAAAAAGACTGCGACAGCTTGATTGATTTCTTCAATATGTTTGTCATCACGGTCAACGCGTTTAATTTTCATGCGCAAATGAGATGATCTGCCTACAAAATGCGGATCAAAACTAATGAAATGACACCATTTGCGTCCCGTACAAGCCATTTGGAATTGCATTTGTGCGATATATTCAGGCTTGATATTGCCATCCATATAAAAGCGTAGATGGTGGATTGATTGTAGACATTTAATCGCAACCAAACCATCTTCACCAACAAGCCCATCAGGGCTTGCTCCGGCCATTTCCATTGTAGGATGTTGGATAAATCCACACTTTGTGACCTCTGTACCATAAATGAATTCATATTCTTTTAGTGCATTCTCATCATATTTAACGCCCCATTGCATAGCAGGTATAGTATAAGATTGACTTATTTCCCCTGTTAATCGCTCTGTCATAAGCTTTATTTTGTAGTCCTCATATTTGCTTGTAGGCGATCCTTTAACTGTTTTACTGAGTATGTTATAAATATTCGAAGCAGTGACTTTACCTAAACGGGCTTGAAACCACTCTGCTGTTCTTTGTTCCATCTCACACCGCCATTTGTTGTTTTTGTTGTGTTGATACATATTCGATATCTTGGATATGAAAATATTGGGCATCTTGTATAGGAGCGTCTATTTGCTCTTGTTGTGGGAGAAATTGTTGTTTCGTGGTCTTTTGTTTCTCTTTCAAAAGATGCAATACCATTTGTGCTTGTCTATCAAACATATCATCAAGTTTTTTGACTTTGATATAATTAAGTTCCTTTGCTTTTTGTGATTGGGTTTGTTCTATGAGGGTTCTGATTTCATTGATCTGCCGCGGAGAAGCTTTTTTAATAGGCTTATTCCCATCTGTATCATTTTGTTGGCTCACATCTTCTTTGCTTGCAACATTAAGAAGCATACTTAACAGGTATCGCTGTGCGTAGGTGATAGTAGAACCAACCGATAGTATGTCTAATTTTCTTCCTTTTACGTCAAGGGAAAATCTGCCTTCTATTGATATGTTTTTTCCAGATGAATGTTTTAAAGTCATTTCTATAATTACACTGTCTGCACTCTGTTCTTTGATACAAAAAAACAAAGTAAAGTGGTATTTTGAAAGAATATCCTTTGCTGTATCAATATACTGATCAAGCGTCGTATATTGGCTATTTGTATGGGTGTTTGTAGCGTTTTTTTGTATTTCTTGATATTCCATTTGTATAGCGGAAAGATCATGGTCAAAATTTTGACCGCTTTGTCGTTCTCTTTCTTTTTCTCGCAATGCAATGAGGCACTCTAAACGATCCATGTCGATATCATTTTTTAATCTTTTGTCTAGAATGAGCTCCATAGCTGTAGGTTTAATTCTACAATCGCTTGTTTTTTTTATTAATTCAGTTTTTGTGGTATTTAACTCATTCATTTTTGTTTCCTCATATTTGCACACAACTCCCCCGTGGCGTGAATCACGCACATGTTAAAAATTGTTTGGTATTATTAGAGTTTTGTCTTTACAGGTTGTACAATCCGATCAATTGGAATGCATTTGATATATGCACAATGATTAAAATATGCGTCAACAAGAAAGATCCATCTTAATTTGGTGCTATCATTTCAAATCCAGTACACGTAAACGGTCTAATTCGTGTGAAAATGCAAAGCATTGTGATTTTATAAGTTCCATTTGCACCACATTATCTTCACTTAAAAAGGTATTGATTTTGTCTTTAGGAATTATGCTATTTACGTAGAATTCCCCCTTATCTCCAGAGATAGTGATACAAATTTCATCTAAATTATGAGTATTTCTCACAACTAACTGCGAACACAAAATAGGTTTAACTTCATATTTATACATGATTTATTGTCTCTCACCTGTTGAGGGAATTCCATCATTAATAATCTCTGCGTTTTCCTGAATAAATGAATCACCACACATTTCACTATTTCCCCCCAATTTTGCTCTGATGGAAATCAATGGACTGTTATAAATTTTAGCTTTCCCATTCATAAATGCACAACCACAAACTATCGCATAATCAAACACTTAGCATCCTGTTCAATACAAGCACCACCAACAATCTCAGCGTTACCAAAAACCTCGATGTCCCCATAAACCCAAGCTTCCCTGCACCCCAACACTCATCCTCATAATTTAGCTTGCCTTCATGCCGATAAATCCACCAAGATCATTTTCATTATTAATGCATGCTTTGTAATTTAAGTTCTTGAGACAAAAGCCCCATGCCTTTTGTGGTAATTTTTGCGTAAGGAATGACTTTTTCTATTCCATTTGGGATTTGAAGTGTGATCGTTGGACAATCCATAAGTTATTTTTGGGTTTTGTCTTGATACGGTAGCAAATTTTCACCTGCTGCACGTCTATAAACCTAACCTTTTTGCTGTAAAAACTGAATGAATTGTTTTGGTTGCATCTCGAGTATTTTAGCGGCTTCTCTAAAACCGAAGAGCCCATCATGGCGCTGTAAACTTTCAAGAGCCATTGCTTTTGGTTTTAAATCTTCAATGATGATGTCTTTTTGATCTATTTGCCCTTGTCGATAATTCAGAAATCCAATCATAGTTTTTGGACTTGAATAGTCGATTTGTGAAACCGCCACTCGCTTTTCCAATTTTTGCCAACGGTCCATTATTTTTGCGCGTAAAGCAGTGCTGTAACCAGATATGAGAATTAAACATTCATACTTTAGGAGATTATAACAAGGGCGTCTTTCACCTTTGCTATCAAGATAATAACTATTAAAATCAACCATCCCAAATTTGAGGTCGTTAAGTTCTTCAAGCATTTTCTTGATATCACACATCACATGCTCATGTCTTTTACCGCATAACTCTGCAATTTCACGACTAGACATAGTTTGAACGGTTTGGTTATTAGAATTGTTTTCTGCAAGTGTCATAAGATTATGCATAATGAACTCCTTTCAAGAAGCTCGTATCTTTTCAGATGTTCTCATAAAGTTTTGCATCATCACCTCCTCAATTAATGAAAATAGAAGATTTGATATATAGCTTAGGTTCCTACGGCATTCCGCTGTAGAAACTTTCTTTTTTGTATAAATTTTGAAGTAATGATTATTGGTTTTATCTGCTTTTATTGCAGATTTTTGACAAATCTTTTGTCTGTTCCATTCTTGTTTTGTAAAAACAAAATCCACGCTTTCTTTCAGAGCAAATTTTTTAACACAATCATTAACCCACGTGAAAAAATCTTGTTTCAAATGTAAGCGTCTATGCATGACATAGGCATTGACCATTTGGACATAACCGATTTTGTTATCTACCTCGTTTTTAGGTATGAGATACCCTTCACTATTCTTATTAGTGCCGTATGCGTTCATAAGTTTACTCTAATTAGTTATTGATGGAAAAAAAGAGAGGGTTTTACAAATGCCTTTAGAGTTTAAATGACATCACTAAGACGTAAACGATTCTGCTCTTCATAGGTGCCATAAATTTCGTCATCATATTCTTGCTGTGCTAAATCATCTAAAAATCTATTGTAAGCATCACTTTCGCGTATAAAGTAATGAACCTCACTATCCTCATCGAGACGTTCAATATTTTCTTCTACATATGCTTCTGCAATCTCTTCAGAGATATCTTCACAACTATTTTCAAAAGGATTCACACGAAGGATTTGTATTGCATCATCTGCCTCATCAATAATTGCCTGAACTTGACCTGCATCAAGTGATCCTGACTGAGCAATGTGTTGATCATCATCGTAGACAACTAATAAAATTTCATCAGGATTAATAAGAATTGGCTTTTCCATGATTTCCCCTCCCTAACGCCTCTTGGCGGTTGTTTGTGTTAATTTTTATATATTTATATAACTATAATTATAAATTAGCAAGCAAAAAATTATAAAAAGTTATATTTTTATAAAAATTATTATAACATCTTGCAAAATAAGAAGAGGAAAGCATTTTTTAATATAGCTAATAATTAACGATAATATCGAGCTATTTTACTGTAAGAATTTATTGGTAAGATAGCAAAAATTTCTCCAATCCATGCAATTTTAACATTCTTAATGGGAAGCGCATTCCAAGAAAGTAAATCTATCTCACCATTCATCCCTCTGCTAATCTGCTTTATGTATCTTTTATTATCATGTGTGAGAACAACAGCTTCTTTCCCAAAGAAGGATTCTATCGTTTTGATTTGACGCCGTCTTACAATAACCATATCTCCATTTTTATACGCTGGAAGCATAGAATCTCCTTTAACTTCAAAAGCAACCATATCATCAGGTAAGGCAAAAGGAATTTCTACTTGTTCAAGACCGTCTTCTGGGATTTGTTCAAAGCTTGGATCTATCTGTGTTCCCGCTCCGATATACCCCATAAGCGGAACAAAAGTTGTTAAGTGGTTCTCCCCTTTTAATTCTCTATATAATTCCAAAATGGCATCTCGGTTAGAACCACGGGGATCAGAATCTTTTAACCACTTAGACACTGAAGCTTGTGTCACGTTCAGCCGTTTTGCCACATCTTCTTGCGTTAAGTTAAACTCAGTCAAAATCTTTTTTAATGTACTTACGATATTAGACTTATTACTCATACTTTTGTTACCCTATTTCTTTTATCGTTGATAAAAGTAAATTTACTTGACTTTATATAACTATAATTATATGAATAAATGGTTAAGAAGCTATAATTGGAGCTTTTAAATGAAACAACGAGAAGATTTTAAAAATTTGACTAAGTTAATACGGGTCAAATTTAATTGGACACAATCAGAAATGGCTAAAACACTTGGTGTAACCCAACCAGCTGTCTGTAAGTGGGAAAAAAGAGGGACTATCTCCGTAATCAATTATCTCAAACTGCAAAAATTAAAAGATAGCTCTAACTCTATGCCCACTTTTATTGCTGCTCCTACAGATAACAATGATTATCAGCAGCACCATACACACTCTTAAAGAATAAAGACTATAAGAAACGGAATATTGAAAAAACTCTACGCACAAATCTGCAAATTAATAGGTTGCAATATGAAAATCGAGAATGGAGATAGATTAGTGGAAGAATGGCATATGTCAAAATTTGATAGTTGGATGAGATGGCATAAAATAACTCTTGTAGAGCGCGACGAGACAATTGAATAACAGTAAGTAGTACTTGCAGACCTTTCCACTTTCATTAAGAAAAAAATAAAATGTTTATAAGCAAAGATTAAAATTGGATTTACAATGGGATTGATTGATGCGTTAAATAATAAAATCAGCTGCTTAAAACGAAAAAGGAGAAGCTAGATTGGTTGAGTTTCTCTTACTAGGAGAATGTATTTAATTTTGACTTCAGAAATTCCCAACTTAAGGATTGGGAATTAACAGCTGTGTTTTGAGATCAACTTCATAATAAATCTGTTTAATTGCAATAAACGACTTTTAAACGTGGTTGCGACACCCAGAAACAAGCCGTGATGTATTCTTCTTTGGATTATCAGGTAAAGTGTATTCAAGAGTACAATTTACAATATTGTAACCATTGAATTCAGAAGCGCTAAAACTTAATCGAAAGTAAAAACAATGTACTCACCAGCAGGTATAAGAAATAAATTTAAAGCAAGTGATACCGTAGCATTTAATTTGATCTCTTTGGGATCTAAAGAAATGCGTTTGGGAGTTATTCTCTTAATGATGACGGAATCTTGCGATAGATCAGATCAACACTTAGTAAATCAACCAGTATATTCAAAAAATTCGAAGAAGCAGCGTTCTGATATTTTTACGTTTCTTATTGCAATATTTCTTTTTGTGAGATTTGTAATCTTCAATACAAATCCATTATATAAGATACCACTCTTGTGGTCTAGTGGCTCTAAGAGCCTTTCGAACGCTAGATATTATCTTGAAGTAGGTAACAAAGTTTCAACATGTTGTTCTGTCCATTCAGTAAAATCTTTTGTCAATTTTTCTTGCTTTTCAAGCGCTGTAGTTTGTTTTTGGTTTTCTGCAAATTATTTGGTTATCTATTCTCTGTCTTCTTCTCGTTTTTTTGCAGCTGTTTCTGAATCCTCTTTGTGGATTTTGGCTGCTTCTTTACGGTCTTTGTATCTTAAGATAAGTGCTACCAAAAGCAATACAGGAAATGATACTAAACCTGTAAGATATATCTTTACCCATTCTTGCATCATATCTCCCCCAATTTTCGAAAATCGTTGGGAGGTTACTTTTTCAAAACAGACAATCACAATATGCTCTGTTATGTCGCACGCTTAAATACGCAATAGCCTTGAGGGGGATTATAATCCATTAATTCACAAACCATTCTTTATCTTAATCTAGTACCAAGACAAGATGACAATTTGCGGTGCAGATGGTCACTTAAGAGCTTGGTGTGAACATCACCAAATTCCTATGAAAGCATTCCGTTTGGTACAGTTAAGAAAGTAATGACAAGTAAGGGACATACCTCAAAAGAAAAAATGATTAAGTCGGTGTGTACAAAAGGGATGCGCCTAAAGACGATAATGAAGCAGATACTTTAGCAATTTTATACTTATGGAAAGAAGGGGGATATATGTCCAGTAAAATACCGTGGACGAGGCTTTTTGCAGACAAGTGGCTTCTTGATCTTGCACATTTGCCTTCTTTTGAAGGTTTTATATATGTCAAGTTGCGATTTCAAATGCTTCGCACCGGAGAACCGCTTACGAAGAATTTTCGAGTATTATCTTTATTGGCTGGCTGTTCAGTTAAAAGATTTCAGAAAGCATTAGATCTTTTATTGGAAACCAAACACATTATTCTTTCAGAAGACGGTCGTTTGTGGAGTTTGGATGTTGAAGAAGAACTCAATAACTGTAATGAAAATTTAGAAAAGGTATCGAAGGCATATCAGTCAAAAAGATTATCAGAGAGAGCACAAAAGGCAGCAAAAGCAAGATGGGAAAAACATAAAAATGGTGCTTGTGACGATGCTAAGGATCCTGAAAACCCTGAAAAATATACTAAAAATTATGCTAACGTTGTTAAGCATGGTGCTAACGGTATGCTTAAGGATACTAAGCATGATGCTTATGACATGCTTAATAATGCTTCTATATATAACATAAACAATAACACTAACAATTATAATATAAAAAATAAAACTATCGTTTTATCAAAAAAAGAAATCGATTTTGAAGATTTGGAAACAAACGATTTGGTTGACGAGCCAACAGAGGTTGCTGATGTTGAAAGCCCATCAGAACAAATCGAAACGATAGCAACCAAACAACCTCCCATTCACGAGCAAGAAAACGTTTCGAAAAAACCAAAACGTTCAAAAGCTCATCGAGGCTCTCGATTGCCTGATGATTTCGAACCTGATTACGATTTTGCACTTGCAGAGGGCTTGCCTCCAGAGCGTATCAAAGTCGAAATGGCAAAGTTTCGAGATTACTGGCGTTCAAAAGCCGGAGCAAATGCAACCAAAATCGATTGGCAAGCAACATGGCGTAATTGGGTAAGGAATTCAAAAGATCATAAAATCAATCAACAAGGTGGCAACTATGGAAATTGCACTCAAAAGCAAAAAAGCATTGGTGAACGCATCGCAGACAGCATCATGGATATCGGAAATCGAGGGTACTTTGAAGCATATTCACGCAATGATACCCCCGAGCGGTCCATTTGTTTTGAAGGATGGCAGCCAATTAACACAACAGCAGGAAGAGATAGCCTTAGATGCTTTTGATCAATTGCAAGAGCTGTTTGCAGAAAAAGCAAGCAAAGAGGATATAGCAAAGGCTATTCGCATGCT
>NZ_JAQITA010000014.1 GCF_028618575.1 Bartonella sp. ML70XJBT.G | reverse complement strand
GCCTCCTTGTAGAGCGGCATAGCGCAGATGTGCACCACTATAACCATATTGGCGAGGAGCGTTTTCAGAGGAGAAGTTTCCTGTCCCACCATAGGTGTATAAGAAGAAACCACTCTGTTTTTCTTGTTGTTTGCTTAAGAGAGATGTTCTCATATTGGCTAACAGCGCATTTTGCTTGGCCATATCGGTTAAGCCGGTATAGAAGAGGGCATTTGGCATGAGCAAATAGCTTGCCATTTGTGGTACGACCTCTTGTACATTTTGCTCAGGATCAGGGTTAGAGCCAGAATTAGAGCCTGAGCCACTGGGATTAGAGCCAGGGTTTTCGGGATTAGATTCAGAACCCTCAGGATTAGAATTAAGAAATTCAGGTTGTAGACGAAAATCCCAGAAATTTTCATTTTTTTCATCCAACAGGTTTTGCGCCATATTGGCTTTTCCTTGGCTTGAGTTTGGTCCATAGGCACGGAGCATATATTTATCAGGAGAACCATTTATGGTTGTATAACCATGGGCTAATTTAAAAGAGCCTTCTTCGGCTGTTCCAGAAACTTGGATAAGAGAAAGTCCGCGTATATTTTTCTCAACGTTAGAAATATTTTCTTGAGTTGTGTTCCCTTTTAAATTGACGAGAATTTTTGTCTTTCCTGAAACATTTCCATTAATGAGAAGCCGATCGGTTTTTTGCTCTACTATTGGCTTACCATCACTCCACAAAGTATTGAAAGAAATCTGTGCATTGCCTGAAGCATTATAAACTGCAGTGGTGTCTGGTTTTCCTGATCCTATATGCAATGTGTGGTAATGATCGTCTACCACTACTCCATCAAAAATAAGAGAGCTGTTTTCAATATTAAGAATAGAAACATCAGAGCGTGATCTTTGAGAGATATCAACGTGTTTTCCGTCATTGTCGATTTCTGTTATACTGGTTTTTAAGATCCATTGTGTATTGTTTTTCAGGTCAAAGTGCACATTTCTCTCTTGTGCAATTTTTGCTCTGCCCTCTAAAGTGGAATGATCTGCATTTAATGTAAAGCTACCGGTGGCTATCTCCTTAAGTTTTTTATCATCAACCTCATTTTTATCTTTCCAAGAAGTTTTTTTCCAAATAATACCGTCATCTAATAGCATATCGGCATGGATCTCTGAATCTTTAAGATTAAGCGTACCAATTGGTAAAATAGGACTATTTTCAATGCTTTTTTCAACGAGCGCTCCAACGAGAATTCCACGGCCATTGTCGATATGAAGCTTTGTATTGGTTAAATTGATTTCACTGCTACGATATTTTTGTGGATCACTTGGGTGATCTGGATCATTATCAGTTTTATTTGCGAACTGAAATCCCGCGACTTTTGCTGTTGCAGAAATATTTGCGAGATCAATATGACCACCATTTACTACAGCTAATGCAATTTTTTTTGCTTCTATTTCATTTTCATTTTTGGCGCCATTACCTACTTTAATTGCACCATCCTCACTTGCAGCAAGACCAATATCAACATCTTGAATAATTGTATTACCATTTAATTCAATTATACTATCTTCGTAAGATTCTACACCAATAGTTATGTTTTCGGATTCACCACCGGTTATTGTGAGATTACCGCTGACAATTTTACCTTTGCTGCCTGCATAAAGACCTTCATCAAAATGGCTAATGGTTGTTGTGCCAGTTAAATTAATTTTACCAGATTCTGCTACCCATACACCTGACTGCATTTCGGAGGTGTTGAGATTGATCGCTTTTCCACCGATGATATTTAAATTTTCGCTGGTGATTTGTCCGCCAACGCTTGCTCCAAGACCATTAAAAGTATTGTTAATCGTTGTATTGCCATGCAATGTAATTTTGCTCTTCTCTCCATATGCAAATGCACCAGTTCCTGTACCATCTGTTGTGAGAGTAACATCTGTGGCTTCGATTTCTCCTTTGTTTTTTGCATACAATGCATAAGAATTTTTATTTTTCGTTGTTGCAAGCCCTCCTGTTATTATAATTTTTGAACCTGAACCGTCTGCATAGACACCGTTTTTCTGATGTGATGTGATTGTAGCATTGTTTAAAGTAATGGAACTTCCCTGTTTTGCTTGTATGCTATCGCTGGTGCTCTCAAATGATCCTCCAGAGACTGCTATTTGAGAGTTATCATCTGCAAATATGGCATTTGTTGCTTGCGTCACTTTTATATTCTCTAAAATAACTGTACTTTTATTTGCTTTTATTCCATAGTCTAATAACGCATCATTTTTATTACTGGATATTGTCACATTTTCTAGTTTATTTTTTTGGCTCTTACTATTCTCAAAGGTAGCACCAGCTACAGAAGCTTTAATGATTCCGCCAGTCATGCTAATTGCACCACTGTCTTTTGCACTTAATCCGATCGCGGTTTCCACGTTCATTTCTTTTCCATGCAACTCAATTAGGCTGTTGTTACCAAGGGAGAGTGCACCAGCTCCTTCATTACTCTTTGTTTTTAGAGTACTATCTGTGATAATAATATGTCCACCACTCATTGCACCAAGACCAAGACTAGCTTCAATTGTTGTGTTGTTTCCCAATTCAATAATGCTGCTGTTACCAAAGGAAAGTGCACCAGTTCCTTCATTACTTTTTGTTTTTAGGGTACTATCTGTGACAATAATATGCCCACCACTCATTGCAGATAATGCTGTGTTTTTTGCGGTTATTGTTCCTCCTTCCATCTTGATTTTGCTACTATTTGTTGCGTTAAGACCAATATTAGCACTTTCAATCTTTGTATTGTTTTTCAATTCAATGAGACTTTTATCACCAAAGGCAGCGGCACCGGCTCGTTCAGCACCTTCTGCTTTTAGGGTAACGCCTTCTACCTCGATGTGTCCTTTGTTTTTGACTAATAATGCTGTTTGTCCTGTTACATTTCCATTCGTTATTTTGATTATGGAGTTTTCACCTTCAGCATAGAGCCCATGTCCATATGTTGATGTAATTGTAACATTATTTTTTTTATCTTTATTTAAAATAATGCTACCACCATCTAAAGCATATATTGTGTCATTTTTTGCCTCAAATGATCCTCCATTGACCGTTATTGTAGAGTTATTACTTGCAAATACGGCATTCTTTACTTGCGTCACTTTTACATTTTCTAAATCAACTTTACTTTTATCTGCTGTTATTCCCAATTTTAGTAGCGTATTGTCTTTACCACTTGATATGGTCACATTTTCTAGTTTGTTTTCGGTGCTGTTACTGTTTCCAAAGTGAACGCCAATGCCGGAAACCGTAATCATTCCCCCTGTCATTTGAAGTATGGCGTCATCTTTTGCTTCAAGACCCAAAGGGATGTCTGAATCCGTTCCTTTTATGGTCGTTTTATTTCCCGTTAATTTAATTGCACTGCCTTTACCCTCAGCGCTTATAACGTAGTTTTTTTCGTTTGAGCTTGAGTTTGTGTCTTTATTTCCGGTTACCTTCAAATCAGTTCCGGTGATTTGCCCCTCTTCTAGGGCATGAAGAGTTTCATAAGTGGCATTTTTGACCTCTCTTTTTTCTCCAGAAACTTTAAGAGATTCAGCATGGACATTGAACTGGATATTAAACAGCATAATAGCTGCTGTTGCCATAGATGACAGAAGGGATTTTTTATACACAAGTACTCTCCTTTTGAAGCCCCCAATATTCATTTCCCCGCATTCTTCAAAAGAAGAATAGAAATAGATATTGCTTTTCGTTTAATAACGCATCATATTGATAATTTCCTTTTCCTTTTTTGTCAAAATGAATCTTGAATCTTATTAAAATTGTATTTTATTTATATTGAATATATTATGTATTTATAAATGAATAATTATTATCCATTATAAATTATTTGCAGTAATATTTATATTCTCTTCAGGAATTATTAGAGAGTATGCAACGGTATATATTCTCTGCATTGTGCATTGCTTCTGAACTATTTGCAGAAGCTTCTCAATGGGTTTTATTCTTATGCATAAAAGAATCCGTTGTTTAGATATGATGCCCACGTGATTGTTGCTTCATATTTTTCTGTCATGGGCATAAAATATATTAGCATTTCTTGAATTTTTAAGAAGGAGCCGGCTTCTTACCATGTTGGATTGATGTCTTCTTGGTTGATATATCTTATGCTAAAAAACGCAATTAATGCAATGTGTTAAGAAAGAAGTTTACAATAAATCATGCTTTGATATCAGAACACATTTTCATTAAAGCATCCTTATATTCATTATTTTGAGCTTATGTCACATTCTTGACATAAAAAACAAAAAAAACTGTTTCAGAAGCTTTATGGGCAAGAATAAAATACGTTATGTTAATGGTGATGTGTGTATGAGATATAAAATTGGATATCGGGTAATTACTGTGATTGCTTTTGCTCTCTCTGGTTGTTTTGATGTTGGGTTTGAGACAAAAAGAGGGGGAAGGCTTGATAATAGGTTAATGGATTGGTCCATAAAGGATAAGTCGCTTGTGAGAAATTATACTGCTGTCATCATGGCTGATCCACAACCATGGCGTTTAAATTCTGGTGATGCCAATGGACTATCCCACAGAGAGCCATGGTTAAAGATAAATGAGCAGGTTGCCAAAGTTATCAAAGCGCATAAGGTTGCTTTCCATATTGTGAATGGTGATTTGACGGAATTTGGTCAACAAAAAAACTATGATGATTATAAAAATGTTTATAAAAATCTTGGTTCTCCTGTTTATGAGGGGTTGGGGAATCACGATTATGCGAATAATGTTGGTCTTTGTGCCATGCCTGAGGTGTTCAATTTTTATAAGGATGCCTGTGCTATCAGTGCAGTTTCAAGAATGGTGGCGGAAATCAAAAAATATCGTAGTAAGCTATCTCATTTTAGTGTGGATGTTACTGAAAGTTTGCTTCCTGTTTCGGGTGGAAATATTCACAGCATTAAGGGGAGTTTAAGTTATTCTTGGGATCACGGCGATATTCATTATGTGCAACTGCACAATTATCCAAGTTATACGGTACATCTGAAGGGACCATCCGTGGAGGTGCAAATCAGTAAATCTTTGGATTGGCTGAAAAAAGATTTAGAGGCTGCTGATGCGAGAGGGAAAGTGACAATTATTAATTTTCACGATGCTCGTGCCGCTTCTATTGATGGTGAATCCTTTTTTATTCGTAAAAAGAATGCTCAAGATTTGTCGGTGTTTAAGTCCATCATCACTTCTCATAATGTCAAGGCGATATTCGTTGGACACACGCATTATCAGTCCTATTGCCGTGCGAAGGATGATAAGGTTTTTGGTAATATTCCTGTCTATACAGCTGGTGCACTCTTTAATGGAGATTATTACCTTATAGATGTGAAGGGGAAGAATATTCACGTTAAAGCTTATAATGGAGTGATAGGAAAACCTCTTTTGATCAAAGATCTCGGTATTATTGGACAAGATAAAGAATTTTCCGCAAGTTGCAGTCGATTATAATAAAGTTTTTCTCTTATTGCATAGAGGCAAGAGTATGTTCTCTGCATAAAGCTTGAGAAGTAAGTGTCCTTAATATCGTGCGATGGTACAGAAAAAAATGGCATCTTATTGTTTGTTTTTATTTTAAGGTGCCGTTTCTGTTATGCGTAAATTAATATACAATAATGTTCCTGTACTGTCTTATTTATCTTTCTTGTTGTTTGACAGTAGGTTTTGTCTGAAGTGGGAAGGTTATTAGACGGTGTTTGTGCTCTTTTGGTGATTACAGAAAAGGTTTTCTCATCTCAATGATGTGCTAAAAGTCTGCAAAACCTTTAGCTAATTTACACTAAAAGAAGTGAGAGCAATATATTCTTGTATTCTGTAAATAACGCGATTTTGGCATGGGAATTGATCATCACAAATTGCGATTTTAGAAGAGAATAAAAAAGACTCATGAAAGGGATTTGAAGCCTCTTTGAAGCTCATTTGGTTATTGTATAAAGCGAAGATTTTTTCTCTTAATTGACGAATAGAGCAATCATCTCATAATTATGACGAAATTGTCATTTTAAATATTTTCTTTCTTACTTTTCAATCTTTGTAACAGACAGTCATTGTGAGTCATAGCAAAGAAAAACTTTACCTTGTCCAAATTGGATCTGTAAGAGATATTTTTTTAAGACAATTATGCTGAAAATCATAAAAGTGAAGAAAATTTTGGTGTGTCACTTGGAATCATGATATTTATCATAACTGATTTTAGCTTTTCATTCTTCGTATGAAGGGGGATTGGTTCAACTTTCTTGATTGTACAGATGAGTGGAGCATCTTTGAGTTTTGCTCAATAGAATAAATTCATCTTGTAGATGAGTGAAAAAAGAGTTCATCGCTCCATTATCATGTGTTTATTGGAATAAACTTTAAATTCACCGAAGTTTATAAAGCCTAATTTTTTATAAATGCCCATGCCCTCGTGAGAGGCTTGCATACCAATAATATGACATTTCTTTTTTTTTAAATACTCAATAGCAATTTTTGTCATTATTGTCCCAATACCTCATTGTCCCAATACCTCTTTTTTGAAAATCTGGATTGGTAACAATATCATATACTCCGCCAACTCCATGGGCTTTTATGCAAAAACATATTGCTATAGGATTGTTATTGATATAGCCAACGAACATCTCCACATCAGGGTCTTTTTTATAACAACGACCTATGGTTTCATAAAATCTTACCGCTTTTTCATCAAAAGTCTCGAAGACTGATGCCATAACATTTCCGTAATCTCTAAACTCTTGACGTGATTCAACTTCCTTGATTTTGAAGTTATCCGGCAGAGAAGTAACATGTGAGTTTATATCTTGCGCTAAAGCTGCCATTCCTACCTCTGTTTCAACATGCTCTAACCCCATAGATAAGAGAACTTCATTGATGTTATAATGAGATGAATGAGGTCCAACCCACCAAGCTACAGGGAGTTTTTGTGCATTAAAGCAATCGATTATGGATTTTGCTTGATCTACAGGTATAGTTTCTTGTAAATTTTTAGCAGAGATAATGTTGAATGTGTCTGAGGAAAATGCTGAATTAACACAAGATACTCCATTTGAAAAATCAACAATTTTCATTTTGGGGGACAGTTTTGGTAAAAAACGTACCTTTGAGCAAAAATTATTCTTTAATGATAAGTAAATTTTTGATTTTTTTAGCATTTGTTTTCCTGATCATTTATTATTAATCTGTAATATGGGGGCTGTAAAAAGTCCGTTGGCTCAAAGGCAATCCCAAAGTCTTTCAAATAAGCTTCTATAATATACAAATCCACAAAAGATCTGCTGCCAATACTAAAAAAATGATCCTCTGGATAGCAAGAAATCATAAAAAATGCCTTGTGAAAAAGCGTGTCTGGAAAAACCGAAGTTATTGTTGCCAGACAATGTTATGGACCAACGGGAAATGTCTATTATCTCACTCTTTAAGCTTATTTTACATGTTTTAGTGACCGAACAAATAACGATAACTTTCCAGAAATATCCGCTTGAGCTCAAAATAATGATCCGATGATTGAGAAGCAAAATCCCATAGATTCTCACAAAAAATGACGAATCTTAAAACAACCTTTGAAAGGTCTTTGAAGATCCTTTGAGAACCCCTTAAAAATCATGTGAAACAAAATAAATTGGTACAAAACCTAGTGTCAAAATATACAAAACCTGTGTAGTTTGACAGTAGGTTTTATACTAAGTGGGAAAAGGTGGGATTAGGTAGGAATACGTGGTAATTTGTTGTTTTTATAGTTATTTTTTACCATTAAAGGCGCGTTTTGTAAAATTGTATTTTGACACCTAAAATTGCGAAAATTACCGAAAATCAGAAAAAAGTGCGTTTTCATGGTAAAAATGAGAGAAGGCTTTGAAAGGTCTTTGAAAACCCTGTGAAAAATTTTGAAAAGTCTGTGAAAGCCCAGAAAACCGCCTTTGAAGACCCTTTGAAAAAAATCAATCCAAAAGTTCAATTGATTCCAAAATCAGCCAAAAATGACCAAAAAAGCAAAAAAGATTTTCACCTATTGATGATTATCTCCTTTTAGAGGTAATATATACTTATTAATCAAATGGTTATATTATTTTTTTAATGTAAAAAGATTTTCATATCGATTTTTCATTTTAGAGAGGCATTAAGCCGTATTTTGTGTAGTTTCTAGATGTGCTCTTTCAGCTTCTATTTGACGCTTTAAATGCAATTTTAGGAGAGGCAAAGTAAGCTCTATTTCTTCCGTGTCGTTGATGTCTTGAACAAGCTCTTGCAGTTTTTTATAAAGTTCCGCCGCGAGTTCCGCTATATCTTCGGGGGGGAGTTTAATTTTTGCATCGCGATAGGTTGTATAAGCTATGCGACCAAGTTTTTTCATGAGACCAGCAGGAATGGTGGGTGTCTTAAAATCCGCTGTTTTCGCTTTTGCTACGTCTGTAAACATCTCACCTTCACCTGTAGCTAGCCATTCCACAGATACACCGCAAATATTTTTGTAAATTACCAACATTGATACAGGTGGTTCGCGCAAACCAGTTTCGTAGTTACTCATAGTACTTTCAGGTACTGCAAGATGATCAGCGAATTGTTTGCGTTCCAAAAAACCAAGGGCAAGCCGTACTTCACGCAATCGTTTTGCCAGTTCTGTTTTAGGTTCTTTTTTAGGGCGTCCCAAAAAAAATCACTCCTAATCCACATTTAGGTTGACTAATTCACAAAAGCGAATTATATCTATTATTACCGCCCGATATAGAGGGCAGATATTTTACAATTAACCCCACAAAAAACGGATGGTTTGAGCATCCGTTTGAAGCAGGAGCGAAAGTTATGACAACCACCCAAACATGCATTCAAGTATGGGATCGCCATAGTATTTTAGCTGAGCTACGCCGCCGTAATATGACCTTGGCGGAGCTCGCGAAAGCTTATCAACTCTCCTCATCCAGTGTTCAACACATTTGGACACGGTCTAACGAGAAAGCCGAACGCGCCATTGCCGATTTTATCGGTTTGCCTGTCGAACAGGTTTTTAGCGACCGCTACCCCAAAAGTCGCCGTCGCATTTTTAAAGCAGCAAAACATGCCAATACAGATTCGCGTGCGCATTCTGCTTTGCGCGGTAATGCTGCTTAAACTTCGTTACACGGCTTTGCGTTTTTGCGCATTTGCCATGTATTTAGATACCATAAGATAAAAAGGTTTATCAATGTCTAAAGATCAATACAAAATAGACAAGAAAAATTGCACAGAGTTGCCTTATCAAGCAGCCGATTGGATGGGTTGTTTTTTAAGGTTAGGTGGTCAAGTTTTCTTTATCGGGGGTGGTTATGGTTGCTGCTTGTAATTTATGGACTCTCGATGCCAAAAAAGAAATTTTTAATCCGTATTCGGAAGCTGAACGGTTGCACATTATGGTGACTTGTTCTTTTAAGGCGGTGAGTGGTGGATTTAGGCATTTGCCAATCCGGTATATTATTGACCCCCCGCATGGCTTATTTGATGCGGCGTTAGCACGACAGATTGTTATCCATATCTTGCATTATCAGTTTGAGGTGCCGCGGCGGCGTCTTGTTGCCATGCAAGAGCGTGAACGCACTGCTGTTGCTCGCTCTTTGCGTACAATTAATCTGCGTTTGGAAGAGCCTGTCTTTGCTAGAGCCTATCGAAGATGGGCAGGGCGTGCGATGGATTTGTTCTTACGAGAAATGGAAAAGGCGGGGGCGTGATGGCACAGTTTCAAAAGCTTGCTCTTGATGTGATTGTTGTACCGGAGCGTATACGCCCTGTAGATGATGAGCATGCCAAGGCACTTGCGCAATCGATGGCGCGGGAGGGGTTAATGAACCCGATTACAGTGCGCCATACCCCCAATGCTAAAGAGGGTAATTACACACTTATTGCTGGTGCGCATCGGCTGCGTGCTGCGGAGCTTTTGGGCTATAGTGACATTGATGCCGTTGTGGTGCAGGCTGATAAGGACAATGCTGCGCTTTTAGAAGTGGCAGAGAATTTGTTTCGCAATGAATTGTCTGTTATTGACCGTGCGCTTTTTGTCCAGACTTACCGTGAATTGTGGGAAAAGAAGTATGGGGAGATTAAGGTTGGTGGGGACAGAAAATCAAAGGGTAAAGTTTACCCTTTGATCGGTGGTAATCAATATACAAAGGACAAAGTGGCAAAGGTGCAAGTTGCACCTTTGCCAAAAGATGGTTCTTCAGAGCACCATGAAACTGGGTGTGAAGGAGAGAAAGTGGCAAAGGGTCAAGTTGACCCTTTGCCAAATGATGGTTCTGTAGAGCACCATGAAACTGGGGGTGAAGGGGAAAAAGTGGCAAAGGGTAAACATTACCCTTTGCCAAATGATGGTGACTTAAATGGCAAAATGCAAAGTTTGCACTTTGCCACACATGTTGCCGATAGGATTGGTTTATCGAAGGAATCGGTGAAACTCCTCAACCGTATTGCCCAGCATTTACAGCCGGAGTTGCGGTCTGTTTTGCGGGGGACAGCTTTGGCGGATAACCAAGCGCAGTTGTTGAAGTTGGCGAAGATGGAGCCGGTTGCGCAGCGGCGGGTGGCGATTGCTTTGCAACAGGTTGAGGGGGATTTACGGCGGGCTGTTGATTTGGTCAATGGGATTAATATAAGCCCTAAAGTTAATGAGCAAGAGCGGGTTTTTGCTCAATTGTTGAGTGTGTGGCAGAGAGCGGATGCACAGACACGGGCGCGGTTTTATGATTATTTGAACAAGCAATCGGGGGAGGGGCAGGCATGAAGACGCGTGGTTCTCATCAACTTGATTTTTTTCAACGTCCGGTTTTTCCTTGTCGTGAACCCGTTGCGCAGATTGATTTAGGGCGGTTTCGCTCACGCATTAAGCGTGCGATGGCGCGTGCTTTGAGAGAATGCCGGCATGAGCGCAGTGTGATTGCGGAGCGTATGGCGCATTATTTAGGGATTGGGTGTTTAAGTAAGGCCTGTTTGGATGCGTATGTTGCGGAAAGTAAGCAGGTTGATATTTCCCTGCCGCGGTTTAAGGCATTTGTGCGGGCGACAGAGGCATTTTGGCTCTGGGATGAGGTGGTGAGTGAAGATGGATTGTTATTGTTGCAAGGGGATGAGGCGCGGTTAGCAGAAATTGCAAGGTTGCAGCAGGAACAGCGTGAGATTGCGGCGCGGTTGAAAGCGATGCGTGCGGTTCCGGTTCGTATTAGACGGGGGCAGCCATGAAAGAGTGGTTTAGTATTGCTGAGTTGGCTGAAGCGGCTTTGCCGGGATTGCCAAAAACAAAGATCGGTCTCAACAATCTTGCGCTTAAGAAATGGCGATTGAATACACAATTGTTTCGCCAAACATTAGGCAAGACCAAGCCGGTTTGGGAGTATCACATCTCTTTATTGCCGGAGGGGGCGCGGGCAGCATTGTTGTTGCGGGCGGGTGGTGTTGATGTTTTGCAAAGGGTGGAGCTGACGAGACAAAAAGAAGCACTTTGGGTGCGTTATGAGGGGCTTTCAAAGGCGCATAAAAGGCGCTGTGAAGAGCGTTTGAAGGCACTTTGCTTTATGGAAGATTTGCTTCATGCCGGTATGGGTGTGCATGATGCAGCAAGTTTGTGTGCGGTGCAGTTTGGGGTGAGCCGGATGTCGCTTTTTAATTGGCGGCAGATGGTTGAAGGGTATGAGCGCCCTGATTGGTTGGCAGCGCTTGCGCCTTGTTATGGTGAGGAGAATGTTTCGCAATTTGCGCCGTGTCATGAGGGGGCGTGGGAGGTTTTATGTTCGGATTATTTGCGCGCTTCTCGCCCTGCTTTTTCGGCATGTTATCGGCGGATGGTTTCGGTTGCACGGGAGAAAGGTTGGGAGCCCATTCCTTCTGAGCGGGCTTTGCGGCGTCGTTTTAAGGCGCAAGTTTCCAAAGCGGTTGTGGTTTTAGCGCGTGAGGGAGAGGAGACGGCAAAAAAGCTTTATCCCGCCCAACGGCGTGATCGCTCGAGCCTGCATGCACTGCAAGCGGTGAATATGGACGGGCATAAGCTGGATGTTTTTGTGAATGTTCCTTGGACAGAAAAGCCTGTGCGGCTTTATCTGATTGCCATTCAAGATCTTTATTCGGGCAAGATTTTATCGTGGCGCTTATCGGATGCTGAGACTTGGGAAATCGTGCGTTTGGTGATTGGGGATATGGTGGAGGCTTATGGAATACCAGAGCGTATGACCTTGGATAATGGGCGTGCTTTTACCAGCAAGTGGATTTCTGGAGGTGTGCAAAACCGCTTTCGTTTTAAGATTAAGGCGGATGAACCGCAGGGGCTTTTGACGAGTTTGGGCATTCAATTGCAATGGACGACCCCTTATAGCGGACAATCAAAACCGATTGAGCGGGCATGGCGTGATTTGGCAGAAGCGATTTCCAAACATCCCTTTTGTGCGGGGGCTTATACGGGCAATAAACCGGATGCTAAGCCGGAAGATTATGGCAAGCGCGCGATAGGATTTGAAGCGTTTAAAGCCCATGTTGGGGCGCAGATTGTGGCACATAATGCGCAAGCGGGGCGCAAAGCGGTTAATTGTGCGGGGCGCAGTTTTGATGAGACCTTTACTGAGAGTTTGCAAGCAGAGGGAACGATAGTTCGGCAAGCAAGTGCAGCCCAGAGGGCTTTATGGCTTTTGACCTCAGAGGCATTGCGTACACAAAAGGGGACGGGCGAGATTCATTTTTATGGCAATCGTTATTGGGCGCGGGCGTTGAATAGCTATGCGGGAGAAAAGGTGATTGTGCGCTTTGACCCGGATAATTTGCACCAAGATTTGCGGGTTTATGATTTGAATAATCAGTTGCTTTGTATGGCACCTTGCCTTGCGGATGTGGGTTTTTACGACCAGCAGGCAGCGCGTTTGAATGGGCGTTTGCGTAAAGAATATGTGAAGGCAGTTAAAGCAGAAAAGCAGTTGGCAGCAAAGCTTGCGCCGGATCAATTGGCGGATGTTTATGCAAAAGTTGCAAGGAGGGGTGATGATGCAAAATCCAAGCGTTCTGTTTCCCCAAAGGTAAGCCGCTTGATGCCAAAGAATGCGGGGAATCTCGCTTTAAAGGCTCATGATGCGGTTTTAGGGGATGATGAGGCTTTAGATGCGCAAGAGTTTAGTCAACATTTGCACCAAGCTTTAAGACGCCTTAGCGCTTCAAGTGAGGTGCATGAAGTGATCAAGTTTCCTAGAAGATAGGAAAAGAGAGGGGGGAGGAGAAGTCTTAATCCATTTCAATATTTTAAATCAATACATGAAGTTTCTAGGTGTCTTTGCCTTGATTTGAGCGCGGAGCCTTGAAGTTAGCAAGTTCTCCGATGTGTGAGAAAGAGAGGGGGATTTGTCAGGTTAGCCGTTTTAGTATCGCGTACGGCTTTAAATGTTCATTGAAGACAAAAGACAAGGGGCAAGATTTTAGCCCTTCCCCTTGTCGATGTCTAAATCAATACGAAAGGGGAATATATATGAAGTACGCGATAAATGCAACCGTTGATAAAAATCCTTGGGAGCGACCAAAAAAACAGCCCGATGGGACAGCACAAAACCGCAATAGTGATGATATTGCTTTATGGGATGCGCTTGTGGATTCAGTGCGTGCTTTGGGACGGACGAATGGCTGGACTAAAGCAGAAGTAGCGCGGCGTATTGGTATGCCGGATGGCACCTTTTCGCAGTGGTATGCGGGCAGTTATGCGGGGCAATTGGGCAAGCAAAATGCGAAGGTTCAACAATGGGTTGAAACATTAAAAGAAACGGCAGGGCTTTTGGAGATAATCCCAGAAAAGCCTGCGTTTCAAAAGAACCGTATAGCGAGTGAAATCATTGACACGCTAACACTGGCACAAAGTACGGGGGATATGGTGATGATTACGCTTGATGCGGGTAGTGGCAAGACGGAAACCTGCCGCTATTACCGCTCTACCCGCCCGCATGTTTATCTGGTGACAGCAAGTCCGCATACGCGCAGTGTTCATGGTATTTTGAATGATATGGCAGCAGAATTGGACGTGGTGGAATATAATCCCACCCGCTTAACCCGTGCCATTGGCAAGAGATTAGAGCGTGTGGGGGGTGGAACATTGTTGATCGTTGATGAGGCGCAAAATTTAACGGATGAGGCGATTAATCAGTTGCGTCACTTTGTTGATATCAATGGTACGGGGCTTGCTTTGGTTGGCAATGATGAGATTTCGGGACGTCTCGTGCATCGTCAAAATGGACCTTCTTATGCACAAATTAAAAGCCGATTGGCGATGCATTTGAAACGTCGCAAACCCTATAGTGAAGATATTGCGGCGCGCATTCACGATTGGGGGATTGAAGATGCTGGTGCGATAAAGTTTTTGACCGGTATTGGTTTGAAAGCTGGGGCTTTACGGCAGATTGATAAAACTATGATGTTAGCGCGCATGGCAGCGCTTGGGGATGAGAGTGAGGTGACGCTTAAACATGTCAAAGCCGCATGGAAAAACCGCAACGTGGAGGAATTGGCATGATGACTCTAAGCCCTAAGGAATTATCCAATACGCTTGTTGGTCTTTATGATGATTATCAAAGTGGTTTGGATATTGCAGCAGAACTTAAATTGTGTGTGGATTTGGCATTATTGCTTGAATTGGAGTTGAGTGTTCACCGTTTGGGGGAGGCCGATGCGGTTTTGGAACAAGAAGTTTCAGAAGTTTTGTCTGAGTGTGACAGCACTGATGCGGATGAGAGCAATAGCGTGATTTATATGGATTTTGGAGGAGATAAATAATGGAACGGAACCCTTATATGGTGAGAGATTGCTTGATTGCTTTGCGCTCTGGCTTTTTGAAGTATGAGATGAGTGGACTTTTTTTGCATGGACAAGATGTTCGAGAATTGAATGATTATTTACGCCGCTTAGCGGGCTATAACCACATTTTAGGTCATGAGCTTATGCGGTGTCGTTGGCAATTGAAAGCGGGATGTGCGCCTTCTTCAGGGGATGTTGTGCCGTTTCGCCGGTTTCAAAAAACACAGGAGGAGGTTGATGATGAATCCACAAATTGAACTTGAAGGCACGCGTTATATGAAGGATGCAAAAGGGGCTTTGGTGCCAGTAAGCCTGATCCGCCCTGCGGATTTGTTAGAGGATGAAACGGTGCGCAAAATTATGGGTTTTGCGAAGGAGTTATCGGCAAGGATTGCGCGTTTTAATAGCCATACGATTGCGGATTTGAATGCTTTTGATAGCTTGCTTGCACAAGAATATGGTGTGGCGCGGCGTGGCAAAAAGGGTAATTGTACGTACACAAGCTTTGATGGTTTGCAACGCATTAAGGTGCAAGTGCAGGAGAGCTTTGATTTTGGACCACAATTGCAAATTGCCAAAAGCCTTCTTGATGAGTGCTTGAATGAGTGGTCTGCGGATGCGCGCCCTGAAATCCGTGCGATTATTACGCGTGCTTTTAATACGGATAAGGAAGGCAAGGTGAATCGGGGTGAAATCTTTATGCTGTTGCGCTTGGATATTGATGATCCACGCTGGAGGGAAGCTATGCGGGCGATCCGTGAAGCCATTCGTGTGACGACCTCTAAGGAATATGTGCGTTTTTATGAGCGCGATACATTAGAAAGCCCTTGGCGTGCGGTGACCCTTGATATGGCGAAGACGTGAGGGAAACCATGTCTTTAGCGGCTATTCATATGGGAAGACGCGCGTTAGGTCTTGATGATGAAACCTATCGGGCGATGCTTTATCGCCTGACAGGAAAATATTCGGCAAAAGATTTGAGTGTTTTAGAGAAACGTTTAGTCGTCGATGAGATGCGCGCGTGTGGTTTTGAGCCGAATGTGAAGTGTTTAGAGGGTAAATATGCTAAGAAGTTACAGGCGCTTTGGATTGCAGGGTGGAATCTTGGCATTATTCGTGATCGTTCAGATAAGGCGTTGCTAGCCTTTGTGAAGAGACAGACAGGGATTGATCATATTCGATTTTTACGCGATAGCGATGATGCGTGTAGAGCGATTGAGGCGTTGAAAAGCTGGTTGCAGCGTGAGGGTGGGGTTGACTGGAAAGGGAAAAAGATTCAAGATTCATGGCAAAAAATGCCAGGATATTTGATTTTGTATGCCCAATGGAAGCGTTTGCATTCTAGTGCTTTGTTTGATGGGGAAGCGTTTCACCAAAGTGTTATGGCGTTAAGTGGTAAAGCTTTGGGGGAGATGAGTGGGGGCGATTTTATGCACGTTATGAATGTTTGGGGGCGGAAAATCCGTAAAGGTGTTAAAAGCGAGGGGTAAGCATGCATGCATGAGGAAGTCTATAGCGATTTTCCTGCCTTATTGCGTGAAATAGCCGATGTTGCGGGCAGTGAGGCAGCATGGAATATGATGCGTGCTTTTGGCGGGCGAGAAGTTTATATCCCTGGGCGTCTTGAGAATGCGGATTGGTTGATTGAAATTGTTGGGTTTGAAGAGGCGGAGCAATTGATCAACCATTTTTGTTTTAATGGTTCGGGTGTGCGCCTTCTTATCCCCCTTGGTAGAGATGCTGAACGGCGGCAAAAAATGATGCAAGCGCTGCAAAAGGGCTGGTCGGTAGATGCAGCAGCAGCAGTTTCTGGTATGCATGTGCGTACAGCCTATCGCTTGAAGAAGAGAATTTCTTCAAAAGAGCCACAAGGTTTATTATTTCCAGAGTTTTATGAGTATTGAGAGTTTTGACTGACAGTGTCAGGCTTATATTGGGGGAGTGAGACCCGATAAACTGCGGATGAATTTTATTCATTGAGCGGTTTGTTATGATTTCAATAGATGCTTCTTTTCTTCATCGCCTTGCCCCTAAACTGGCGCATCATGCGCGCCAAGATTATATTATTGTTGAGATGGCACGCGCATTGCCTGAAGCTTTGTCTTATGGTGCGATCACGACACGTTTGCGTGTTGCGCATTTTTTAAGCCAATGTGCCCATGAGAGTGATGGCTTTTTTACCCTGCGTGAATATGCTTCAGGGCGCGCTTATGAAGGACGCCATGATTTAGGCAATGTCAACTCTGGGGATGGTGTGCGCTTTAAGGGGCGTGGTTTGATCCAATTAACGGGGCGGAATAATTATCGCCGTTTTACGAAGTTTTGGTGCTTAGTCGATGAACAAGCGGTTGATTGTGAAGCTTTTCCAGAAGTGCTGGAACAGTTTCCAGCAGCGCTTTGGTCAGCTGTTTGGTTTTGGCAAGTGAAAGGCTTGAACAGGTTTGCTGATCAAGATGATGTCGTGAAGATTACCAAAGCGATTAATGGCGGGAAAAATGGACTTGTTCAGCGTTTAACTTATTTAAACCGCGCCAAAAAGCTTTTAGGACTTTCATGCGAGGTGAAGATATGAAGCCATCGTATCGGGGGTCTCGGCGTTATTTATGGTGGTCTTTTTGGTTTGCTTGGGGCGTTATTTTTTTGCTCATTTTGGGAGGTTTGTTTGGAGCACCCCGTATTGTTGATATGGCAGCGATTTCTATTCCTTCGATGGTTGCGATTATTGTTGGCAATTTGGGGGTGCATCGCGGTTTTGGTTCCTTGGATTTTTCCAATAGAAAGCGTTTTAATAAGCGGCACACCAGCTCCTATGATGGCGGGGAGATAGTGGGGTGGGGGAATAAACGCAATGTTTAGCCCACTTTCAAAACTGTCTTTTGGGGTGCTTTTTTTGGTCAGCGTGATGTTAGCGGCTTTTGGCTTTATGAAAGCGCAAGTTTTAAAGGCGGAAAGAGCGCGTGATGTGTATTGGCGCTTAGAAATTGCCAAGGTTTCCCTACAAGCAGAGCTTGAGCAGCAACAGCAAAGAGAGGCCGCACAAAGAGCAGAGCTGCAAGCACAAAGGGTGATTTCTACTTTAAGACAAAGGCTTACAAAAATGGAGGAGGTCAATGCAGTATTGCCAACTACTGGCTGTGGTATTGAGCTTGAGCGTGTGCGCTTGCTCAACACCCAAGCCAAAGAGTAGTTTTGCGTATCATTTTTTATCGGTTGAATTGCCGCCTGTTGTTCGCATGGCGTGTAGCCGCCCAGCTTTATTGCCAGAGCGTGCTTTGAATGCGCGCGAAGTGGTGCATTATTGGGGGCGTGATCGCGCTTCTTTATTGATCTGTGAACAGCGCAGAGGAGCTGCGGTTAAAGCAATTCTAGGTAAGAGGGAAGGGGGATAAGGTGAATTTAGATATCAGTGTGGCAAATGGTTGGTTATCGTTGCTGTTATCGATTATTGCGATTTGTGGGGTTTTGAAAGCCTATTTTTCTTCTGGTGCACGGGAAATGTTAAAAGAGGTCGTTGTGCTCAAAGAACGTGTGCAAAGATTAGAAACAGAGATGGACTTTCTGCCTGATCGCGATGCCATGCAAAGATTGGAAGTGAATATAGAACGCTTAAATGGTCGTCTCAACACGCTTTCGGCGCAATTACAACCGGTGGCAGCGATTGGTGAGCGCTTGCAAGAATTTTTACTGGAGAATGCCAAGAAATGAAAGCAGATATGGATAAAATTATCCGTGAAGAAGCGCGGTTGATTATTTTAAAAGGGCTCTTTTGTGAGCGTAGCGAAACGTTATCCAGTGCGATGATTGAGCGGTTGTTATACAGTTATGGCATCCGGCGTGATCGCGATTTTGTGCATAATGAACTGGCTTTTATGGAAGACCAAGGTGCTGTTACATTAAAATGTGTGGGATCTGTTTTGCTTGCGGCTTTAACAGAACGGGGGGCACGTCATTTAGATCGTAGCTTTTCCATTGAGGGGATTAAACGCCCCAAACGTTCATCGATAAAAGACGAGGTGAGGGATGCGCAAGGTCGGGCGTGGACGCTTAACGGCGATTGATTTATTGCCGCAAGCTTGTGATCAAATTATTGCAGAGGCGGCTGAAGCTTTAAATGGGCGTGAAAAGACGCAAAAAGCCATTTATGATGAATTTAAAGCGGCTTTGAAGGCTTTAAAAAAAGAAACGGGTCTCAACTTTTTCATTCCCTCCTTTTCCAGTTTTAATCGTTATTCTTTGCGGCTCGCGGTGATGTCACGGCGCTTAGAACAAACGCGTGAAATAGCAGCAAGCCTTTCACAGCGCTTTGATGCCAAAGCTTCTGACAATATTACTCTGTTAACAGCCGCAGCGATTAAAGAGCTTATTTTTTCCACGTTAAGCAGTGGGAAAAGCCTTTCGCCAAAGGCTGCTCAAGAGTTGGCGAATGCGCTTAAAGGGGTTTTGGCTGCTGAACATTTATCCACGACCAGACGGCAAAGATTAGAGAAGGATTTTACGAGCAAGGCAAGCAAAGCGGTTGAGGTGGCAGCGGCAGCAGCGGGGCTTTCAGAAGAGACGGCGCGGGCTATTCGCGCGCAGGTGTTGGGGATAAAACATGGCTGAAGGGCGTGAGGCTTTTGAACAGACTCCTTTAAAAAGTGAGGCGAATGGTGATCAATTGGGTTTTGAACTTTGGCAGACAAGTGCTTGTCTCAAAGAGAAAGATCCCTTAGCTGAAGGGGTTTTGATGGCGCATCAACGGGCATGGATTGAAGATAAATCTCCCTTAAAGTTGGTTGAAAAAGGGCGGCGGACGGGGATTACTTTTGCAGAGGCTCTAGATGATACCCTTATTGCGGCGGCAACGCTTGAGGCTGGTGGTGATAATGTTTTTTACATTGGCGACACCAAAGAAAAGGGGCGTGAATTTATTGGTTATGTGAGCAATTTTGCTTCAGCTCTTACCAGTCATAGTGGGGATGTGGAAGAATTTTTATTTCCAGATCAAAAAGAGGATGGGTCGACAAAATATATCTCTGCTTATCGGGTACGGTTTGCTTCGGGGTTTCGGATTGAGGCGCTTTCTAGCCGCCCTGAAAATATTCGTGGTCTCCAGGGCATTGTGGTGATTGATGAGGCAGCGTTTCATAAAGATGTGCGCTCTGTTTTGGATGCGGTGAATGCCTTGTTGATTTGGGGAGGCAAGATCCGTGTGATCTCAACACACAATGGTGTGCTTAATCCTTTCAATGAACTGATCCGTGAGGCACGCGCGGGCAAAGTTCCTTTTTCTCTGCATTGTTATCCCTTTGGTGAGGCGGTTAAAAATGGCTTGTTTAAACGAGTTTGCGCGATGAAGGGAGAGGGTTGGAGTTTAGCAGCTGAGCAAAAATGGGAGAAACAAATCCGCGCCTCTTATGGGGTGCGTTTGAGTGCTATGCGCCAAGAATTAGATGCCATACCGGCAGATCAAGAAGGGGCGGCTTTAACACGCTTGCAGATTGAAAATTGTTGTGCACCAGATATTGCGGTGTTGCGTTTTGCTTGTGTGGATGGTTTTAAAAACCAATCGGATGATCAACGAAGTCAAGCGGCGTTTGCTTGGTGTGAGAAGCATGTAAAACCTCTGCATGTTAGGCTTGACCGGCGGCGTCAACATGTTTTTGGGGTTGATTTTGCGCGCAGCGGCGATGCGACATCCATTGTGGTGATGGAAGTGGGACAAGATTTGGTGCGCCGTGTCCGGTTTATGGTGGAATTGCGCAATACGCCGTTTGATCAACAAAGAGAGATTTTATTTTATGTGGTGGGTGGTTTGCCACGTTTGTTGGGGGGCGCGTTAGATGCGCGGGGCAATGGGGCTTATTTAGCCGAAAAAGCAGCGCAGCGTTATGGGGCATGCGTGAGGGAAGTACAATTGTCGCAAAGTTGGTATGGCAAAGAAATGCCGGCTTATTTAGAAGCCTTTGGGGATGGGTCCATTGTTTTGCCGCGCGATAGTGACATTGTTGCGGATCATCAGGCGCTTGCTTATGTCAATGGCATTGTGAAAATTCCAGACAATCATCGTTTTAAAGGCAGTGATGGTTTTATGCGCCATGGAGATAGTGCTATTGCTTGCGCTTTGGCTTATTTTGCCAGCCGCCAGACGCCGGAAATTTACGAATATACGCCTGTGAGAGAGGTTTATGGTTTTGATGAAAGTCCACTCTTTTCACCCGCTTTTGTTTCAACGATGCGATCAAAGATTTATTAAGGGAATTGTAAGATGGTAAAACTGGTTGATCAATGGGGTAGGGCGCTTCATATCAAAGGGTTGGAGCGGGAGGTGGCAATCCCAAGCATTGGTGGTATTCGTGATGTGTGGTCACAAACCATTGTCAGTGGTCTCACCCCTGCGCAACTTGCTGATATTTTGCAACAGGCAGCACGGGGGCAGCCAGAGCAGTTTTTCCAACTTGCTGATGATATGGAAGAGCGTGATTTGCATTATCGTGCGGTGCTTGGCATGCGTAAAAATGCCCTCACAGGGGTGGAGCCTGGAGTGATTGCAGCAAGCAACAGTGCATTGGATAAAAAAATTGCCGATGCGGTGCGCGAGGTGATTAGCGCGCCGACTTTTGTTGATGATTATGTGGCGGATTTGTTAGATGCTTTGGGCAAAGGCTATGCGGTTGTTGAAACCTTGTGGGACAAGAGTGCCAAAGAATGGTGGCCGGTTGCATGGAAATGGCGTGACCAGCGGTTTTTTCAATTGGACCGGCGAGATGGCTTTCATTTGCGTTTAAAAGAAGAGGGGTCTTTGTACGGAACAGAGTTGCCTGCTTATAAATTTTCCATTCACAGACCCAAGTTGAAAAGTGGCTTACCAATCCGCTCTGGGCTTGCCAGACTTGCGGCTTGGGCATTTTTGTTTAAGTCTTATACCTTAAAAGATTGGATGGCTTTCTTAGAAGTTTATGGCATGCCGTTGCGTGTGGGAAAATATGGGGCAAGCTCTTCTCAAGAGGAGCGGCGGGTTCTTATTCAAGCGGTGCGTGATTTATCCAGTGATGCGGCAGCAATTATTCCCAAAGAGATGGAGATTGAGTTTATTGAGGCAGCTGGGGGCAGTGGCAATGCGGTTTTTGGTGTCAAGGCTGAATATTTAGATCGGCAGATTTCTAAAGGAGTATTGGGGCAAACGATGACGACGGATGATGGGTCGTCCTTTTCGCAAGCGCGCATTCATGAAAATGTGCGCCATGATATTGCCAGAGCTGATGCACGGCAATTGGCTTTGACAGCTAATCGTGATTTGATTGTGCCTTTTGTTGAGATTAATTTTGGGCGCCAAGAGCGCTACCCCCTTGTCTATTGGCCGATTTCGGAAAATGAAGATATTAAAGCCATTAGCGATGCTTTAGAAAAACTTGTGCCTCTAGGATTGCGTGTTGGGGCGCAAGAAGTGCGTAATAAGATTGGCTTTTCGCAACCAACAAAAGAAGAGGATGTTTTAAGGGCTGCTTCTCTTACGCCTAATGATGAGAGAGAACAAGAGGATAATGCGGGGCAACAAAAGGCTCATGTTTGTGCTGATTGTGGGGGTGCTATTGATGTTTCTGTGACAAGAGAGGGTAAGAGTGGAAAAGAGCAGGGTGGGAAACATCACGACGAATTGGACCGACTTTCGAGTGAGGCTTTAAGTGACTGGGAAGAGGATTTAGAGCCCCTTTTAGAGCCTTTTAAAAAGCTTGTGAGAGAGGCTAAAAGTTATGAGGATATCCTTAAAGGCTTGGATGAATTGTTAGACGAGATGGATCATCATGCCTTGGCAGCACGCTTGGCAAAGGTGCAAATGATTGCGCGGGGACTGGGGTATCATGGATGAGGAACTTTTTAAAACAGCACCCAAAGAGGTCACCCGTTATTTTGCAGCCAAAAATATTGTTCCAAGCTTTGATTGGCGGGATATAGCACCAGAAGAGCATGCCTTTTCCTTTACGGTAGCAAAATCGGTAGGCTATGACATTTTGGATGATTTTAAGCGAGCCGTTGGAGATGCCATAAAGCATCAAGTTCCTTTTCAAGATTTTCAAAAAAATTTAATGCCGATTTTACAGGAAAAGGGTTGGTGGGGGAAAAAGACCAGCATTGATCCGAAAACGGGTGAAAAGAGTGTGGTGCAATTGGGAAGTCCGCGGCGTTTAGAAACGGTCTATTGGGCGAATACCATGAGTGCCCATGCGGCAGGTGAATGGGAACGTACGCAAAATAATAAAGAGTTTTTACCTTATCTCACCTATGCGTTGTCGAGTTCAGAACATAAGCGTTTGGAACATGAAAGTTGGGTGGGGTTTACCGCACCTGTTGATGATCCCATTTGGGATTGGCTTTATCCGCCCAATGGCTGGCGGTGTAAATGCAGTGTACGGCAGGTAAGTCGTTATGAGGCGGACAATTTAGGCTATGAAGAGGGGGCAGAGCCACTTCATGTGGAGACGCGGGTTTGGCGCAATAAGCGAACGGGAAAAGTTGAGAAGATACCCGTAGGCATTGATCCTGGTTGGCATTCTAATCCTGGTAAACATCGCGCGCAAAATTTAAGCCGATTTTTAAGTGATAAAGTTTCTGTCATGGGGGACAATCGCAAACGCATTGCCATTGAAGATATTGTGGGCTCGCCACTTTTGGAAGCGATGTTTGAAGGTCGTATGCCGCGCGGGTTTATACCCATAGCTCCAATGATACAAAAGGTGCGTGACGCTTTTACAACAGAAAGTTCTCTTATTCGCTTATCTTCAGACAGTGTGAAACATATTTTGTTAGAGCATCAAGCACGAGCTCTTCATTTGGAGGATTTTCGAGGCGCCATTCAAACACTCATCCGCCCTCATGGCGTTATCAGACGCAAAGATACGCAGGGTGTTATGTTTTTTGGTGAAAGTGGTGGGGCGTGGTGGCGCTTTGCAGTCAAATGGGTAGCAAGCAAACAAGAATGGTGGCTTATCTCGATGCATAAAAAGAGCTTTCGCGAAATTCAACGTTTGTTACATGCTGCTGAAAAGAAGGACGAACGGTTGTTGTAAAGAGAATACCGTAAATCTCTGTTGGTTTGGATGAGAAGGAACCGGTGTGTGAGGAAAAATGAGAAGGCGTGGAGGGCGGTCAACTCCTCGCAGATCCGGTAAAACCGTCCTGGCAAAACTGGCTCACGCCTCGCGGGTAATCTAACAGTTTAAACGTTTAAAAGCAATCTTTTAAAAAAATGGCTTGAGAGAGGCTTTTTTGTGTGGAGTGATAATTTGTACCTCCAAACTTATAATGGCGCTCTATCGCCTTTGAAGTGCCTTTGAAAACGATTTTATGGGATGGTTTGGCACGGGGGTTTTTCTCACAAGGAGAATAATAGAGAAAAAAAGTGCTTTTTTAAAGAAATGCTCTTTTGACTGACAGTGTCAGACTTATAGCGTGGAGTGGTTTCATGCATTGTATTGCCAATGATAATTGTAAAGCAATAGGCAATGTATGGAGCAAGAATTTTACGAAGATCAAGAAGATGAGCTGGCTGAGATATGTCATGACGAGACGTTTCATGCCGCGTTCATAGATCTTTGCCCAGACGTTTTATGCCAAGACGGCACCGTTAGCCAAGCACCGGAATGGGTGCAGTTGTTGCCCAAAGCGCCAAATGTGAAGGCACGTGATGGGCGGGAATGGCATTATAACCCACAAAGGATTTTAAAGGCTTTTGCAGCCAATAAAGGACCGCTTGTGATTGATTATGAGCATGGGCAACATCACCGAGCGAGGAACGGCTTGGAAGCGCCGGCAAGCGGCTGGATTGAAGAATTAGCAGAACGGGATGGTGCGATTTGGGGTCGGGTTAAATGGACCGATATGGCAACCAAAAAGATTATTGCCCGAGAATATCGCTATCTTTCCCCTGAGTTTCGTCATTCTAAAAATGGTGAGATTTTAAGTTTGGTGGGGGCAGGGTTGGTGAACCGTCCTGCCCTTGTGATGACGGCTTTAAGCCGTGAAACCCCTTCAACACCCCTTTCGACATCCCTTGTGGTGTCCCCAACAACCTTGACGGAGAAAATGATGGATTTAACAGCCATTGCCAGTGCTTTGGAGCTGGCAGAAGATGCAAAACCTGCAGAAATTTTAGCAAGCATTATAGCACGCGAAAAAGAACGGGTGGAATTAAATGCCCAATTAACAAAAGCGCGAGAAGATTTAGCACTTTTGCGGGAAGAGCAAAAAAAGGCGACTATTGAGAGTCTTTTAGACAAAGCGATTGAAGAGGGCAAGATTTTGCCTGCTGCACGTGAAGAATATCGTGCACTTTGTCGCCTTGAAGGGGGCATGGAACATTTTCAAACTTTGCTAGAAAAGTTGCCAGTTCTCGCATCGACAAGCTCTTTAGAATCATGTGCCTTGATGCAAGAAGCAAAGCTTGCGCCAGAAGATATTGCGCTTGCGGCACGCCATTATCAACAAGAGCAGAAGCAAAAAGGCTTCGACATCACCATTAGCCAAGCGGTTGATTATATTTATGAGCAAAAGGAGCGCCAATCATGAGTACGACAATTTTGATTAAATCTTTTCGCACTGCTGCAGAGATTTCGCCTTATTGCATTGTTGCAGCGCGCGGTGATGGAATGGTGGCAACGGCTACTGGTAAAGGTGATAAATTATTAGGGACTGCAGGGTCTTGTGAAGTCAAGGCTGGTGAGATGATTGATGTTGGCCAATGTGGTTGGAGCGAAGTGGTTTGTGGAGGCAATGTTTCCTTTGGTGACTTTTTAACCTCTGACCCCAAGGGGCAGGCTATTAAGGCAGAAGCAGCAGATCGCACTATTGGCATTGCCATGAGTGATGGTTCTGCTGGTGATGTTATTTCTTTTAAAATTAATTAATCGAGGCTTATGATGAACAGACCTTTTCCCATTGATCCAACACTTACCGCTATTGCTATTGGTTATCGCAATCCAGCAGGTTCTCTTATTGGCGATAAAGTTTTGCCCCGTGTTGGTGTTTTAAGTGAAGTGTTTAAATATAGTGAATTTCCTCTAGCGGAAAATTTTACCGTTCCTGAACTTGAGGTTGGGCGAAAAGGGCGCCCGAATGTGGTGGAATTTTCTGCCTTTGAACGGGAAGCTAGTGTGAGAGATTACGGGCTTGATGACCTTATTCCCAATTCAGATATTGAAGCAGCAGCCCGCGCACGGGCAGAAAAGCGCTCTCGTTATAATCCCGAAAAGACCGCTGTAGAGGGACTTGCCAATTTGCTGGAATTGGGGCGTGAAGTGCGTGTAGCAGCTCTTGTGCAAAGAAGTGAAAATTACGCACCAGAGCGGGTGATGACCCTTAAGGGTGAAAATAAATTCAGTGATTATGAGAAATCAGACCCTTATGCCACCTTAGATGAGGCGAAGGATAAAGCTCTCGTCTATACGCCCAACACCATTGTGATGGGCAAAGTTGTTTGGTCAAAACTCAAACGTCATCCCAAAATCATCAAAGCCGTTAAGGGTGGTGGCACTGCTGATGGTTTTGTCACCAAAGCGCAATTTGCTGATCTGATGGAAATACATCCCGATCGTTTACTCATTGGTGAATCGCAAGTGAATTTAGCTCGCAAAGGGCGTACGGCGCAATTGGCGCGCGTTTGGGGCAATAAGATTGCTCTGCTTTACATTGATCCCACCAAGCAACAGGCGGATGGTTCGGTCATCAGTTGGGGCTTTAGTGCTCAGTTGGGCGAGCGCATCTCTGGGGTGATCTCTGATCCAGATATTGGTTTATCGGGTGGTAAACGGGTGCGTGTGGGTGAACGGGTGTGCGAATTGGTTGCCGCAAAAGATGCCGGTGTGTTGCTGCAAGATGTTGTTTAAGGAAAAGACTTAATGGCCTATGCAAGCAAAACATTGATTGAAGAGCTCTGGGGTGATGATTTCTTAAAAGACTTATGTGCTTTTGATGATGAGAATTCTGATCCAGTGCTTTTAGATCAAGCCATTGCCCTTGCTCTAAACCAAGCAAGTGGTGAGATTGATGTGCATCTCTCTCATCGTTATTCTGTCCCGATTGCTGGACAGCCGGCGGCTCTCAGCATGATTTGTGTCAATATTGCTGTTTATAATTTAGCCATACGCCATACGGCACTGACCACAACCATTGAAGATCGCTACAAACAGGCGGTTGATTTATTGAAACGCATTGCAGAAGGCAAAGCGGGTTTGGGGGTCGATGAACCTAAAATTATGAGTGAAGATGGACCGCTTCGTGATGGGGCTTTTTTTACTGCCAAACCGCGTTTGATGGGAAGATAACATGTCTGTTTCAACCCATATTGAGATTAAAGAGAGCGGGCTTGAAGCGGCTTTATCCTTTTTACAAAAGGGTACCCATCCGCCGATGGAAACTCTAGCACAAGGGGTTGGGCGCCTCATTCAAGAAAGCACAAGGCGGCGGATTCAAAGCGAAAAAACCTCCCCAAAAGGAGAGAAGTGGAAAAACAATTATGCCCGCACCTCCATTCTTTATGCCAGTGGGGCGCTCTCACGCTCCATTGATATGAAAGCCTCACCAGAACAGGTGATTGTGGGCTCTGGGTTGGTTTATGCGCGGATTCATCAATTGGGTGGGGCTATTTTCCCGAAAAATGGCAAAGCCCTTCGCTTCTTTCTTAAAAGCGGTAATGCACAGCGCTTTGTGTGTGTTCCCCAAGTGACCATGCCGGCACGCCCTTATTTAGGGCTTTCAGAGCACAATAAAGTGGAAATTGTCAAAGCCGCAGAGGATTGGCTGGAAAGGGTCTTTTCATGAGTCAAACGATCACACAAGCAGGGCGTATTAATGCGTTTCGTGAGGCGGTGATAAGGAGCCTTAAAAGGGCTTTGCCAGATGTGCGCGATTATGCCTGTCAATTTGGGCGTTTTAATTTAGAAGAACTTGAAACACAGATGCTTGTTGCGCCAGCAATACGTGTTGCAGTGTTAGAAAGTCGTTTAAATCCTATGCCTTCTGGACAGATGAGTGCTGATCTTCATTTAGGGGCTTTTATTATCACCACGGGCAAAGAGCGGGATGTTTCCAGTTGGCTTTTGGCAGAAGCGATAGGGGTTTTATGTCATAGCGGACAATTGTGGGGGTTAACGCATGTAAGCGCCCCGCGGGATGTGTCAATTGACCCCATTATTTCTGCGGCGATTAAGCAGCGCGGTGTATCGATCAGTGTGGTGGAATGGCATCAAGATTTGCATCATTTAGGAAAAGATATTTTTGCTGATGAAGACAAACGACAACTTAAAGCTGGATTGATCTCATGTGATGATGAGGTGTGTTCATGAATGATGCGCATTTATTGGGCGAGACCTTTCGGCAAATCATGAAGCGCCTTGATGCGCTTGAACGCTGTCTTGCCAACCAGCACATGATGGGGCGGGTGGCGCAAATTGATGGGCATAGGGTGCGGGTGAAGCTTTCTTGTGAAGGTGCTAATGGTCAAGCGGTTTTATCGCCTTGGCTACAGGCACAAGAAGCTGCTGGTGCTGTTTCAAGCAATATGCCTTTAAACATTGGTGATCCAGTGCGCTTGTTAAACCCCTATGGCGAAATTGGCTCTGCGTCTCTGGTTGTACGCGATAGCTATAGTGAGGATGCACAAAATCCAGCACGCTCACCGCAAGAACTTGCGCTTTGTTATGCGGGGGGCGCACTGCGAATGACTAAAGATGAGCTTATTCTCTCCCATGGGGAAAACCAAATCCGTTTGAGTGCACAAGGGCTCATGCTTTGTCATCAATCAACCCGTGTTGAATTAACGGACTGGGTGCAGATTCAAGCAGAAGATTTAAAGCACAATCAAAAATCGGTTGGTGCAAGCCACAAACATGGTGGGGTCAAAATGGGTCCCTCCACAACCTCTAGCCCTCTTTAAAGGAGTTTTATGATGCGTGAGAAAACTTATGTTATTTTAACCAATGCCGATTTTGTTGCAGGTCAGCGTTCACCGGGGAAGGGTGAGGAAATTCGTTTAAGTGAAGAGGCAGCGAAATATCCGCTTCTTCTTGGTCAGATTGCTGAAAAACCAGCCCCAACGGTTTCTCCCGCCCCAACAACTTCTCTTATAAAGACAACGAAGGGGGCTTAAAGTATGCGTTGTGGGATGAGCGAAAAGGATGGCTCTCTCTTATATGGCTTTGAGCATTGCCAACAGTCCATTCATAAATGTTTAATGACACGGGTGGGAACACGGGTTTTGCGTCGCCATTATGGATGTGATGTTAAGGAGTTCCAAGATGCCAATGCTGATCCTGCAACGATTTTACGTCTTTATCAAGAAATTGTGCAAGCGCTCGATGATCCAGAATGCGGAGAGCCTGGGTTTTCACTGCAGAGGATTGATTTGACCAAAGCAACGCGTGAGGGAACATTCCACTTTGTTTTAAGGGGCATTTTTTACCCCGATGGGCATTTGGGGGATTGGTCCCATGGGCAAGAGAGACAATTTCCGCTAGAGGTCTCCTATGGCAGAGCTTGAACATTTACCCCTTCTACAGCTTCCGCTACCACAAGTGATTGAAGAGCTTTCTGTTGAAAGGCTTTTAGCGCAAAAGATTAAGCGTTTGACTGAGCTTTTTGCGGCGCATCATATCCCTTACAATGTGGAAAAAACCGCTTATGATCCCGTGGTCATTCAATTACAAGCGGCTGCTTATGAAGAATTGCTGTTGCGCCAGCGGATCAATGAAGTGGCACGGGATAATTTGCTCACATTTGCGCATGGCACAAGTTTAGACCATTTGGGGGATTTTCATGGGGTCACGCGCCTTTTAGATGAGGATGATGAGCGTTTTCGCCGCCGCATTCGTTTGAGCCGGCAAGGGCATTCCACAGGGGGTACAGCACCTCGCTATCAATATTTTGCTCTCTCCAGTGATATCCGTGTCAAAGATGCTTTTGTTTACCGTGTGGGAAAAAGCCCGCTTATTTATGTGGCTCTTTTTAGTGATAGCGCTTCAGGGGTGGCTGATGAAGCTTTGATTGCTAAGGTGCAACGAGCCCTTGATGATCCTCATGTTAAAATGACCAATGACCACATCTTTGTGAAAAGCGCAGTACAGCGGATGATCAATGTTTCTGCTGATTTTTGGTTGTTACCGGATGAAGGCGCCTTTGTTTTGGAAAGAGCGGAGCAGAATTTAAGAGCAGAATGGGCGCGTGCGCAAAGGCTTGGGCGTGATTTGTCTTTAAGTTGGATACTAAGCCGCTTGATGGTTGAAGGCGTTCACCATGTAAACATAACGCAACCTTGTGAAGATATTTTGGTCGCACCTGATGAAGCTGTAGCTTTGGGGGATATTGTCTTGTCTGAACGGGGGCGTGCTTATTGATGCTTTCTTCACTTTTGCCCCCAAATTCGAGCTTGTTTGAACGCTGTTTTGCCGAAGCAATGGCTCTTGACCCTCACGTTAAAACAGCACTCGAAGAAATACCCCGCGCGAAATTTATCACACGTCCGCCTTCTTGGTTGCCCTTTTTAATAGACGAATATGGCTTACAAGAATTAAGCCCTTATTTCTCTAACCTTTATGATTTAATTGATCAGGGTCTTGCATGGCAAAATATTCGTGGCTCTATAGCTGCAATAGAGATGGGGCTTGAATGGTTAGAGATTTCTGCACGCTTTCAACTCGCATGGACGGGGCGTGCATGGTGGAATTCCTTTCAACTCTACTTTGACCGGTTGCCTGAACGAAAAAGCCTTGAAGCTATTGAAGCAATTACCGACCTTTCCAAAAGTTTGCGCTCTGATTTTCGCCGTGGTGTTTACGGCTATGATGTGCAAGCTGTTGAAGGCAATATGTCACGCCTTGATGAGTGCATGTTGGAGTATGAGAGCGGTGTTCGCTTAACAGCTGGGGGCACTTTGTTTTCCTTTGGGCGCACAACAGAGATAGAGTGCGTTCTCACAAGAGAAGAAGGCACATTGATTGGTAATTGGATTGATGATGGGGATGAAGAGTTAAGCTGGAACCAAATCGATTATCCATGGGACATGGCAAACTTTCCGTGGTGTTCGGTCAAAAAACATGAACGCGATATATTGATGGCAGAGTGGTTTAGCAACCGCACGCTTTATCTCGTGTTAAGAGACACTCAAGATGGCGTGATTGGGTTTCGCCGCTGCTATGCTGTAGCGCCTGTCGAACCAGCTTTGAATGGTGTGTACAGCCATTCAGGCAATCACTATCAGCCCTCCCCGAGGGGCACTCTGTTGTTTCTTGCTGTCCGCACAGATTTTGAAGATGTTGAGGACAAACAAGCCGCTTCTGTTTCCCTTCTCGTTCATGGCACTGTGGCAGAACAGACACCTCCTGGCAAGCTTTGGTGTGAGCCTGATGAACTCAATGGCGGTGTGGAGATACTCAAAACGCCCATTAATATTCCTTTGCGTGCCAATGTTCGCGAACAATTCAAGATTTTATTGAGGTTTTAATATGAAGCATGAAAGTGGTCTACCCTTTGCAATTGATAGATCTGTTGGCAAAGATGAACAACAAAGCGTTGTGTTTTATGGACAGCGTCCTTTTCTTCAAGGCGCTGAACTCAACGAGGTTCAAACCATCATAAGGGGACGACATAACCGCCTTGGTCGCCTTGTTGCCAAAGAAGGAGATCGTGTTGAACGAGCAGATGCCTTTGTCAATAAAGATAAGCAAACCGTCACGTTGACAGAGGGTAAAATTTTTGTCGCTGGCGATATCTTTCCTGTCTCAAATGCCGTCTTAGAGAATGTTTCTATGGTTGGACGTATAGAAATCGGTGTAAAGCTACAAAAGAAATGGATAACTCATGAAGAGGATCCAGAGCTTTTGGGACAAGTTCCGGGCACTTTAGCAGAAGGAGAAGGAGGTGCGGCACGCGAGATCGCAAAACTTGTCTGGGCTCTCAAAGATGATGACCAGCAAGGGGCTTTCTTTCCGGTCTATATCTTGCAAGATGGTGTTCTCATTGATCAAAAATCCCCCTCACTACTTGAACCCGCCATGCAAGCTATTGCGACGTACGACCGCGCCCATGGGCATTATATCGTGAGTGGTTGCCGTGTAAGCGCATTGGGACCAAACAACGGTTGCCAAGTCTTTAGTATTCAAGAAGGAGAAGCCAATATCAATGGCTTTAAACGCAAACGCTTAGCCGCCTTGCGCCATGAAGAGATGGAGGATTTTTCGACAAGCGTTGTTCCAAGCGAAACGCATATTTTTGCCCCCCCAAAAGGGAAAACAAGTTTTACCTTTAAACCCTATTATTTTCCTATTGCCGATATTCAGTCTCTTTTGTTGACAAAAGAAAAAACCGTTAACGTCACCCGTGGTGCGGTTGCCTCTGGGCGTGATGGTGTTCCTGATAAAAGCATCACCGCGTTTATCAAAGTCGTTCAAGGAACTAAGGAATTTAAAGAAGGCACAGATTTTAAAAAAACCGGTGACACCATTGATTGGGCACCTGTGGGGGATGAACCTTTAGCGGGGAGCAGTTATAGGGTGACGTATCGTTATCGTGCACGGGTGCAGGCTGATAAAGTCACAGCACAGGAAATCACCGTCTCAGGGGGTGCTGAGAATGGTGATATCATTATCAGTTACACTTACAAATTGCCCCGCATTGACCGTATTGGTCTTAACACAGGGGGCAATGTGGTTTACATCAAAGGGGTTTCATCAGACCAACCCATGGCACCAAGTGTCCCTGATGATGTGCTCTCTCTTGCCACCATCACCAACAATTGGCTTGAAACGCCCCTTGTGGTCAATGATGGCACACGTGTTGCGCCTTATGATGAGATGTGGCGTTATTTTCAACGGGTGCTCTCGCTTGACAGGCTGATGCAGTTAGAGCGTATTAAAAGCAATGTGGACTCTAAAGAGCCTGTTGCCAAAAAAGGCATGTTTGCTGACCCTTTTCTTGATGACAGTTACAGAGATGAAGGTTTTGAACAAACGGGGGCTGTGGGAAACGGTATTTTGCAGCTTGCCATTGATCCAACATTTTACACTGCTCATCTGAACGCACCTGTCACGCTTGACTGGACCAATGAAGTGATTATTGCGCAAGAGTTGACAACGGCTTGCGAAAAAATCAACCCCTATCAAAATTTTGCACCCCTGCCTGGTACAGTAACCCTTGAACCCGCAACAGACTTTTGGCATGAACAGCGCACCGATTGGCTCTCTGGTGTCACCAATCAACTCAATATGGGAACACACCGTGGCAGTAGCGTACGTAGGACAGAAATCCGTGATGACTTGGTGCGTGCGACACAAGAACAAATCGATTTCTTAAGGCAAATTAAGGTGAACTTTAAGATTGAAGGTTTTGGCAGTAGCGAAATCTTGGAAAGCCTTAGCTTTGATGGTGTGAATGTTTTACCAAAAACAAAGCTTGTTGCTAACACCAAAGGCATCCTTGAAGGCACTTTCACGATTCCACAAAATATTACGGCTGGGACAAAAAATGTTGTGGCACGGGGAAAAGGAGGAACCATTGCAACAGGGCTTTTTACCGGTCAAGGTGTGATTGATGTGAAAGTGATGCGGCGCACCACCACGGTGAAAATCTGGACGCAAGTCGACCCGCAAGCCCAAGTCTTTACCCCCGATGAAACACGGCAAATCACAGGTATTGACTTTCATCTTTGTAAAATTGGCAATCAAGCCCATGGTCTGGTGATTGATTTGGTCACCACTGAAAATGGCTATCCAACTGCCGATATCCAAGCACAAACCTCCTATTCCATGAAGGGCGCAAAGGAAGGGTGGGCAGAGGCACGCTATGATGTACCACTCCTTGTGATGGATGACCGCTTAACGGCTTTTGTTATCAAGACAGATGATGCTGATCATTCCCTCTCACTGGCAAAGCTTGGAGATTTTGATACAGAACACCAGAGATACGTCTCGAGTCACCCTTACGTGACCGGTCCACGCTTTTCCTCTGTCAATGCGAGGAGCTGGACAGCCCATCAAGATGAAGCTTTAGCCTTTCGAGTGCTGGCAGCCCGCTACAGGCAAACAGAAAAAACCGTAGATTTAGGCAGTTTTGATCTTGTGGATTGCTCTGATTTACAAATCCGTGCAGCCGTTGAGTTACCTTCAAGCGAGTGTTCTGTTGTGTTTGAAATTGAACGAAACAATGGCACGGTTTATCAACTGCTACCCTTTCAATTGCTAAGCCTTAGTGAATATATCAGTGAAAAGGTAAAGCTTCGCGCCATTCTCAAAGGGACAGAGAAGCTTTCACCCGTCTTATTTGCCCCTGTGCAATTGATTGCGGGGAAGATCCATAAAACAGCCACTTATGTCACCCGTGCTTTTGCCTTTGGAGAAAAGGCAAGGCTGACCAGCTATATCAAAACATTTTTACCGGGCGGTGCAACCTTTACACTCGAGATGCAGCTGGATGATGGTGCTTTTAGCCCCTTAAAACTCGACGAAACAGAGCAGTTATCTGAACCGCTTTGGACAGAACGAAAATTTGTGAGTGGTGACAAAACAGGAAAACAAGCACGTCTCAAACTCACCCTTACTGGTGGACCTTCTGCACGGTCCATGGTGCGTGATTTTGGCGCCGGCATATTATGAGGGGAAAACAGAGATGACCAAAACAAAAAAACTCGACATGGAATTGCCTAAAGAAGGACGCTTTATCAGTTCTGAATTCCCCATCTTGCGGGAAAACTTGACCAAAATTGATCAGACAATAGCCGATGTTGAGGAAAAGATAGACGAAAAAGCACCTTTAAAACACACGCACACAATCAGTGATGTGACGGGTTTAGAAAGCGCCCTTAATGGCAAGATGGCAGCCGATAAAACCTTCACTTTTGCTGATTTAAGCGATATCGAGGGCGCTAAGGACGCAGCCAACAATTATGTTCTTTACAAATCAAGCAATAATAATTTTACCTTTGGCAGTGCCATTTCGTTGTTAGGCGCCCATCAACATAAAACAGAAGATATCGTGGGGCTTGATGATTTTAGAGCCAAGATTAATGAAGATCTTACAGCCTATGGACGCCTAGCAAGCCCAAATGAATGGCAAAGTTATAATAAGTTTACCGGCAAAGTTACCATGAGTGGCGGCTTAGAACTGTTGGGAAACACATCATTGAATATTACCCATAACAACAAAGTGGTCACTAACTTAAGCACAACCGGAAGTTCGCTTAAAGGACCTTTGAGAGTTGATGGAGATCTTGTTTATACGAAATCAGAAATAGATATTCTCAAGCAGGAAATTAAAAACATCAAAAAAGATTTGATTAATAAACTCATTATTGCCGATGCTGAATTGCTCTATACGCAAGATGGGAAAATTGAATGGCCCAACTGGGTCACGGATCAAACTAGAGTTGAAATTACAGCCTGGGGGGGCGGCGGTAGTGGTGGTGGAGCGGATACGCCACGATTAGGAGGAGGTGGCGGCGGTGGCGGTTGTTCAGTATGGTATGGCTATAAAGTAAGTTTAAACGGTCATGAGAATATCATCATTGGTAAAGGAGGAGCTTCTGTTGCAAAGCGAGGTCTGACAGGAAATTCTGGAGGAACAACAGTTGTTGGAAGGAATTTTATGACTGCTACAGGGGGAAAAGGTGGAGGTGGAGCTTATTATTACAATTCATCTAATTACTCTTCAGGTTCTGGTGGTACTGGAGGAGTTGGCGGGAACTTTGGTTTAGCAACAGATAACTATCCAGGACTTGCTAAAGGGGGAAATGGTTATGCTGGAACGAGTGGAGTTACGGGTCAAACAAGTGGTAATGGCGGTAATGCTGGAGGCGATACATCAAGAGGAGGTGGTGGAGGAACAGGACAAGGTCACTATACTTCAGGAAAAGCAGGGCGTGGCTTTGGCGGCGGCGGTGCCGGTGCTCACTCTGATTCTTCTCCAAGCGGTGCTGGAGCTGATGGTGCTGTCCTTATAAGATTATGGAAAGAATGAATAATTTATGCACTTATAACTTATAAAAAAATGATACGCTTAAACGGACAATTGTTGTCTGATAGCTTATAAACTGTATAATTTCTTTTTTATAAAAGTTTTTTGAAAATTCTTTTAAAGCCCTTTTAAAGGGCTTTTTTTGACTGACACTGTCAGGCTTATGGAGCATGGTGATGCTTGTTATAGTCTCTTCATTGATTTGGAGAGCAAGATGGCAACAGAATTTAATCATGGGATTCGCATTGTAGAGGCTGGTGAGGATTCCCGTCCTTTAGCAACATTTGATCAAACCGCCCTTGGAGCGGTTGTTACAGCCCCTGATGCGGATGCACAGACCTATCCCCTTAACGAGCCCGTGTTGGTCTTTACCCATGAGACAGAGAAAATCCAAAAGCTTGGGACAAGAGGAACAGCCCTTGATGTTATCAATGCCGTTCGTGCGCAAGGGATTGAGGCACAAGTGATTTTCGTGCGGGTGGAGGAAAAGTCTACCATTGCTGAGACCCAAACCGAAATGGTGGGGTCAAGTGTTTCTTTAACCGGTGTTCATGCCCTAGCGCATGCTAGAGGGCATTTAGGGGTAGAGCCTGGAATTCTCTTAGCGCCAGCTTATAGTGCAGGGCGCCTTGATAATGGCAAAAACCCGCTAGCAGATGCTCTAGAACAGGTGGCAGAAAAGCTACAAGCCATTGCCGTGTTCGATACAGGGGGCAAAAATACGGAAGAAAGCCTTGCCTTTCGCGCGGATTTTTCCTCACGCTTTTGTTATCTGATTGACCCCTTTGTGCGGGTAGCAAATAGTGAGGGTGGTGTGAGTATTAAACCAGCAAGCCCCTTTGTGGCGGCGATGTTTATCAAACGTGACAAACAAAAGGGGGGTGTTTTTTGGTCCCCCTCTAACCAAGATGTGCATGGTATTTTAGGCACAGCACGCCCCATTAGCTATTTTGATGGGGAAATTGATCATGAGGCTAATCGCCTCAATCAAGCCGATATTGCCACCTTTATACCGGCACGCCTTAGCCAAAATGCGCATGGGCAAATGGCTGCTAATGGGCGCATTTTATGGGGCAATCACACCACCTCGAGTGATCCACTCTGGCGCTTTGTCAATGTGGTGCGCACCCGTGCAGCCTTGGAAAAAACCATCATTAACAATTTCCGCCCTTGGGCAAATGACGAAAACCTGACCGGTCAACATGTCATTGCCATTACCCGCAGCCTTACACAGTTTCTGGATGATCTGATTGCGCGTGGTGCACTGCTTGGAGGACGTGTTTGGTTTGACCGTGATTTAAATTCCAACAGCACTTTACAATTGGGAAAATTGCGGGTGGAATTTGATGCAGAAGAAGTGCCCCCTCTCGAAGACTTAAGCTTCGGCAGCCGGCGCAATGGCGCTTACTTTAATCGGCTCTCTGAAGATATCCAAAATAAAATGACATATGCCTTTGGTGATACGCTAGAGAGGTATCGCAAAGCAGCAAGGAGTGATGTATGACGTTAAGAATTGTTCGTGGTTTTACCCTGATTGTTGATGATGATGTCAATCTTCATCTTGATCTTGAAACGCTCAAACTTCCCACGTTGGAAGAAATCACCGAAACCTATCAACCAGGGGGCTCTGACATGCAAATTGATGTGAGTGGTCTTGGTGTGAAAGCTTTGAGCTTGCAAATGAAAATCCACAGCCACACGCCAGAAATCATCGGTATCTTTGGCGGTCCTCCTGGTCTTCGTCATAAATTTACCGGCAAAAAACATGTGGTGTCTGAAGAAGATGGGCGCGAGCATGAACATTCCATTGATGTTACAGGGCGTTTGGTCAAAGTCGATAGCGAAAGCTTAACAGCTGGAAAAGCCACAGGCTATGATTGCGAGATCAAAAATATTTGGGACTATACGGAATTTTGGGATGGCTCTGTTTTACATCGTTTCTCGTTTAAACGGGGTGGTTGGCTCGTGCGCAATGGGCAAGATATTGGTGGGCGTCGCCGTTCTATACTTAATTTATAGGAATTGATCATGACAAGTTTACAAACCAGTATTGAGGTGGAATTAGCTGTTCCCATTCTGTACCAAGACAGTGAGGGTAGGCAAGCGACACGGCATAAATTGACCTTTTATCGCCCCACGTTCAAACATGCCAAGCAATTGTCTGTGCTGATTGGACCACAGTTGACAGAGCTGCTTGTACCTGAATTTGCAGAGCAAAAAAAACCTAGCAATGATGTTCTCATTCTTAAGCTTTCACAAGTTTTGTTTACCCATGAGGCGACAGAAGGTATTACAGCGCTTTTGGCAGAGATGTCTCATGAATCTGTTGAACTTATTGATCGTCTTGATGTTGTTGATCTTGTGGCAGTGTTTAAGGCTTTTTTTGCTTTTTTTACGCAACGCCAATCCCCTATGCTGGACAATTTGGAGCAGAGCTAGCTCTTTATTATCACTGGTCGGCTCTAGAGATTAACCAGATGGATTGGCTTGATGTTGTCTCCTATCGCTATGAATTAGCCCGCCTGAAAGCCCAAGAATATGAAAGCCAAATGTTAGGATGAGATGCGATCATGGATGTTTCCCTTGTTGTGCGTTTTGTGAATCATCTGCAAGAGGGGATTGCCTCTGCCAAGCGAGACCTTGCAGCTTTCAGTAGCGATGTTGCGCATTTCCAAAACAAGACAAGGCAACACTTTAAAAATTGGTTTGACCCTAAGCACTTGAAGGAAGCCACAGCCAATACGGAAAATGCTTTCAACCAAGCGCGGGGGCGCATGGTAGGAGCCATTGCCCAAACCGCAACCTTAATCGCCCCTCTCTATAAAGCCATGCAATTCGACCAATCGATGAAAGGCTTGGAAAAAGTTCTGGATGCCCCCCTTGATCGTTTAAAGGAATTGCGCCGTTTTGCTTTGGAAACCTCCACCAAAATTCCTCTCGCCGCCCGTGAAGTTTTAGAACTGATGACCAGTGCTAGCCAAGCAGGGATTGGTGAACAAGATTTAGAAGCTTTTAGTGTTTATGCTGCCAAGGCAGCGGTCGCCTTTGATATGAGCGGAGATCAAATTGGTGAGCGCTTTGCCAAATTGCGCAATGTCTTTAAGCTTAATCAGGCAGGCATCGAAGATTTAGGCGATGCCATCAACCATCTTTCCAACCACATGGCGGCCAAGGCAAGTGAAGTCTCTGATTTTACCAATCGGGCTACCGGAGCGGCAACCATGTTTAAACTGACAGCCCGCGAAACAGCGGCTTTTGGTACGGCGATGATTTCTGCTGGGATTGTCCCAGAGAGTGCCGCGCGTGGTTTTAACTCTATCAGTGCGCGCATACAGGCAGGGGGGAAACATATTGAAGATGCTTTTGCCAATATTGGGCTTTCCCGCGAAAAATTCATGGAAGATCTGGACAAAGATGCCACTGGTACTTTGGTGCGCTTTTTTGATGTGTTGGGCAAATCAGAACAGGGTATGCGTTCGCTGATTGCCATTGCTGGGCGAGACTTTACCGGTGATTTTGCCAAATTGGTGGGTAACCCAGAGCTGTTAGGGCAAGCATTAGAGTATGTGAAAGATCCAAAAGTCTTTAAAGGCTCGGTAGAGCAAGAGGCGGACAAACAAGCAACCGGTGCTATGCGGCAATTTGAACTGTTGCAAAACCGTATCGTGGCTTTGGGGATTACCATTGGTGAAGTGCTTCTGCCCCCCCTCAACAGTTTGATGGAAAGTGTTGGTGGTTTTATCAATGTTCTTATGGCGTGGGCGAATGCTCATCCCACTTTAACAAGCGCCATTATCAAAACCATTGCCGCTCTGATGGCTTTTAATATTGCTTTGCGTGTGTTGCGCTTTACTTTTGCTGGCACACGTCTTGGGCTTCTTCAATTGATCACGTCTTTTATCAAGATGGGTGCTGTGAGTCGTGGTCTTGCTGCAAGTTGGCGCGGGCTCTTGGCTTCAGGGCGCTCACTGGGCTTGCTAACCGCGGGTCTTGGGGCAAGTTCACTTCGACTCTTGCGTCCCATGACTTTACTCGTGGCAGCGTTTCGGGGGATTATGATCTCAGGAAGTGCATTTGCTGCCGCTTTTGGTTGGATAGGGACAGCGATAGAAGTGATTGCTGCTGGCATAGCCTCTGTGGTTGGGGCTGTTTTTAGCCCAATCGGTGCTCTGATTGCTGCTGTTGTAGCTGTGATCGTGGCTGCTTGTTTTGTTTTGTGGAAATATTGGGATCGTTTTTCTTCCTTTGTCAAAGGTTTTGCACGGGGGCTAATACGCGCTTTTGGTCGTGCCTTTGAAGCCGTCATGCGTTTTTTTGGCGCCGACACGGCAACCATTACACGTTGGAAAAACATTATTGCTGCTGCCTTTGATTTCTCTGCCCATTGGCAAAAGTTCAAACAGGGACTTAGCGCTGTTGGCAAGTGGTTTGGCAATGTGTGGGAGGGCTTTAAACAAAGCCTTTCCAACTTTTGGAGCTGGTTGGGAAGCTTTTTTGCCCGCGAAAAGCTCTCTGAGGATGCCAAAGCAGGTATGGAACAAGCAGGGGAAGACTTAGCGAGTTGGATTGTCGATGGCTTTATGGGGACCATCACAGGCTTGATGGATTTTTTTAAATCTTTGCCCAGTCGCATAAAGGGCTGGATTGGATCGATTGATTTATCCGACCTGTTTCATTTGCCAAGTTGGCTTGGGGGCAAAACAACCATTCAACCCATAGCACAATTTGCAGGTCATTCTCATGCCAATCACTTGGGCTTAGAGCAAAGAGAGAAAGACCGCTCTACCATCACCCACAATCAAAATGTCACGGTGCATGTCAATGGCGCACGTGATCCCATTGCCACTGGTCGTGCGGTTAGTCACGCCATTCAACGCGCACGCGCCAATGCCCTCCATGGAGGGACCGAATAATGGCAGGAAGGCAATGAGGGGAGGGACACACAAACTTATGTATCGCACTCAAAATGTTACGGTGCATGTCAATGGCGCACGTGATCCCATTACCACTGGTCGTGCGGTTACTCACGCCATTCAACGGGCACGCGCTAATGCATTGCATGAGGGAATAGAATAATGGGAGGGAGCATGCAAGATCCTTTGATGATGTTAGGTCCACATCAATTTTATGTGGACTGGCTTAATTTCCAATCTTTTGAAGAGGAATTCTCTGCCTCATGGGTTTCTATGGAGCGTTTTGGCAGGTCGCCTAGTTTGCAATTTACTGGCTATGGCAATGATCCCAAAACCATTCATGGCGTTTGGTTTCCAGAAGAATTTGGTGACCGGGTTGCCATTGATGCCATCACCACAACGATCAAAAGAGCAAAGCCGGTCCAGATGCTTCGTTGGATCAATGATACCACCTATAGTGTCCTTCTCCATGGACCCGTGGTGATCACCAGTATCACGAAAGACCACGACTTTATCAGTCGCTCCGGTCAATCCCAGCGTATCCGCTATTCCATCAGTCTCTTACCCTTTTTTAATGGCGGAAAACCGCAAGGACAAATCCAAGTGGGGCAAACTCTATGAAGATACCAGAAAAGCGTGTTGTTGTAGAGCTGGAGGATATGAGTCTCGATCTCCTCTGCTTTCAACATGCCATGGCTGTGTTAGGGGACCGTTCTCAAGTTGGGTTATTAAACGGCTATTGTGAAGCCACATTGGAAGCCAATCCAGAGATTGCCAAATATGGTCCAATTTTACCACGAGGCTTAACGGTCATTTTGCCTGAATTCGCACTTCACAATCCCCAAAGTATGGTGAAACGGTTATGGGATTAATGCGCACACACCCTTTTATTGTGGTTAAGGTGGGAGAAAAACCTGTTCATGAGGTTTTTTACCAGCGTCTTTTAACCGCAACCATCACAGATCATGCCGGTAATGAAGCCGATACATTTGAAGCAGAGTTTGATGAGTGTGGCAATGATTTAGAGGTTCCCTCGAGCAACAGTGCACTACAGGTGATCTTTGGCTATGAGAACAGCATCCGTGCCTTTATGGGGTGTTTTGTTGTGGAGTCGGTTGTAAGTTGTGGGGGCAGTGATGGAGAAATCTTGCGCCTTTGCGGCAAAAGCGCTTCCATGCGTGCGGAGATCAAAGAACAAGACAGTGAACATTTTGACCACAAAACCATTGCTGAGATTATTGAGACCCTTGCCAAACGGCATGGTTATCAAGCAAAGGTTAGTCCTCAGTTCACCAAACAAACCTTGCCTTATGTGGTGCGCACCGATCAATCGGCCGTTGATTTTTTAACCCGCCTTGCTGACCGCATGCAGGCACGTTTTTTAATCAAGGACAATAAGTTTTTATTTTTAAGCGGCGATAACTTACCAACACTCGACATCTATAAACACGATTGTTCCAACTGGGAATTTACCCTCGAGCCACGCACCCAATATGGCACCATTGAAGCTGCTTATTTTGATCGCACAAAAGGGCAACAATTGTCTGTCAAGCATCAGACAGGTTTTAGCGGTCCCGTGCGGCGTCTGCGTGGTTGTTACATTTGTAAAGAAGAAGCACAGGCAGCTTGTGCCTCCGAATCAGACAGGCTTTGCCGTGCTATAGGCAGCGGTTCTTTGACCCTAGAGGGGCGCCCTGAAATCATGGCGGGTCAACCGCTTCTCCTGCAAGGGTTTCGAGGCGAAATCAATGGCCCATGGAAGGCTGCAACCGTGACCCATCGCTATGAAAAGCAAAGCGGATACATCACAGAAATCACCTTTGAGGCACCAGAGAAGGGAAAAGAGGTATGAGAAAATTAAATGTGTTAGAAACAGAAAACCCAAGAGACAATTTTGCCCCTTCTTTTCGGCAACTTCCCCATAATATTGAAGCAGAACAAGCGTTGCTCGGGGCCATCATGATCAATAATGATGCTCTTGAGAGCGTTTCTGATTTTCTCAAACCAGAACATTTTTTTGAAGCCTTGCATCAAAGGCTTTTTAATATCATCTTACAAATTGTTCAAAAGGGAAAAGTTGCAGATCCGATTACCATGAAGCTCTTTATTGCAAATGATGAGAAAATTGGAGATATCACAGTCTTTAATTATGTTGTTCGTTTAGCCAAAGAAGCTGTCACAATCATCAATACTCAAGATTATGGACAGGTTATTTATGATCTGTTTATTCGGCGTTCTTTAATTAACCTTGGCACTCAAATTGTGAATAGTTCTTTTGATACTCCCCTAGAACTTGCCCCTTCGCAACAAATTGAAGCGATTGAAAATCAGTTGTTTGAATTGGCAGAGAAAGGCAAATATGGAGCTGGTTTTGAAAACTTTGATACAGCCATTGCAAAAGCACTCAACATGGCAAGCGCTGCAAAAAAGCGTTCCTCACAGCTTTCTGGAATGGCAACCCATATTAAAACCCTTGATGAGAAAATGGGCGGGTTGCAACCATCTGATTTGATTATTCTAGCAGGGCGCCCTGGGATGGGGAAAACCTCTCTGGCGACCAATATTGCTTTTAATATTGCCAATGCTTGTAAGCGTGATAACAAAACACAAGAAAATGAAGGGGGGATTGTCGGTTTCTTCTCTCTTGAAATGTCAACAGAACAGCTTGCAACCCGTATTATCTCAGAACAAACAAAGGTTTCTTCTTCTGATATGCGTCGTGGTAATATCTCAGAAGAGCAATTTACCAACATCATTTACGCAATGCGTTCCTTACAAACAATCCCTCTTTATATTGATCAAACGGGTGCTGTATCCCTTGCACAATTGTCCGCCCGTGCAAGGCGTCTTAAACGACAACATGGTCTAGATGTTTTGATCATTGATTATATCCAACTGATGACAAGCGGTTCAAAGCGTTCTTCTGAAAACCGCGTTCAAGAAATTACAGCCATTACTATGGGTCTTAAAGCACTTGCAAAGGAACTCAATATTCCCATCATTGCGCTTTCGCAATTATCGCGACAAGTTGAAAACCGAACAGATAAACGTCCACAACTTTCCGATTTACGTGAATCAGGTTCAATCGAGCAAGATGCCGATATTGTGTTGTTTGTTTATCGTGAAGAATATTATCTCAAAAATGAAGAACAAAAAGAAGGCGCTCCTGAGTATCACAAATGGAAAGAGGCAATGGAGCAAGCTAAGGGCAAAGCCGAGGTTATCATAGCCAAACAACGCCATGGACCAACAGGAATCGTCCCTTTGGCTTTCCAATCTGACTTTACATGCTTTAGTGACCTAACGGATAACGACAACTTTCCAGAAATATCCGCTTGAGCTCAAAATAATGATCCGATGATTGAGAAGCAAAATCCCATAGATTCTCACAAAAAATGACGAATCTTAAAACAACCTTTGAAAGGTCTTTGAAGACCCTTTGAGAACCACTTAAAAATCATGTGAAACAAAATAAATTGGTACAAAACCTAGTGTCAAAATATACAAAACCTGCTGGCAAGCTACACTGGCAAGCTACAACCTGCTGGCAAGCTACACTGCTGGCAAGCTACAGCTGGGGAACTTGGATTCGAACCAAGATTGACGGAGTCAGAGTCCGCTGTTCTACCATTAAACTATTCCCCAATAAGCTAATGCCGCCACTTTTAGCAGATTTTAGTGTGCAGGCAAGGAGAAAAAACAATCTTTCTAACTATGAATAAGTAAGAGGGATTTATCGATAATAAAAGGCGATAGGAATGTCATTGATTGTTTCAATCTGAATATCCATATCATAAATTTCTTTAAGGATTTCTGGCTGCATAATTTCTTGTGGTGTTCCGCAATAGGCTGCTTTGCCCTTTTTAAGGGCAACAATCATATCTGAATACGACGATGCAAAATTAATGTCATGCATAACAATGAGAATGGTTTTTTTGAGTTCATCGGCTGTACGGCGTAACTGTTTCATCATAGCAACGGCATGTTTCATATCCAGATTGTTCAAGGGTTCATCTAATAGGAGATAATCGGTGTCTTGACAGATGACCATTGCAATAAAAGCACGTTGACGCTGTCCGCCAGAAAGTTCATCTAAAAAACAGTCTTTTAGGTCTTGTAAACCAAGATAGCGAAGTGCACTGTCAATAAATTGTTTATCTTCCTTATTATACCAGCCTTTTGAGTATGGATAGCGTCCAAAACTGACTAAATCATACACGGTAAGACGAAAGGATAAAGGATTCTCTTGACGCAGGATTGAGAGTTTTTGAGCTAAAATATCGTGAGGCATTTTATCAATATCACAGCCGTCAATATGAATTGTACCATTCTGGCATGGTAAAAGACGCCTTATCAGCATCAAAAGCGTGGACTTTCCAGAACCATTGGGACCAATGAGAGAAATAATCCCCCCTTTGGAAAGACGAAGGCACAAATCATCGATAATCAACCTTGCTCCATAAGATTTGGAAAGATGATTGATTTCAATCATTTTAGTTTTCCCTTCATCAGTAAGGTTAAGAAGACAACACCACCACAAAATTCAATAATAAAACTTAAACGTCCTGCCATATGAAAAATTTGTTCTAAAATAAATTGTCCACCAACCAGACAAATAATCGCCAATAATATTGCAGTAGGCATCACAACACCGTGTTTCACCTGAGGGGAAATTTCATAAGCAAGGTTGGCAACTAACAAGCCAAAAAAAGTTACGGGTCCTACCAGTGTTGTGGAAATGGATACGAGAATAGAAACAAAAATCAGAATAGCTGTAGCGCTTTTGCGATAATCCACGCCAAGATTGAGCACATTTTCGCGTCCCAAAGCAAGTACATCAAGCAGGTGCCGTGAACGCCAACCAATCAGACTCACAATGAAGACAATGACAGTAGCAAAGCCGATTAATGACGTATTGAATTTATTAAAATTTGCAAACATAATATCCGTTAAATTCATCATTTGGTCCGGATTGAGTTGCAATTGCATGAACATACGTAAACTGAAAAAAAAGCCACCTAAAATAACACCAATCAAGAGTGTTAGATGAAGTCCTTTTAGACTCCCTGAAAATAACCAGCGGAAAAGGCTTATGGAAAAGAGAATGAGAATGAAAGTTTCAAAAATCAACTGTCCTTCTTCGTTTAAAAAGGGTAAAGAAAGAGAGCCTACAAAATAAATCGTGGTGGTTTTAATTAAAATATAAAGCTGATCAAACCCCATAATTGAAGGCGTAAGCAGACGGTTATTGACCACTGTTTGAAATAAAATAGTAGAAACGGTAATCGTATAGGCAATAAGAAGAAGAGAGATAAGTTTTGTGAGTCGGAATGACCAAGTGTGGATGTTGACATTCCATGTCATGTAAAGACACGTTACGGTGCATGCCATCAAGATAAGCGTTGACAATACAAACGTTGTTTTTTTCTTTTTATCCAAGACGCTTTCTCCAGCGTAACAGCAGTATAATAAAAATAAAACTCCCGATAACGCCCATCATAGTACTGATGGGTATCTCTAAGGAAGGGTGAATTATTCGCCCTAAAAGATCACAAATTAAAACCAATCCTGCACCGCTAATTGCTACCCAAGGAGCAGTATGGCGCATATTATCGCCCATGAAACTTGAAACAAGATTTGGAATAATCAATCCAACGAAAGGAATTCGACCAACTGTACAGACAATAACCGCAGTAATTGATGCAACAATAAAGAGACCCAAAAACATAACAGCACGATAATTGAGTCCAAGATTATTGGTTAAGTCCTCTCCCAAACCAGCAACGGTAAAGCGATCAGCCGTGAAATAGGCAAAAATGCAGAGGGGAAAAGAGAACCATAAAAGTTCATATTTTCCCTCCAAAATCATTGCAAAACTGCCAAATAAATAGCCTTGAAGAGAGGGAAGCAACATTTCATAATCAGCAATGGCGTTGGTGAGGGAGCCAATAACATAACCTAGCATAATTCCGACCAATGGTACCATGAGAGCAGATTTGAAAGGAATTTGACGCAATAAAAACATAAAAAGCAGTGTACCGGTCATGGCAAAAATTGTCGCGATCATCATTTTCCCTAAAACAGGAATATCGGGCAGAAAAATCATGACAAAAAGAATGCCAAGGGACGCGGATTCAACGGTTCCAGCGGTAGATGGTTCAACAAAGCGATTTCGTGCAAGCAGTTGCATAATCATGCCAGAGAGTGCAAGTGCTGCACCTGTTAGCAGCACTGCAATTGTACGAGGAAGACGGGTTTGCCAGAAAATAAGCCAGGCATGTGGATTGCTTGATAAGAGGTCAGAAGGTGTCACATCGGAATAACCAACAAAAATGCTGAGAATAGACAGAAGAATAAGAATCGTTATGATGATCCAATAATTTTTCACGTTAAATCATTTTCTAACAAAAAAAGGCTGTTATTAAACAGCCTTTGCTCTTAAATTTTATTGCGACAGCACGCAAGTTATTTTACGCTTATTTGTTTTTTGTAAAAGCTTCATTGATTTGTTGTGCTGCCTCATTAAGCCCAGTTAGACCACCAGCTGCGCGATACCAGCTCCAAGAGTCTAAATAAATAATCTGTTTTTGTTTGCCAGCTGTTGTACGATGAACAAGTTCATTGTCAAGCAATTGTGCTGCAGATTGACCTTCCCGTCCAATTGCTGCATCCCGATCAATAACCAACAACCAGTCAGGATTGGTTTCAAGAATAAACTCAGGGGAAATGAGCTGTCCATGTTTTTGTACTGTGAGTTTATCGGTTGCAGGAGCAATTCCAAATGCTGAATGAATAATATCAAAACGTGACTTTGGACCCAAAGCACTGATTTTACCACCAGAGGTCATAAGGACAAGTCCTGTACCTTTTCCTTGCGTATTTTTACGAACTTCTGCTAAATTTGCATTGAGCTTGGCAATCTCTTCGTCTGCTTCTTTTTCTTTGCCAAAAATTTTTCCAAGGATAGACACATTCCGTTCAATATCTCCAAGAGAATTTTCATTTCCTACGGTTAGATCAATGGTTGGAGCGATTTTAGATAAATCTTTATATTTGGCTTGAGTTCTCGAGGAAATAATAATTAAATCAGGTTGAAGGGCAGCAATTTTTTCATAATCAGGTTCAAAAAGGGAGCCAATTTTTTCATATTTTGCATCATTAAACTGCTGTAAATAGGAAGGTTTCTTTCCTTCAGGAATACCGATCACAGCTTTGATACCAAGGCGATTCATATTATCAAGCGAGGCAATATCAAATACAATAACCTTTTGTGGAGAGGTGGGAACAGAAGTTGTGCCTGAAACATGATCAACTGTTATATTTGCATCAATACTCACCCCCGCCCATGCAAATGTTGCAAAGCTCATTGCAACAACAAAAATGGAAGCTACCCATTTCAGATATTTTATCATAGTTATTTATCCTTTATTTCACAAAATATTTAAGGGTTTACACACTTAAAAACTTAACTTAGACATTTTTATGTACAAAATTATGCACAAAATAGTACTATAATAAGATGCGATATGTTGTAAAATAGACTAATGTATGTTACAAAACGTGCACTTATCTTATTTTCACTTAATTCTAGTGCTTTTGCAAGTTATATTTAGAAAGTTTGACATATGATCAATGTAGTTAAAAATCGCGCACGTTTGTGCGCACTGACAACGAGTGCTCTCTTCTTTTTACAAAGTGTGGATATTTCTGTGGGAAACGGAGTTCTGCAAGGAAACGATTTATCATACGATTTCCAATCAAATAGTTTGTCCCCAGGCTATTTGTACGGGAGGCAAGGAATACAATATTCTTCTTATCCAAGTCCTGTACGTAGTTCAGTCATGAAGAGCGCTTCTTCTCCGCAAGCTTTGCCGGGTGCGAGGATTGTGCAGCCTCAGAATAAGAGCTCGCAGGGCAACGAAAGATTATATAACGGAAGATCATATACTTGTAATGCTCAGAATTATAAGGACGATAATTCACCTATTATCTGTCAGGATGGAAGAAAGCATCAGGTAAAATTTGGTGGTATTCAAGTGAAGAGCTATGGTGATAATGCTGTGCAAGTGATAGGGAATATAACGAGTTTCCAGAATTTGAATGATCTTCAGGACTTGTCTATAGCCATACAGAATGGAAAGACAGAAGTTGATTTGTACAATATGTCTATTGAAGGTAAGTATTCATCTGCGCAGCGTGCTCATCGTGCTTCAATGGAGAGGGGATTTGGAAGCGCTATATTTACTGGAACGGCTGGAAAGGCTGTATTAAATAACTCAAGGATTAAAAATTTTGTTGCTGGGCTTGAAGCTCAAGATGGTGGTAAAATTGTCATGAAGGGAGGGAAAATAGAAGGAGCTCATATAGGTGCTTTGGCTGTTTCTGAATCTTCTATTTTTTTGGAGAGGACAGTTATCGATGTGAGTAAAGACAGTGGATATAGTAACGGTCTTCATAGTCTTGCTTTATCTGGAATCAAGATGAAATCTGGGACTATTACTTTTGCACAAGGGGGAATAGGAGCCATATCGGAGGATTATAGCTCTGTTGTACTCGAGGGGGTTGGTATTAAGGTTAAGTCGTATGAAAGGGAGGATGGTGAAGAGAAAGAAGGACCAGACGCTATAGGTTTTTTGTCGAAGGGAGGCTTTGTTTCATTCAATCAAGGAAAGTTTAGTGGTTCTAATGTTGCTGTCTTATGGTTGACTGATGAATCTTTTTCAGCATTCCGCAGGGATCTTGATAATGTTAAGGGTAGTTTTTCTAAGAATGGGGATTATGCTTTTGTTCCTCAGATCGATGATAAGGCTCAGGGCTCTTTACCAGATATTGATTCTCTTGGTGATGCTGCCAGTGTGGTGCAAAAACATAACGAGAACGAGATTGGTTCAGTATCCTTGAAATTGTTTGCTAGTATGAAAGAGTCAAATATTATAGTAAATGGTAAGGACTCTTACGGTATATATTTTGATAAGAAAATGTTGGAAAAATCAAGTGATATCTTATCTCCTTCCAATCATTTGTCGCCACTATCTAGTTTATCTCCAGCACGTCCTCCAGCACGTCCTCCAGCACGTCCTCCAGCACGTAAGGATTCTACACGTAGCGTTTTTTTGAAAGCAACTACTCTTAATGTTCCAGAGGGTATAGCTATTTATGGTAAGGATTCTAAGGGGAAAGTTATTTTAGGGGAGCAATCGAAACTTTCTGGGAGTTTGTTATTGAAAGCAGCTTCTGGTTTTGATTTGACGGTTTTAGCTCATAAAGCTACACTAAGAGGTGCTGCTCATGTTGATAAGGATGCACGTGCTGAGCTTAAATTATCGGAATCAGAATGGCATTTAGAAAAAAGTAAAGGTTGGAAATCTTCGGGGATGAATTGTGTAGATTCGTGTGTTTCCGCTCTTACTCTTGTGACTGATTCTGCATCTAATTCTAAAGGTAGTTCTATTGGATTTATACCTCCGGAGAATGGGAAAAAAGATTATCAAACACTTCGAATCGGAGATGGGAAGGGTAATGTTTATGTATCCTCTGGGAATTCAAACAAGATTTATTTGAATGTAAGTCTAGAACCGTTGTCTAAAGATTCTCGTAATGAGCAAATATCTGATAGAATTTTGATTCATGGTAATGTTTTGGGAATAACTACGGTGTATATAAACAACCAGCATATGTATAGTGCTGTAAATAGACAGAAACCTCAAAACGCAGTTGCAAATGGAGAACACAAAGATCAATATCGTAGTATTCCAATTATCCAAGTTTATGGAAATACACAGAAAGGGGCATTTAAGCTAGAAAGCGAGTATATTACGTTGGATGGTTCTCCTTATCAGTATATTCTTCGTGCTTATGGTCCAGAGGTTGCTCCGGGAATGCAGAATTTTGGTGTAGGTCTTTCAGGAGATGTTTGGGATTTCCGTTTAGAAGGAAAAAAACAAAATGCTCAAGGACAATATGTCCCCCCTGCCCATCCTACTGCCTCACACATAGCGTTAGACAAATATATGGGTTACGATTTTTCTCCGCATGGTGTACCAGATTCTGCATTTGCGGATAAGCTTTTGAGTTTGAAACTGCTTCCAAATGATGTATATCCTAGTCCTTCTGTGCTTTTTAATGCACAGGGAGACGTGATAGGTTATGATTATAGCTATCTTGAAGGTGTTGAGGATTATGAGGGCTTGGAATTTGATTTAGAGGAAGAGGAGGATGATTTACAAGTTCTTCAGTCTTCGGGAATGGGACGTTCTTTGCTTTCGATCGATTCTGAGACGGGTAGCCTAACCGATAGAGATGAGGATGATACTCTAAGTGAAGACTTGGTTCGCCAGTATCTCCAGCGTTATCAAGTAGAGGATTCTCTGTCGTTGGTGTCTGAAATAGATGGTCATGATGCGGATTTAGGGTATCCAACGTCTACTTCTGAAGTGCCTGTTCTACCTACTCCGTTATCAGAAACAACGGGAAGGAATGGTACGACTTTAAGTATGTCTTCTTTTCCTACCTCAAGTGAAAACGTTAATCAGCTGCAAACAACAGATAATAGCGGTGAAAGTTTAAGTATTTCTCTTCTTTCTAGCTCAACTGGGGACGCTAATCAGAATGAAGCAGAGTATAATATAGATGATACAGGATATTATATAGTAGATGGTGATCTTACTACAGGCACTGGAGTCTATACATATGGTGTAGGTACAGGTGAATCTATTCTGAACGCAGGCGATGATGTAGGTGTTTCTCTTCTTTCTAGCTCAACTGGGGGAGCTAATCAGAATGAAGTAGAATATGATATAAACTATGGAGAATATGATGATGGATATGATGGATATGATGATGATGAATATGATGATAATATAGTGGGTGGTGATCTTACTACAAATGCTTTAGTTTATACATATGATTTAGGTACAGGTGGATTGACTTCGAACACAGGAGATGAGAGCGATGGAACTTTGAGTATTCCTCCTCTTACTGGCTCAGCAGGAGATGTTAATCAGAATGAAGAAGAGCGTAATGCACTTCCTTCCTCTACAGGGGCTCCTGTATCTGCTTCTATTCCTTCAGAGGAAACTAAAAATGTACCTAGGCAGATTGTTCCATCTTCTGCGCGTGCGAGGTCTGACGTAGGTGGTTTGCGTGTGAATTTAGGTTCTGGGTCTGCTGCATCTATTATAAATGTTTCTGGTAGTTCGGGTCCTGGAAGACGTGGTTCTACTATTTCTGTTTCGTCTAAGAAAACTGAACAGACGTCTACTCAGGCTGTTACACCTTCTGCACCTCAATCTACGGGATCAAAGAGTTCTGAGGGGGTAACATCTACTGCTAGTAAGAGTGCTGGCGTGCCTAAGGATGCTACTACGTCTGTTGGTTCTACTGATCTTAAGAAAAAAGTGGCTGTACCTAAGAAGGAGGATAAACCTGTAGGACGTACTCTACTTTCGACTGGAGATGCTAAAACATCTGATGTTAGTTCGTCTACTGTTTCTTCTCATTCAGTATCTACCATCCCACAGTCATCTGGTGCTGTATCTACTGATGTACCTGTCAATGGTGTTGGGCAAAACAAAGTGTCTTCTCAGTGTGATAACTTACAAGGCAATGGAGCGGAAAAACAGCAAGTTGCTTATTCGTGCAGTGATGGCAAATCGTATACAATGACAAGTGTTACATTGAAAGCAAGTGGTGCGACTCAGCGTTCTATGCATGCAAAACAACAGAATACCGTTATTACATTAGAAGCTGCTACCATTATTGGTTCTGAGGCTGGTAGCGGTAATCCTGTGAGTGCTGTGCTTGCGGAAGAAAAAGCAGAAATTGTTTTGGATAAGAAATCAACAATTCAATCTTCTTCGATTGGGCTTGAAGCACAAAAGGGTGGAAAAGTTAAAGTCATTGAAGGAACAGTCAATGCTAATTATGTAGGCGCTTTGGTTGATTCTGGATCATCTATTAATTTAAAGGATACAAAAATTAATGTGATGGCGGATTCGGCTGTTGCTGGTCTGGCTAGTCAAGGCGGTGAAATAACAATGGATTCTGGTTCTATTAGTGTTACAGGTGGAACGGCAGTGAGATCAGAATCAGGAGGTAATGTTAATTTAGACAAGGTTAATATTACTGTGAAGAAACAAGCAGGAACGTCAGATTCTGCAAAGAAGGTTGAGCGTGCTGCTATTCTGTTGAATAATAATGGCTCTGTTGATTTGAAGAATGGGACTGTTTCTACTGATGCCACTGCTTTGTGGGTTAAAGAAAATGGTGATGCTTTTGAAGTGGGAACTTCTAGGAGAAGAAGATCTTCTGACGTTCGTCCTTCTTTAAATCGTGCGAATATCGAGTTTTCTACCGTTAAAGTAGAAGGCAATGGTAGCCATGGCATATATTTTGATGGAACAAAACAAAAAGAAGATCAGCAGCAGAATCAAAATAAGGCTTCAGAGAAAGCTGGTGCTATTGAGAAAGTAAGTGTTGTTAAACCCAATGCTGTATTCCAACAGGAAGAAACACCTATACATGTAACAGGGGCAATTTCATTGAAAAAAACGAACTTTGAAGTTGCAAATGGTATAGCTGTTTATGCTAATAACTCTAATGGACAGATTTCATTAGAAAAGGAGACAATTCTTGCTGGTGATGTGCTGTTGAGCGCTGAGAATAATTCTAGTATACAAGCTTCGCTTGACAACTCTGTTGTTGTAGGTAGTGCGCGCGTTGGTAAAGGTTCTTATGCAAAATTAGATTTGACCAATAAATCAGCGTGGATTCTTACAAGAAGTGCACATAAGATTGATGAACAAAATTCAGAATGTGTGGATTCATGTATCTCATCTTTAAGTCTTGTAAATAGTCGTATGAAGTTTTTAGCTCCGAAATCTGAAGAGAAATATCAAACACTTCACATTGGAGAGGGTAAAGGTATTGTCTACAGAGCAGGAGGTGATGCTTCAATTCATCTCAACGCACATTTAAGCCCTAACGATCCAAGTGGTGCACAAGTGACAGATAGGCTTGTCATTCGTGGTGATGTTGCTGGAAAAACGATAGTACATGTGCAGGGACTTTCGGAAAATATAGCCAATAAGGAGCATGCTAAGATTCCTCATAGTGTTTCAGTCATTCAGGTTTATGGAACAGCAGCAAAGGACTCTTTCCAACTGGGTGGTAATTATGTTGCACTGCAGAATTCACCTTACAAGTATACTCTTCGTTCTTACAGCCCAAAAGCGACTGCAAAACAGGAGCATGTTGAGCAGAAATTTATTAAGGATGGTGGGGAATTCTGGAACTTCCGTTTAGAAAATCAGTATGTTAAGTCTACTCTTCCTACACTTGCATCTGGTTTTCCTGAACAATTTGTCAGGTCTGTTGTTCCACAAGTTCCAACTTATTTGCTCTTGCCAAATAGTGTATTCCATGCCGGCTTGATGGATGTAAATAACCAAAGTAAGCAGTTGGAAGCATTACGAGCTACTTACAATGGAATGGTAGAGGTTCGTGAAAATCCTGCTTTATATTTGCGTGGATATGGTGGAAGTTACCGTTACACTTCAGATCTGTCTGCACTTGAGTATGGTTACAAAGGTGATCTTAACTATAAGGGTGTAGAGGCGGGTGTTTTGTTGCAAACAATTGAGAATACTGACAGTGCTCTATCCTTTGGAGTTCTGGGATCTTATGGAAAACTTTCCCTACAACCTGTAGATGTTGAACAAAGCCAAGAAAGTGCATTTGATAAATGGACAGCTACAGCATATGGTAGTATGCAGCATGATGCGGGCTTCTATGTAGATGGTCTCTTGTCCTATGGTCTGCTCAAAGGTGATGTTCTTACTCTTGCACGGGGCAAGACAGCAACATTGAAGGGGCATCCTTTAAGTGTTTCCTTGACAGGTGGTCAGACAATTGCAACGGGATATGAAGGATTTGTCGTTGATCCGCAAGTTCAGGTTGTTTATCAGCATCTCCAGTTTGAGAAAGCCCGTGATATTGACAGTTTTGACATTGAAATGGGAAAGCTTGATCAGTGGGTAGCACGTGTTGGTGGACGTGTAACAAAGACTCCTAAGGGATCTGAAGGAGTGGATGCTGTAGCCTTTTATAGTAAGCTTTATCTTGTACATGGTTTTGAAGGAAAGAAATCTGTGCAGTTTAAAGATGCTTTCCAGTTAGGTGCTTTTGGTTCTTCCTTAGAAGCTGGGTTAGGCTTTAATGCTAAATTGTCTTCAGCGTTTTCTCTTCATGGTGACGTTGCTTATCAACATAAGCTCAATAAAGCTGGTTTTTCTGGAACAAGTTTTTCCGGAGGAGTACGTTATCAATTTTAACATAAGGTACGGTACGTACTTTTTAGAAAAGGCAGCACTCTGTGCTGCCTTTTTTCTTTGTAACAATATTTGGCGATCAAAAAATTTCTTTTGGGAATATGAGTGCACAATATATTTCGTTTTTTGCATGAAAGCATTTTTATTATGCTTACATGAATTTTTATAAATTTTTCTGATAATCATAATCCTGCTACGTATTCTTTAGTCACTTCTTTAATGGTGAATGCTTCCATCACTAGCACAACAATAGATACGGGTGCTTAGTGTTTATAATACGATATCTTAATTTCGTTTTATGCTGATCTGTTTAGCCACTATCATGTTTGATGTTTGCTAAAACGTGTTTTTTAGAATTCGTTTTTTACGAATTGGATCAATATTTTTACGCATATATCTTTAATCATTTTTAAATAAACATTTTTTGGTTGTAATTGTCATTAATTTGCACGCACTGATTTTATTTTTCTTTACACGAAATACAGAATGCATTATACACGTATAAATTGTACTGAATAATCATTCTCTTATTGGTAGTTTTGTGTTACCTATAGAGCTTCCGCCAAGTTTGTTTTGGTCATTCATTACACGGTTCAAATGAGCGGTCGATGCGTTCCTTTGGTTACACCTTTTTGTATTTTAAGGGGTGCAGAGGGATGTTTTTACGAATGCTTTTGTTTTCAATGAGAGGGGAAAGAAGGTTTCGAGGGAACTATGATTAAAATATTTAGACATCGTGTGTGTTTATATACTGTCACAACGGCTATTATTTCTTTGTTACAAAATGGAGTAGTGGCTAGGGCCAATGCAGAGGAATCTGGGAGTGGATATATAATTACTGTTACTCCTAAAAATCCATCTTATAAGATCAGTGTTAGTTCTGTTCCCCCTAATTCACCTCTTTCTAGTTTATCTAGTATATACACTACTTTTCCTACAAGAGAGATTTCAAGCGGATCTAGTAATGTTGAGCCTCATAGCAATTTGAGTACAATGATTGGAGGTAATAGTAATCTTAATGGGAGCCGTGGAACTTCTCTCTCTGGAGAAGAAGGTGACCGTGAATCACCTCATGTTGGTTCTATTTTACTTAATGGAAGCAATAGCTCTAAGCCCCTTAAAGGAATAGGTGGGGATAGGGATAAGGGTAGGTATATTTATACATATGACAGATCGGGGAAGGAAAGTAAGCTTACTCTATATGATGGATTTTATTATATATGCAATAGTTGCGGAACGGATACAATTAAGGATAAATCTTACCAGTTTACGGATGAGAAAATTGATGGGGTTGCATCTAATCGTATTGCTATAACAGTAAAAAAAGCATCTGCAAAAGTAAAAGGGGAAAATATAACTGTCGGTGGTCAAGTTGCAGAAAAATCTTTTGAACGTGGTGTGTCTGTATCAGAGGGGGGAGAAATTACTTTAGCCAATTTCAAACTAAATAATGCAAAGGTAGCTCTCCACGCTAGTAATGGGAGCATTGATATAAATGGTGGGACTATTGGTGAGAGTGCAACAGCTATTCAAGCGATAGGTAAACCTACATATGTTACATTAAAAGATATGAACATTAAAACGGATGATAAAGGTGAAAAAGCAAGTGTGTATAGTTATGGTGGTTCAGAAGTTCATGTGAGTGGTGGATCGCTTGAGTTTATGAATGGTCATGGGATTTCTGCCACATTAGAGGCAGCAGTAAGTCTCGATGGTGTTAAGATTATTGGGAAGGGGAAGGAAACAAATCTAAATAATCATGCGGTGTTACATACGGATTTCGGTGGTCCTCTTAATTTAAAAGCTGTTACTGTTAATGCTATGAATATCCATGGCATATTATTAGAGAATACTGTCAAGACTCCTAATTCGATTCCTTTACCTAAAGATTCTGAGTCTGATTTTACTGTGTCTGAGATTAATGTTGAATCTTCTTCTATTGCAGTAGAAGGTGATGGAGCTCATGGTATATATTTTAAGGGAGGTAAGCCGTGGGAAAACATCAATGATCAAGAAAGTTTATTGAAGGAAGAAGTTATCTCCAGAATGGATGTTGTTACTTTAAGTAGAACAATGTTTTCAGTTTTAGGAGGTACAGCTCTTTATGGTACTGGTGAAACGAATGGTGCTGTCAGTTTATTACAGAGTACTCTTCATTCAGAGGGCTTATTGTTAAAGGTTGAAAAAGGTGCTTCTATCATGGTTTTAGCAGATGCTTCTGATCTTGAAGGCCGTAGTGAAGTTGATGAGAGCTCTAATGCTGAACTTTATTTAAGCAACGAGTCTGCGTGGATTTTACAATCCAAAAAACAGAGAAATCAGCAGGAGTCTGAGATTATAAGAGATTCATCTGTTTCACTTGTAAGCCTTATGAATGATAGTACTATTAAGTTTACAAACTCAAAGCCTGATAGTGATTATATTTATCATACACTCCGCATTGGAAATGGCATTGATGATGTTTATAAGGTACAGGATGGTGGGCATATTTATTTTAATACTTTCTTGGATGCAGGAGGTGATATTAATAAGCAACAGACTGACCGTCTTTTAATTCATGGTGATGTTTCTGGTACAACGACAGTTCATGTGAGCGCTGTTTCAGGAAGTCTAGGAGGATCTACGGGCAGTGGGGGAAATGATCAAGGGATTTCCATCATTCAGGTTTCTGGAGAAGCAAATCAAAACTCTTTTAAGTTAGATGGTGATTATGTTACATTGAGCGGTTTACCTTATCAGTATAAGCTTTATAGTTATGGTCCAACATCTGATTTGGGAAAAGCGAACCCTGCTCAGAGATTAGTGAAAGGTTCAGGGGACTTTTGGGATTATCGCCTTGAAACTGGATATATGAAACCTGAACCTTCTCCTCCAGCTCCTCCAAGACCAGAGCCTGAACCTGAACCAGGACCTTCTCCAACGCCTCCGGTCCCTCCCAAACCAGAGCCAGAGCCAAAGCCTCGTCCTAAGGTTGTTGTTCCGCAAGTTTCAACTTATCTGCTCTTGCCAAATACCTTATTCCATACAGGTTTGATGAATGTTACGCATACAAACAAGTGGTTAGAGTCTTTGCGCATTGTTTCTGGTGGAATGTTAGAAAGGCGTGACAATCCTGCGTTCTTTGTGCGTGGTTATGGTGGTAATCACCGTTATAGGTCAAACCTGTCTCGGCTTGAATATGGTTATGGAGGTGAGATCGATTATAATGCCGTTGATGCAGGTGTTTTGCTCCAAACATTTGAAAATGCCTATGGTGCGACTTCTTTTGGAGTTATTGGATCTTACCAAAGACTTTCTCTACAGCCTCTTGATGTTGAACAAAGCCGAAAAAGTACATTTGATAGATGGGGAGTTACGGCATATGGTGGTATGCAGGGAGATACAGGATTTTATGCGGATGGCCTTTTGTCCTATGGTCTGTTTAAAGGAGATGTTCACACCCTTGCACGGGGTAAGACGGCAACATTAAAGGGTAAAT
>NZ_JAQITA010000013.1 GCF_028618575.1 Bartonella sp. ML70XJBT.G | reverse complement strand
CTAAAGAGTCAATATCATTTTTTTAAAAAAATGCGAAAAGAATGCTTTTTATAATCCCATTATAATACTAACCTGAAATAACAACACACTCAAAACTCGATACAAAATAAAATACACACAAACTGAGCTACGAACCGTTAAGACAGATACTTCAAAAAAGCTCTACTGGGGCAAAGCGTGCCTGCACATTTGTTTTATACTCTTGATATCCTCTACAACACTGTTGTTGCTCTTCTTACTTTCTTCTCTATGATAAAGAAGAACATTATATAAGCTGTATAAAAAGAATTGGCTTTGTCTGGAAAAAGAATCAAATTCTTGTCGAAATACACAAAGCTATGCTAGCCTTCTCTTATTTAAGATTTGAAAAGTATTCTAAAAATTCATGTGGGATAATGAACAACAGAAAAACGATCCCGGGCAAGACCCCGCGCTTGTAGTCAAGCGCTTGCGTCCTGCGCGCAGACAAGTTTCTGTCCGTTGGCTCACAGGCACAGTTCTCACCGGAATCACTTCTTGCATTCTGATGGGTATTGCTCTTTTTGCTGCCCTTGATGGACAGCAACGTTTGGTAACACCACCGCAATGGTTTGCGCTAGACAACCTTTCACAAATCCAAAACTCAGATTCCAACGGATATAAGAGTGATCGTATTTCTCCCACCCATGCACGACAAAGCTTTGATAGCAAACGCCAATTTGAATTATCAATCTTGCAGAAAAAGGGCGATAAAAAAGTCATCCAAACCCAACGTTTTGAATGGATTCGTATGGCTTTAGCCGAAAATCGTCCCCAACAATATAGCTATCCTAAATTTGATTCTTTAAACATGTTTGCCACTGATTCGAAACTTCAAGCTGCAACACTACAAGATTCGGGACATATTTATGGAGCAAAAGTAGAAACCAAATTAATCTTAAGCAACCGTAATTTTGTCATTGATCAAATAGACTTTGATGGTGCAGATGCTCTAACCGATGATGAAGCACAACAAGAATTAAAAAAAGCGGGCTTCACTTTAGAACAAAACAAAGAACTGCTCTCCATTCTCACCCTCATTGACCCTTTAAAATTAGAAGACTTGTCTTCTACCTCAGCGAAAAGAATGCTTTTTATAATCCCATTATAATACTAACCTGAAATAACAACACACTCAAAACTCGATACAAAATAAAATACACACAAACTGAGCTACGAACCGTTAAGACAGATACTTCAAAAAAGCTCTACTGGGGCAAAGCGTGCCTGCACATTTGTTTTATACTCTTGATATCCTCTACAACACTGTTGTTGCTCTTCTTACTTTCTTCTCTATGATAAAGAAGAACATTATATAAGCTGTATAAAAAGAATTGGCTTTGTCTGGAAAAAGAATCAAATTCTTGTCGAAATACACAAAGCTATGCTAGCCTTCTCTTATTTAAGATTTGAAAAGTATTCTAAAAATTCATGTGGGATAATGAACAACAGAAAAACGATCCCGGGCAAGACCCCGCGCTTGTAGTCAAGCGCTTGCGTCCTGCGCGCAGACAAGTTTCTGTCCGTTGGCTCACAGGCACAGTTCTCACCGGAATCACTTCTTGCATTCTGATGGGTATTGCTCTTTTTGCTGCCCTTGATGGACAGCAACGTTTGGTAACACCACCGCAATGGTTTGCGCTAGACAACCTTTCACAAATCCAAAACTCAGATTCCAACGGATATAAGAGTGATCGTATTTCTCCCACCCATGCACGACAAAGCTTTGATAGCAAACGCCAATTTGAATTATCAATCTTGCAGAAAAAGGGCGATAAAAAAGTCATCCAAACCCAACGTTTTGAATGGATTCGTATGGCTTTAGCCGAAAATCGTCCCCAACAATATAGCTATCCTAAATTTGATTCTTTAAACATGTTTGCCACTGATTCGAAACTTCAAGCTGCAACACTACAAGATTCGGGACATATTTATGGAGCAAAAGTAGAAACCAAATTAATCTTAAGCAACCGTAATTTTGTCATTGATCAAATAGACTTTGATGGTGCAGATGCTCTAACCGATGATGAAGCACAACAAGAATTAAAAAAAGCGGGCTTCACTTTAGAACAAAACAAAGAACTGCTCTCCATTCTCACCCTCATTGACCCTTTAAAATTAGAAGACTTGTCTTCTACCTCACAATTTACAGAAAGCCCTGAGGTTCGCATTGTTCAAGAAAATGTGACCGTTTCTCCTCAAAGCCGCCGCATTGATCTCACGAAAAACTATGCTGAAGATATTTTTCCTATTCGTAGGAAACAAAAGATAGCCGATGCTTTTAAAGACAGCAAATATACAAAAGAACAAATTGAACGGGTTGTGAGCACTTTAACAAAATTGAACAATTCTGATACGCTAAAGGAGGGAAGTTTATTGCGCATTGGTATTGTGACACAAGCTGGAGAAGAAGATCATCTGGTACGAGCAAGTATTTATCAAGGAAAATACCATATTCTCACCATTGCCCTCAATGATCAAGGGCAATTTGTTGAAAGTGCAGAACCTAGAATGTCCCAAGCACTGAGAACAGCTTTTCAGAATGGTATTCCCCATGCTTATGTCAGTAGCGCACAATTACCAACAGTTTATGATGCACTCTATACTGCTTTGCTCAGCCATAATGTCTCACAATCTCTCTCAAAATATCTCATTCGTCTGCTTGCCACCAATATTGATATGAAAAGCCGCATAACACCAACCGATCAACTGGAAATATTTTATGCAGTTCCCCAACAAAGTGATACTGAAAAAAATAAGGATGGCAAAAAGAATCAAAAAACCGTAGGAGTATCCACCAACACAGATCCTGAAATTCGTTATATCAGTGTTACCTTTGGCAATACAACCTATAAATACTACCGTTATCAATCAAAAGATGGCAGCATCGATTATTATGATTCAGAGGGCAAAAGTTCCAAACCTTTCTTGCTACGCAAACCCACTCCCAATGGCGTTTTTGGTTCTCCATTTGGACCACGCAGACACCCTATTTTAGGCTATGTGCGCATGCATACAGGTGTTGATTGGGTTGCCCCCAAAGGCTCACCCATTATTGCTATAGGAGATGGTATTGTCACCAAAGTGGGTGTCACAGGGGGCTATGGAAACCATACAGAAATTCAACACAGCAATGGATATATCAGCAGCTATTCACACCAAAGCCGTTATGCACCAGACATCAAACCAGGTGTGAGAGTCCGTCAAGGACAAGTGATTGGCTATGTGGGAACAACAGGAATGGCAACTGGTCCCCATTGTCATTTTGAAATCATTGTTAATGGCGTCAAAGTCGACCCCATGCGAATCCGTATCCCCGAAGGTAAAGCTTTAACCAACCAAGATTTACAAGCATTCCTTGAGGAGAAAAACAATATTGATTCTCTGTTAAGTAATCCACCTCCTTCATCAGGAGATGCTTCTTAAACCCACCTTTTAAAATGAATCCTTTTCTCAAGACATCTCCAGCTTAAAAGGATTCCCCAGCAAGACTATCTTGATACCAAAGCCTATTGATTTATAATAATAATTATTGTTTTGCATATGGAATAAGAGATTTAAAGAGCGTAGGATTTTCGCTTTTCAAATCTGTTATATTGAATCAATCAAAACCATCCCCTTGTCCGTCACAAGAGGGGTGAGTGCATGAATAAAAACTGTACAAGAAAGGGGTAAAAATGCCCCTTATGAACCGTCTCAGGTGTCAAGGGCTGTCACAACATTAAGGGCTAACAAAGTGTACGATAAAGTCAGCTTTCTTCTTCACAAGCGTAAGAGGGAGAGCGCTACGGATTGACCGTTATACCTTTTACGATCACTGTCGTGCAAATGTGCTTTGGAGCATTGAAAGAAGTTTCTTTAAAACAAGCCCGTAAATTGCACCCCCCTGCGTTTGTTTTACAGCAATAACCAAAAATATTCTTCCACATTCTTTTGGGATGCTCGGTAGAGAATTTGCAAAAAGCCAACTACAAAAGAATTTTTCCCTTAAATACCTTCTCTCTCATCTTGAAAAAACCGCATGATCTCTTCTTATCCCCTATTCATAACATTGCTGATCTTTTTCCAATCCTATCCACAATGAAAAGTTTTAACCAGAGTCTTTGTTTTCCATAAGGCAATAACACAAAACAAAACTTTTAAAACAGAAAATCAAAAAACAATTGCAAATCGCTACAGAACAAAAGAGAGGGCCCCAAATAATGAAAATAACCCTAGAATTTTTAAAAATATATCAGATTTAAAAAATCGGATCATAAATACCATATTTAGGCAATCTTAAATGATACAAATCTTATGATTTGAGGGAGCCACGCCTCTGATGATATCTGACTGTCAAGTATTTTAGTAAGTTATTTTTGTTTTGGATAATAATTTTATGAAATACCAATATAGAACAATCACTGCGATTTTTTTTACCATTTTTCTTTGCATCAAACCTTCTTTTTCTCCTGGGCAAAATCTTTCTGTAAACCATGAAACAAGACAAAATTTTATAAAACAATTACCGAAACCAAAACGCATTGCCTTTGATGATCGTTCAACCAATGTATACATTGTGAATGAACTGACCAATCCACCAACTTCTATGGTTTTAATTGATAAAGGTCTAGAGCGTGGAGAATGGAAAACCGGTGACTATTTTAGAGATACTTGTCCCTCAAAAATCATTGCAGCTGGCTTGTTTGGAGAAGCAGCAACAACATCGAATGCTTGGCTCTCGGGATCTGGGGGATGGGTTAAATATCGCATACAAGACGATGGAACTCTTTTAAAATTTCGCTGGTATAACCCCTATAGTGGCGCCAATCAATATTCTGCAACCTCGAGCAACAAAGAGTATTATTTTGAACGCAGAGAAGGTGTAGGTGATAACGCAAGAACAATTTGGTACGTAAAAAGAAAGACGCCCAAGAATTATAATATTGTCATAGCAGCCGATCCACAACCGTGGCGTTTGGATTCGGGTGATCCTAACGCGAACAGCAATAGAGAACCATGGCTAAAGACAAATAGAAAAGTTGCAATGGCACTAGCATCCCACGCCGCCTCATTTTATATCGTCAATGGTGATTTAACGGAGTTTGGACGCCCCCAAACCTATCAAGACTATGCATATGTTTATAAAAGCATGGCTTATCCTGTCTATGAAGGACTAGGCAATCACGATTATGCCAATAATGTTCATGATTGTACGATACCAATGTCAAATATTTCAAAGGATGCCTGTGCGGTGAGTGCAGTGAAAAGAATGTTTAAAGAAATAGAAAAATATAGCGGTTCTCTCCCTATGTTTCATCAACATGTGACGTCTCGTCGGTCCTTTCGTTTTGAAAAAGTGCATCACTTCATAACTGGGAGTTTAAGCTACTCATGGGATTATGGAGATATTCACTATGTGCAGCTTCATAATTATCCAACTTATACTGCACATTTATCGGATGGTCACACGACAGTCAGAATAACAAAAGCTCTGGGGTGGCTGAAAAAAGATTTAGCAGCTGCTGATAAAAGAGGAAAAGTGACTATTCTCAATTTTCACGATGCGCGTCCCTATTTTGGCGATCATGATTCACATTTTCTTCATCCTCAAAATGCAAAAAATCTCGCTGCCTTTAAATCACTCATGACATCTCATAATGTCAAAGCCATCTTTGTAGGACATGAGCATTCTCGATTCTATTGCCGTGCACAAGATGATAAAGTTTTCGGAAATATCCCTGTTTACACAGCAGGAGCACTTTTTAGTGGAGACTACTATCTTGTCAATGTGCAAGAAAAAAACATTCACGTAAAAGCTTATAATGGAAAAACAGGCAAACCTGTTTTGCTTGAGGATTTAGGACAAAATGGAGATAAAAAGTCCCTTTCGAAGAGCTGTAGCAATTTATAAAGGTCTTTTTGTTTTTAAGCTTAACCACAACAAGAAATCGTAAAGTCCCCTTTATGGAGTAGACGGTGTGTTTTTTGCACCACTTGCATTGAGTTTTGGCAAAGGAATGACAATTTTTGTACCTCCCAAAGCAGAGCTTTCAAAGAGTGGTTTTTCACCAAATTGCATACAAAGCTGTTCCACAACCAAACGCCCAAGACCGGTCTTTTGCTCCGACGTTTGGTTTTTCATACCCACTCCATCATCTTCGACAATAAGCATTAACTGTCCATTTGGCTCCGCCCCAAATGAAATATAAATGTGACCAGCACGATGATCAGGAAAAGCATGTTTTAAAGAATTTGTCAGCAATTCACCAAGAATAATTCCAAGGGTTGTGGCATCTCTTGAAGACAATCGGCAATCTTTAAAATCGGTGTGAATAGTAATATTTTCGCGCAATTCAAAAGGCACAGCCATTTCGACATCATGCACCACGGAACTAAGAAACTCTGCCAAGAGAGTTGTTTCCATATCATCACTCAAGCGCAAGCGCCGATGTGCCGTAGAAATGGTCTGGATACGGTCGCGTGCCGCCCCAAGCACAGAACGCACTTCTTCATTTTTGCTGCGATTTAATTGGAGCCCCAGCAAGGAAGATACTGTACCAAGAGAATTGCCAATGCGGTGGCTTGCATCCTGTAAAAGCATTTCCACCCGTTGGCGTTCTTTTTCAGCATGATTACGTGCGCTTTCTAATTCTTGTGTCCGCTCTTTGACTCGTGCTTCAAGAGCGGCATTTTCGCTATGAAGTAGTAATTGATACATTTTTAAAGAGCGTATATCACGACGAAAACGATTAATGACAAAATAAGCAGAAACAAAAGTACTCACGACAGAAACAATCGCAGCCAATGTGAGCGCAGCCCGCATAAATGCGATACCTTCGCGCTGTTTTTGCCGCACCACATCATCGCCATTCATAAAGCTTGTCATCAATTGGGCTAAACGTGCCACTTGAATTTTCTGGCTTTCAGAAGCAGGTGCAGGTTGAAAAGATGGATCAGGACGTGCATCAAGCGCATGCATATGAGCACTAAGAAAAGCTTTGCGCGCTTCGACTTCCTTTTTAAAAGCGCTAAACCATTCATACCACCGCGGATGTGCATAAACAATGAGCTCTGTATAATCGAGTATATCCTCAAGTTCCCGCGCTGTATTTTCAAAATGTGCTTTATCTTCTGCACTTCGGGTTTTTGCATAGCTACGGTCAGCAACAGCCATATCGATGAGGCCAATCAACACCAAATCGGCTTGTTCGCGCAATTCTGAACTTGTATTCAATTGTGCAACTTCCCGATCAACGGCATTTGAGAGCAACATAATAAAGCTTGATGCCAAAAGAGCCATAACAAGAGAAACAACAATTGCCACCCAACGCCAACTTGAGATGCTTGAATCAGCAGAATTACTTTGAGACAGCCGTTTGTTCTGGTGTGTCATAGAATTTCCATTGGCAAACCTGAAAATCGTCATTTTTCAGCACAAAGGAAGACTCATTCAGGAACATAACAACCAAAACCCGTGAGAGAATTTCATAGAGGCTTTTCGTATTTTCCTTAAAGAGATATGCTAAACACTTTGAATTTCCTCAGATACTGACTTTACTGTAATAGCTATAACGGGAATAAAAAAAACAAGGTTCTTAACCATAATTATTATACTTTTTTAGCCATTAAATGAACATAATGTGCTTCCAGCCGAATAAGAATCAGGTCCATAATCGGACTCACCATTGACCTTGAGCAGTTCCTGTAAGCGATTACGCGCTCTACTCACACGGCTTTTAATGGTTCCCACAGCACAACCACAAATAGCAGCGGCATCTTCATAAGAAAAACCCGATGCACCAATAAGAATAATGGCTTCTCTTTGATCAGCAGAAAGCAGATTTAAGGCTTTTTTGAAATCTTGCAAATCAAGGGATCCATATTGCGCAGGATGAACAGCAACATTTTGGGTAAACACACCATCACTGTCTTGTACTTCTCTGCCTCTTTTACGCATTTGACTATAAAATTCATTGCGCAAAATGGTAAAAAGCCAAGCTTTAAGGTTGGTTCCCATTTCAAAGCTGTCTTGCTTTGCCCATGCTTTCATAAGGGTATCTTGGACCAAATCATCTGCTTTATCATGCTTTCCACTTAAAGAAAGTGCAAAAGCTCGTAAAGCTGGTAGAACCTGCAGGAGTTCCTGCTTAAAGTTTTTCACGCACTTTGCCATAAAAGGTTCAAACCTTTTCCACATTGTTTAAACCAAATTGCTCAGCGCGCTCTAACCTGTCCAAAAGCTCCAACAAACGCCGTGGCAGTGCTTCTTCCTGAATTTCTAGATAAAATTGGCGTAATTTTCGTGCTATTTCACTATTAACCCCGAGAAGGTCATCTCCAAACATACAGTGATTGGTGATATTTTTTTCATCACGGTCGTTCATTTTTTCTCCCCCTAATCCATATAGTATCAGTAGCACTGATAATATTTTCGCCTTAAGGTTGTAAATATAGTGATCTATAAAAAGTTCCATACGGACAGGGGAACTTTTTTATCTTTCAAAGATTTCAACCAACAAAGTGCTTCAAAGGTCAAAGGAGTTATAAATCATGTCATTATCCACACGCATCGCACCACATCTTCCCTATCTTCGGCGTTTTGCCCGCTCTGTCACAGGCAGCCAATCCTCCGGTGATGCTTATGTTTCCGCGATGTTAGAAGCACTTATTGCGGATATTTCAATTTTTCCTCAAAAATCCAGTGACCGTATTAGTACCTATTGGCTTTTTTGCCATCTTTTTGACCAAACCACACCGAATATCCCAGAACCGCTCCCACAATTTGGTCTTGAACAAAAAACCAGTGCCAAATTATCGTATTTAACCCCGCGTGCACGCCAAGCCTTTTTATTGATTGCTGTTGAAGGTTTTAATGAACAAGAAGCCAGTGAAATCATGTCTCTTGATGCGAAGGAATTCCGCAAGCTTCTCACCCAAGCCTCAACAGATATTTCTCAACAAATAGCCACAAAAGTCATGATTATTGAAGATGAGCCTCTTATTGCCATGGATATTGAACAAATGGTAGAAAGTCTTGGCCATCAGGTGGTAGGCATAGCACGAACCCGTGATGAAGCTGTCATCATGTATCATAAGAAAAAACCGCGGTTAATTTTAGCTGATATTCAATTAGCCGATAACAGTTCAGGCATTGATGCGGTCAATGACATTTTACAAAATGACCGCATACCGGTGATCTTTATCACAGCTTTTCCTGAAAGACTCTTAACGGGCGAGCGTCCAGAGCCGACTTTTTTAGTGACCAAACCCTTTAATCCTGATATGGTAAAAGCACTGATTTCACAGGCTTTATTCTTTCAAGAGAATGCCTCCAAAGCGGCCTAGAACAGAGTAACATCTCCATTATGATCGTGATGCCTCTTCAAAAGCCACCGATGGATACATCCCATTTAAGCGCTCTGATGCAAGCAATCCGTGGCGCTGATATTTGTGTTTTATATCAGACCACCAATTTGGTCTATTTATGGGCAGAAAACTTGCCACAGCATTTGCATAATAAATGGCGTGTAGGATGTCGAGATAGTGACTTTTTTTCCCTTGATCTTGCGGATAATATGGAAACCATTAAATTGCAAGTTTTAGCGACCGGTAAAATGCAAAGCATTGAAGCACGGTTTGAGGATATGGCCAAGCAAGTGATTTGGTATAAATTTTCTATTGATTGTCACCGCAATGATCATGGAGATATTATCGGCATTATCACCACGGGAGTTGATATTTCAGGCTTACGCCGACGCGAACAAGTCTTAAAAATATTGCTTCGAGAAGTGAGCCACCGTTCCAAAAATCTTCTTGCCATCATTCAAAGCATTGCCAGCCAAACGGCACGCTATACGGAATCGCTCCAGATTTTCTTACGCAAATTTCAAGGACGCCTCCATTCTCTTTCACATTCTCAAGACCTGATCACCGATTCCGATTGGCGTGGTGCCCAATTTCGTGAATTGGTACAAACGCAAGCTCTTGGTTATTTCATGAAAGAGACTGAACGTTTTTCCCTTGAAGGAGAAGATCCTTATCTTTTTCCCAATGCCGCTTTACATATTGGTTTGGCTTTTCATGAGCTTATTGTCAATTCTCTTTCTTTTGGTGCCCTCTCACAAGAACAAGGCAATATCTGTGTACGCTGTGAAATCCAACACAACACCGATAGAAAGATGCAACTTCTCATCACTTGGACTGAAAATTTTGCAGCCAGCACCGTTCTCTCTAGCGAACAAAAAGCCTGTTTTGGCAGTGCTGTCTTAGAAAAAATTGTTCCTGTCTCTGTCAATGGTTCGGCTTCTTTTCAAATAACGGAAGAAGGAATTGTTTATCGTTTATGTGTTCCCGACACTTATTTTGACATCTTTTCTTAAAAAAGCAGTGCACCCGCCACAAAACGAAAAACAACAGTGTAGTACGCCAAGAGTTGTTAAACTCTCCCTGCTCACCAAAAGACCCTCCCCCCACACACAGTTAGGACACTCTCCCGAAGTCACAGCGGAACACAGCGGCTCTAAAAACGTTTATTCCTTGAAAAAGCCCTAAGGCTCACAAATAGAGCTCTATGCTGTCAACCTTTTATTGGAAAATATTTTATGAATAGCCTCGTTTTTATCCTCTTATTGGTTTCATGCACAGATGATTTTAACAGCTGTTATTCTAACAATAGCATGATCGAAATCTATCCCACAGCGCAAGCATGTGAACAAGCCCTGATACCTTCGACAAAAAAATTTGCTTCTTATGGGCAACAAATCTTTGCTCAATGCACAGGCATAGAGGCCAATCTACATCAACAACAAGTACAACTCATCTGGTCTGTGACAAACCGAGGCAATTTTCTGCTTACAAGCCAAAATATGCATGATAAGGTCTTTCAAAATCATAAAGCAGATATTTTCTCATCTTATCGCCATTTCTAAGCTTTTTCCGCTATAGACCTCTTGCACAAAAAACCGTAAAAGCATAAACCCATCAAGCTCTCACAACCCAATCCGTGGAAAAGTACAGCATAATGGACAATCAGCAAATACAACCTTCACAAGACAAACAAACAGAGCAATATGCATTGCCTCAAGACCTCCCCTTAGATCCAGCCGTAGAACGGGTGAGAAAAAAACTCATGCGTTTAATGATTGTTTCCATTGCAATAACGCTCATTCTTATGCTTGCTGTCCTGTTTGGCGTTGTCTACAAAATTATAGCAACGGGATCATCTGCAAAACAAACAGAACTCTTATCCTCTCACCACAAAAATAAAGAAACACTCCACCACACCCTCTCCTTACCCCAAAACACACAGATTCTCTCGCAAAGCCTCTCAGAACACAATATTTCTTTGAAGATCTTAACATCAGATGGGCAAACAAAATTTATGATTTATAATTATCATAGTGGTACACTTATCGCTGTTCTTTCTGTTGACACGACAGCACAAACATTGAACACCCCGCCCCATTAAGAAAATCTCTCTACAAATGCTTGCCTTCTGATTTAAACACTATCTTCTGCTGCAAACATGTAACCACTCGGCACCCGCCATAGTTTCTTCTGCACTTTTTTCTTTTTCGAAAAAGAGGCAACCTTCGTTGTCGAACGCTCTCCAGTCTGAGAAACTTCTCAGACACTACCTTTAAAACATAAAAGCAAGTTCCAAAACAGAAAAACCCAAAACATGTCTATTATTAAACAACATAATACATTGATTTATCATCACAAATAATGGTTATTCAATAACAATACCCTATCTCTCATCTCCAATATTCTGACACTGAATCGATGAAAAGCACTTGCTTGCACATCATAAACGGGAGATGATATGTGGCTAAAAACACTCAAAAAGAGACAAAATGCCTTTTATGAGCACTCTCAGGTGCCAAGAGCTGTTGGAAACATTGGGAAAACTAGCAAGAGAGCATGACGATGCTCTCTTACGTCTTTATAAGTGTAAGGATAGTGATGCACAACGGCTTTATCGTTATACCATTCGCAGCATGCACAGGCAGCCTCCGCGAAATAAGCTTTGGTGCATTGAGATATCTTTCTTAAAAGAAGCACATAAGCTAACAATATAATGGCATTCTGTAATGCCCTGCTTACATGAGGGGGGGTGATCCTCTTAAGCACCCCATCACTTTTAAAAGAAAAACACCCCTCACAAGCGCTTAAACGAAAACGTTCTTATTCAAATATTTTCTTCTGCAGTAACATGTAACCACTCAGGCAATGCTATGCTTTTCTCTGCACTTGGCTCTCTCACAGGCACAGCAACAACCAACAACGCACCTTTATTCTGAGAATGCTTAATTGCTCTTTAAAATGCAATGGCGTCTTCAAAACACAAAAATTCAAAGCATGCCGCTTCTCAAACACCGCAATTGTTTTTCAGAGAACAACACCCCTCACAAGCATTTAAAAAGCAATTTTCTTATTCAAACATTTTCTTCTGCTGAAGATGTAACCACTCGGCGGCGCCGTGGTTTTCTCTGTACTTCTTGTTGTAACACAGGCATAGACGCCACCTTTTTGGTCAACGCATCACCATTTTGAGAAGCTTCTGAAGTTGCCCGTGACAGTTCAAAATGAGCAAGTTCAAGGGATGGCTCTTCTTGAACCCGCACGGTACGCCGCCGTGAAGTACGCCGTGTTCTTTTGACAGGCTCACTATTATTCTCTTCATGGGAGCATTGCTCTTGAGGACTTTTTTCATCCAACAAAGTATGAGCCTCAAACGTCTCTTCCTGCGCATGGCCATTTTGCACTTTATCATGTTGATCATGTGTATTTTTCAATACTGTTTGAGAAACGTCTGTCTCACAATTAACAGTGTCTTTTTTCTCAGCTTCAGCGTTTATTTCACCGCATTCTTGCTCACTGTTCTCATCACGTCGAACATATTGTGTTTGTCCAACCGCTGCCAAAATAATACGCAAATAATGTTCAGCATGTTGTAGATAATTCTCCGACATAACACGATCGCCCGCACCCTGTGCATCACGCGCAAGACTTATATATTTATCAGCAATTTGTTGAGCATTGCCACGAATTTTAACATCCGGACCGCTACTTTCATAATTGCGAGACAACGGGTTAGGGCCGCGACGATTATTATTGTTATTATTACTGTTATTATTATTGCGACCGCGTACCCGTCTATTTTGTTGTGGCCTCATTTTTATCCCTTTTTGGAGTATGTGTGTCTTAATTGACTCTTCTTCATTGCATTATTTTCCGATAACGCTCATCATATGTATAATACGGTTATCAAGCTATCCGCGTTTTCTTTCACTCAAATAATACCTACTGATATTTGATAAAGCATATATTTTTTGAAAATCACAAAAACAGCAGGGAAACCATAAGCTTAAAATTCCCTCTTTCTCTGTTAACCAGCAGAAACCTAGTGATGTTCACATAAAATGCCAAGTGTTTTTTTCAAAATAGACCATATTTTACTAAAAAAATAACCATCTTGTGGAAAAACAAAAACAAGAATAAACATAAGGACATCTCTAGCAAACGAAAAATCTCTGCCAGAGAACAAATAAAACTCTTTTTCTGTTCTAAAACCACCGATTTCAAAAACGTCGATATTTCCTGCCCCCTCGTGCATTCAACCCACAAGCATTCACATTTCCCTGAGTTATTGCGCGAATATATTTATATTCTGAGCATAGCCTTTCTTTTGCACTAAAGCAACCCCTTTGTGAGCAATAATCCACGAGCACTTCATAAAATCCGTTATTTCTTATAAATAGCTTAACATGAAGTATTCTTCAAGCCCTATAAAAATGAACTTTTTAGTCTTCTTGCGAAAGCGTGCTTCCTGCTCTATAAATTTTGTTTAGTCTCATGCAATTTGTAAGGAATTAGATCTTTTCTTATAACAAATTGAGTATAAAAGCTCATACAATAAAAAGAGTCTAAAAACATAAATTACAGAGTTTAAAATAGCAAAACATAAACTTATGAGAAAGAAACAGCTGACATGTCACGTCTCTCTGAAAATTCAGGATTGCTTCAAAAAACGACGAAATCCATGAATAAAAATAGCATAAGCAATTCTGCTATTTTTGTCATGCTTCCTCATCAGGAGACTTTTTTTGCCAAACGCGCACAACGTTTTGCGCATTTAGCCAACAATCTTAAGGATAACCAAGCCCCCCTTTTTTTTACACATTTTTGTCATGCTCAACAACAGTCTATGGAATATTTTAAAGATTTTGCCATTCCCCTTAGTCGTTTTGCAGCTCCCACAACTCCTCCTCTTGATTGCTCAAAATTCTTAATGTTGGGCTTGTATGAAAGTATTGTTGGTGATTTTTTAAAACGTCTCTCACACACTATAGTTCCCAACCAAGCCTTTTTGGCAACAAAGACTGAAGCTTTAAACCGCACACAACAGCAAAAAGAGCAATGGCGCCTGTGGACAGATAATCTGTTAAACCAAAAGCTTCCAAAACAACAATTAGCAGAACATCTTTTTATCACCGGTGCGCTGCAAATCATCTCTACTCTTGCCGCCTCACAACTGAATGTGCACCAGTTAACCCCACAACAAAACAACCTCTGTCCTGTGTGCAGTGGACCCCATACCGCCACCCTAATTCTTGAGCACAACCCACAAGAAACCATTAAACTTTGTTCTTGCCTTTATTGCGGAACCCTCTGGCAAATCCCACACGCTCAGTGCACCTTTTGTGGAGAAACACAAAACACTTCCATCCACACCAGCGAAAATATGCCCGACGGCATTTTACTGGAAATCTGTCAGACATGTGGCTCTTATTGCAAACAAATCAATCAGCAGAAAAACCCCACAAGCGATGTTTTTGCCGATGACATCACCACCCCTCTAGCTGATTTTTTAGGCAAAACGTCTTTTCATTTTAACGATAAAAGTTTTAATCCCTTTTCAGCAAAATACCAAAGCTAAGCGCCTAACAAAGCTTGAGCCTGCACAATCTTTAGAAAAACCCCACTTCCGACAGCCGCAAAGGAAAGCTGCCGGAAACCCATGGAGCGGTGAGAAATGATCTCAAACCACGGACCTTAACCACAGAGAGATAGAAAATATGAAGACCTTTCGTCACCTAACGCGTACCACAATACGTGCAAAACACTTCCCTTTATCAATAATAATACGGCAGTTTTATGGTGTGATTAAAAATTTTCAAGCAAACAAGACACAAGCGCTATAACATCGACTTATAAGAAGCATTTATTGTTTAACAGCTTGAATGAGAGAGCTTCAAAGCAAAGAATTTTCTCATTTTAATCTGTTTCTGTTGTATCAATCAAAACTATTAGCTTGCGCCCACAAACGAGATAGGTATGAGCTTAAAACTTTAAGACAAAGAGAGAAAAGACTTCTTATGAACACTCTCAAATGCCAAGAGCTATAGCAGCATAGCAAACGAGCAAAGAATAGAAACATGCCGGCTTACATCTCAAAAACATAAATACTCACTCTCTCAACGAAAGCTAAAAAAGATGCTCCTGTATCTCTTTTCTCTGAGAACAAGACTCATAAAGCAATAAAATATATTTCGCTATTTATCTTCTCCTCTTGAAGATGCTTGAAGCTATCTTTTAACGCATGTTTTAACCATAGGCTAAGAAGAAAATTTTACGCATATCCAATTTTACTACCCACCCTAATTTTATCCTATACACTATCATTTTAAGCGATTCTTTTGAAAACCACTACTATAACAGATGTGATAATGTTAAAAACAAGAGAAAAAATTTAAAGAAACAGCTGAGTAGTCCTGAAACAATGACCAAATTTTTGTTCATCAAGATATGATGGATATAAAAAAAGTGACGACCCTAGGCACAAAGAACGTTGATATTTTTTCATCAAATTTCATACTCTTCAATTATTATGTAAAAAGTATTATGTAAAAAGAATGCCCCATATTAAAATTTAAAAGTGATTACGCGCCTTTCCTTCTTTCTCTTCTTTTTCATTGAGCAAACAATCTCGTAAGAGAAAATAATTTCCGTCTCCAGGACGCACGATGGCCATACATTTTTTCTTTGTCGTATCAGAAAGTCTATCCCACATTTCACGAATGGCAAAATAGGCTTCACTTTCCAAGTTAAGACAATGCTGATAAACGTCCCTCTTCATATCGGGCATAACTGAAGCAGCAATTTCCTTGCAATAGACACGATGATCAAAGACTGGAATAATCAATTCGGCAGGCTCTTGTAGTGTTTCCTGTTTATGAGCAGAAAAATAGCAGATGGTTTGTTCCACGAAAAAACCAAGTACCGCTATACAAAAGAGCAGCATAAAAACAACAGCGATCTTGCGATACAATCGTTTGAAATAGGCTTTTTGTCTTGCGCGGATTCTTTTTTCCATAAAGCCCCTACCCTTTAACCTCTAAAGCTCGTTTTTTTGACAGCAAATAAGATAGCAGCATCAAGACACAACATACATGCTACAACTGCAAACGCTCAATCTTCTTATCCCCAAACATGCCTTTCTCTACAGCATCAATATTTTATTGTTATCGTTTACAGCTCTCATCAAAAACCTTTTCATCCGCTTTATGAAAAAGCTCTAAAGGCATTATCATAACAGTTGATGGATGTAAAATTCTATACCCGTAATATAATGGATTTTTCCATTGAGATAAACAAATACCCCCCATTTTCTGTGATCTCATCCCCATTTTTCAGAAGACCACGACCAATCCATAAGCGATGTGCTCTTTTCGAGATTCATAAGACCTTAAAGAATTTCACACTCTGTCCTCTCTTGCCCCAACTTTCAACAAAGAAAGCAACAGCACATCTCTGATTTACTATTTTTGGAAAGCCCTAGACAAAAATACGCCCGTTATACAAATACGTATCTCCTCACCAAGCATTTTCTCATGAAAACAAGAGCGTGTCTCTCAGCGTTTATTATGGAACAGTGTGCCATAATTGAGACATTATTATGACACAGAATGAGGAGAAGAATTTCTCTATTCTCCAGCCCCATCAGTACACAAGAGAGGCATGGGAACGGATTTTTGTCCTTCTACTTTTATTGCGAAGAAAGCTTTGTGATGGAAAAAAACATAAAATCTTCTTGCGACATTGCCTCTCTTCTGGGCGATAAAGATAAAAACAGCATTATTCAAGTAAAAGAAAAAACGAGACAAGAATCGAAGTCTACAGTTTCTTTTGATTTCTCTGTCCCAATTTCTGAGACTGAAACGCGTCCTCTTTACGATAAGGTGAAAATTGAAGAGCTAAGATATTTGCTCCATTCACCCGATGAACATTGTCGTGATAAACAAGAAGCCGAAGGTCACCTTGTTGAAGCGTGTGGCGAATTGTTAAGCCTCATATTTTTCATTCACGTCTGTGGTTATACCGCAAAAAACATCGATGTTAATGGACTAGACTTTACTCTCAGACCCATCCATTATGGCTTTAATGAACCAACTGCTCCCACCAGTAAACGCATCATACGCCCTCATGGTGTTACCAAGGATGAAGATTTAACAGATCCAAAACAACACAGTCTTACCCTTGATCTTATAGACCAAGCTGTCATACAGGCAAAATGTGCAGACCGCAAAATCCGCCCAATATCTATCAATAACAGAGAATTCTATGTTCTCTACCTCCATCCCACCCAAGTGACTCAATTAAGAAACAGCGCTGGAGCTGAGATGTGGCGAGGTATTCAAACTGCAAAGGAATGGATGCATCTTGACAAAAATCAGCCTCTTTTTCAAAATTCACTTGGTATCTATCATGATGTTATTTTGCGAGACTCTACATATGTAACCCAAGGAATTCACTCCACAGAAAACACCGCACTTGACCATGTGCGGCGTGCTGTTTTGCTGGGACGGCGAAGTGCCATCATGGCTTTTGGAAAAAACTATAGCTTTACAGATTATGACATAAAAAACTACGAAAAACGATCCGCTATGGCTCTTGAAACCATCCTTGGGATGAAAAAAACGCGCTTCACAAACCCTTATAGCTCTCAAGAGATGCAAGACTTTGGCGCATTTGTCATTCCAACCTATGCTGTTTATAAGATCTGATATTTTCTCCTAAAATCTCTCACATTTCGTGCGTTTTTATTGGGTTCACGAGAGGAGAAAAACTTCGACGATCGCATCTTGCTGTTAAATAAGCTACTGCAGAGACCATGTTATATTTTTAAAGAGATTCATGCAACAGCTTTGTTTTATACCAAATATCTTCAAAGCTATGTTTGTATTTTGCACAAGCGGGATTGTGAAAATGTATCAAATCACGTGTTAAAGAGATTCTCATCATTTGACGACTAGAAGATAGTACCCCTGAACATGATGCAACATGATGATTGTTAGAGGAAGCCTGTCTTGAGTGTTCTGCAAAAAATGATACTGCCATTGCCGTAAGTGAATCCTCACCAGCATAATATGCCTCTAAGAAAGCATAATGGTTTGAAATGAGAGGATTGGGATTTGTTCGAGGCTGAGAAGGTATAAAATTAGGATTTAAAGTTCTAGGACCGAAAACAACTTGCCCCTCTTGCAGCATAACGCTTCTTGCTGAATAGATTGACTCCGAGGGGATTAGATTAGCAGCGGCCCATTCTTCCTGCCACCCAAATGTATTATAAAGACTCATAACGTTATTTGCCTGAACTTCATTATCAGCATGGAGAGCTGTTATCAGTAACGAACTCGGAATATAAAAAAAATTCATTCCTGGAGTAATATCGTAAACCCAATAGGTTTCTTGAGGATTAGCAATGAGTTGCTGACGAGCCATTCTGTAAAGGGCATCCATACTAGCTGTTGTCGATATATAGCCTGAGTCCTGCGTCTCAATTGAAGCACCACTGACATGAAACAGTAGATCGTACGATGCATGCTCTCCACCCCAAGAGGCAAAACCGCCTCCGAAAAATATCTGCGATGGAGAACGACCATCTAAACGATAAACGACAGAAGGTGTATCTTCAGCATATGTTGTATGAACAAATGAAAAGATGGGCAGGAAAATTATCAAGAAGATAATTGAAAATGCTCTTTTAATCATTTTTGATTCCTTGTAATATGAAATCACATCTCTCATCCCTATAATCCTCTAAAAGATTACAGTTACTTTATGCAAATTACAGAGATGAAAAACGATAAATTTATAAAAAATTGAAAAGTACTATTTTAATTTAAGCTCTATAATGATGTTGTTCTTTGAATCATCATAGGTCAACTCTACTTTTCTGTTCAAAATGACAGCAGTTTTCGCTAAATCAAGAATATTCTTTCCAGCCAGAGTATCGCAACTCCAGAAGAGTTTTGTGACATCTCCTTTACCAGGAAGGGCCGAATATCTGAGCTCAAGAGCACACATCGTTCCCACATCTTTAGCAGTAACGGAATCAATATATCCTCGTTCCACATGCTGTTCAGCATGAGAAACAGGAGCTGTAACAATCATAATGAACAAAATAAGAGCTGTTCTTTTTAAAAAATTTTTCATAATTGACCTCTTAAAAATCGTTTGCAATAGATATTTTCTCATCTGATCTTCGCCCTTAAGGGCGAGATCTCATCATTGCATTCTTGTAGAATTTGTAGAATGAAGGGCTGTTCTTTTTCGTTTTTACAGCTCAATCGTCTTTCTCATATTTTTCACAAAATTTTATGGAAAAGAGCTATCTTCGTTATTTTTCCTTGAAATATACTGTTCAAAACAGCTCGTGAGCGGTCTTCTGAACCCTTAATCAAGGCTATATCATGAATAATGTAAGGAAAGATTCACTAACATCCCTTCTGGATGATCATTATGCCCTTATACGGCACAAGAAAAATATGCTCCCTTTGAAAGCTTATTGCAAAAGAAAAACGGGAAGCTGAAGTACCACTTGAATATTTTATTGCTTTAAGACGACCCAAGCAGCTCCTTATCACTGCGCTTTGTGTCACATAATTATTTTAAAATCACGGACTACCGCAATTGTTTAAAAACACGCGATTGAAAATAAAGCCAGCCTTTCTTAAAAATCTTCATCACACCTCAATCTTCACAGAATGACTCATGCTTACTTTCGCATAAAATTTCAGTATAGAATATTTTCATTTTCCAAAAGGAATAAAACGCCTCCATAAGACTTTTTCGAGAATAGATTTAATCTTGACGCATTCTCAAGCCCAGAACAATACTATCAACAGATGCAAAATCTTTATAACAAACATCAAGAAGTCTTGATGTGCTGTAAGCTCTGTAAGCGATATCGAGAATTTCAGGTCTCTGAATATAAAAAATCCTTGCTAGAAAGTTATGCTCTTCCTCTCCTACTGGGCTCACTTCAAGAAGAGAGAGAACATTAAGCCCTGTACTTTTTTTATAAGGTATAACAGAGATATTATTGACCATGACTGTTGAGAGAAATTGTCCTCCCATATATTGACAATCGTCTTTAATAGTCCAAATACGCGCAGAGGCGGGTCCAATAAAACATAAAGCGAAAATAACTAAAATTAATTTTTTCATCATAAGATGACTCCTTTTCATTTTGGGATGGTAAAAAAAGTGGATGACTTGGGAAATGTAAAAGAACGGTGGAACTTTTTCCTAAATGCCATCACTTACACGTCATCGAGAGAGGCTCTTTTCCATGATTGTTATTCCATGCAGCAACACGACCAAAACAACCGTGGCATATCCTCTCCAAAGTCTTTGCCCCTCAATTTTTTAGGGCAAAAACTGTCGGATATTGGGCGAGTAAAACACAAGAAGCTTCTTTTTCTCACAATAGACGACTGCTGTTATTTCATTTGCCGTTTGGAGTATAAACCCAACGTAACAAGAGCAAGCACTTTCTGTTGTTTAAAACTAAAACGCTATTGTGCCAAAAACCAGCTGGGTACAGAAGTTGATGCTCTCTCTCATGCCATTGAACTCAAAGAAGCGCTCAACGCAGTCTCAATATAAAGACGACAAGAAAGTTCTTACGAGATAAAAATCATGAATACTCTTGCCTCATTCGATAGATGGACATCCCAATACCAGCGATTGTAGCCAAAACCATAACCACGGCTAAAGCCCATTGTATAGGTCCCTTTCCAGTTAAAATCCCTGTTAATCCTGAAAAGGAACTAATGATTGGCGCGAATACTTCCATATTTTCCCAAAAAGGTTTTCTGGGCGTTTCGACTTGTTGATAATTGGAAGAAACATAAGCTCCCTTAGCCCACAAACCCGCTTCAGCAGCTCGGCGATGTACGAGTCCCTGTAAGCGTTTTCCTCCTGCTTTGACCCATTTTTGCAATTCAGCCGGCACAGCTTCATAATCTCCTTTATTCAGCTTTTTTAGTAGTGCAGAATTGCAAAAAGCTTCTATTCCGACATTATAACAAAAGGATACAAGAGCAGCAAACTGCTCATCATTTAAAGACTTCTCCACCATCTCTTGGACAGTTTTTTCAAATTGTGCGAGATCTTTTTGTAACAAAGTTTCCGCTTCAGCAACAGTAATTTGCATTCCTTCCAACACAAGAGGCTCACCTACTTGATCAGTATGTCCATAACCGATTGTCCACACACCAACGGCATCTTGATAAGCGTGTAAATGAAGCCCCTCCCATTGTTTAATGAGTGTGAATCCCTCTTTTGAAATTTTTCGCATTTTAAAAACTCCTCAAATGCACGACGATATCCAGAGATGCCATTGAAAAACGAACTGGAAATGCACAATATCCGGACTATACAGCTTGACTATCTTTTTCTTCTTCGCAATCTTTCTTGGCAAAAACGCCATTTTTTCTCCCGTATTCCCCAAGAGAGCCTACTTCTTCATTTTTTCCTATAACACTGATGCTATGCTTTGCACTCTCGACTTTAAAACTCTTCATATTATCTATAACGGCTTTGTCAGAAGAATTAAAATCTATGCCAGCAGTTATATCACTGAAGGAACTAGCGAAATTTCCTCCACCAACTTTAAGGCTTGTATTGCTCATAAGATTGCCGGCGGAACGAGAGAGTCTAAGCAGTGCACTCATGTCAGGGCGTACACTGCTCACATTCTCACTTGTATTATGGAGCTTCATCTCACTACCAGCAATAAACTGTACATCGCTTATTGGAGCACTTACAGAACTGGATAGATTAAGATTCATGTCACTCCCAACATGAAGAGGAGCCACCTCCATTATAAGACTTCCAGAATTTTGTAGATGAATTTCGCTATCCTCTTCATGAGGTTTACTCGCCAAAACACTTATTGCACCATCGGTTTTGTGACTCTCACTGCTGGCTTTATGTCCTTCACCACTCTCTTTGCTGCTTTGATCATTTTCTTTAACATCCTGTTGATGCGTGATGGGGGCAAGATCTGTTTTTTGCCATTGTTTTTCTAAAAGCTCCAAGCGCTGCGCAATTTCTGCCATATCTTCATGCATTTGCTTTAACAGTGCATTCAAAGGAGCGTGTCCCATTCTTCCACTCGCATAAAGCACCACACGGATATGTTCAGGATCATCAATATCAGCAATAGAAAATGGAAAAAGTGCCATTGCGTTCTCTCCTTCTCCTGAATTCTCCCTGATATTGGGAGATTCCAGTGCATGATTAGCCACAAATTTTTATACTGCACAGCCCGCAAAGAAGAACCCCAAGGATAACCCCACAAGGGATAATCCTAAGGGGACCATTGCCAAACCCTAAAAAGCTTTGAGCAAAAAATCGTCTTAAGATGGTATTTTGTTTCTTTCAGCTAAAATGATGGTCCGCCAATCTGACGCCTCATCCTCTCACATACAGTCCATTGAAATAAAGACCATTCTCCCCGCAAAACTGCTCCACCCTCAACCCCACATAAAGATGCTTTTCCACAAAACCAATTCTTTGGAATTTACTCTTTAAAATTCAGTCCCTAGAACACACTCATAAGACGAAGCGACAAAAACGAAACTCGGTAAAATGCCAACGCAAACAGTAAAAGCTCTACAAGTGCTTCCATAACGCTCCCTTAAATATTTTCTTCGTGGTGCTTCCACTTCACAGCGATTTTCTCAGCTCCCCTTCAAACATAAGCAAAGTGAAAACGAGCTCTTTGGAAACTCAGCAACCAATCCTCGACCCCAATTCTCTAAGATCTTACGGGATCATACACCCACTCTCTTCCCCAAACAGCTTTTCCGGTTTTTATATTGTTCAGCCTATTTTGAGACACCACCACCAGCTAGGTTAGAACACACACACCAGCCCCCACACCATCATAAAGCTATCAGAAAGAGTCAACCGGAGAAATATGCCTTCATTTTTGCGAAAAGAGCCACTACATTATTCTCCACTCACACAAGCCATAGCAAAGGTGAAAGAAAGACAGCAACTCTTTGCATGGAACATCACTCACCAACAGGAGCAAAAATGCCTAAAAATGCCCCTCTCATGACATTCTTCTTAGCTAATTTTCTAAATACAACAAATTCTTGTCGCAAAACATTTGGAGAAAAACGCTGAGCAAAGCCAACAGTGCCTTTGCCTTCTCTATACTCAAGGTAAAAATAATCTAACAGCTCAAGAAGCACAGCTAAACGATGGAGTGCAGGAAGCAATAAAAGAAAAACAGAGGGAAAACCGTCACCCTAAATTCCATAATGCATCTGTTATAAGCGCTTTTTTCATAACAAGCATTGTGCAATCATTTTGATCACTGTAAGAAATTTCATTCTCACGCTTTGATAGCATAAACAACGGCCACATTGACGGGACGTGTTTCATCACCACCGGTTTTTTCCAAAATGACTTTATGTTCATGCGCCCCTGCAAGAGTCGTATCCACCCTACCGGAACCGTTAAAGTAATAATTATACTTCCCTGTGTATGCCTCTATACCAAAGGGCATAAAATTTTCAACTTTATGTGTATGAGCGCCTGCTGAATCTGTTTTCCCTTGGTGGCTATGAGCTTTAAAAGACTCTTCTTGTCTGCTTCCCAAACGTCGTCCTTTATCGATATTTTTTCCACTATCGAGCCCACGCAAAAACATTCCCCGCAAATCGGGCACATTAAAAGTTGTTCGCCCATCTCCCCGTCCCCATATTTCACCAAGAACAGCAAAGAGGCTTGCATAAGCCTCGCGAGAATAAGCCTTACCATCACAAAGTAACCAACCGGATGGCACTTTTTCTGTAGCAAAAGTACCAATAAAACCAGGGGGCAAAAAACTTTGCGTTGGATTGGTTAAAAACCAACCATCGACATTTTTCCCAGCAATATCACAAGTATAGACAAGTTCATAAAGTCCCCCCCTTTGCATTTCCCCGCCCTTGAGAGGTGCAAGACCATCGGGTGTTGCCATATAAACAGGACGTGGAAGCAATCGATTTAAGGCAACATTTGTGATGCCGCTATTTTGCTCCTGTGCCCTAAAGCGCACCACAATGCCGCCTTCGTAAGCTCCAAAAGAAGATTTTGTTATCAAATGAATAGCTGTTTTGTTGTTTGCCCGATCAAAGCTAAACTGTGTTTCTACCACTCCGCCATTATCCAATAAATATTCTTTGATGCGTTGCATCATAGCACGCGCACTGTCATTGACTGAACTTGGTGGTTGTCCCTCTGCCCAATTGATGTTCTCATCGGCATAAGCATTCTCCGATGCAATAAGGGACCAATTATAAATCGAGCTCATAGCAGATATCCTTTTTGCCAAGATGAAAAACGCGTAAAGAGAGAAGAGAAAAAGTGAGCAATTTTCTTCTTAAGCGCTGTGATTTTTTCCATTTTCACCCTTTCCATTTGCAGACCAATTTTGTCATAATCGACATGCAATAATTTTGTTTTTGCGTTCATAAACACAGCCTCAGGTTTCAAGCGTAATATCTCTTGGGCCAAAACACCACGGTAGCGTTGTGGATTGCCCTTATAATTAAAGCTATAGAGGGAATAGCCATTTTTTTTGCACTCGAAGAGAATATTTTCTTTTGCTCTCACATCAGACAGTCCTAAAATTCCTCCCACAAGTCCAAGCACTTGCTGCGCATCACGCAATGGATCTTTTGTCACAGAAGGAATTATTGTAGACTTTCCTGAAGTTGTTCCATAATTTCCAGCAGCCTGTGTTCCCACGCGCAGCAATTGTTCTAATCGGTTCCATCCCTGATTATCTTGCTCTGCCCATTTTTGCCGCTGTGCATCTAATATATTCTGACGGTTCATATCTTGGATAAGCCCCCCTTTCAGAGCATTGCTTTGCGTATTACTTTGCCCTTGATAATAGTTATTTGCTGCATTCACCTGATCATATAGAGAGCGATCAATCATCTGATTAGCATTCATCATATTACGCACATCTTGATTATATTGCTCTGCGCTCGCCTTTGTTGCCAAAGCACCAAGCTCATCGGCGAGCACTCCAGTATGAGCGCCAGAACCATAGCGTCCCGCTCCAGACATCGATTGATTAATAGCATCAGACGTTTGACTTAAAGCATTTTGCAAAGCAGCATTAAATTTACTATTTCCTCCAATCCAGTCCCCCTTAGCCATACCAAGAAGATTTTGGGCACTTTGAGTTGGTGCATTAAACCACTGTGTCAATACTGGATTATTATACTGAGAAGCCGCCTGTTGTAGACCGGTGAGAGCATTTTGTGTCATAGAACCAAGACCAGCAACACGCTCTCCCTGATAAACATTTCCGCCAATTCCCTTATTATAAAGGTCAAGTGCTTGGGCGCTTGCTTTTTTAAAGATATCCGCAGCCCAAGCGGGTGGTGCATTTGTTTGTGTGGTTGTTTGTACTTGAGGTGTTTTTTTTCTACTCATGGGCTAAAACCTTTCTATAATAAATAAGATTACGAGAATATCCGTGATGTCTAAGCATTTTTGCCCATCCCACTCTTCCAAACATTTGCACTTCCTCAGCATTGATTGTTCGCGCCCATTTTTCGACCTTATCGATCAAATTGACTAACTCCAGCCCCCCCTCACCAACCAGATCTGAGAGGACAACGCGTTTTTTCCCCGTATGGGTCCTTTCCACTGTGGTAATGGCACAGGCGCTAAATTTTTTATTATTTTTCAAGACCAACCATAATTGTGCTTGCCCACTGATGAGTTCTTTAGCAATTGTTTGCAGACAAACATCATCTGGAAAACGTTCAGCATATTTTTTCAGTGCAGCATTAAGATCCTCTTGATAGGGTACTATTTTTTCCCATGACCATTGCGCTGTAAGATGGGCAGCATAAGAATTTTTCTTATCATACTGTCCCATCATGAGGTTAGCTTTTTTCGCTCTGCCAATCCTCAGCTCTTTCACAGCACTCCAACAAGCTTTAAGCTTTCGCCACCACATAGCTTTTCACATTATTCCTTTACGACAAGAGGCACGCTTCCCGCGTAACTCTTTCATTAAGAGGCACGCCTACCACGTAACTCTTTCATTAAAACGCACGCTTACCACGTAACTCTTTCATTAAAAGGCACGCCTACCGCGTAACTCCTTTATTAAAAGGCACGCTTACCGCGTAGCTCTTTCATTAAAAGGCACGCCTACCGCGTAACTCTTTCATTAAAACGCACGCTTACCGCGTAGCTCTTTCATTAAGAGGCACGCTTACCGCGTAACTCCTTTATTAATAGGCACGCTTACCGCGTAGCTCTTTGATTAAGAGGCACGCTTACCGCGTAACTCCTTTATTAAGAGGCACGCTTACCGCGTGCCGGCCGCCTTCAATTCCACATCAAATCCGGTCACATGAGACCAATTCACACCCTCAGGGATGCGCAATTTAAAGCGATAAAACCGAGCCCTTGCGCGAGCATGAATTTGCCCCGTATGATGAGAAGGTTGTCTTTCTGGCAACCACACTATTTCCTCCTCAAGAGATTGACGAAAGCGCATCCCCACAGACAAATAAAACTCTCCACTATTCACTTGAGGCATAATATTTTTTACGCGTGTTATCACGCCATTTGTCTGTCCCATTTCTTGTGATATCACCATACAAGCCATGGGGGGACCAGAAAACGAACCAAGTCTCCCTTCACGATCAAATGCCCCAAGAATAGGAGATTCATTTTTCCACGCCTTACTATCGAGTGAAAAAGGCAGATCATCAATGCTCTTCGTCACTTGATCGAGACCTTCTAAAGTGACTCCGGCAAAAAAAATGGGCAAAATCATTTTGCTATCCACGGCAGCTTTTGTCCATTTTTGCAATCCCCAATCATAAATGAGCAAAATGCGTTTGTGGGTGCTTTCATCGCTATCCATCATCCAATAAACGCGATTATAGACTCCATCAATAGCAGCAGACAGAGTATACAGATTGTTCTTCCTCGATTTTGCCGTCATGGTTCGGTCGACTTTTTCAAAGCCAATGGGTATAATTTGCCCCTCATTGGTAATCTGATAAAACCCACCCTCATCAGCAAAGAAGGCAAGATCGCCTCGACAAACGATAGATTCAGGGTTTTTTGCCCCGCGTTTATCGTGGATTTTTTGAAAACTAAAAATAATTTTAGAGCCAGGGATAAAAGAGCCGGCATAGATAGCAGAACGCATAAAGATGATTGGATTTGTTGTTTCGGTTGCCCCTTGCACGAAACCACCATCGGGAAAATCTTGATAATCGCAGCTTTTTTTCCCCACAGTCCAAAATTCGGCATCGTTCAATCCAGACCAATGAACGCGTCTTGGATATTCGGTTAATTTCATCAGACAAACAAAATCTCCCCACACCCGCACAATTCCCGCTTGTGGTGGATTTCCGCCTAAATCTCTAAATCTTTTATCATGATTAATGTCGATAACTTGAGGCTTATCATTGGCATTAACAGCAATCACATAATCGCCAAACAAAGCGAATGACCATGGAGCATCAAGATTGGCAAGATAAGATTTTCCATTTTGACTAATATCTTTCCACCGCTTTGTCGTATTGTCGAGCAGATAAATTTTTTGACTTGTCCCGACAAAAATAGACACACCATTTTTTGTTTTCACAGCCAAAGTGCCTAAAATTGGCTCAGGACAAGGCTCTGACAATGGCTGAAAGCTTGGCATAGGAATATAAGAACCATCGGCCGGCAACACATTAATGAGTTCATCGGTAAACAATCCATTAATGTCAGCAACATCAGGCCGATAATCAGCAATTGGAAAAAAAGCCATTGAAAACCCCATTGGAAGAATATTTGCAAAACCTTATGGCAATATTTGAAAGCGTAAAGGCTTATTTAAACCACCAGAGCCTAGAGTAGACTCTGTAACAAAAGCGTGAACTCACTCTCCCCCCACCAGCACTAACCACTAGCATCAGCCGCCAGCACCAACCGCTAGCACCAGCCACCAGCGCCAATCATCAATAAAAGAAAAAAGTTCTTTAAAACCTCATGGGCAAAATATTTGTAGAATTTTTCCGGCGTGATGTTTCAAGCCGCAAAGCTTGCAGCTGTTCTTGAAAATCACGAAAAGCAGCAGCGGCATATTCAGGGTCCTTGAGAATATTTTTACAAAGCTCGTATTTTGCCCGTGCTTTAATGAGGTCAAAAGCATGAATGAACCAAGGATTATCTCCCTCTCTCAACTGTTCGTCTCGCACACGAGCACAAGCAGAAACAACACAGACACTTTCAACCTGCTTGGGTGTTGGAAACAAGCCTATTTTCTGATCACAGTAAGTATAAAAGAGAGGTTCTCCTTGTAGAGGTTGTGATCCATATTGTTTGTGCAATGCCTCAACCGATTTAAAAAGCAAAGGTGTTTGTGTTGCATGATGTGTTCCTAAAAGGACAGACTCCACAACCTTTTCTGATTCAAGAAAAACTCCCTCTTCTTGGCCATACCACGTTTTTCCAGATTGTGTTTTAAAGATCAGCTGTTTTTTTTCATTAAAGAACAAAGGTTCCCGTTCACACAAGCGCAAAGCGGTAAGAATGGAATCTTGAATTTGCGTAGAATATTCCGCTGTTGTATCATCAATTTCATCTTGAATAAGCGCAACCATAGAGGCAAAAGTCTGAGAATGCTCTGAAGATGTAAGATTGAGATGGTTTAAAGTAATGGATGAAATGGTCATGGACAATGATAATCCTTTTGCGTGTGAAACACTTTGGCTATCTCTCCCGCAAAAATATATCCTATTGAGAGAAAGAATTTGCCAACTTTCAAACAGCTCTTAAAGCAAATATTCCAGAATAGTGAACAGCTATAGAGGACTTCTGCAAGCTTTATTTCTTCTAGAACTTTGGCTTTCTAACAGCATATTTTGTCGAGAAAAAGTCTTTAATCAGTACTCAAAGCAGGCAACGATTGGCATCTATGATCATACCACAATTCTTGACACCTGCTGATTGACGAAGAAAGCCAATGTCCCCCTTCCCAACAGAACATTCTGTTGAGAAGAAGCATAACACCTTTAAGCAGGTGCTCCATAAGTTGGGATCACGATAGTCGCAAAATCTTGTGCACCTTGTGAACTTCCAGGTAAAGTGAAGCAAGTTTTTTTCATACCAATGATGGTTTTTGCTGCGACACCGAATTCGCGTTCATAGTCGAACAGTTCTTCCACCAATTTATAGCGTGTAGCACCACGGTCTTTTCCAAAAGCGATGACGGCACTTTGTGCACCGAGCAGCACAGCACGGCGCACATTTGGCACTGCTTTGTTTGTTGAACCGGACTCAACGCCTTCAGTAACATGTTCCGCCTCACGTAAAATAACACCATTATACATGCCAAGAGAACCATCATAGAGTGGGTTTTTAAGACGGCTTCCACTATAGATTGCTTTGGTAATGTCGAGCCATTGTCCAGCATCTGTATTGGTGCGCAATTGTGTAACTTGGGTTGGATGGAGATAGAGCACATAGACATTTTCACCATCAATGCGCACAGGTCTAATTTTTGGATTAGCAAGCTTAGCGCGTTCCACGGCTTTATCGACCAGATCAAGATCAAAAGTATCACTGTCTTTTAAGTCTTCGTCTTTTGTTTTTCCATGAGGGCGCACAACGCGTTTATCGGTTGGCGCGGTTGGTGCATTAAAGCCATAATGAACAGGTTTAAGAGTAATGGTGCGTCCTTCAAAGTTAATGGCTTTTGCAGTATAGCCGCATACTTGAATAAAGAACATCAAACTCAAGCGATCCGCATACCAATCGACCAAGCCATTTTTGGCTTCGGTGCGTAAATCGTGCAAGATACGTTGCTGATCAATAGTGCCTTCATTTTTAACACGCACCGCATGAACAAGTTCATTAATAGCCAAGCGATCACTGAGAAATTGCAGTGCTTCTTCATTTCCCTCAAGGGACTCTCCTTCACTCACCCCATCGCCAAGCAACTGAACGCGCAAATTAAAGCTAATGGCATCACCACTTGCTTTGGTAGTTTCATCCTTTAATTGCACGATACTATTTGAATCATTACCGATCAATGGTGCAATAGGAATTGCTTTTGAAACTTCTTGGTTTAACAGTTTAGACCATGTGCGCACTGCCATTGGGTCATTGATTCCGATATAAGTTACAGTCATGTTATCCTCTAAAAGTTGATTGATATAAAAAAACCGGCAAAGCACCGGCTATTGAATTCCACATGTCTCATTTTCAGATGGTGGATCCGTTATTGGGTATTTTGTCTAATTTGATTGATTATCCTCCCCCTTTGAGAAACATCACATTCTCACTCCGAAAATTCCTCCACAGCACCAGCACCAATACCCCAAGCCCTCTACATAGCGACTTTCAGAATTCCTCCATGGAGCTATTAAGATTCTCGCCCGCCCATGAGACGGTTAAAAGCCGCTTTGTTTTTAGGATCAGCAACCCAATGGCTAAATTCTGCTTCCGACATTTTATCGAGCATCTCCAAAGAAATCGGTCCATTGGGCGTCATACCGTTATAGGCCGCCAATGTGCGTGCAGAATTTTGTCTTTCCTGCAAATTTTCACCAATGTTATTGGAAGTATTGGTGTAGCCAATTTTTTGCGCAATCGAGTAGATCACCTCAGCGGGATTTTGATTTTTTTTTGCACAATCACGCAAGATTTGTTTTAATTCATTACCAATCAATGCATCCACAACATTTGGATCTGCCATTTCCGGATAGAGTGAAGAGAAAGCAGCCAATTGTTTCGCGCGGATATCATAAATAAAATCGGCCGCTTGATCAAAATCCTGATGCTTTTGTTTAGCACGCACAACGGACTGCTGGTAAAAAGCATGCAACTGTTCTGCTTCATGGTTCATAGAAGGGGCTTGTTCAGAGGTCAACGCCCCTTGTTTATAGAGTGTTTTTCCCAACCATTGTATATAACCCATAAAATCTTTTTGCGGATCTGGCGGTGAATCAATTTCTGCTCCCCCTTGACCATCTTGCGAGCATGGAGTTGGTTGCATGGATAGCTGTTGTAGATATCCATCTTGATGTGCGTGGGAATTTTCTTCTAAGGCTTTTGTTTTTTCTCCAGCATCAATTTCACAGTTTTCCTGCTGCAGAACTCCTGAAAAAGAACCCTGTTTTAATTGGTTTTGTTCTGCTGGTGTTAAATGTTCTTGATCCATAGTGTTAGCCTTCTTTATTGACAATAAGATGATATTTTTTCAAATGAAGCAGTTTACCTTTGTGCATTCGCCTCTTGCAAAAGAGTGCCCACCAGCTGCTCCACTCCAGCATGCCCCCCTGAAGTTGTTTCCAGCTTTACCAGCATGAGCCTTCTCTCTTTGCACCGCGCGTGTTAAGAACTCCACGAGCCTCACCGCGAAACTCCTCAGCACTGCAAAGCTGTCCTCCACCCCCTCACACAATGGAGCATTTTGCCCCTGCAAGTTCTGCTCTTGCACCTTGTGTGCAACTTCGTAAACTTATACTCTGCAGACAATTTTATAGAGAAACCGATACGAGCGAAGGAGAAGTGCATAAAACAACCGCCTCTCTTAAAACATGGGGTGGTTTAGCCTTGCGCATTTGCCTTTTGCAAAAGAGCTTGCACCAGCTGCTCTATCTGTGCATTAAGTACTCCACGCGTCCCCCCACTCAGTTCTCCAGCATCACTAAAGTGCCCTCCAGCACTGTGAGGAGCATTTTGCCCTTCCAAGCTTTGTGCTTGCACATTGTGTGCAACTTCGTTTGCTTGTGCTCTGCAGGCAATTTTATGGATAAGTGATGCGGGCAAAGGAGAATAGCGTAAAAGATCGAGCATAATCTCTGGTGTTATGAAACTTTGCATCAAAGGCAACAATTGCATAATAATGGCAAATGTCCGCTCTTTTTCATTAAGGCTTGTTGGCGCATCATCAACGACAATATCATATTCCAAACTGGTGATCATTTCACGTGTGAGCGGGACATACTGAGCGTTTTCCTCTCCAGCAATACGTACCAATCGCCCATCGGAAAGATAATTTTGAATAAGATAGAGAATAATTTTCCCCTGTCGTTGCCGATATCTTCGCAAAGCATCAAAGAAGGAAGCCAACAGATTGAGTGATGATTGGCGGCGTTGTTCCTCTAAGATTCCTGGTTGGTTTACCGCCCGTGTACCAACAAATTCAGAAGACAGACCAGTGACTTGTTCGATCGCACTTTTTGCTTCATTAAACAATTGAAAGAAACCTTGCGGAAATTGTGCAACGGGTTTAGGCTGGATTCTTCCCCCCGAAACAGCCCCACTTTTCAGCCAAGTGATGCTATCGGCTCTTGCCCAACTCTCTGTGGCTTGACGATCATCATCAAAAGCGTCGCGTTCGGCCATAATCCCGCCTTTTGATTGACTATTGAGCAAATGCATCACTTGACTAAAATATTTATTTGCCCAGCGTTGTGGATCTTTTGTTGGTTTGACAATCCCGTAAAAATGCCGGCTTAATTTGTCAAAACTACCGGTAATACACTCCCAACCCAATTGACCAGCTGGCACCAAGGGTTTATCTGGTGCTTCGAGCAATTTTCGCCCCAAAAAAGCACGTTTGACAATTTTTCTTGTTAATCTTGTTGCTTGAATTTGCGGAAATTCTTTACGTAAATTTTGGAAATCCTGTTCTGAATAATCGACAAATTTGCCGCTTAAAGGATCAAGGACTTTATAAACAACCTCACGCTCGAACCAGCGGCATTCAGCCAATGTAACCATTTTAGGGCGTTGATACCCCTCCTCCACATCACCACGATAGCTTTGCCCATCATCCGCACTAGTTTGGTGCATAAATGTCTGATGTTTGACCCAATCGGCATGAAGATCACTCCAATGGACATGAGGAAACATTTCTCTTGCCACCTCCAGAGGTTTTTCATCAATATACCATAGGCGCTGTGCATCAATGAGATTAGGTTTTACAGCACTTGCATCCCATATCATTTTCATAGGATCGAGTCGTGCAATGACGGGTTTTCCTTGCGGATCTTGTTCATAATCGAGTCTGGTATCGGTCCAACCCATTCCGCAAATAATGGCATCTTGAAAAGCATCGGAATCCTCGTACTCTCCATCAGCCTCATCCCGAAACCATTCGGCTGCACCGGTGAGGATTTGGTTAGCAAAAGCCGCCCCCTCTTGACGAGGAATAAATTGCACTTGGCGTTTATTGTTGCGCTCAGTACCAATCACGGCATTGATCAGCGGGGCAATGCGGTTAAAGGTCATAACCGGTCTATTTTGTTCGCGCAACACGGCAAGATCTTGCTCATTCCATTGGCGCCCAGTATAAAAATCGTAGTCTTCTTGGGCATTTTTTCGCCATTGCTCGACATGGCCAATATCATCGTGATACCAGCCCACGAGTTTTTTAAACAGCGCTTGATTTTCGAGGGTTTCGAGTGGATCAAAAGAATCTGTAGAAATATTCATTAGAAAGCCATCCATGAAGTTTGAGAATGGTGAGAAAAGCGATAAGCACTTTTTTTCGCTCGTATATTGGGCTGTTCATAAGCCACACACATCAGTCCAAAAGCATCAGCACCATGGCTTGCCCAATCATGTTCAGCGCCCAGCCCGATATTGCGTTGTTCATCACGCTTTTCGTGATACCAAGCGAGTGCTCTTCGCCCCGCATGGGTTGTCTCTTCGTTAAACCATATGGCAGGAAATAATCGGCGCACCGCTTCGATACGCATTTTCACCGCCCCAACACCTTGATTGGGAATGATCTTTGTTTGAAAACCAGCTTGTTGGAGAGCACTTTCAAAACTGACATTATAAACGCGGTCTTTGGTTGCTCCATCATGGGGCAAGACCATCAACGCTTTCTCATATCCGCGTTGAAAGACCCATCCCACATGCTCCGAGAGAGGCTGTCCTTGTGCTTCATAATAATCGAGCACGCGAATTTCTCGTCCCACGAATTGTGCGACCCACAAAGCGGTCGCATCAGCCTTTGCCCCCGTTCCACCGATATCCCAAAAGATTCTAATCTGCATAAGCGGATCACGAGGAACCGTGGTAATGCGCCCCTCACGTGAAGCCTCAAGCAACGCTTTTTGATAATAAGCGCCCTCAACAGTTTGGAGATATTCGCCCTCCCAAATATGGTTATATTGTTCGGGTCGTTGTTGTAAATCCGCCTTGCGATCTCTATTCAGTTTTTCAGGAAATTGCGGATTATCCCGCCAATTAATTTCAACCCCTTTGATATTGGGATCATTGACATTTCGGAAACGTTTTTCCACGGGAGCATTTTCACGGCACGGGTTCCAAGTCACCCACAATTCAGCATTCCAATCGTCTCCTTCTTCACGCAGAGTTGGAATAAGCGTTTGCCAAGCCGCCTCAGTCACGGGTTCCGCCTCATCCACCCAACAGAGAAAAACACGCCCCATGGATTTAATACTTGCGATATTGCGATCAAGCCCAGCAAACACATAAACGATCCGGCCATCTTTTGACTTAATATATTTATCACCGATTTCATAATAATCTTGTAGAAAAGGATAAGACTCGATGGCACGTTTAATTTCCTCTAAGGAACTTTCATTGAGCGAATTTTGAAATTGTCGTGCACAAAGAATAATCCCCCGCTCTCCTGCCTTTCCATGGCGATATCCAACCACCGCGGACATCAAAGCAAAAGAACGTGTTTTTCCAGAGCCCCGTCCTCCCCAAGCAGCACGCACATCGGCTTTTCCAGTAAAGACCGGAATAAGCTTTGGAATAAGAGCAATTTGCGCCGTTGTCATTCACCCTCAAGCACACTCATCTTGAAAAAAAACACACCAAAGAACTACACGACCAAGGCTTCAAAACACCTTCAAGCATCACGCACACACCCTCATGCATCGAAGCATTGAGCGCCCTGCCCCCAGACACCGCATCCTTTCACCCACCGACACAATCTTAAGTATGTGAAAAGATCTTCCCTCCTGCTTCGTCCCGTAATGCACCCACAAGAGGCACAATCATGAAACACTGTATCATTAGGTATCGCTTCAACATGTTAATTGCTATGAAACTGCCAACCCCATTCAAGCATCAAGGTGCTTAACCTCTTATGTGACGCTCACCCCATCTTTTGCATCCACCGGCACAATCTTGGGTACGTGAAATGGTCTTGACATTGCCTCCCGCATCTCCCGTCACTTGCAACGGCAATACTTTAGCCAGCAACGAAAAAAAAGACACAGGATTATTCAAGGCATGATATTGGAGATAAGACACCAAGCCATCCTCACCATAGTGATATCCAGCTTGCTCAGCGGCGGTAAGAAGGGCTTCATGAAAGCGCCTTGTTGTTTTATTCAAAGCACCCTTTTTCGCCCTCTACGGCGTAAAGGAAGACGAGATTCAGCAGCACAGTTTAGCCAGTAGTGGAAATAACCCCAAAGGGCACAATTGGCTTACACAACAATAAACCCATCAACAATTTCAGTTGCGCAAATGTCCTACCCCCCTAAACTCCCTAAACTCCCTAAACCCTTTGTATCTCCCTCCAGCATTCTCATGCCAAAATTTCATCTCATCATGCTCTCCATGGTCCCCAAACATATGCCCACCAAGAACACAATCGCCAGACACCCCATCAGCCAAGACCATAGCTCTCTAAGACCACACGCCCCAAAGGACCACACGCCCAAGGCTTCAAAACACCTTCAAAAATTACGCCACACACCCTTAAACATCGGAATGCTTAGTCTCCTTCTCCCCAGACACCGCATCCTTTGCCCTTACAGGAACGATCTCAACGCGTGAAATGGTCTTGACAGTGCCTCCCGCATCTCCCGTCACTTGCAGTGGTAACACTTTAGCCAGCAACGAAAAAAAAGGCACAGGATTATTCAAGGCATGATATTGGAGATAAGACACCAAGCCATCCTCACCATAGTGATATCCAGCTTGCTCAGCGGCGGTAAGAAGGGCTTCATTAAAACGCCTTGTTGTTTTATTCAAAGCACCCTTTTTCCGCCCTCTTCGACGTAAAGGAAGGTAACGTTCATCTGCCATCATCATATTCCTGCATAGAAAGAAAAGCGTATCCAACGACATAAAAACCAGCGACAAAATTTTGACAACACCCCATCATTTTTCAATCAAAACTCAAAACCAACCCGCTAATTGAGACAATTTTTGTCTGACAACAGATTGTTGCTCATCCTTTGCTGAACACGTGAGTAAAAGTTTTTCTGCCGTTCATGCATAGTTCTCTCCCTCTCATCGTAGTAACGCTCTTTATTCTCTAAAAAACAAGCAACTTTTCCCCATATGCTTTCAAGAAAACGGATACAGGAAAACAGCAAAAAAAGAGAAAAAAGAACGCTAGAAGGAAAGACATTGAGAAGAACGAGAGAATTCTCCCATAAAAGACCGAAAAACGGACACTCATCCCCCCATCTCTTAGCTGAAAGCACCCAGCACAGCACCTCAGCAAAGGATGAGCAAAAATATGCCATCATACAAAAATTGCTTATCCCCCTTTTTGAGAAAAAGGCCACCCCTCAAAATCTCTTTGATAGACCATACAAAGACTGATAACAGCCCGAACGGACAATCCCCTAGGTCTCTGATAATCTTATAAAATTCAAGATATGAAATGAAGAGCCGCTTACAACAGCAAACCTGTCATGAGAAACGATAAAAAAAGGAAAGGATCTGCAAGATTACAGACTCTAGAAAGCTTTATAAAGGCAAAACCACTCGGCAAAACCACTCGGCAAAACCACTCGGCAAAACCGAAACCACAGGCTTAACTCACGAAACACCCACGCACGACGATGAAATCCCTTCCCCCTGTCCTTCACCCACCTTACAAAAGCGCACAATTCCGATTGTATCATTATGATACCGATTCAGATTCACCTTGTCAAGTTTTTTATATTTTCACCGCTTTTTATCTGTCTTTTTCTTTCTCTCAGAGAGAGACCTGCCATAAGCGCACTCTGCCCACAAGCACCCCTCTTTCAAACCTTTTCCCTCTAAAGCCACCTCTCCTTATGCACTACCCCTTTGTGCTAATAATCGACATTTATTGGCAAATTTCAAGCGAGTGAGAAATCAACAACAGAATTGCTTTTTGTTTTTTAGGTTTGAATTCTCTAAAACTTTTTAAAAGTCAAAATTCTGTTTTGCTCAATATTTCTCTATTATGATGATGCGCAATATCTTCTTTTGTAGGAAGATCAGCATAAAAAAGTAATAGGAACTCTTAATATGTCGGCGATTTCCTGTAAACGTCCTACTCCTAGACGATTTAGTCCTTTTTCGTATTTCTGAATGTGTTGGGAACTTACTCCTAAAAGCTGCCCTAATTATTTTTGAGAAATTTTCATCATTTTTCGCCTAACGCGAATTTTTTTGCCTACAGAAATGTCATAAAAATGTGGATTTTGAGCTGGCACTTTAAAGCCCTCGACCGGTTGCGAGCGCCCTCGCATTAGTATTCCGGGAGTAATAAAGTACTGAGTTCGAGTCAGCTTTTTGCTTTTAGTACTAAAAAGTACTTGGACATAACAAAAACTCCCGGAACTCTGGGTGACGATAATTTTTACTCTCGAATTTAGGGCTTTATTTCCCCATTGATCGCTGCGTAGACGATCAAAAATGCCTTCAAAGTAATAAAGTAATTTCAAAAGATTGGCAATAAGAATAGTTTGTTACTTACAAACTTTGTTTTTTAATGAGAGGTTTTTCACCTCTCAAACTCTCCGGAACGCTCACCAAAATCATGACATCAGACCCGCGTTTTTCGAAGAGTCTAACAAGCCTTAGGTTTTAGGGTCAAGGCAACCCTCTCAAGCCACTTCCCTCATAAGCGCCTTCTCCCTTATGAACATTCCCCCTTAGGAATAAATTCTCGCTCCTACAAGCAGATTCCTTCTCATGAGAATTTTGCTCCTTGTTAAGGAGAAGATATTTTTAATTTCCAGGCAAAAAGACCAAATGATCGCCCTCTTTTGCAATAGTCACCGTCATCTCATCGTGAATTTTTCCAAAGAGGATATTTTCTGCGAGTGGATCTTGAATTTCTTTTTGAATAATACGTTTGAGAGGACGTGCTCCATAGAGCGGATCATATCCTTTATTGGCGAGAAATTCACGCACCTCTGGTTCAATTTGCAAAGTGATTTTGCGTTCATTGAGCAAATTTTGCAAATGTTGTATCTGAATATCAACGATAGCTTCCATATCGGTTCGTTGTAATCGCTGAAAGAGAATGATCTCATCAATACGGTTAAGAAATTCGGGGCGGAAGGCTGCTTTTACGACATTCATGACATCATCTTTTGCCTGATCGGTAGTCTGTCCTTCCGGCAAGGCGGTTAAAAATTCCGCGCCAAGATTTGAAGTCATAATCAGCAAGGTGTTGCGAAAATCGACGGTACGCCCTTGGCTATCGGTCAAACGTCCCTCATCAAGCACTTGTAGCAAGAGATTAAAAATATCAGGATGGGCTTTTTCAATTTCATCGAACAAAATGACCTGATAAGGTCTTCTACGCACCGCTTCGGTCAGCACTCCTCCTTCTTCATATCCGACATATCCAGGAGGTGCGCCAATTAAGCGTGCACCGGCATGCTTTTCCATATATTCCGACATATCGATACGCAGCATGGCATTTTGATCTTGAAAGAGAAAAGCGGCAAGTGCTTTAGTTAATTCGGTTTTCCCCACACCGGTAGGACCAAGAAACATGAAAGAACCGAGTGGACGATTGGGGTCTTGCAAGCCGGCACGAGCGCGGCGTACAGCGCGAGAAACGGCTTGCACGGCTTCCCCTTGCCCAATCACACGTTTGCTCATTTCATCTTCCATACGCAAGAGCGTTTCTCGTTCTGCCTCAAGCATACGATCCATAGGGATTCCAGTCCAGCGAGAAACAATCCGTGCCACATGTTCAGCGGTCACAGTTTCTTCAACGAGATGATTTTGTTGATCATCATTTTCCGCGATACTCAATTGCTTTTCGAGCTGTGGAATGACACTATAAGCGAGTTCACCGGCTTTTTGGAATTGCCCATCGCGCTGCGCTATAGCCAAAGCATTTCGGGCTTCTTCCAATTGTTTTTTCAAATCAGCAGCATGACCTAATTTTTGTTTCTCCGCCTGCCAAGCGGTTGTCATTTCTGCAGATTTTTGTTCCAATGTTTTAAGTTCGTCTTCCACGGTTTTCAGACGCTCTTTAGCTGTTGGCTCGACATCGGTTTTCAAAGCTTCGCGTTCGATTTTCAACTGCAAAATACGCCGATCCAAAGCATCGAGTTCTTCAGGTTTTGAATCAACCTGCATACGCAAGCGTGCCGCCGCCTCATCAATGAGATCAATGGCTTTATCAGGCAAGAAACGATCGGCAATATAGCGGTTAGAAAGTTTTGCCGCCGCGATAAGAGCACTGTCAGCCAAACGCACTTTGTGATGTTGTTCATATTTTTCTTTAATGCCGCGCAGAATAGAGATTGTATCCTCCAAAGTTGGTTCAGGCACAAAGACAGGCTGGAATCGTCTTGCAAGAGCAGCATCTTTTTCGACATATTTGCGATATTCATCGAGGGTTGTTGCGCCCACACAATGGAGTTCTCCGCGCGCCAGAGCGGGTTTAAGCAAGTTGGAAGCATCCATAGGACCATCAGATTTTCCAGCCCCAACCAAGTTATGTAATTCATCAATAAAGAGAATGATTTGCCCATTTTCAGCTTGCACCTCAGCCAATACGGCTTTAAGACGCTCTTCAAATTCACCGCGATATTTTGCCCCCGCGATAAGCGCTCCCATATCGAGTGCATAGAGCTGTTTATCACGCAAAGTTTCAGGCACGTCCCCATTGACAATACGAAGAGCCAACCCTTCAACGATTGCGGTTTTCCCCACACCAGGTTCACCGATCAGCACGGGATTATTTTTGGTACGCCTTGAGAGCACCTGCACTGTACGGCGAATTTCTTCCTCACGACCAATAACGGGGTCGAGTTTTCCCTCGCGCGCATCCTTAGTGAGATCGCGTGCATATTTTTGCAAAGCATCATATTGGCTCTCAGCATGGGGACTTGTCGCCGTTTTTCCCTTACGCAGTGCCTCAATCGCATGATTGAGTGCTTGGGGTGTCAACCCTGCTTTTGTAAGAATATCTGCTGTTTTTGCGGATTTTTCCATGATAAGCGCTTGCAACACGCGCTCGACGGTGACAAATTGATCACCAGCTTTCTTGGCGAGATCCTCCGCTAAAGTAAAAACTTTTGCCAAGGGCTGAGCGAGATAGAGTTGCCCATTTCCACCTTGTACTTTTGGCAACGCATTGAGAGCGTTTGTGAGCTCCTTATGAATAACAGTAAGATCTCCGCCTGCTTTTTGGATAAGAGATGCAGCCAATCCTTGAGCATCCTCCAACAAGACTTTGAGCAGATGTTCAGGCATAAACTGTTGATGATCAGAAGAGAGAGCGTTATTTTGTGCTGATTGTAAAAAGCCTTGTAATCGTTCGCTATATTTTTCTAGGTTCATTTTTTTTCCTTTCTTGCACCACCACTCTTTAGCTCCCCAAAGCGCACTCACAAGGAATAGCCAACCCCCACAAAAACTGCGAACGAGGCAGCATGAAGAAGAACCGTCGTGCTAAAAGGAATATGGGTTTTCAAAAGCCCCATAGCAAGAGGGCAATTAAGAGGCATAGTCATTTTTCGTCGAAACCGCAATCTCGCCAGCGCCACCAACACCTCATTGCCAACACTTCTCTCCACCAAACCTCCCCATACAAGCCGCACCACCCCCATCAGCATCCTACTAGCCACCTCACCTTGATACTCCTCATTTTTCGCGCTCTCATCAATCCTTCACCGTATATATGCCTCCCACAAAAGCATGCATAACGCACAAACTCTTCTATTTTACGCTTTCACAGATAGACATTTTTACGCTTTTCAAGATTTACAGAAAGCAGTATCATCATCTCACCAATGTTCCTTCACATCACCCGCATCTCTCCACAGCTCACCACCATCAATCTCCTACCGTCCAAGCTCCCTATCAACTCTCCATCACATCTATGAGTCCTCCCAAAAGTACACACCATTCACGAACCTGCTCTTTCACCACTTTCACAGATAGACATTTTGATGCTTTTACAATTTCACAAAAACCATCATAACCTCCTTCCCTACAACCTCATCTTCGCACCTCGCCACCAACATCTCTCCACCCACACTCTATATCGCCCAAACCTCAGCACCAACACCTTACCTTGATACTCCTAGCTCCTCGCGCTCTCATCAATGCTTCACCGTATATATGCCCCCCACAAAAGCATGCATAATGCACAAACTCTTCTGTTTTACGCTTTCACAGATAGACATTTTTACGCTTTTCAAGATTTACAGAAAGCAGTATCCTAACTTTCTTTCCAACGCCCTTTCACATCACCCGCATCTCTCCACAGCTCTCTACCATCAATCTCCTACCGTCCAAGCTCCCCTATCAACACCCCACCATTAAGCCTTGCATGAGAATACTCTAAAGAGAGTTCAAAATACACTTTTTGCTTTAAAAAAAGTAATATTTTACAACACATAATATACATAAAGATCAAAACTATTTATCGTATTGTTTTTTTAAACTATACTGAATATACTTTTATATGTATTTACATTGACTTTATGAAAGCAAAGGATCTGAAATATGTACTGCAACATAAAAAAGATGTTCTTAATATTTTTATTTCTTCTGATAAGCAAACCAAGCTATGCTGTTTTTGCTGGTAAAGTTATTACGATGCAACACACATGGCGACATAATACATTCTTCGATAGCCTGTCTTTTTCTCAGCAAATAACTTACGATGGTGGAGCTGATGCCATCTATTTTTGGGGCAACCAATTTCAGTTCAAAGATGGAAAAAGTGGATATATTGGTTTATTCAACAGAGGCGCCCGCACTGTTCACTTCTCTATCTGGAATGCAACGGGATGGAAGAGTGATAAATGTAAGCATTTTACCCATAAGGACTCTGGAGTACGATGTGAAATTGAATTTCCTTGGAAGCTTGGACGTCGATACAAATTAGATGTTTCCAAGAATGGCAATCTTGTTACAGGCACCATATCGGATCTTATCACTGGGAAAACAACAACGGTCGGTGTCATAGAAGTCCCAAGCAGCTTTGGCAAACTCTATAATTCTTCAAGTTTTGTTGAAGACCATTCTCGTTGGAAAAGACAGCTTTCCTCCTGTTATGTCTTGAGTCCACAAAGTTCAATTTTCTTCAATCCTACAGCCGATAAAAGTGGTACACCATACCAAGCGTTACAAGAAGCCTCTGCACAAGGGATCTGTAAAGATCCTTACGTTGTACAAATAGCGTGTAACCTCAGTTATTGCATGAATAATATCAGCGACCTTGGAGGCTTAGCCTCGCCGGTAACAAAGAACGTCCGCATTAGCAATGGCAAAGATCTGTCTGCACAAACGATTTCGGATGCCTTAAAAAAGGAAGAACTTATCGCCATTCGTTTACGAAATGGTTCGTGGTCACCCAATATCTCTTTACCAGAGGCTCATTTATTTAAATGGAAATCAATTTTTGTAGACCATCAAGCAGCGCTTAGTTCTTCACTCCACATCAATAACAGCACACAAAAAATAACGACAGGGCAAAAAATTATGTATATGTCTGATGGAAAGATCTGGAAAATGATGCAAAAGAATTAATCTTTTCCTTATGAAAAAAGAGAAAATCCTTTATGTTGATTTGAAAATAAATTGGCATGAAGGATTTTATCTCTCCCACTTTTGTTTTTTCACTTTTAGGATTATTTTTCCATATTGATGATTTTATTTTGGATAAAATGATCTTTCACTTTGAAGAGATTTTGTTTTTTAAAAAGACCTCACTTTTCCTCTTCTTTTCAACACGCCTCCCCATACATTCGCATAAACTTCAAACATTCATGAAAGTCCAAGAGCCCGTTTTCTAAGACTCAGATAGCTGTGCTTCCACTGGATCTATAAAACCAAAACCACTCAAAATTATTGCCATATTGTCCAGTCATCACTTCCTCTTAAAGAAAAACCTCACCCCTCACATTCTCCCGCAGACATGAAACATTTGTCCTTACTACAAGCAAAAGAGCAACTCTCTAAGACTGAAATGGCTTGTCCTTCTTTCCAAAGGCTAAATCTTTCAAAACTATTCTCCTCTTGGGAATGACCATAGTATTAAAAAAGACTCTCTCAATGCTCTGTCCTCATATTTTCCAGAAAGCCTCAAACATCCGCCTTATTTCTACATTTCTCATGCAGTTAAACAGATGCTTTTATTCTTTTTCATCACCGACTTTTCGGTGGTGAAGGCAAGATATATGCCTCCAAAAGCCGGCAATTCAGAGCAAGAGCGCATCACCCTGATGAAACAACAAGAGTGTTGAAGAAAAAAACGTGATATGGGACGCACAAAGCAAATAAAGCAGGAGAGATATTTTTATTTGCACTCAAATTGCCTCTACAAATTTCAAATCTCCGTTCCTGCCTCAACGCCAAAAAGCAATTTTTTAAGATCCAAATCCCTGCTGTTGCTCACAAAAGCTAGAGCCTTCTCATAGCACAAATCTTCTCATGACAACTCAAACCACCTGCTCTCTTCTCAACTCTCATATCTTGTGTGTGAAAGAGACGCCCCACTTCTCTCGCAAGCATAAAACCTTCACCAAAGCCCCAAAAGGCAATTCCATACAACACAAACGCCCCAAATTCCGCCAGCTCTCTAGGTATCAATCTTCTCTTTGTTCTCTAAAGGCTAAAGCCCGACTCTTGCCCTATTGGCGAAAACGCCTCTTTCTTCCTTAGCTTGAAGGCTCCGTTCTAAAAAACACCCCACCTCTCTCGCAAACATCAAACCTTTACCAAAGCCCAAAGAAACTCTCTGAAATTAAAAGACCTGCTCTTGTCTTTACTCCCAAAGGCTAAAGACCACGTTTGATTACTATAATTTTCTGTGTCAGCACAAACCCGCGTTTTACCTGCAGTGCAAACAGGCAAAACTTTCCAAGCCCTGCGTGAATTCCCCAGCAGTTTCCAATCTCCGCCTGCACCATACACTTTATTTTCAGTGTTCTGAAACAGCTGATGATTTTATTCTTCTTCATCACTGACTTGCGGTGGTGGAGGCAAGATATAAGCACCGGACAGCCATCGATTAAGATCAATAGCGCGGCATCGTGTTGAACAGAAAGGATAGGCGTTTTGTTGTGCCATTTGACCACAAATGGGACAAGGGTGCGCAGGGCGGATTGGAGCAGTTTCTGTTTGTGTTAAATCTGATTTTTTGAGTGTTTGTTGTGTCTTTGTTATTTGTTGAGAGGTATTACTGAGTTTTTCTGTCGTTTGTTTTTTTTCATTTTGCCTCTCCCCTTTTTGTTGTTTATTATCCTGTGTCATTGGTTTTACCTGCTGCATCAGTTTTTCTAACGCATTTTTCCAGTCCAAGAGGAGAGCACTGGATAACGATAATTCGTGAGAAGATCCATTGTTTCCGCCAATGGTAAACCCACTACATTGGAATAAGAACCAGCGATATGGACGACAAAAGCACCGGCTTTTCCCTGAATGGCATAACCACCAGCTTTTCCCTCCCATTCTCCAGTAGCAATATATGTCTCCATCAATGGAGCAGTCAAACGTCTAAAACGGACACGACTTTCCACTAATTTTACAGTTATTTGCTTGGCTTCATTGAGGGCACAAATGGCACCATAGACTTTGTGAGAACGTCCAGAAAGAAAGCGCAAACATTCATAAGCCTCATCTTCACCCTCTGGTTTAGGGAGAATGGTGCGTCCCACAGCCACCACAGTATCAGCAGCCAAGATGATCATTTTCCGCGTAGCGTTCTCTTGGTCAATTTGATAGCGCCACAGCAAAGCCTCTTGCGCTTTAAGGGCTTTTTCTTTTGCCAACCGTTTGGCAAGATTTGCAGGATGTTCTCTTAATTTTGGCGTTTCATCGATATTCGCCGCATAAACCTCATGAGGATCAAGACCAATCTGCGCTAAAAGTGCCAAACGACGGGGTGAAGCAGAAGCAAGCACCAAGAGGATTTCTTCATCAGGATTTTTCTTCAAGTGCTCTTTTCCTAAGAAGGTTTTCATTAAGTTTATCATTTTCACCCCCCCAGAATAACTTTAAGCCCTCACCCAATTTATTTTGGCGCCATACAATCCCCTTTAATATAACCTCAAGCATCTTTCATATTGTTTTAATTTTTCACTTTTTCTCATTTTTTACTAAAAAAAAGATCAGGCATCAAGGTCTTATAGAACAAGGAGGAACGCTTTAGAGAAAACAGCCTGACTTATTTATAGCGATAGGTAATACGTCCTTTTGTCAAATCATAAGGGGTCATTTCCACCATGATTTTATCCCCTGCTAACACACGAATACGGTTTTTACGCATTCTTCCGGCGGTATGAGCAATAATTTCATGATCATTTTCTAGTTTCACACGAAACATCGCATTCGGTAAGAGTTCAGTCACGATACCAGAAAATTCTAACACTTCTTCTTTTGACATAAAAAATAAATTCCTTTACAGTGCGTATAATTTTTTCAGCGTTCATACCCTATTTTCTCAGTTTTGTGAACAAAAATCCAACAAAAAGGAAAAGGTTTTTCTTTTTGTCTTTGTTCTCTAAAGCTATAAAAAGACTTTCACCTACAAAGCTTTCATCTTTCCCTTGAGCCCATTGGTTAACAGATCGTGCTCCAAGTCCCTCTTTCTAAACCTCTCCCCATCTATTTCTCCAGCCTCTCATCTTCCTCCCTCCTTTTGGTGCACTTTAGCTCCCTCCTTGCACATTTTTCTTTCCCCTTTGGAAAATTTGATCCCAAGTGCTCATCTCCCCTCTCATACCCTTTCGTTCTCCCTTAACGCCCCACCACCTCTTTTTTTCAAGCTTGAAAGCCTTTACCAAAAACCCCTCTCACACGCTCCACCACCTCACCTTAGCACCCCACCATTTTGCCTTGCCCCCCATCTCTCCATCGCACGCCTCAACACCAACAAACGCAGGGAATGCATAACCTATCCATACTTTTACAGATAAACATTTTTACGTTTTCTAGCCGAGTGATTATCGATAAAAGCAGCGATGAAATCTCTTTCATGATCTTGAGAATGGCATAGATAGAAAATGCCTTTCTCTTCCATTCTCCACCCTCTCATACCCTTACGTTCCCCCTCACACGCCCCACCACCTCACCTTAACGCCTCCACCATTTTGCCTTGCCCCCCATCTCTCCATCGCACGCCTCAACACCAACAAACGCAGGGAATGCATAACATATCCATACTTTTACAGATAAAAATTTTTACGTTTTTTCAAGCTTTACAGAAAGCGGTATCCCAACTTTCTCTCCAACGATCTTTCACATGAACCACGCCTTGACGCCTCAAACCTTATCGCCAACACCCTACCATCCAAGACAGCAACCAGCCCCCCACCTTGATGCCACACTTCAACGAAAATCATTCTACCAGCCAATAAACATTGTGCTCTACCTCAGCAAAACAGATGTTTCCTCAAAAAAACAAAGGGAAATTTCACATGCCATACAGCTCTACCTTATACAGAGTTCTTTGAACAGCTATATCCACTCCATACGCAACGACCCCGAGCATATCCTCTCCACCAACACTCCATTACGAACACCGACCACCTTTAACATACTCCCAACCACCAGCATCCCTTCACCAGCAACTCACCACCAACGCCTCACCTTAATGCCCCAAACTTTTTGCTTGCTCACCAATTCTCCATCGCATCGATAAGCCCTTCCAAAAGCACACACCATTCACGGTCCTACTCTTTTAGCATTTTTACAGAGACACATTTTTACGCTTTTACAATTTCACAGAAAGCTGTAAAGTGACCATCAAGGAAAAACTCCCATCCAATATCTTTTCATAGTGATCTTATCAGAATGACATAGATGAAAACTGCATCCCATACACTCAGGTCTATTCTCCACCACACGCGCCCTTCTAACACTCTTTTTACTCACCTTCCCTCGCCATCTTTTGCACTCTCTCCTCCAAAACCCATCTTTGCCTCGCTTTAATTCTCATCCCATTCCTTCATCAGATGCATGAGCACTGACAAAAGTGCATAATGCATCACCTTTTTACACTTTCACAGATAGACATTTTTACGTTTTTCAAGATTTACAGAAAGTAGTAACCCAACTTTCTCACCAATATTCCTTCACATCACCCGCGTCTCTCCACAGCTCTCCACCATCAATTTCCTACCATCCAAGCTTCCCTATCAACACTCCACCACCAACACCTCACCTTAATGCCCCAAACTTTTTGCTTCCTCACCAATTCTCCATCGCATCGATAAGCCCTTCCAAAAGCACACACCATTCACGGTCCTACTCTTACACCACTTTTACGGAAGCACATTTTTATGTTTTTCATGATTTACAGAAAGCAGTAAATATGTGTAAATGCGCAATACAATACTGTTTTAAACAGCTGTTTTAAAACTCCATTGCCCTCTTTAAAGAAATCTCACCTCCCAACTCTTGCTTCTTGAGATCCCTCTATTTTGCTTGCACGAACCAACGCATAAAACGCACTCTTTTTCAAACATTCATACAAGCCCCCTCATAGACCACACACTTTAGCGCTTTCATCTATTGGTAGAGAGCAACACAATTAATTTATAATGATAAATTATCCTTTTTTTAACTTGGATCACAACTCCGAATATCGTGAGATTTTCTCATCACAAATCTATTCCCCATGGTGAAACAAGCAAACTCGTGTTCTTGCACGTCAAAAGCTGGCGTATAGATAAAAATTGTATAAGAAAAAACTAAACTTTCTCTCATGAATACTCTCAAATGCAAGGGCTGTCACAACATGGGGAGCTGGCAAAGGATATGATGATGCCGGCTTGCGCTTTCAGAAGTGTAAAGATAGCGGTGCTCAATGGATTTATCGCTATAGCCTTCATGGGCGCCGTGGAATAGGCTTTTGTGCCTTAAGAAAGGTTTTTTAAGAAAAGCTCTTGAATACGCAAATCAATAGCACTCATGTTTTACATGAGGGTTGTGACCTCCTTGAAAGAACGAGAGAAACCAAAACATGAAGCAATGCACAATCCCCATTATTGAAAAGATATTGCTTTAGAGACTTTTGAAAGCCCGTAAAGCTGAATGAAAAGATAAGGCAAGGCTGGGAAGTGGTTTTTATCTTTAAAACTTCATATTCTCCGCTAATGAGGTTGTATTCGCGTTTCAGCAATTACACATACAGAGATACGCAATACGCTTGCTCCCCCTTTAGCATACAAAAGCTGATACAGCGCATAAAGCACTTATTCGTCGTTAATCTTTGTCTCAAAGAAGTGGGCTGCTTTGGGTTTGGATGTTGATAAACACACAAAAAAATTTAACAAGAGGCGAGACACCACGCATGATCCTATCACCACATACGACACATTTTAAAATTGCCCACATTGGGTAAAATGACTGATGTTTTAACATGTGAGATCGTATTATTTTGCGTCTTTCACAAGATGCAAAGACAAAAGAAATATTTTCCCCTCTATCGCTCTGTATAGAATCAACAGAAAAATCTTTGCCTCACAGGCAAAAGAAAGACTTTAGAATAACCCCTTCAAGAAAGTGGAAAAGAGCGTATTGTCTTGCCAAATAGAGAAGCGAAACAAGTATTGAGAAGCAAAGAACCGATAGATAAAAAAAGAGGTCCATTCATGATAAATGGACCTTAACAGAAAATTATTGCGCAATAACTTTCTAAATTTTTACCCTAACGCTCCAAAGGCATTACAAGAGCTGCAAGCATTGATGAACATTAACTACGGGTTTAACTAACATAGAATTTTAAAAGAGACAAGATTAAAAAGCTTTTTATTTTAAAAACAAAAATATTAATAGAAAAGTTTTTCATAAGGGATAAGGATAAGCATAAAGTTTTGAGCGGACAAAAACCAAGCGCTCCACACTATTTTTGCGGCAGAAACTATTTATAAATAGAGGAAAGAGATCAAAAATCTGCAGGCGGATTTCAAGCTTTTGCAAAAAAAGAAGTGACAGCACTGAGTTGTCACTTCTTTTTTGACCATTAAGATATTTATCCGGGAAAATCTATAAAAAAGACATTTTAAGATGAGGAAGGAAACCAACTTGACAACAACTCATATCTTACGGGATCATCAGCACATTGTCCGCCTCCGCACTCAAGCACGGTAGAAACCAAGTTTGCTGCGATCAAGAAGATAAATAAGAAACTTGCTACTTTGCTTAATATTGGAAAAGGAGAAAACTCTTTAAATTTGTGTGCTACTTCACCCAAAATCATGACAACGGAAACTGCGAGAATGCAAAGGACAGCAATAATGAAAGCCCAAGTATAAAAGTGCAATCCAAAGAATGTTGAACCATATCCAAGATCATCTGGAGTGATGTGCAAAAACACTTGTCTTGCAGCGACGATACTGGTGACCATACAGCCAAGAATCACCATACCATAATGTGTATTTTTCACTTTATGGTGAATATTGAGTAAGAACCCACACCCAGCCAACATCAAACCAACGCGTTGGAGCAGACAAAGGGGACAAGGTAATTCAAATTTTACCAACTGATAATAAAAAGCCACCAATAAGACAATGGATAATCCAATCAGTCCTAAGGTGTTCATCAATGTAACAAAATGAGGGTTTTTTTGTTCAACATGTTCCATGGCTACTCTCTCAAAAAGACAAATTTAAAGTAGAAGTTGCGTGATGATTAAAAGTGAGAAGAATGACAACTAACAAAATTGCCCACAAAGCATAACTTATATTTTTTTTGCCGTATAAAGTTGTTACTGCCGTACCTAAAGCAATTAAAAATGGAAGAAACATAGCGTAAAGTCTCCTTTCTTATTATGATGTGTAAAATATTATAAAATTGGGCGAAAAAGAGACCATGGGTTCATTATTCACAATTGATCATTCATTTTTATTGTCTTTGACCGATAAAGGAGGAGATAATGGAGAATATAGGGCAGTAAAAATGAATATCAACACAAAGCGTTTTATTTCGCATATCCCTTTTTTAAGAAACATAAAGAGCACATTCCCCTTATGATGAAAGACTCATTTAAAATGTAAAACATTTGCTCAATATCGGGATTTTGAGTTCTTTTTTTTCAAAATAAAACACTCTATCTTTTGTCTTACTTTTGCCACTAAAATCTCTTTTTTATGTTAAATAATGGTTCAAATTGCTACATGCGTTGCGCATTCTGACAAAATTCTCTCTTTAGCAAACAAAAAAGGATGAGATGTGATGAAACCCTAAATAAAATGTGCTCCTCCTCTACCACCCTCTCTACCATACCTCTCTGCCCCCCTCTACCACACATTGGCTGTCAACTCTCGTAGTATTTTTTGACAAGTCTTGTTCTCAAACTCTGCTTCTAGGGCAATAAACCGCCAGCCAAAATAAAAAGGCTTTTCTCTCATCTAAGATCACTTACCAAAGCAAATCTTCACTCAGCATATCTTTTGAGAGCAGAACAGAACATTGCTTCTTGAATGCCAAAGTTTAAACATCACGCCATAAAAGGAAAGCTCAATTGCAGGGATCATCCCATTATGTTCTGAAAGGCAATGACTTATCCCAAGGGCACACATTTGATCAAAGAGATAAATTCTATTGCATTTTTAGTGAAGCAATTGGGGTCTCTCCCATACACTCAATAGGTTTCAACACCTTTGTTATCTTATCAAGGAATAAGCTGGGAATAGGTCATCATACTTTTTGCCCACTGCTCCTATAGCTCAATCCTTGATACAATGGTTCATAACAAGCATTTTTGTCCCCCTTTCTCTCGTTTATCTCCCCACGCCAATCGTAACATACACCTTGTGAGCTGCAAGCATAGGACTTTGCTTCATTCCCATGAGAAAGATTTGACATGAAAAAATCTTACCATATTGCAAGACTCTTAAACTTTAACAGAGAAAACGGTCTATTCTTATAAATCAATGTGTTGTCTCATGTTGCCTGAGAGAGAAAAAAGTTCCCATGACGTGTTACTTTTGGAAACAAAGCAACCGTTGTACAATTTAGCAAATGAACACCATTTTATGTAAAATCATCAAGAAGCAATGAGGGGAGAGTTTTGTTGCCAATATCAGCAATGAACCGTCTGAGAAAAAAGAAACGGCATGGAGATATCAAAGAGATCAATGATCGTCCTCTTCCGTCTTGTTAAGGTGTATCTCTTTATTTTTCTTAATTTTTATCACTCCCACCATTCCAGTGGAAATAATGAGTGCAGACATCACTAAAAAAGAGCTCAACAATCCTACGAGGGCAAAAAGTCCAGCAATAAAGCCAGAGAGAGCTTCAGCAGAATTTGCTAAAGTTGAAAAAGTTCCAAAACTTTTCCCCAAATCTTCCCGACGAGAATATAATTGAAGCGCTGAGACTAAACTAATATCGACAAATGCACCAACAAATCCTAAAACAAATGCTAACACGAGAATTAGTTTTAAATAAAGTTCTGCTGCTAAGGGCATAACAAACAGAATACCCCCATAGAGAAGCCAAAAGACCATAAGCTTCAACGAAGTAATATGGAATATCATTTTACTATACAACAAACCGCCCACAATCGTTCCAACAGCCATGAGAGAAAAAACATAGCTGACAAAGCTTTCCTCTCCCCCTATAGAGAGAACAAAAGCTGGAATTAAAAATCTTAAAATTGCCCCCGTAAAGAGAATAGCAAACGCCGATCCAATAAGCGTAATAAATAAGTTATTATTTTCTGTAGAAAGAGATTTAAGATAGGAAGCTGTTTCTCGATAAATTTTGATAAAATTGAATGGTTTATTCTCACGTGCGTTTAAATTCACGAGATGAAATAACAAGAGAATAGAGATGAAATAGGTAAAAACATCAAAAATAAGGACTGCCGATTTATTAGCGAAAAGAAGCAGGAGGGAACAAACTAAAGGACCAATGACAGATGCCGTTTCGTCTATAATCTGTGCAAGGCTATTTGCCTTTATCAAATCCTTGATTGAAAACATTTTTGGAATAGTCGCTTGAAAACTTGGTTGAAAAAGACTTCTTCCGATCGTTGTACCTATTGCGGCAAAAATAAGCACAAGAATATGTGCACAACCTGTTATGTAAGTGATAAAAACAAATAATGAGGCGAATAATCTCACCAATTCACTGAAGATCATATTTTTCTTCAAAGAGAAATGATCCGCTAACCAACCTCCGATAGGACCAAAAAAGAGGAAAGGGATAAAGCGAAAAAAATACACAAGCCCTGTAAAAAAGAAATTCTCTGTTAATTCTAAGACCAGTAAAACAAAAACAACTTCATAAGCATAATCACCAACTTTAGAAATAAACAGAGAAGAAAAAAGAGCTAAGGGGCTCTTTTTGAAGAATAAATTCATATCAATCATCCGGTAGTAAATTTTTCTAGACTTAAAGAGAGACGATCTTTCATAAAATTGGTGATATGAACTTCAAAGGAGTATTATATTTTCATAAATTTCTTCATCAGTTAAGAGAATTTTTTTTAAATACTCTCTTGCTAAACAATAAATCGTCATATACATTTCTTTTGGGGAGAGAGGTAATATATACACCCCCGCGGGTTTCCCTATAACCTCTTTCTTCACTTAAAAAGTACAGAAGCTGTATTGCAGTGTGTACCTCACGAAAGTCTCATTCATCAGCTCTCAAAGGGTGATCTGTATTTTTTCCCACCCTTCCGTCATGAGCTCCATCCGCATTCACCAAGGCAAGGAACGTTCAAGGTACAATTCGCCATGATTTTTCTTGGCAATCATACCCCGCAGATATCCCCCAGATGATTTTATCAATTGCCGACAATCTTTTTCGATAATAATGCCAAGAGCGAAAGCGGCTTTTAGAGCCCTATAGTTTTTTGCCTCTCTCCATAAGAATATGACACTGCTTTAAATAATCTGTACAACGATAAGCATCGTCTTTTTGATCAAATTTTATCTATTTATCTTGGGGTGTATTTCCGAGCACCATTTATCTGCTTCTACATCAATGTCTGAAGAGGATACGACATCACCCGCATGAGCAGAATTGATTCCAAGTTGGACTTGTTGCTGAAACCATAAATCAAACCCTATTGTTTCTTTTATAAGATTATCCATTTGACTTTTTAAAAGAGAATGATTGTATGAGAGATCTATAGCTTTGGCTTGCATCTTTTCAGAAAGTTTTTGCATTATCTTGATATTATCCTCTCCGTATATCAAGGATAGACTTTTCAACTACTGTTATACGCGCCTTGTCGAGATTTTCCAACCGTGTATAGTGAGATGCCAATGCTTGTCTTGCTTCATCATAAAGCGCAAATCACCTTTCCGATTTTTGGATAAACTATCCGATTTTTGGATAAACTATAAGCCTCATTGATCCCTTTATATTGTACAGGATTACCAACAAGCACCACATGTTTCTTAATAACATCTATTTCCGTTAGTGCTGTTTTAAGACTACTAATCACAGCCTTACTATTGGCATAACTTAGCAAATCATTTTCTACAAGACTACGTTCCGCACCAAGAAGTGATGATAAATCACCGCTTTTCCCAATGTTAGGAAGATAACCACACAAATCACTTCACACACTCTGTAGTTTCTTGGTCATCAATGCTTCATTGAGTTTTCTTATATAACCATTTTCGTGAAAAAAATACGTTCTAACTCCTCAAACTCTTTAGAAATGATGACCTCCTATGATAACATCTTTATCTAACCAATCGGGACCATATTCTTTATCAGCGTCTTTAGTAGAAAATCGCATATCACGAATAAATTGTGCTCCACGCCGCTTTGTCATCACCAGCACGGTCAGCAGCTTCTGATTCAGCAGTATAAATACAGTCTTGATCTAATCCACCTGCTCGTAATTCCTCACGTTCAGCATCAGTCATATAACTTTTTGGTAATTTCTTTTTCATAGGAAACTCTTTTCTGTAATCTGTCTATTGAAATACTAAGCTATATACTAACATGAACTCATAGAAAGTGGATATATCTTAGGTTGCTTACGTTTTAAAGCTTTTGACAAATCATAATTTGTTTGCATAGCTAGCCAAGCACGTGCTGTACCTACACCAGCCATTTCAAGTCTAATAGCTAAATCTGCACTCATCGCAGCTTTTCCATTTAAAACTCTAGAAATGCTACACGAGACATACCAAGTCGTTCAGCTGCTTCATTAACAGACAAACCAAGTTCTTTGATAACATCTTCATACAGTAATTCACCAGGATGTGGAGGATTTTTCATCATTTTTGAATGTCCCTTACTCGTGATAATCGAGATAATCAACCCTATCTACATCTCTACCTTCAAAGCGGAATATTAGATGACAATTTCCATTGACAGTAATTGACCAGTATCCCTTAAGATTATCCTTTAGAGCCCTTAAAATTATCCTTTAGAGGATGTAATTGAAAGGACGGAAAATTTAAATCATTTGCTGATATAGCGACTTCACGAATTATGCGTAAATCCCAAAATCATAATTTAAGATAACGTGTAACTTTATAAGCTACAATATTTAATATACCATTTTTATTGATGATCGTTTTTTCTGATACTTAAAGTGTATATTTATTGGACATTTTTAAAAGCCATAAGATATCAAATTGATATCTAAATTGAAGTTTTTCTTAAAGAGAGAAATTAAGACAAGCTATACCAAGTTGATCGCCCTCCTCCATGACGCGTCAAAAAGCCTTTTTCAACTAATGATGCAAAAGTTGCTTTAAGTGTATTGGGACTTGCACCAAATTCACGCATCATATCACGGGTTGTTACACGCCCATGACCACGAACATAACCCAGAATATGAAGAGCTAATTCAGACAAAGTCAAAAGAGCATTTCTTTCACTCTCTATTTTTATTTCTAATTGGCGTTTTTGTTTTTGTAGAGCACGTAAAAAAACAGTATCCAAGGTTCCCAATTAGGTGTTTTCGTATAAATTGTCTTTTGCGTTTGATTCAAAGCTAAGTAATAGCTTTCTTTATTATTCTCAATAAGAAGCAAAAAATGAAAAAACTCCCGTTTTTACAAAATTTCTCTTGCAGAATACATCACGATAAATTAAACTGGAATTACTTTGTTGGTTTAATTTATCGTAAGATAACGTTTCAAAAACCCTTCTGTTAGTGCAGTTGGGTTTTTATCTTTTTGCAGAATAGGTAGCAACAAATCACATGGGCACACGCCCATTATGAAATACCTCCATATAAAGAGTCTGCTCTTTTTTCATGGGGATGCGTTTTTGTCCATTGAGTGCCAATTGTTTTGACATAAATTGCAAATGATTGATGATTTACCTCCATGAAGCCAAGACAGAGCTTTCTTAAAGAGGCAAGTGGCATCAACATTTTGTAAAAACCTTCAGTAAATAGCTCGAAACTTCTGTAAAGAGCTTTCCTGTAAAATCTGTATTTTTCGCTCAATTTTTCTTGAAAAACTGTTACTCTCTCATCAATTAACTTTGCAAAGAGCAGGTAAAACTCTTACAAGAATGAAAGGGAAAGAATCGCCTTAACCACTTGTAAAGGATGTAAAATGAGTGAAAAATCATGTGATGTAGCGATTTTAATGGGCAGCCAATCGGATTGGCAAACCATGTGTCATAGTGCGGATATTTTAACATGCCTTGGCATTTCTCATAGTTCCCATATTGTTTCGGCACACAGAACCCCTGAACGGCTCTATCAATTTGCCAAAGAAGCCAAAGCAGCAGGTTTTAAAGTTTTGCTTGCCGGCGCGGGAGGGGCAGCCCATCTTCCAGGCATGCTTGCAGCCCTCACCCCTCTTCCTGTTTTTGGCGTTCCCGTGCATTCACAGTCTTTATCTGGTCAAGATTCTCTGCTTTCCATTGTGCAAATGCCAGCAGGCATACCGGTTGGGACCTTAGCCATTGGTAAAGCAGGTGCAATTAACGCAGCACTTTTAGCAGCCGCAGTGCTGGCAATTTACGATGATAACCTCGCACAACGGCTAGAAGATTGGCGCCAAAAACAAACAGAAAGTGTTGCACAAACTCCGGTAACTGAGGCTTAAAATGACATCATTTTCTAACACGCCCTCCATACCCAGCATGCCCTCCATACCCAGCACGCCCTCCTTACTCAACACGCCCTCTTTACCCAGCATACCCTCCATACCCAACGCACCCGCCATACCCAGCACGCCCTCCTTACCCAGCATACCCTCCATACCCAACGCACCCGCCATACCCAGTACGCCCTCCATACCGAGAACACCCGCAACCAACACCTCTCCAGCCAACACCTCCTCCACACCCAGCACCCCCACGGTCGGCATACCTACCGCTCTCAGTTCATTTCGCAAACTTAAAAGTACATCCACCATGTTACCTTCTGGAAGCACAATTGGTTTAATAGGCGGTGGACAATTGGCGCGCATGCTTGCCATAGCAGCAGCAGAACTAGGATTTCGCACGGTGGTTTTTTGCCCTGAAGCGAATTGTCCAGCAGCGCAAACAGCAAACGAGCATATTGTTGCCTCTTATGATGATAAATCGGCACTAGATCATTTTATTTCTCTGTGTGATGTTGTGACCTATGAGTTTGAGAATCTTTCGCTTTCAACGGTTCAATATGTAGAGCAAGCTAAGAATGTTTATCCCTCCTCCAAAGCATTGGAGATTACGCAAGATCGGCTTTTTGAGAAGCAATTTTTGCGTGATCAAGGCATTAGCACAGCATTGTGGTATACTGTTGATGATTATCCTTCTCTGCTTTCAAGCCTCTCAGCATTAGGTGAACGTGGTCTTTTGAAGACACGTCGTTTTGGTTATGATGGCAAAAACCAGATCATGCTCGATCATCCCCATGAGCAAGCCCTTGAAGAAGCTTTCACGACTTTTCGAGAACAGCCCTTAATTTTAGAAGAAATTGTTCCTTTTTTATCGGAAATTTCGGTACTCTCAGCGCGCAGCAAACAAGGAGAACATATTTTTTATGATTGCCCTGAAAATCAGCATAAAAACGGCATTCTCCATAAATCCTTTGTGCCCTCGCATGTTCCGCTTGAGGTGCAACAGAGAGCACAAGAAATCAGTGTAAGAGTGATGGATGCCTTAAATTATGTTGGCGTTCTTTGCATTGAATTTTTTGTTCTGATAGATGGGCGTCTTTTAGTGAATGAATTGGCCCCTCGTGTTCACAATTCTGGTCATTGGACGCAGAAGGCATGCATAACGTCCCAATTTGAACAGCATATCCGTGCCATTTGCGGTCTTCCTTTAGGGAGCACGCATCGCCACAGCAATTGCCAAATGATCAACCTTCTTGGCAATAATCTGAGTGAATTCAAATATTTTCTCAAGCAAGAGCATACATCGGTCCATTTATATGGCAAAAGTTCTGTTCAACCACTCCGCAAAATGGGCCACATTATTCAATTAACGGGTCCAGCCACAAAATCTTAAGAAGAGACTGCAAAAAACGCTCTCATACTTTCTCCATCCTTTGAGAAAAGCCCCGCCCGAAAATGACAACTCTCTTCTCACCCACCAATATACTACAAAGCTCTTCCCCTGTAAGTCCCGCACAACTCTTCAAACCTCCCCACAGCCCATATGCATGATAACAGTTTTCTTAAGAACAACCCCTCCCACCGCAATAAAGAGCGAATTGACAGCTCTTCCTTATACCTCCACCACATCCCCATAACTCCCCCAACACTCTACCATAAAAACCATGAAGGCACTCTCCTGAAGCCTCAAGCATGAAAAAAGCTCTGTTCAACCATCACGCAAAATGGGACACATCATTCCACGAACAAGCTAGCCCGCAAATCTTAATGAATGGCTTAACAAAACACTCTCATACTCCCTTCATTATTTGAGAAGCGTCGCAACCGTAAAATCGCAAATCTGCAAACCTTTCCCAAACGCACCTACCCCTATGCACGATAACTCTTGGCTAGCATACAACTCCGCCACGCCCCGCAAAGAACAAGCTTCACCCCGCACAAAAACGCTCCACGCATACTCCCTCTTCATTCTTCCACACATGATTTGGTGCCTCGTAAATCTATAAAATCGTAAATCTATAAAATCGTAAATCTACAAATCCGTAAATCTCCCCAAAGACATACCTATCCCAATCATAACAACTCTGTAATTGAACCAAAGCTCGAAACGCCCCGCAAAGAGCCAATTTCACCCTATGTCAAAGCCTCCTTCCCCATTCCTCAAACACCTTGTAAGTCCTCCCCCACAAATCGGCACTTTTTCTCACAACGCCCCACACAACAATGCACTCTGAGCAGCTCCAAAAGCAGGCATAATGTATAAATTCTTTACTCTTTTACAGATATACATTTTGACGCATTTCAATATTGACACAAAACCATAATAAAGCAGCAATGCCCCACAACACTTCATATCTCATCTCCTCCCTATTCCCCTACATCATTTGAGAAGAGCCATGCCCACAAAATCGCAAATCTCTAAATCTACAAGGTCGCAAATCTGTAAAACAGCAAATCTGCAAACTTCCCTAATACACCTACCGCAGGCGTAGAACCCCTGCTCTTTTAAGTCTACAACAAGAGCATCAAAACATGAGACGTAAAAAACTTGATTGCACAACAAAGCGGTAACATGTCATGCATCTCTTGAAAATAACAGCCTCACAAGATCGGATCATGTTGATGGGAAAGTGAAGCATTAAAATACGAAATCCCATAACTCTCTCCTCCTATCGGATAATGATAAAAGAATTCGAGAACTACTGAGCAATCAATACTGTCTGATGAAAATCTTGGAGATTTGCTGTTATTTTAAAGCTTTTCACCCACAATGCATAACGATAATAGAAAAGGAAAGTGATTTATTCTAATCAGAAATCAACCACAAAAGAGCTTTTTGTTTTTTGGGCTTAAGCTCTCGAAAGTTTTTTACAAGCAAAGTTTCTTTTTCGCTAAAGATTTCTGCATAACTCTGCTGTGAGAGCGTTTCTTTTGTTGTAACATCCGTATAAAAAAAGTGAATTGGAACATCCAATATGTTGGCAATTTCCTGCAAACGTCCAGCCCCCACACGATTAACCCCTTTTTCGTACTTTTGGATTTGTTGGAAACTGACTCCCAAATGGTGCCCCAATGCTTTTTGCGAAAGCCCCATCATCCTTCTTCTGCAACGGATTTTTTTGCCTACAGAAATATCATTAATATGTGGATTTTTCACTTGGCTTTCCCCTCCACCGGTTGCGAGCGCCCTCGCATTGGTATTCCGGGAGTCAAAATACTGAGTTCAGTCAGTTTTTTTGCTTTTAGTGCTGGAAAGCACCTGGACATGGCAAAAACTCCCGGAATCCGGGAGATACCAGCAAAGTGGTATCAATTTTTATATACTGAACTTTCGGGTTTTTGAATCCCTATTGATCGCTGCGTAGACGACCAAAATCACCTCATTAGTAAAGTAATTTCAGGAAATTGGCAATAAAGATGAAAAGATTTTTTTATGTCTTAAAAAGTGATTTATTCTAATCAGAAATCAACCACAAAAGAGCTTTTTGTTTTTTGGGCTTAAGCTCTCGAAAGTTTTTTACAAGCAAAGTTTCTTTTTCGCTAAAGATTTCTGCATAACTCTGCTGTGAGAGCGTTTCTTTTGTTGCAACATCCGTATAAAAAAAGTGAATTGGAACATCCAATATGTTGGCAATTTCCTGCAAACGTCCAGCGCCCACACGATTAATCCCTTTTTCGTACTTTTGGATTTGTTGGAAACTGACTCCCAAATGGTGCCCCAATGCTTTTTGCGAAAGCCCCATCATCCTTCTTCTGCAACGGATTTTTTTGCCTACAGAAATATCATTAATATGTGGATTTTTCACTTGGCTTTCCCCTCCACCGGCTGCGAGCGCCCTCGCATTGGTATTCCGGGAGTAACAAGTACTGAGTTCAGTCAGTTTTTTGCTTTTAGTGCTGAAAAGCACCTGGACATAGCAAAAACTCCCGGAATCCGGGAGATACCAGCAAAGTGGTATCAATTTTTATATACTGAACTTAGGGCTTGTTTTCCCTATTGGTCGCTGCGTAGACGACCAAAATCACCTCATTAGTAAAGTAATTTCAGGAAATTGGCAATAAAGATGAAAAGATTTTTTTATGTCTTAAAAAGTGATTTATTCTAATCAGAAATCAACCACAAAAGAGCTTTTTGTTTTTGGGGCTTAAGCTCTCTAAAGTTTTTTACAAGCAAAGTTTCTTTTTCGCTAAAGATTTCTGCATAACTCTGCTGTGAGAGCGTTTCTTTTGTTGCAATATCCATATAAAAAAAGTGAATTGGAACATCCAATATGTTGGCAATTTCCTGCAAACGTCCAGCCCCCACACGATTAACCCCTTTTTCGTACTTTTGGATTTGTTGGAAACTGACTCCCAAATGGTGCCCCAATGCTTTTTGCGAAAGCCCCATCATCCTTCTTCTGCAACGGATTTTTTTGCCTACAGAAATATCATTAATATGTGGATTTTTCACTTGGCTTTCCCCTCCACCGGTTGCGAGCGCCCTCGCATTGGTATTCCGGGAGCCTGAAAGCACTGACACTCGAATCAGCATTTTGCCTTTAGTGCGCAGACACACTTGGACATAGCAAAATCTCCCGGAATCCCGGGATACCCACAAAGTAGGTTAATCTTATGTATCGAGTGTTCGGGCTTTCAGTTCCCTATTGATCGTCGCGTATACGACCAAACTCACAAGGCATGATAGTAAAGTAATTTCGTGAAATTGGCAATAAAAATGATTTTATAAGCTGTCCCAAAAAATTTTAAGAGGGAGAAAAGCTTTTAAACCTTTCATTCAATCGGATATCGATAAATAATTCGAACACCAACTGATAAATGAGCACCATCTGATGAAAATCTTTGAACTTTGAGCAATATTTTACAGTTTTTCATTCGCAAAGCTCCTCAAAACGCATCTGCTAGCGGCATAGCTGCTCTGCGCTTGAGCCACACATCTGCACCAACGCTCTACAATAAAGAGTGGATTAACAGCTCTTTCCCATACCCCAACAGACATCTAAGCACTCCCCCAGCATATCCCCATCATAGCTCCCCCAACACTCTACCATAAAAGCTACAAAGCACTCTCCTGAAACCTCAAGCATGAAAAAAAGCTCTACTCAACCATCACGCAAAATGAGAGCGATCATTCCACGAACAAGCTAGCCTGCAAATCTGAACAAAAGGCACCCCAAAGCACTCGTATGCTTGCCTCAGAGCAGCAAACACCAGAAGCTTTAAAATTTTTTTCACTGTTTTGCTCTTCTCTTTCAGAGCATGAAGAATGATCCTCCCTTGACAAGAAGAAGATTTCTTGTTAGAAGCGCTGTATATTTTTTGCAATTTCACTTATTCGTTGTGTGAATGAAATGTGTTAATGCGTACCTTTATTTTAAAGGTGCGTTTTTCTTTTGTGGACACAGTGAAAAGTGTATTCTGTGATGCAATGGTGTGCACGCAACATTAAATGTTGGTGAAGGCACCATCTTAGAGTATAGGGTCATATACTGTAGTATTGATGTTGTAATATTAAGAGTCATGCATTGCAGAGGTCTCTATAAACGGTGAGTATGATGAAAATTAAAAATTCACTTAAAGCATTAAGGGAGCGCCACCGTAACAATCGTTTGGTGCGTCGCAAAGGCCGTGTTTATATCCTCAATAAAACGAACCCACGTTTTAGAGCACGCCAAGGTTAATGGTTTTATGCCTGCTTTTTGTAGGCATAAAACCTTTTTTCCTCTTGAAAATTTGGCTTACAAGTCCATTGTTTGATGTTATAGATTCATTATTGAGTAATGTATCGTTTGAGGGCTTGTTTTGATGGTTTTTTTGATCTTTTTAAAAGCTCTAGGTTTGCGATTTTTTTACATTTCCCAGCGTTTTTTTTTCATTTTTGTCGTCAACTTTTGTTTTCTTTCCGTTGGCTATGGGCAAAATCCTCCTTCTCTTCCTGAAGAAGATTCCTCTCCACAAATGCTTTTACCGCTAGAAGATCTTATACCAGATTCTCCTCCTTCAGCATCCACAGTCCCTAATTCTGATTCGTCAGCCACTCTCCTTGAAGAATTTGACACGAATCTCCCCTCTCGCGCAGAGAGAGAAATACAGCGCAAAGAAGCGGAAGTTTTACGTCTTCTTAAAGAGTTGAAGTTTTGTGCAAATGTGAGTGAAGCCAAAAAGCTCAGTAGGCAACTTCAACATTTATGGTCGCAATCGGGAAGTGAGACGATTGATCTTTTAATGTCATGGGCTGAAAATGCTATCAATGCCGACGATTATGGTCTTGCTCTTGATTATATTGACAATGCACTTGCACTTTTACCGAACTATGCCGAAGCTTGGATAAGGCGTGCTTGGATTCATATTCAACTAAGCGATTTCAAACTCGCCATGCTTGACCTGCACCATGCACTAGACCTTGAACCGCGCAATTACATGGCATTTTTTGAACTTGGAGTAACCATGGAAGCAACAGAACGTCCCAAACTTGCCATAAAAGCTTATGAAAAAGCACTCGAATATTATCCACAAATGCAAAGACTTCAAGAACGCGTTGAAAAACTTTTAGATGAACAAACACCACAACCCCTTTAAGACGTCTTCCCATTCATGAAAGTGCGGCTCCTCCATTGAAGCTTCAAAGCGAGGCTTTTTCTTTCATCGCATCACTGCACACCCCCTGTTTGACCTCCAACATATTTCAGAACTTAAAGTGCATCATTGACAGTGCATCGCCTAAACTTGAAGGCATCATACAAACGACAAAGCATCCCCCAACATCCACCACACTCAACACATTCTGCGCATCCACCACATTCCTCACACCCAACGCATCCCTTTCCAAAGAGATTGCATAGAAATCATTTTATATCTAGCAGAAGATCTCAAACTGTTTTATAGTGAAGGGGGTGTTCTGCACTTCTCGACAGGAAATAACGTATTCCTGAGACCTTAGTGATCTCCAAGGGAGCTGTCCCTGATAAAGCCCGTGGGCTTTTTCATATGGCGCCCACCTATTTTTTAGGTTCCCGGGGTCAACTTTTTCCATCGGTTGTTGTGGATCACCCTTTTTGCGTCCATAAAATAACCTTTTTGCATCTATAATAAATTGTTTAGCTCTTTTTCCCATGAAACAAATTATTATAGTATGTTTTTAAAATTTCATGGGGCATTTGGGGGATGAGAGAACTTTATTTTGTTGCCTCTGCCCTAGATAGAATACCCTGATAGAATAATTGACACAAGAATGACACAAAGCATCCATCCCTTACAATCTTCAGCATTCATTCGTGCGCAACTCCGCAAAATGGGTTTATCGAAGCGCGCTGCGCTTTGCGCACAAACCCGCGCGACTTTTTCGCAGCAAGCCTGCACCCATGTGCTTAACCATCTTGAAGAACAGGGAGAAGATTTTTCGCGCCTGATTTTGGCAGGCTATTGGCCAATCAAATCGGAAATTGATCCTCGTCCTTTACTTGATGCGATAGCATTGCGTGGTGGCAGTTTAGCATTACCAGCAGTCCTTGATTCCACCACGATGGAATTTCGTGCTTATTCCCAAAATACCATATTAGAGCCGATGCGCTTTGACACTTTGGGTCCAGGAAGAGAAAATGCTGTTATTGTTCCAAACCTTATTCTTGTTCCCCTTTCTGCGTTTGATAATCACTGTCACCGTCTTGGCTATGGAGGGGGATATTATGATCGTGCCGTTGAAGTCTTGAAAAAACAAGGGCATCAAGTTAAGCTATTAGGTTTAGGTTTTTCATGTCAAGAAGTTGAATCCATTTCCCCAGAAGAGCATGACCTTGTTGTGGAGGGAATTTTTACAGAAAAAGGTTTATTAAAAGGCTAAAATGTGATTAAAACGCCTATGCGTTTTTTATTTTTGGGTGACATTGTCGGGACAACGGGCTGTCAGGCTGTTTTTGAACAGCTTCCACAATTGATCAAAAAGTGGCAGCTTGATTTTGTTGTGGTGAATGGCGAAAATGCCTCTGATGGTTTTGGTCTTAGGCAAGAGACTTATCAAGACCTTCTCATGGCGGGAGTTGACGTTGTGACAACAGGCAACCATGCTTTTTCGTGCCACGAAACATTACACTATGCGCATGAGAGTGATCGTTTTTTGCGTCCTGCGAATTTTATAGAGGAATCTCCTGGAAGAGGCGCTGGTATTTTTACCGCCAAGAATGGAGCACGTGTGCTTGTTGCCAATCTATTGGGCAGTGTTTTTATGCCGTGTCAGGTGCATGATCCCTTTGAAACAGCTGAAAAGATTTTGTTTGCTTGCTCTTTGATGGACCAAGCAGATGCGATTATTTTTGACTTTCACGCTGAAACCACCAGTGAAAAGCAATGTTTTGGGCATTTTCTTGATGGTCGTGTCAGTGTTATTGTAGGAACGCATACCCATGTTCCCACGGCTGATGCCCAGATATTAGAAGGTGGCAGTGCTTATTTATCGGATGCTGGAATGTGCGGAGATTATAATTCCTCGATAGGAATGGAGAAGGAAGAGCCTTTACACCGCTTTCTTTATAAGCAAAAGCAAGATCGTTTTGAACCAGCGAGCGGTCCTGCCACTCTTTGCGGTTTAGCCGTTGAACTTTCAAACCACACGGGTTTAGCAGAAAAGGTTTCGGCAGTGCGGATTGGTCCTCTTTTAAAACCTGAAGTTCCAGATTTTTGGTAATACTCTTTGTTCATTTTGCACCCTGTGCTTTTAAGCTTCTTTGCTTTCCCTCCCTTTAGAAACCTTCGTCCCAAAGAAGCCTCACTCCCAAGAAACTTCGTCTCAAAGCATTTGGTCTCACAACAGCTTCATCTCCAAGATCGGTCTCCAAAATCTGCAAAAAAGAGCCTTCTCTAATACCCCCAAGAGCAAAACAGCAAAATCCCCACATCGCCCACACTCTCAAAGAAGTTACCCCAAAATAATGCTAAACAAAAACTACCAGCGAAATGATTCCTCAGTCATCACCCGCAAATATGCACAAAAAAGAGTCTCCAGAAATCCCCTTAAAGAAAGAAGCCCGAAAACACTTCCCCAAAAGAGCTTTCCCCTCCAAGAGATAGTCACTCAAAATCTCACAGATCCACCCAATCCCTTAGAGAAAACTGCTAGGCAAAATTAACCAGCGAATATTTTTTAAAGCGTGCTCGAAAGAAGGCAGAAAAGAACACATGCCCCATAAGCCTATCGCGCGCCTCCAAGCACCTTCGTACCCAGAAACTTCGCCCCCAAATGAGCCGCCATTGAAATGGTCCCTCAGGCGCACCCGCAAATAGTCACAAAAAAGCGCTCCCAAAATCCCCTTTAAAGAGGAGACCCTTCTATAAGAGCAGTGAGCATTCAAATACGTGACATATCTTCGGCAGGGTCTTAAACTGTGATGCGTTGAATGGTAGCACCACATTGGGCTAATTTTTCTTCCAGTCTCTCAAATCCGCGATCAAGATGGTAGACGCGGTTGACAATTGTTTCTCCCTTTGCTGCCAAAGCAGCAATAACCAGAGAGACAGAAGCGCGCAAATCGGTCGCCATTACAGGTGCGCCTTGCAGGTTTTCTGTTCCATAAACGGTTGCAGTCTGCCCATGAAGTTTTATCTGAGCGCCCAAACGGTTGAGTTCCTGAACATGCATAAAACGATTTTCGAAAATTGTTTCGGTAATATGGGCCATTCCCTGAGCTCTTGTCATGAGAGCCATGAACTGAGCTTGGAGATCGGTTGGGAAAGCAGGATAAGGACCAGTTTTGATATCAACGGGGGTTATTTTTGTGTGCCGTGGGTCTCGTTTAACGTGAATTCCTTGTGGTTCTATTTGAATATCGAGTCCAGTTTTTTGGAGAACGCCAAGCACTTGGGTGAGATGATTAGGGTTGGCATTTTTAAGAAACACATCGCCCCCTGTCATAGCCACAGCCATAGCATATGTTCCCGCTTCGATTCGATCAGCAATGACACGTACTCTTGCACCGTGGAGTTTTTTAACACCCTCGATAGTGAGTGTTGGGGTTCCCTCACCGAGAATTTTTGCACCCATTGCGTTGAGGGTACGAATAAGATTTGCGACTTCTGGTTCACAAGCAGCATTTTCGAGTGTTGTTTTTCCCTTTGCCATTGTTGCAGCCATAAGCATCACATGCGTTCCCCCAACAGTGACCTTAGGAAAACAGTAGTGAGCCCCTTGTAATCTCCTTGGCGCTTTAGCATGGACATAACCATTTTCGATAGCAATATGGGCTCCCAGAGTTTTGAGTCCCTCGAGAATAAAATCGACGGGTCTTGTCCCGATAGCACATCCGCCAGGCAGAGAAACACAAGCTTCTTTACACCGCGCCAGCAGAGGACCGATCACCCAAAAGCTTGCCCGCATTTTTTTCACCAATTCGTATGGAGCCCGCGTTGTTGCTATTTTTTGCGCGGTAAAATGGATCGTTCTTGAATCGATATAATCCCTTTTGGCATCTTGTCCATCGACAGCATAGCCAACACCATGATTATTCAGAATACGAATAAGCAATTCGACATCGGCCAGATGGGGAATATTTTCTAGAGTGAGGGTTTCTTCAGTAAGCAGAGAAGCAATCATCAAAGGCAATGCAGCATTTTTTGCCCCTGAGATAGGAATAGTCCCTTTAAGTTTTTTTCCGCCAACAATTTGAATAGCGTCCATAGTTTTTTCCCTTTTTCCCTTTGTGTTTCCCCTTCCAAAGGTTTTACCCCCTTGAGAAGTTATTTTATGATGATTTCACAACGAAACCGATGATCTTATCAGACATCTCAAATATTAGAACGAATCATTGAGAGGTTTGGTTGCAAAGGCGCGTCAAGAGGCATTTTTATAGCTCTGTTTGTGCTCTTTTTCGACTTTGCTCTTTTCGGCGTTTTAGGTTTTGACGCAATTGTTGAGCCAATCTTTCTTGGCGTTTTTTTTCTTTTTTATCTTTTTCATTTATTTCTTCTTGTTTTTGATGCATTTGTACCATTGCGCAATATTTTGAACAGTGTTGAGCTTCTATACAAGCAACTCATGACTTTTCTATAAGAAATATATTGTCATGACACAAGAAATGTTTTCTTTCAAGAATATAGAAATGTTCTCTTGCCTATTTTATAACAATATGGCACAAGACAGCGCGAAGATTGCAAAGGGCTGCGGTAGCTCAGTGGTAGAGCACTCCCTTGGTAAGGGAGAGGTCGAGAGTTCAATCCTCTCTCGCAGCACCATACAGTTACCATACAGTTGCATTATGCACAATATTCTTCTCTCTATCCCCAAAAGCACCGTTATAAACAGCACAGTTTTTGAGCCTTAGGAGTTTCAACGCATCATGTGATTCTATTTTTTGATGTCTTTGTTGAGGCAATTTTTCATATTGCCAAAGTTAAACCGATTTTCTTCTGCCCCACGGCCCATTCTCCACGGTGCGACTTCGCGAAACATCTCTAGAACCAAGCATATCCTCTATAGGCGTCCCTCAAGCAGGCATTCTCCCCTCAATAGCGCGCAAAACTTTTCCCTCAAAAGCCCCACCCCAAGCCTTGCTCATATTGGTAAGTCCCCATCCAACATTTCCTATCACCTTCTCCCATACGCCCATTCTCCCCCACAAAACATCACATCAGCTCCTTACCTCCCAATAGCCGCGAGACAAAACTGATGCGGCGCGCGCAGTCACCATCCTCAGTAAAAACTTACCACGCGACATGATAGGCTTAAAATATGGGCGCCCATACCTCTCTATTCCCCAGCCCAGCCTCACCTTTGCACGCCTTGCCCCCATATGCTCCTCGAACCTTCTCCTCATGGCTCAAAACAGAACCTCCGCGAGACAAGCAGATCCCCTCAGCATTGCCAACAGGAACTCCAGTCTTTCTTACTTTACACTATATGTGCACAGCCTCGCTTTTTCCCTTATCTCCCCTTCCGCAGCTTCCATCCTCCTTACCGTGATGCAATGCGGCTATTTCCCATTCTGACACCCTTGTTGCGGCAGACTGAATGTGCTGGACCATCATCTCCAAAGCTTCATTAAAACGGCGAATTTCACTTTCCAGCTTGCGAATATATACCTCATCCCGATAAGCACGCTTAATGAGAGGTGGCATATCGGGCCAATAGAGCATTAAATCTACCCATTCCCGTTGCGCAATCCATAATCCTCCCTGACACTGTGCTTTATGTTCTTCTGGAAAGCCCCTTTGGTAGAAATGAGGAATAAGGATTTCGGGTTTTTTTGTTTTAATTTCCAACACTCCATTTGTTCCCACGAAAGCATCGGGAGAAAAGCCTTTCATACGATCATCGGCGAGAACAAATCCAACACATTCAGGCTTTGTATGGGTGAGTGTTGCATAAAGCTTGCGAGCATTTGGTTCTAATTCTGTACCGCGTCGCATAGAGAGCGTAGTTCCCTCCTCGACGGTTTTTCCAGTAATTCTTTCTCCCGCAAGTTTCATCATAACGGATTGATAGCGTGAAGTTTTTTGCCCCTGTTTTTTTTGTGCCATCACCATTTCAAACAAAGAAGCCGTGATTAACCCATTGCGCGCCTGCTGCCATTGTGCTGTTCCCTGAATACAATCGACAATTATTGGCATAGTATTCTCCCCCTTTTTAAGTCCCTTTTTTACAAACATTGACTTTGAGCAATTTTTTGATAAAGCACCCTCACATTTGCAAACACCTCCACTCTAGACGCCCACTCTCCCCCACAAAACATCACAGCAAGGCTCCTTACCTCCCAACAGCCGCGAGACAAAAACTGATGCGGCGCGCGCAGTCACCATCCTCAGCAAAAACTTACCACGCGACATGATAGGCTTAAAATATGGGCGCCCATACCTCTCTATTCCCCTGCCCAGCCTCACCTTTGCACGCCTTGCCCCCATATGCTCCTCGAACCTTCTCCTCATGGCTCAAAACAGAACCTCCGCGAGACAAGCAGATCCCCTCAGCATCGCTCCAAAACACTTAGCCAAAAAACTACATAGGCAAATCTCGCTGCTACCTTTCTCCCACACGACAGCCTCCCACACGACAGCCCCTTGTCCCCAACAGCGACGACACAGCCCTGGAGCATTGGGATGCTTCAAAGCAAAGTTTTCGTTGAAAAAACGCTTAAAGGCTGTGTCTTTTTTATTGGCTGCCTATCTCAATCATGCTGTTGCACGATACAAAAATCATCTCGACAATATTTTTCTGCCAAATTTTTTGCCACACACGCAGCAGCCTTTTGTGATATAAAAAGGACAGCATTATGTTTTTGTGGTTCAAGCCTGATGATATTTTGGGTATTTCCAGCGTAATAAAGTGGAAAGCCCCGATAAAAAGTTTTAAGATAACTCGCCATGGTTTCTTACCACCAGTAATCGTTCAAGACATCACAGGGACGCAAGCGATGCTGTTTTTCATAAGAACCATAGAGATTATCTTCATAATCACGCGCAGCATTTTCATTGAGAAAAATATGATAAGCCTCACTATTAAGAATGAAAGGCTGAATTGGACTATTTTGTTCGTCAATTTCATGATTGATAACATAGATATCGGCCAGTTGTTCACTGACATCTTCGGCATGCAGTGTGGTAAGATCAAGACGCAAGACTCTGTGAACCGTTTCATATTCTTCCAGAATTTCGAGCACTTCTTCGCTTTGCTCGAACGGCCCTTCATAAGCATCCCCCTTTTCATCTTCACAAAGAATAATGAGTATTTCATCCTCTTTAACGAATGGAACATTTTTCATAATTTCCCCCCTTTCGATAGTTGATAAAGCACAGCTTTGTCTTGACAAAGCTGTATATAGCGTTACCCTTATATCCTCTATGGGGGATATGTCAAACTATTTTATCCTTAATAAAAGATATATTTTCATTTTTACGAGGTTCAAAGGACAAACACGACCACCACTTATTGTCTCTTTCCCAGCTGATATCGCCGCTGTTGTCCTCGCTGTTGTCCTCGCTGTTGTCCTTGTACCGTTCTCTATTTGTTCTTACCAAATTCCATTATCAACAGACAGGAGAGCTAAAAATGAGTGATTTAGAATTGATCCAATACTGGCGCAATCTTGATACAAAGACACAGAAAGAGCTTATTTTGATGCTCCGGCATTTGGTCGACGCAAAAGAGTCAAAATTGCCTGTCTCTCCTCAGGGGAAAGCTTTGAAATAAGCTCGATAAATTCTTTATCTTCAGAACTTGCGCCCTGACCATAGAGGATATAATTCATACTGATATTAATTTCGTGACAAATTCGCGAGAGAGATTCGATTGTTGGTTCTTTTCCCTCAATGAGGATTGAGTGGAGATATCCAGCCCCTTTACCGGCTGCGAGGGAAATTGATCTTTTTGAGCGTCCACTTTTTTCAAGTACAGCACTTAATCTCTGCCGCCAACCATCGATATTCATAGTCTCACCATATAGCGCGTTCTTTTTAAAAAACACGTCCTTTTTGTAAAACGAGCTTGCATTATCCTCTAAAAAGGATAAAATTAAGGAAAAATTTTATTGAAGGGGAGATAAAATTCATTTTCGGGTCGAAAGAGCACTTTATCACCCCACAGGATAGAAAAAGGCGCCCCCACAAGCCCATTTATCGAGAAATATTGTCTTATTTATCCTTTGCCATCTATGCAACTTCACACGGTCAAGTTGCAGGAGATTGAGCGCAGGCGCAATTCTTTTAGACGTCATCAAGGAACTCCTAAAGCAGCGCCATCAAGCGAGACAGACCACAATAAAACTGCACTCCTTCGACTCAAACATAAACATTTTAATCGGATACCAACAAACAGATAAAAATCCCATAGATGCATAAACAGACTATTTCCAGTTTGATTAAGAAGAGCAACATGACAAAAGCAGCAAGGAGATTGAAGCATGAAAGATGCCCATCACCAAGAAACTCCTCATTATGAATCGTCTAGACTTCCTTATGTTTGTTGGTATCAGAATGATTTTCTAGGGGGGGTACGTGGCATGCGAGCCCACGAAATTGGAATTTATACAATTCTTCTTAACGAAATGTATGCCCGCGGTCGTCCTCTAGAGTTATCGGTAGAACGTTTAGCGCGTCTTTGCGGCTGTGACAAGCGAACTTTTGTGAATGTTTTAGAAATGCTGATAGAAGAGGGAAAGATTTTAAACTTAGCGAATGGTTTATGGAACAAGCGTTGTGAGACTGTTTTTCAAGAGCGGGCAAAATTGCTTGAACAAAAATCCTTTGCGGGACATTGCTCGGCAAAAAAACGCAAGAAAATCAATGCTGAGATTGCACATCTGCAGAAAAGTTGTACAAGAGATGATGAACAAAATTCAGAAGCTCAGAATAGAGAAGAAAAGGAAACACCTGACGGTGTTTTAGAAAAGAAATTTTTGTTGACCACGCGAAAAGAGGAGAGATCAGAGGAAAGCTCATGGAGCAGGCTCAGTTGTGCGTCGATATCGAGCGCAATTTTTCCTCCTCTCAAGTCGCAAGATGCAACGGAGAATTTTTCCCCTCTACAGGCAGGCATACAAAGCACGCCCCCAATAAGCCCTGACACCCCACTCTTACAGGAGAACCTCACCACCTCCACAACAGGGGATGTATTTTCCACTCCAACGCCCATATTCGACACAAGCAGCCAAAACCTTTCTTCAGCGGCAGACAGGCAAATCTCTCCACACACCACAGCAAGACTCACCTCCACAAACTTACAAGAAGAACACACCACCACGAGCAACACGCCATCTTGTGCCATTCAAGCCACCGACACAGGCGCCCCAAATCATACCCTACAGGCAGGCATACAAAGCGCGCCACCAACAAGCCTCGAAAACCTCACAGGTGTACAGGAAGGTACAACCATCTCCGCCACGAGCCTCAACAACTCCACAGGCATGCAAAAGAGCCACACCTCCACAAACAACACCCCACGCACGAACCACACTCCCAATACGGACAGCCATCCCCAAAGGCTTGCCTCTTCCACCACCCCCTCTTCCACAATTCCAGCCACCGACACAAGCAGCCAAAACCTTACCTCAGCGGCAGACAGGCAAATCTCTCCACACACCACAGCAAGCTTCACCTCCACAAACTTGCAAGAAGAGCACACCACCAAAGGCAACGCCCCCCTAGACCCCACCTCCACCACGCCAAACTCCATTTCCTCACCTCGCATCAGCGAGGCACGCAGCAAAGCCAAAAGACGCACAGCGCTTCCCAAAGGGCATCGTCTTCCCAGTGATTGGCAAGCAGACATTGAAGCGGCAATTTTAGAAGGTTTGAGTGAAGAGCAAGCGCGCTGGCAAGAAAAGAAATTTCGCGATTATTGGCATGCCAAAAGCGGCAAAGACGCGCTTAAAGTGGATTGGCAAGCCACATGGCGCAACTGGTTTCGCCGCGAGATTGAACGGATAAAAGCACATCAGGAAAGGCTTGCCCTTTTTTCTTCTCAAAGCCGCCCATCACAGCCAAATAAGGAAAAAGAAAATGAAGTCCTTTACCGCAGTCTTATCAACTACTCGGCCAACGAACATGAGCATAATTTTTAAACAATTTTTTTGCTTTTGGAAGAGGAGAGCAAACGGGAGACGACCTATAACCTCTGTTTTTCACCTCTCTTGAGTGCATTTTTTTCCCACCTCACCAACCAAGATGCAACAGAGAATTTTGCCACGCTACCATCAGACGTACCAAGTCATTGAGCAGCAAAGCTTAACCCCATACACTTGCAGAAGGAGCCTGCCCACATGAGCAATGTCCCTCTTCCACACAACACACCACAAACACAAGCATCCAAAATCATACCCCACTGGCAAACAAGCAAATCTCTAGACACACACCAGAAAACCTCAACCACCCTACAAACTTGCAAACAAATAGAAACCATGCCCCCACCATGCCCATAAAGCCCATCTCCCACATGCGCAACCAAAGCCTTGGCATACCAACAAACACGCAAAGCTCTCATCATGCCCCAACAAATCTCAACAACTCTACAGGTATGCAGGAGGAGACAAACCACACCATCTCCACCACAAACCTCCCAACCCCAACACCCATACAGGAAGGCAATACCCCCTTTCTCAGGGATCATACTCCAAACACGCACAGTCATACCATCTCCCCAACAGGCGATGCACTTTTCACCACAACGCACATCCTCAACACCAGCGGAAAAACTCAAAGCCTTGCCCCACCAGCAAACTTCAACACCCTCACACACGTGCAGAAAGACACTGCCACGGACAACGCCTCACGCGCCAACCACATTCCCCATACGGAAAACCATCGCCAAAACCTTGCCTCTTCCACGGGCGACACCGTTCCCACAAACCACGCGCTCCAAAAAGACAGCCAAAATCCTACCCCCCCAGCAGACAAGCAAATCTCTCAGCATTCCCAAACCTCACGCTTACAGGAAGAGCATATCACCACGAGCAATACCTTCTCTCTCACAAGCCATAATCCCAACATGCACAACCAAAGCCTTGGTATACAAACAAACACGCAAAGCTCTCATCATGCCCCAGCAAGCCTCAACAATTCTACAGGTGACAAACCACACCTCCACCATGCCACATACCCTCTTCCACAAACATTGGCTTCAACACGCGCAAACAAATTCCCATGATTATACCGACGATATCTTCCAAGCGATTGGCAAACAGAGATTGGTGCCGCAATTTTGCAAGGATTAAAAGCAGAAATAAGCCCAATGGCAAAAACGCCACATCCCTCTTGAGATTTTAAAGCGCTCTCGCATAGGAGAAAAATTCATAACCCGTGGCATGCCAAAAGTGGCAAAGAAATGCTGAAAAGTGAACTGCCCCCATGAAGCAACAGCTTTTGCCAAAAGAACAGGCAGATAAAAGAACATCAAGAAACCCTTGCCCTTTTTTCTTCTCACACAGAGTCCACAAAACAAGAGGAAACGGCACCCTTAAAACCTATCAACAACCACAGATATCGATATGAGCACAATTTTTGACATCAAACAGCAGCTTAACACACAAGCAGGAGTGGTAGCAGAAATGCTTCTCCCAAAAGGGCACAGACGAGGCAATGATTGGATTATAGGCAACACCCGTGGTGAGGCTGGTCAAAGTTTATCGGTGTGCTTAAGCGGTAGTAAAGCCGGTCTTTGGTATGATTTTGCAGAAGGCAAGGGAGGAGATTTGTTAGATCTTTGGTGTGAAGTCAAAGGACTAAGTCTTTCGCAAGCGTTAGAAGAAGCCCGCGCCTTTCTCAACCTTACGCGTCCCAAACCTTTTATGGCACCGCATCGTTCCTATCGTCGTCCACCGGCTCCTCCATGCGGCACACCAGAAAATTTAGTCAAAACTTACCTCAACAAAGAACGCGGTATTCCCCTAGAGATTTTAAAGCGCTACCGCATAGGAGAAGATGGTGAAAAAATCATTTTCCCCTTTTATAAGCCCGATGGCACCCTTGCCTTAGTGAAAGAACGGTTAGCACAAGCAGGAGCAAAAACCAAACCAACAGCGGCTCAATGTGAAGCGATTTTATTTGGCTGGCAAGCACTTTACCCCATAGACAATACGCCCCACAAAGACAGCCAAAATCATCCCTCACCAACAAACACACAAAACTCTCATCCTTCACCCATAAACCTTAGCCCCCCCATACCGGTACTGGAAGGCACAACCATCTCCATCACGAGCCTCAATAACTCCACAGACATGCAGGAGAGCCACATCCCCACGAACAACACCTCTCGTACCAACCACACTCTCAAGACGGAAATCCATCGCCAAAGCCTTACCTCTTCCACCACGGGCGACACCGTTTCCACAAACCACACGCTCTACAAAGGCAGCCAAAATCCTAATCCACCAGCAGACACGCAAAGCTTTCACCATTCGCCCATAAGCCTCAGCACCTCTACAAATGTACAGGAAGACACACACCACACCACCACAAGCTCTTCGCTCACAAAGCACACCTCCACCACTAGGGCTGCCACCTGCGCCCCAGACAATGCCCTCACCTCTGACTCCTTGTCGCTAAACCAAGCTTTTTCTTCCAGCCATGGGAGCGCCAATCAGACCACCACCAATAGAATTCTTGTTATCACGGAAGGAGAAATTGATGCACTCTCACTTGCCGCCTATGGATATCCCGCGGTCTCGGTACCGTTTGGAGGAGGCAGTGGAGGCAAACAAAACTGGATTGAAAATGAATTTGACCATTTAGAATCCTTTGAAACCATTTTTTTAGCCACCGATATGGATAAACCTGGCGAAGAAGCAGCCCATGAGATTGCCAGCAGGCTTGGTCGTCACCGCTGCTACCGTGTACGCTTACCACGCAAAGATGCCAATGACTGTCTCACCGCAGGGATTGATGCCGCCACCATAAGAGCAGCCTTTGCCGCAGCAAAAAGCTTTGCGCCAGAAGGTTTACGGCACGCCTCAGACTATAAAGAGCAAGTCATAGGACTGTTTTGGCCAGAACCCGAACAACATATTGGTTATACGCTTCCCTATCCCAAACTGAATGGCAAATTGCATTTTCGCCCCGCAGAATTAACGCTCTGGAGTGGAGCCAGTGGAGCAGGAAAAAGCCAATTGTTATCAGACTGCATTCCCCATTGGATTTCGCAAAACAGCCGTCTTTGCTTAGCCTCTCTAGAAATGAAAGGCGCACAATCTCTACGCCGTTTAACCAAACAAACCGGCGGCTTAGAACAACCCACAAGAGAAATGATTGAACGGGTTCTCCAATTTTTGGATGATGGGCTTATTCTTTATGAACATGTGGGCAAATCGAACGTCGACACCCTGCTCAATGTCTTTGACTATTGCCGCGCGCGTTATGGCTGCGATCAATTTATCATCGACAGTCTCATGCGGCTTGGCATTGCCTCAGATGACTATGCCGGTCAAGAACAAGCGGTTTATAAAATGGTTGATTGGGCTGTTTTAAACAATGTGCACATTCATCTTGTTGCCCATGCCCGCAAAGGAGGGCTCGATAAAGATATCCCAGGCACAGAAGATATTAAAGGCGCCTCAGAGATTGGTGCCAATGCTTTTAACATCATCACCATTTGGCGCAATAGATCCTTAGAAGACAAAATTTTTGCAGCCTCTCTCACACAAGAAAAAGCAGATTTAGAAAAACGCCCAAGCGTTATTATGAATATTGCCAAACAACGTTCCGGTGATTTTGAAGGCAAAATAGGTCTTTGGTTTGACAAAAAAACCTATCGCTATCGCTGTTCTTGTGAACACCACGCAACGCCACGGCGTTATCTGGAGCGTCCCATCAAGCCCACTCTCTTAAAAAACGCCTCCCCCACCACAAGAGCACATCTTGCTCCCTGATAAAGAAAAGGAGAGAAAAATCCATTGATACCAATCAATACAAACACATTCGAGAACCAAAGCCAACTCCACCCCAAGTGCTCGACTCCTGCAGCAACAAACATCAAGGCACATCCCCAAATGCAACCAACCAGCAGACAATTCAAAACACGCAACGACCTCTGCAAGACTGCATCATCACCCTCCCGCATCAGCAAAGCCACGAGCAATTTCAACAGGAGAGCAAATACCAACCCTTTCAAGAATATCCCCCTCATGATACCAATATGCATAACTCCTTCAAAAGCAATCAGAAGGATAACGCCGGAAAAGCAACAAAATGCCAATGCCTGCACAACCAGCCCCCACGCGGCAGGCAGACTCTTTACGCCCCCATGCAGCAAACCAAGGACAATGCCAAACAAGCAGGAAAATACTGCCCCCTTGCACAACAACTGTGCGCTCACAGCTCCACAACCCACACCAGCACAAACAAAACCCAAGTAGGCGGCAAGAATGCCATAAATCATCACCCACCGCCAAAACATCAAACCCATCACCCCACGGCACGCAGCCACCCTATAAAGAAAAGCCAAGGAAACAACCCAAAAGCATAAGAGCAGTAAAAACGGCAAAAACCACGAACTCTGTAGCATCAAGCCCCCCACAGCAATATTATCCAAGAGAATGTTCACCATGCAGCAAACTTCCCATCTCTTCAAGCAGAAAATCCCCGTGCTATCAACGCAGACAGCTGCTCCCTCTCAAAGCGAAAAGCACTCTCTCAGCCACAGATAACACGGACAATGGAGCAAAACACCCCCTAGCGCCAGAATGCCTCGCCCACCACAAGAGCACACCTTGCTCCCTCATAAAGAAAAAGGGAAAGAAATCCACAAATGGAGTAAAATACCCAATCCTTTGAAAACCACAGCCACGCGAGCCCCTTACTCTTCGCTCCCACAACAGCACAACCCAACAAGACTCCAACAATGTTGCAAAACACCAAGTGTTTCAAGATAGATACACCATCCCCCCTCCACATACCCAGCTTCCATATCAGCCAAGCCAAAGGCATATCCAACACAATAAGAAGCGATATTAGCTTCAAAGATCCCCCCCACATAAACTCCCTACTTTTCACTCCCACAAGAGCAAAGTACAAAATGACTCCAGTAATGCAAAGAAAGGCTATTCCCTTCAAAAGCACCCCCCACGCACCCCCCATATCCCTCGCGATCCCAGTAATAAACACCACGTTTGTTCCACAACAGCAAAACGACAGCACAAACTCCGCAAGCCACGACAAGCTCTGCACGAACCCCTTACCTTTCTCCCGTATCAGCAAAACTAAAAGCAATTTCAACAGGAGAGCAAACACCAACCCGGTCCAGAATATTGCATTTAAGAGAGCAATATTTCTGGCTCCCACAAAAGCAAGCAGAAGGAAAACACCCACCATGCAGCAAAACACCACTGCTTTCACGAATCTCCCCCAGAGAGCAGGCATACTCTTCACACCCGCATACAGCAAACCAAGGACAATGCCAAACAAGCAGGAAAATGCTACCCCCTTCCACAACAACTCTGCGCTCATACCCTCTCTCTTCACACCAGCGAAAAGAAAACCGAAGAAGGCAACAAGAATGCCATACGATATCATCCACCACCAAAACATCCACCCTGTCACTTTACGCCGCGCAGCCATCCTATAAAGAAAAGCCAAGGAAACAACCCAAAAGCATAAGAGCAGTAAAAACGGCAAAAACCACGAACTCTGTAGCATCAAGCCCCCCACAGCAATATTATCCAAGAGAATGTTCACCATGCAGCAAACTTCCCATCTCTTCAAGCAGAAAATCCCCG